>JAUSOF010000067.1 GCA_030656145.1 Pseudomonas sp.
CCCCCGCTGCGCGAACTACAGAATGGCCAGGGCGGAAAAGCCCAAAACAGGCCGGATATACGAATGCAACCGCGCTGACGACAGGTGCAAAAACAAAGCTTTGCTCACTACTTGTGGGGAGAGTCCATATACCAGTTGTTATGCTTACTTGAATTTTGCATTAGCATGATGCGGCAGAATGTAGACGCCTTGAAGTAGATGATCAATTACATCGAGGGCTAGACTGAGCTGTACGGCGCTGTGAGGAGTTACTTCATGCGCGGCATCGTTGCCGAGAGTGCGAAGTTTATGAAGAATGTCAGCGCCGTCTTTTGTTAGTACACCCTGAGCTACTAGATCATTTATTTTTTTAGCCAAATCTTTTCCTGAGGCTTGTTTGTCTTTGCAAACAGTTTCGACGATGGCTCGTATGCCAATTCCAGCCAGAACTCGATTATTGCTATTAAGGGCAGACAGCGTCTCTGTATAGATTCTTACTAGTTTTACCGGCAGTAAGTGGTGATCGGTTACAGGTTCTCTTCCTTCCTCGGGGTTAGGGTAAATGTCCACATGCGTGGCATATTCCCACTCACCCCTCTCAGGGTTTGTTTCATACATGTCTTCGGAGTTCATGTGGGACTTGAGAAAGGAAATTGTCTCGCAGCCTTGACACTGTATGGTTTGGTACTTGTCATCCCAGCCGTATATGAATTCATCCTCGGTTTCATCCCGGCCCTTTAGTTCTATATCGGCAAGTATTATGTGTTTTGTTGTCCTTTTGCAGGTTCTGCATGGTGCATCAATCTTCAGATTTATATTTTTATCTTTTTCAATTTCGATGCGGACCATGCGAACTCCATAGTGCATAACAGTGATTAGACGGAATTCTGCGTATTGAATATATGTAGCGTTCTAGATAAGGCCACACGCATACCCACGACGTTTATCATAAAAACTTTACTGATCAATGATTTACCTGAAAAGTCGGCGAAGCGTGCGTATTCGCGTGATCGCGTGTTTTCCCGCAGCCGATTCGGCGCGGACAAGTACTTTCTGATCAGCTTGCCGCTGGCGTTATGCCGGGCCGCTGGCATGGCTAGCCTGGGCGAGTTGGGTGTTGTGCAACGCATACCAAACATCCTTTTGGTTACGGCAGATGCGGAGGCTGGCGCCAAGCCTGCAACGGTGACTCGACCTTAAGCACTCGGTGGCGAAACGGCAAGTCGCCTTTCGCCTACACACCCCCGGAACTGTCCGCCGCCCTGGCATCAGTGCCCGTGCATATGCTCGATCAGGGCGCGCTGTCGGCTGGCTTGGCTGCTGACCTGGTCGGCGAGGTTGAGGGTGTCACGTTGCAGTTGCCGGCTGTGGCTGGCCAGGCCTTGCAGGGCGTGGATCTTCTGGTTGATCTCCTCGGCGGCCTGGCTCTGCTGGTGGCCGGCGGCGGCTATCTGGCTGCTGATGCCGGCGATCTCGCCAATGCGCAGGGTGATGTGCGCAAGGGCCTGAGCGGTGGCGTCGACCTGATCGACGCTGGTCCGCGACTGTTGCAGCCCCTGCTGCATGGTTTTGACTACCTGCGCCGTACCCTGGCGCAGGGCTTCGATCATGCCTTGGATTTCGTCGGTGGAAGCTTGGGTGCGCTGGGCCAAAGAGCGTACCTCGTCGGCCACCACGGCGAAGCCGCGACCGTTGTCGCCGGCCCGCGCCGCCTCAATGGCGGCATTCAGGGCCAGCAGGTTGGTCTGCTCGGCGATGCTGCGGATCACTTCGAGAATCCCGCCAATCGCCTGGCTGTGCTGGCTCAGTGCGGTGACGGCTGCAGCCGACTGGTCGAGGGTAGCGGCGAGGGCGGCGATGCTCTGGTGCGCATTGCCCACCTGGCGCTGGCCGTCATCGCTCAAGGCTTGTGCCTGGTGGGTCTGTTCGGCGGCATTGCGCGTATTGCCCGCGACTTCCTGAATGGTCGCACTGAGTTGTTCGACCGCGGCACTGATACCGTCCAGGGCCTGTTGCTGCTGTTCGGCCGCCTGATTGCTGGTGCCGAGCAGTTGCCGGGTGTCGTCGGCATGGGCGCTGACCCGGCTGCTGCTGTCGCCGATGCGCGCCACCATCGAGGCCAGACGCGCTTCCTGCAGACGGTTGCCCAGCTGCAACTGACCGACTTCATCGATCCGTCCGGTGTAGATCAGTTGCTTGATCGGGTGCTCGACGAGGCGCCGACTGTCCGCCACCAGTGCGGCGAAGGGTTTGCCATGCAGGCTCAACAGCAGCCAGCAGAGGCAGGCGCAAGCGAACAGCAGGGCGCCGCCCAGCTGCGGGCTGTGGCTCAGGGCGAGCAGGCCGAGCGGGCTGAAGGCCAGTAGCGCCAGCAGGGCCTGGGCGCGGCTGCGGCTCAGCCATTGCCAGCGCAATGCCGCCGGTTGCTTGCCCTGGCTGCGGGTGCGGTAGATGGCGGTGGCGCGCTGAATCGCCTCGGCCTGGGGCAGGCGGTAGATGGCCTGGTATTCGCTAACCTTGCCGTCTTCCATGACCGGGCTGATAAAGGCGTCGACCCAGAAGGCCTGGCCATCGGCCCGGCGATTTTTCAGCATGCCCATCCAGGACTGACCGCGGCCGAGGGTCGCCCAGAGATCCTTGATCGGCCCCATCGGCATGTCCGGGTGGCGCAGGCAGGCGGCGGGGCGGCCGAGCAGGGCGCTTTCGCCGAAGCCGGCCAGACGGCACAGGGCCGGGCTGGCAAAGAGGATGTTGGCCTGGCTGTCGGTCACCAGCAGCAGTTGTTGCTGGGCTTGGCCTTGGCTTGGGTCTGGCGCGCGCTGGGACATGGCATCCGATCCGTAGTGAAGGTGGCGGCGAATGCACGGGCAACAGCTGCCGTGCCGCGCCGGCGCAGCCTGGGTTGAATTCGGGGGTGGTGTGCAAACCGCCCGGCGTGTTGCCGGGCGGCTGCGGGTGACGGTCTGTCAGTTACCGGTGGCGCGCATGTGCTGCACGCTGAACATTTCCGGTTTGCTCATGGCCGGGTCGACCTGACCCTTGAACTGGCCGGTGGTGCAGTGCATGGCCTGCACGTCGATCATGCTGAAGCTGTCGTCGATCGACACGCCGCTGTCCTTGTTCTTCGCCAGGTGATGATCGGGGTGGGCCTGGCCGATGGTGAAGGTCTTCCACAGACTGCCCTTGCGGTCATAGGAGATGGTGCGCGGCACGGTGAAGGTCTGCGCATCCACGTAGTGCACGCGCTTGGACAGCGGATGGCTGCCTTCGACCGGGGCCGACTCGACCTCGTAGACCTTGCGCAGCTGCCAGGTGATGTTGGGGAAACAGCCACCCTGGCCGGCGAAGGCGACGACCTGGTAGCCGTCGCTGTCCTTGTGGGTTTCGCTGTCCAGGGTCAGGTCGTTGTGGTTGTAGAAGGGCATCAACAGGAACTTGGTGCCCTTGTAGCTCCAGTTCATGTCGGAGATGCGCCCGTTGTAACCCTCGAAGTCCTCGATCATCAGGTCCGAGCCGAGGAAGGCGTCGGTCACCTGGCCGGTGGCCAGACGGCGCACGCGGCGCTGGAAGCCGAGGTAGAGCCAGGAGTTGTCGCGCTTGAGGTCGTCCTCGGAGCGGTGAATCAGCAGCTGGGTATTGCGCACGTCATAGGGTTCGAGAACCTTGACGTAGATGCCGCGAAACAGCTGCGAGGGGTTCGGCGTGATCGCCGGCAGCGGGGGCTGGTTGACCCGGCCGGTGAAGTTGAGAAAGTGGAAGTCGAACTTGATGGTGCGCTCGACCTTGGCCGAGTTCATGTCGCGGTACTTCCAATAGAACGGCGAGATGGCCGCACTGTCGCCCCAGTTGTAGCCGTACTTGTAGTTCCAGGCCAGCTTCTCGCCAGCGCGCGGGTCATTGGCATCCGGCTCCTGGGGGAAGGGCCGGCCGGCGACCCAGCCTTCGATCTGGCCGGGCTTGGCGCCGAGCTTGACTTGGTCCTGGCCCCGACGGCTGGCCTCGACATAGTTGGGGTGCAGGTCGAAGGAGGTGGTCTCGCCAACCTGCATCTCCAGCCAACCCTTCTCGATAAAGCCGTAGAAGGCCGGATCGATGATGTCCTTGAACTGGGCGACGTTGGCCTGGTTGATGGTCAGGCCGGCGCTCAAGCCGGCGGCCTTGGGCGTTTCGCCTTTGTAGGGGTAGAAGGATTTCTCGATCACCGACTCAGCGGCAGCCATGGCCTGCCCCGCAGTCAGGGCGAGGGTCAGCGCGGTCAGGCGGAAGATAGTGTTCTTGTGCATGTTGTCCGTTCCTCGTGGTGATCAGAAGCTGTAGCGCAGGGTCAGTTGCAGTTCGTCTTCCTTTTGCGCCATGCCGATCGGGCCTGCGCGGAAACGACCCAGGGGTTCATAGCCGGACAAGCCGAGGCTCATGCCTTCCGGTTGGCCAGCGCTGGTGAAGGGGTCCCATGGGTTGCAGGTGCGGCAATCGTCGTACTCGCGGGCGCCGCGACCGACCTTGATGTTGGCGCCGGCGGTGATCTTCAGGTTGTCGCTGAACAGATACTCGATGCTCGGGGCGATGGCGGTGGCCTGGGCCTTGAAGTCATGCGCGGCGAGCAACTGCGGGCTGAGCCGATCGTTCATCCACCAGCCCTTGACCAGCAGGGTGCCGATCCAGTTCTGCTCCCAGTCCGGCATGCCGACCTTGCCCAGTGCGCGCTTCTCCTCCTGGTGCTCGTGGATGTGCTGGCCGAACAGTTGCGCCGAGAACAGGAACGCCCGGCCCGGGTTGAGCGCCGGGATGAAGATGTTCTTGTCCGCACCGATCACGTAGCGGGTCACGTTGGACTCGGAGAACAGCCGCGACTGCATAGTGTTGGCGAACTCCTCGCCCTCGGTGTGCGCCACTTCGACACGGAACACCGTGTTGATCGCCTGCGAGTAGTAGTCCATCGAGCCGCCAATCAGGTTGACCCGCGGGAAGTGGATGTCGAAGGCGATCAGGCTTGGCCATACCGCGGTCTCACCGGTGAAGGCATTGGTCGCCGGGATGCCGCCGCGCAGCGAAGGCAGTTGCGAGCGATAGGTGAGGGCGTTGAGGCTGAAGCCGAAGTCGCCGTAGACGCCTTCCAGCTTGATCCCGAACTGGCTGTTGGACAGGCTCCAGGACGGCATGTGCGCCTGGCGGATACCGATCTGGCCGGGGCCGAAGTCGGTGGCGATGTTGCCGTTGGCGAAGTTGGCCACGGTGCCGCCGTTTTCCCACAGGTTGTTCATGCCGCGAAAGAAGCAGGCCGCGTCGAGAATCGAGTTGGGCCCGCCGCACTGGCCGAGGTTGTGCGGGCGGAACTTGTCGACGTTCCACACGAACGACAGGTTGAGGTCGTCGAACACCTCACCAGCACCCATCCGCCAGTCGGCCTTGGCGATCCACATCGGGATGCGGATGTCTTCCAGCTCGTCATAGATGTTGTTGCGCGAATAGTCGACCGGGTTGATCACGTCGAGCACGCGGAACAGGTCGGTGCGGCCCCAGATCACCTGCTGCTTGCCCAGGCGCCAGCTGAGGATGTCGCCGTTAGGCAGTTCGTTGTCGAAGTCGACATACAGCTCGCGGATGAAGTCCAGGCGCTCGTTGAATTCGGGGAAGCGCAGGTCGTCGCTGCTGGCATCCAGGTAATTGTCGATGCAGCCGCGGCTGTCCTTGTCGCAGGGCCGCACCGGCACGCCGAAGGCCACACCGCCGCGGGTTTTGTGCAGGTTTTCGCCGAGTACGATCATGCCCTCGTTGGGGTTGCGCGCCTGGTTGAAGCCGAGCAGGGTGCCGGGCACGGTCAAGCCGCCGCCGTGCGGCACGCTGTTGCCGGCAACGCTGTTCTCCAGCTCGATGGCGCCCCCCGCGCCGCTACCGTACTCACTGCTATTGAGGTCGTAGACGCCGTCGTAGGTGCCACGAAAGGTCGCGTGGAACGCAGTATTCTTGAAGTTCAGCTGACCGAGGTCACCGAACTTGCGGTCGGCGTTGACCTGCAGCGTGTTGCGGAATTTCGACAGGCCCACGCTATCGCGGGCGAAGGTGGCGTTCTCGACGAAGCCAGTGACCTGCATCTCCTCATTAGCCATGACCGCAGCCAGCGGGGTCAGGCTGCAACCTGCCCCCGCCAGCGTAGCCAGGGTCCAGTGTTTCAGGCTTTTTCTTATTCTTGTCTGCATGGCAGAACCTCTTGCGTGGGTTGTTGGTGCGCGCCGGCTCAGGCCGGTTGGCGCGCCTCGGACAGCAGCCCGCCGCCCGACTGCGCTGAAGTCGGCAACGGATCGGCGGGAATTGGCGTAACCGGCTCGGCGCCGTGGTCGGCATGGATCACGCCGTCGGCATCGACGTAGGCATCGGTGATAAAACGCGGCTTGAACACCAGCACCCAGGCCGGGGCCAGCAACATGGCGGCGATGCCGTTGATCACGATCATCACGCACAGCAGCTTGGCGGCGTCGGCCTGGAAACGCAGGTCGGAGAGCAGCACCCACATGACGATGCCGGCCATCAGGGTCAGGGCGGTAAAGCTGATCGCCATGCCGGTGGTGGCGATGGCGCGGTGCACCGCGGCGGACAGGTTGCCGCTCTTGACCATCTCCTCGCGGATGCGATCCATCATATAAATGGAGTAGTCGAT
Organism: Pseudomonas sp.; assembly: GCA_030656145.1. Taxonomy (GTDB): domain Bacteria; phylum Pseudomonadota; class Gammaproteobacteria; order Pseudomonadales; family Pseudomonadaceae; genus Aquipseudomonas. The sequence continues at coordinate 6,635 of JAUSOF010000067.1, forward strand.
GCCGACGCCGATACCCACGGCGATCACCGGCACCGTGTTGATGTCGATACTCATGCCGGCCAGGCCCATGTAGGCATAGGTCAACACGGTGGCGAAGAGCATCGCCATCAGCATCATCAGGCCGGCATGCCAGCTGGTGTAGAAGACCATGACGAAGACGAAGATAAACAGGAACACCAACGGCAGTACCAGCAGGTTGGTCTCGAACGCCGACTCGTTCATCGCCGCAGCGACGCCGAGGGTGCCGCCAGCCAGGCGGATGCTCAGGCCCGGTACCGACTCGCCGTGTTCGGCGATCCACTGCTTGGCCATGTGCATGGCGCGGCGGATGGTCTCGCCCTGGCGATCCTTGTAATAGAACACCAGGTTAGCGATGCGGTCGTCGGTGTCGTTGAACTCGTCCAGCGCTCCGGGGATCGGGCTGGAGGCCATGTAGGTGAACATCAGCCCGCCGACGTAATCGGCGTCATGGGGGATCTGGAACCAGCGCGGGTCGTCGTTGTGCATCAGCCGATTGACCTGTTTGACCAGGTCCGGCAGACCTTTGCTGCCGCCCACCGTCGGATCACCCAGCATGTGCGCCTGCAGTGACTGCAGCGCCTTGAGCACTTCGGGCCGCTTGATGCCGCCGTTCTCGGCGTGCTCGGCAATGATGTACAGCTCCTCGGAACCGGGGAAGCGGTCGTTGATCTCCTTGGACGACAGGTTGTAGTCGTGCTCGGGATAAAGGATCGGCGAGCCGGGTTCGGAGTCGCCAATGCGCACCTGCGAGGCGGCCCACAGCCCGGCGACCATCGCCAGGGCGGCCAGCCCCAAGAGCTTGCCAGCGGCACCGGGGCGCGAGACGGTGGCGGCGCAGGTGGCGCCGATATGGCGCAGCACGGTTTCCTTGATTTCGGGGTTCTTCGGCTGCGGCAGGATCGACAGCAGCAGCGGCACGCCGATCAGCACCGAGAAGATCACCGTAGTCGCCCACAGCGAGGCATAGACGCCCAGCTTGGTGTTTAGCGCGATCGAACCGATGGCGATCAGCGCCAGGCCGATGGCGTCCGAGGCGATGCCCAGGGTGCCGGGGCGGAACAGGCTGTCGAAGGTGGCGCGCGCAGCCAGTTGACCGTTGCCGCGTTCGCGCACCTCGGCGTAGTAGCGCTCCACCAACTGCACGCCGTGGCTCATGGCCCGCGCGGCAATCAGGAAGGGAATCACCAGGCCCAGCGGATCGAGGTTGTAGCCCAGCAAGCTGATGATACCTAGGCCCCAGATAGTCGAAATCAGCACCCCGCCGAGCGGGATCAGCACGCCGTAGGCCTTGCGGAAATGGAACACCAGCAGGGCGAGCATGGCCAATACGGTGAACACGAAGATCTGCAGGATCTGCTCCATGTAGGTGTATGCCCAGCCGACCAGCACCGGCTGACCGGTGGCATACAGACGCACGCCGTCGCGCACTTCCGCCTGGCGCAAAGCCTGCAGCTGGGCGAAGGTCTGCTCGTAGTCGAGCTGGCCCTCGATCAGCTGCGCCTTGACCAACGCCACTTTGAGATCCGGCGACACCAGCGGCCCATAGACCCGAGGGTTGGCCACCACGTCGGCCCTCATCGCGATCAGTTGTTGCGCGTCGAGCTGGCCGAACTCGGGCTGGTAGTAGGGCTCGGAGTTGATGCTGCCAACCTCGGTCAGCCAGATCTTGCGCGAGTTGCGGTGGGTCAGGCTGCTGACCAGGTTGTGGTTGACCCCCGGTAGGTTGTCGACCGCCTGGGTGACCCGGTCGAGGGTGGCCAGGTTGGCGTTACTGAACAGGTCGCCGTCCTCGAACTCCACGCCGATCACCAGCACATTGGCGCCGCCGAAGGTGTCTTTGATGCTGTTGTGCAACTGGATATACGGGTGCTGCTGCGGCAGCAGGTCGGCGAAGTCGGTATAGACCTTTAGCGCCGGGATCTGCAGGGCAAAGAACAGGGTCAGCGCAGCAATCAGCGCCAGCACCCGGCGCGGGTTACGGAACAGCCAGATCTTGGCCAGGTAGAAAAAATGGGTAAACCGATGCATGGACATGGTCAAAGCCTCACTGAGCCTGGGCGGCCAGGGCCGGACGAGTATCGAGGTTGAACAACAGGCCGCGGCCGCCGGCCACGGTCAGGCGATGGTCAGCGCTGCTGTTGGCGGCGCGCAGGTAAGCCGGGGCATTTGGCGTGGGCAATGCCTGCCAGCGCTCGCCGCTCAGACGCAGCACGCTGCTGTGATCGCCGATGGCGAACAGGCCGTCGCGGTTGGCGCTGAAGTTGAAGATCGGTGCGGCGGACGGGGTGTCCTGGCGCTGCCAGTTCTGCCCGCCATCGAGGGTGTGGTAGATAAAGCCATTGAGGCCGCCGACCCAGCCTTCATCCAGGCTGACGAAGTGGCTGGCGTGCGGGTAGAACTCTTCCGGCAAACGACCGCTGGCCTGCCAGCTCTGGCCGCCATCGGTGCTGCTGAAGACCAGGCCGAATTCGCCGGTAACCACCGCCTGCTGTGCGTCGAGAAACTGCAGGGTGGTGAGCATGGCGTCTTCGTCCAGGCTGGTTTCATCCCAGTTGGCGCCCTGGTCCTGACTATTGAGCAGGGTGGTGAAGCTGCCGGCCGCCCACCAGGCACCGTCGGGTGCACAGGTTGCGGTGAGCATCTGCTCCTGGGTCGGCAGCGTATGGGCATTCCAGCTCAGGCCCTGGTCGGCGCTGTGCCACAGCTGATTGGCAAAGCCGAGGGCGATGAAACTGCCGTCCGGGCAGGCATCCACATCGATCAGGCCGGGTTGCCCCGGCAGTTGCTGGCGCTGCCAGTTGAGGCCCTGATCCTGGCTGACCAGGATCACCCCGTCGTTGCCGACCAGCACGCTGACTGCCGCGTTGCTAGCCAATGCCTGGTAATGGTCGGTGCGCAGGCTGGCGTGGCGGGTTGCCTCGCCGACCGCCGCCAGGTTCAGTTCGGCCTCGCAACCGGCCAGCAGCACGGGCAGCAGAATCAGGGCGAGCGCGGGGCGAGATAGACGTGGAGTGGCAATAGCGCAGGTCAGGCCGTTACGCGGCTTGGAAGTGAAGCTCATTACGGGTCACCACTTGGATTGTTTTTGTCTTGCAGCGGTTGGTGAACCCTAGAGCAACGCTTGTGCCAGTCTCCTGTATTGATTTACAAGTGATTGAAAAATATTGGTTTTTAGGTTCCGTCAAGATTATTCAGGGCGCAATTGCAACACGGCAGGACGCGTTGCCTTTGAGCAAATAATCAAATTGCCCGGGGTTTTATCCATTTGGTAAAGCCGGCGTCCCGGCTAGGTGGGCGGTAAGCCGATGGGCGGGCGGGAGGCGCTTTTATAGGATGCGGTTAGGCGCCCGCACATTGACCTGCTGCCAGCAGAGCAAGCGCGCCGCAACCCATCATCGATATTCGCCCAGCCAACGGGTACAGGCATAAACCGCCCGATGGGTATCGCTTCGCTCAAGCCTGCGCGGCCCGCCACATCCTACAAAGGCGCCAAGCAGCAGGTGGGCGTTTTTGTATGAGAGCTCAGACCTCGATCCCGATCTTCTTCAGCCGGTAGGCCAGGGCCGGACGGGTCAGGCCGAGAATCCGCGCAGCGCCGGAGACATTGTTGCCAGCACGCTGCATGGCTTCGCGCATCAACTGTTCTTCGATGGCGTCCAGGCTCAGGCCCGTGCCCAGCACCTGTTCAGTCCAGCTCTGCTCGCCGGCCGGCTGCAGTAAGGTGCCTTCGTTGGACAGCCGGCTCTCGAGCAACTCTTCCAACTGCAACTGCGGGAACAGCGACTCGAGGCTGATACTCTCGTTGCTCTCGGTAAGGATGATGCCGCGCTCGATGACGTTCTCCAGTTCGCGGATATTGCCCGGCCAGGGGTAGTGCATACAGGCCTCCATGGCCAGGTCGGAAAGGCCCAGGGTCTTCTTGTTGTATTCGCTGTGGAAGCGTTTGAGAAAATGCTCCACCAGCAGCGGAATGTCCTCCAATCGTTCGCGCAGGGGCGGGATGCTGACCGGGAACACATTGAGCCGGTAGAACAGGTCGGCGCGGAACTTGCCCGTCTTGACCGCCTCGCTGAGGCTTTCGTTGGTGGCGGCAATCACCCGCACGTCGACCTTGCGCGTGCGGTTGTCGCCGACCCGCTCCAGCTCGCCTTCCTGCAGCACGCGCAGCAAAGTGGCCTGAGCCCGCGGGCTCAGTTCGACCACTTCGTCGAGGAAGATGGTGCCCTGGTTGGCCCGTTCGAAACGACCCATGCGCGACTGCAGCGCGCCAGTGAACGCGCCCTTCTCCACACCGAACAGCTCGGCCTCGATCAGATCCGGTGGAATGGCGGCGCAGTTGACCGCGACGAACGGCTGTTCGGCGCGGGCGCTGCGCAGGTGCACGCTGCGCGCAATCACCTCCTTGCCGACTCCGCTTTCGCCGAGCAACAGCACCGAGACCTTGCCTTGGGCGGCCTTGTCGATCATTTGGCAGACCTTGGTGTAGGCCTGCGACTGGCCGATGCCGTAGTACTGGCCTTCCTGGCGTTGCAGACTGGTGCGCAGCGAGGCCAGTTGCGACTGCAACTCGTACAGTTCCTCGATGATCGGGTCGTTCTTGAAATATTCCTTGAACGCATCGGCATCGTCCCACTCCTCGGCCAGCTTGCCGACGATCCGGCATTTGTCGTCGCCGCGGCCACGGCAGGTGACCTCCTTGAAGATCACCTCGCGACCCATGAACGAGGATGAGTAGCTGCAGGCATAGCCAAGCAGGGTCCAGCACACCGGCTCATCCATAGGCCCCAGTTCGCTTTGGCAGATCTCTACTTCGAAGGAGTCGATCCACTCCACCTCGACGTAGAAACGCCCGGCTTCGATGTCGATATCCAGCTCGGTGGGGATCGCCTTGACCAGGCCCTTGAGCGAGTGCAGCTGCGGGCCGGCGAGGAAGATATCCAGCTCGCTGCAATGTGGGCGCAGCTTGCGCGCCAGCTCGGCATCGCGCAGGCCGGACTGGTAGCCCAGGCGCAGGAAGAAGCCCTTGGCCCGTTCGATGCCAAGGATGCTCACCAGCTCGCGGCGAAAGCTGCCCATGGCAGAAACCTGCATCAGCAACATGCGTTGTTCGCCGAACCAGATTTTGCCTTCCATGCTTTGAAAACGGATCTGTTTGCTCAAATCCTGAAAGTCCGAGTGCTGCAGTTGCGGCTTGTACCTGATTGCCATGGCAATAGGGCCCCTGATTATTTTTGTAAGGGGATAACCACCTCGGACCGGTTGCCAGGGTATCCACTCAGTCACTGAAGATGGCTGAAGTTAGCTCCTGGCTACCTGCTTTTCCCTGCAAATTCCGTCAATGGAAAGATCTGGGTGGTTGGTGGTCGAGTGCCGGCACAACGCCTCAGGACTCGACTCGGCAGTCACCATATCCAGATCCACGCGCACTTGGAAGTCAACCATTTGATCAAATTGGCGCTACTTGTCTGCCAATTTTCAGTGCCTGAGCATTTGCTCAAGCAAGCCTGCAGCATTTGATCAAATCATCAAAAAAGCTCGTTCCGGCTCGCCTACCACGCGCCCTGCGCAGTGCCTTCTGCTGCCTTCTATATTATTTAATACCTTATAAATCAATAGTTTATAAGTTTTTTTCAGGCATTGGCACAGCCGTTGCGTTAGGCCTGTCACCCACCGCCAAGGGAGATGGCCAGAACATGAACACGCTTGAACCCCGTTTTGAAGACCTGCCGCGTTACATCCGGGTACGCAGCGAGCCGGGTGCCCGCTTCGTTGAGTTCGACTTCGCCATCGGCTACCCCGACCTGTTCGTCGAGCTGGTGCTGCCGCAAGCCGCGTTCACCCAGTTCTGCCAGCACAACCGCGTGGTGGTGATGGATCAGGCGATGGCCCAGGCAGTCGACGACGACATGGTCAAGTGGCGCTTCGGTGAAGCCGGTCGCCGCATGCCGGGCAAGCACGACTGAACGCCTGCCCATGGCAGCCACCCACAACAACAATAGGTACGGTCGAGATGAGCATAGAGATCAAGACGAGCACGGTGGAACCGATCCGCCAGACGTTCAGCCATATCCGCAGGCGCTTTGGCGACAAGCCGGCCAGTCGCTATCAGGAAGCCAGCTACGACGTCGCGGCCACGGTCAATTTCCATTACCGCCCGCAGTGGCAGCCGGACAAGCTGCTCAACGATGTCACCCGCACCTGCCTGGTAATGCGCGACTGGTATGCGGTCAGCGACCCGCGTCAGTACTACTACGGCACCTATGTACAGACCCGTGCGCGCATGCAGGAAACCACCGAGCACGAGTACGCCTTCTGCGAGAAGCGCGAGCTGCTGGGACGCCTGAGCGACGAGCAGCGCGCACGCATCCTCCGAGCACTGGTGCCGCTGCGCCACGCCGAGCTGGGTGCCAACACCAATAACAGCGGCATCGCCGCCGATGGCTGCGCCACCACCGTGGTGCAGATGCACATCTACACCGCCATGGACCGCTTGGGGATAGCCCAGTACCTGTCGCGTATCGGCCTGCTGCTCGACAACGGCGGCACCGAGGCGCTGGTGCAGGGCAAGCAGCTGTGGCTCGACGACCCGGTCTGGCAGGGCCTGCGCCGTTACGTCGAGGACAGCTTCGTGGTCAAGGACTGGTTCGAACTGACCCTGGCGCAGAACCTGGTCAGCGATGGCCTGCTGTTCCCGCTGATGTACCAGAAGTTCGACGAGACCCTGAGTGCCGAAGGCGCTGGCGACGTCGGCATGCTCACCGAGTTCATGCGCCAGTGGTACGCCGAGAGCAGCCGCTGGGTCGATGCCATGGTCAAGACCGTGGCCGCCGAGAGCGAGAGCAATCGCCTGCAGATCGAAGCCTGGATCGAGTACTGGCTAGCCCGTGCCCTCGAGGCGCAGGCACCGCTGGCCGAGATCAGCGCTGGCGGCGACGCATTCGCCAGCGTGCATCAGGACTTCCTCGTCCGGCTGAAAAAGCTCGGCCTGAACATTCAATAAGGATCCAGACCATGTCGCTCGTTTACCTCGTGCTGCAGGACAACGACAACGCCCGCTACCTAGTGGATGGCATCACCCATGACAACCCGCATGCGGTGGTACAGCACCAGCCAGCAATGATTCGCATCGAGGCCGAAGGCCGTCTGGAGATCCGTCGCGACACCATGGAAGAGCGGCTCGGCCGCGCCTGGGACGTGCAGGAAATGCTGCTGGACGTAATCACCATCGGCGGCAACGTCGATGAAGACGACGACGCCTTCGTTCTCGAGTGGAAAAATTAGTAGGAGCCAAGCCATGACCGCTACCAAGAAAAAACTCGGCCTCAAAGACAAGTACCGCTACCTGACCCGCGACCTCGACTGGGAGCCCAGCTACCAGGACAAGAAGGACATCTTCCCCCACGAGGATTTCGAGGGCATCAAGATCACCGACTGGGACAAGTGGGAAGACCCCTTCCGCCTGACTATGGATTCCTACTGGAAGTACCAGGCTGAAAAAGAGAAGAAGCTCTACGCCATTCTCGATGCTTTCGCCCAGAACAACGGCCAGCAGACCATCTCCGATGCGCGCTACGTCAATGCGCTAAAGCTGTTCCTCGGTGGCATCAGCCCCTGCGAGTACCAGGCATTCCAGGGCTTCGCCCGGGTCGGCCGGCAATTCAGCGGCGCCGGTGCGCGGGTCGCCTGCCAGATGCAGGCAATCGACGAGCTGCGCCACGTGCAGACTCAAGTGCATGCGATGAGCCACTACAACAAGCACTTCAACGGCCTGCATGATTTCGCTCATATGCACGACCGGGTGTGGTTCCTCTCGGTGCCCAAGTCGTTCTTCGACGATGCGCGCACGGCCGGGCCGTTCGAGTTCCTCACCGCCATCTCGTTCTCCTTCGAGTACGTGCTGACCAACCTGCTGTTCGTGCCCTTCATGTCTGGCGCGGCCTACAACGGCGACATGGCCACCGTCACCTTCGGCTTCTCGGCGCAGTCCGACGAGGCACGGCACATGACCCTGGGCCTGGAAGTGATCAAGTTCATGCTCGAGCAGCACGAGGACAACGTGCCAATCATCCAGGGCTGGATCGACAAGTGGTTCTGGCGCGGCAACCGCCTGCTGTCGCTGGTCGGGATGATGATGGACTACATGCTGCCAAACAAAGTGATGTCCTGGGCCGAAGCCTGGGAAGTCTATTTCGAGGAGGCCGGCGGCGCGCTGTTCAAGGATCTGGAGCGTTACGGCATCCGTGCGCCGAAGTACGTCGAGCAGTCGACCATCGGCAAGGAGCACGTCTCCCACCAAGCCTGGGCGACCTTCTACCAGTACAGCCAGGCCACCAACTTCCACACCTGGATGCCCAACGAGGAGGAGATGGACTGGCTGTCGGCCAAGTACCCGAACACTTTCGACAAGTACTACCGCGAGCGCTTCACCTTCTGGCGCGAGCAGCAGGAAAAGGGCGAGCGTTTCTACAACAACACCCTGCCGCAGCTGTGCCAGGTGTGCCAGATCCCGACCATCTTCACCGAGCCGGACGACGCCACCCAGCTCAGCCATCGCAGCCATGTGCACGAGGGCGAGCGCTACCACTTCTGCTCGGATGGCTGCTGCGACATCTTCAAGAACCAGCCGCAAAAGTATGTCCAGGCCTGGCTGCCGGTGCACCAGATCTACCAGGGCAACTGCGGTGGTGCCGACGTCGAGTCGGTGGTGCGCGACTACTACAACATCAATATCGGCGAGGACAACTTCGAGTACCTAGGCTCGCCCGAGCACCAGCGCTGGCTGCAGTGGAAAGGCTTGAATCCGGCCGTCGCCCCGCTACCCAAGGCGAGCTGAGCCGGCGCGGGACGGCAGCGCCGTCCCGTTCCTTCCCATACCAAGAACAAGAGGAACCTCTTCATGACCGTCAATTCCATCGGGCCTTATGAATTCCCGCCGCTCGACCTCGAAGCCAACTTCCATGGCAATCGCCTGCTGTATGTGGGCTGGGATCGGCACCTGATGTTCTGCTCGCCATTCGCTCTGGCAGTGAGCCCGGCCATGGGCTTCAGCGAGTTGTGCGAGCAGGTGCTGCGTCCGGCCATGGCCGCTCACCCGGACACCGCCAAGGTCGATTTCAGCGCCAGCATCTGGCTGCTCAATGATGAGCCTTGGGCGCCGGATTTCGCCGCCAGCCTGGATGCCAACGGCCTGCGCCACAAGGACATGCTGCGTCTGCAAACCCCCGGCCTGAATGGCCTGGGTAACTCCGCGAGTTGAGGTGAGCCCCATGAGTTACACCGTCACCATCGAACCGACCGGCGAAGTGATCGACGTGGAGGAAGGCCAGACCATCCTCCAGGCCGCCCTGCGTCAGGGCGTGTGGCTGCCCTTCGCCTGCGGCCATGGCACCTGTGCCACCTGCAAGGTGCAGGTGCTGGAAGGCGAGGTCGAGATCGGCGCCGCCTCACCCTTCGCCCTGATGGACATCGAGCGTGAAGAGGGCAAGGTACTGGCCTGCTGCGCCACCGTGCAGAGCGACGTGACCATCGAAGCGGACATTGATGTCGATCCCGACTTCCTCGGCCATCCAGTGGCGGATTTCAGCGCCACGGTCACGGCCATCGTCGAGCTCTCGCCGACCATCAAGGGCCTGCACCTGCAGCTGGATCGGCCGATGGCGTTCCAGTCCGGGCAATACATCAACCTCGACCTGCCGGGTATCGATGGTAGCCGGGCGTTCTCCCTGGCCAACCCGTCGGGCCAGGACAGCGAGGTGGAACTGCATGTACGCCTGGTCGAGGGCGGCGCCGCCACCAGCTATATCCACCAGCAACTCAAGGTCGGCGATCAACTGCAGTTGTCTGGCCCTTATGGGCAGTTCTTCGTGCGTGGCTCGCAGCCGGGCGACCTGATTTTCATGGCCGGTGGCTCGGGCTTGTCCAGCCCGCAGTCGATGATCCTCGACCTGCTGGCACAGGGCGACAGCCGCCAGATCACCCTGTTCCAGGGCGCGCGCAACGTCGCCGAACTGTACAACCGCGAACTGTTCGAGGGCCTGGCCCGCGAGCACGCCAATTTCACCTATGTGCCGGCGCTCAGCCAGGCCACCGACGACCCGCACTGGCAGGGCTTCAAGGGCTTCGTGCATGACGCCGCCAAGGCCCATTTCGATGGTCGCTTCACAGGGCACAAAGCTTACCTGTGCGGGCCACCACCGATGATCGACGCGGCCATCAGCACCCTGATGCAGGGCCGCCTGTTCGAACGCGACATCTTTATGGAGCGCTTCCTCACCGCGGCCGATGGCGCAGGCGACAGCCAGCGTTCCGCGCTGTTCAAACGCATCTGAGGCCCGCCGCCATGGGCAGACAGTATCAAGTGACCGAGGCCTGCAGCGGCCAGCACTTCAGCTGCGACGAGGCGCTGCCGGTCCTTGCCGCCATGGAACAACACGGCCTGCTCTGCGTGCCAGTCGGTTGCCGCGGTGGCGGCTGTGGCCTGTGCAAGGTGCGGGTGCTGGCCGGCGACTACGAGTGCGGACGCATGAGTTGCAAGCATGTGCCGGCAGAGGCACGCGAACAGGGCTACGCCCTGGCCTGCCGGCTGTTTGCCCGCAGCGATCTGTGTATCGAGCGTTATCAAAAGCCGTGCAGCGAAAACACGGTCGACCCACAACAAAGACAAAAGGTGTCGTTATGAAAAAAGGTGTGATGCGTCCCGGCCACGTGCAACTGCGCGTGCTGGACATGGCCAAGGCCCTGGAACACTACGTCGAGCTGCTCGGCCTGATCGAGGTCGACCGCGACGAGCAAGGCCGGGTTTATCTCAAGGCCTGGACCGAGACCGACAAGTTCTCCGTGGTGCTGCGCGAGGCCGACGAGCCGGGCATGGACTTCATGGGTTTCAAGGTGATCGACGATGCCTGCCTGAGCCGCCTGGCCGGCGAACTGCAGGCATTCGGCTGCCAGGTCGAAGAACTGCCGGCCGGCGATCTCAAGGACTGCGGCCGGCGAGTGCAATTCACCTCACCCTCCGGACACCGCTTCGAGCTGTTCGCGCAAAAGCAGGTCACCGGTAAATGGGGCCTTGAAGAGGTCAACCCGGAAGCCTGGCCGCGCGGCCTCAAGGGTATGCGCGCGGTGCGTTTCGACCATTGCCTGCTGTATGGCGACGAACTCGACGAAACCCTGCGCCTGTTCACCGAGGTGCTCGGCTTCACACTCGCCGAACAGGTGCTCGATGGCGACACACGCATCGCCCAGTTCCTCAGCCTGTGCATGAAGGCCCACGACGTGGCCTTCATCCTCCACCCGGAGAAGGGCCGCTTCCACCATGCCTCGTTCTACCTCGAGACCTGGGAGGACGTGCTGCGCGCCGCCGACCTGATCAGCATGACCGACACCTCGATCGACATCGGCCCGACCCGTCACGGCCTGACCCACGGCAAGACCATCTACTTCTTCGACCCGTCCGGCAACCGCAACGAGGTGTTCTGCGGCGGCGACTACCACTACCCCGATCACCCGGTGGTGACCTGGACCGCCGACCAACTGGGCAAGGCGATCTTCTACCACGACCGGGTCCTCAACGAACGTTTCCTTACCGTGCTGACCTGAGCGTTTTTTCATAAATCAAAAAAGCCCCGCTCGACTTATTGCAGAGATTGCGCAGATGAAAGAGATCAAACATTTCATTAACGGCGAGTACGTCGGTTCGGCCAGCGGCAAGCTGTTCGACAACGTCAATCCGGCTAATGGCCAGGTAATCGCCAAGGTCCATGAGGCCGGCGAGGCCGAGGTCGACGCGGCGGTCAAGGCCGCCCGCGCCGCGCTCAAAGGCCCTTGGGGCAAGATGAACGTGGCCCAGCGCACCGAGATTCTTCATCGTGTCGCCGCCGGCATCACCGCACGTTTCGACGAGTTCCTCGAGGCCGAGTGCCTGGACACCGGCAAGCCGAAGTCGCTGGCCAGCCACATCGACATCCCGCGCGGCGCCTCCAACTTCTCGGTATTCGCCGACCTGGTGAAGAACGTGCCCACCGAGGCCTTCGAAATGGCCACTCCGGACGGTGCCGGCGCGCTCAATTACGGTGTGCGCCGACCCAAGGGCGTGATCGGGGTGATCAGCCCGTGGAACCTGCCGCTGTTGCTGATGACCTGGAAGGTAGGCCCGGCGCTGGCCTGCGGCAACACCGTGGTGGTCAAACCCTCCGAGGAAACCCCCACCACCACCGCGCTGCTCGGTGAGGTGATGCAGGCTGCTGGTGTACCGGCCGGCGTGTACAACGTGGTGCACGGTTTCGGCGGCAACTCGGCTGGCGCCTTCCTCACCGCCCACCCAGACGTCGATGCCTACACCTTCACCGGCGAAACCGGCACCGGCGAAACCATCATGCGCGCCGCGGCCAAGGGCGTGCGTCAGGTGTCGCTGGAGCTAGGCGGCAAGAACGCCGGCATCGTGTTCGCCGACTGCGACATGGATAAGGCCATCGAGGGCACCCTGCGCTCGGCCTTCGCCAACTGCGGCCAGGTCTGTCTGGGCACCGAGCGGGTATATGTCGAACGCTCGATCTTCGACGCGTTCGTCGCCCGCCTCAAGGCCGGTGCCGAGAGCTTGGTGATCGGCCCGCCGGACGACGCGAGCAGCAACTTCGGCCCTTTGGTCAGCCTCAAACACCGGGAAAAAGTCCTCAGCTACTACCAGCAGGCGCTCGACGACGGTGCCAACGTCATCACCGGCGGCGGCGTGCCAGAGATGCCGACACACCTGGCCGGCGGCGCCTGGGTGCAGCCGACCATCTGGACCGGCCTGGCCGACGATTCGGCGGTGGTCACCGAGGAAATCTTCGGCCCCTGCTGCCATATCCGTCCGTTCGACAGCGAAGAGGAGGCCATCGAACTGGCCAACAGCCTGCCCTACGGTCTGGCATCGGCGATCTGGACCGAGAACAGCTCGCGCGCCCACCGTGTCGCCGGGCAGATCGAGGCGGGCATCGTCTGGGTCAACAGCTGGTTCCTGCGTGACCTGCGCACCGCGTTCGGCGGCAGCAAGCAGTCAGGCATCGGCCGCGAAGGGGGTGTGCACTCGCTGGAGTTCTACACCGAGCTGAAAAACATCTGCGTAAAACTCTGAGGTGACCATGAGTGCATCCATGGAGGCACCTACGCAAGCACGGGCGCATAACCCCGAGGTGGGTCGGCAGATCCTTGCCGCCGGCTGGCGCACCAACCTGCTGGAGCAGGGCAGCGGTTTTCCGCTGCTGCTGATCCACGGCTCCGGCCCCGGCGTCACTGCCTGGGCCAACTGGCGCCTGGTCATGCCGGCGTTGGCCCAGAACCGCCGGGTGATCGCCCCGGACATGCTCGGCTTCGGTTACAGCGAGCGCCCTGCGGATGCGCACTACAACCTCGACACCTGGGTGCTGCATGCCCTCGGCGTGCTGGATGCGCTGGGCATCGCCCAGGCCGACCTGGTTGGCAATTCCTTCGGCGGCGCCATCGCCCTGGCCCTGGCTGTACGGCATCCCGAGCGAGTCCGTCGGCTGGTGCTGATGGGCAGCGTCGGTGTGCCCTTCGAGTTGACCCCGGGCCTGGACGCCGCATGGGGCTACACGCCATCGCTGGCCAACATGCGCGCCCTGCTCGACTTCTTCGCCTTCGACCGCGGCCTGGTCAACGACGAACTGGCCGAGCTGCGTTACCAGGCGAGCATCCGTCCAGGCTTTCAGGAGTCCTTCGCTGCCATGTTCCCGGCCCCGCGCCAGCGCTGGGTCGAGGCGCTGTGCAGCGACGAGCGGGCGATCCGCGCGCTGCCCCACCAGACCCTGGTGGTGCATGGCCGCGAAGACCAGATCATCCCGCTGGAAACCTCGCTGACCCTGGCCCACTGGATCCCCAACGCCCAATTGCACGTCTACGGCCACTGCGGCCACTGGACCCAGATCGAACACGCCGGCCGTTTCGCCCGCCTGGTCGAGGACTTCCTCGCCGAGGCCGCACCCCTTTCCTGAGAGAGAGACAAGCATGGACCAGATATTGATCAACGAGCTCGGCGACGAGCTGTACCAGGCGATGCTCAACCGTGAAGCAGTCAGCCCGCTGACCGAACGCGGTTTTGCCATCAGCATCGATGATGCCTACCACATCTCCCTGCGCATGCTCGAACGCCGGCTGGCTGCCGGCGAGAAGATCATCGGCAAGAAGATCGGCGTCACCAGCAAGGCAGTACAGAACATGCTGGGCGTGTATCAGCCGGACTTCGGTTACCTGACCGACGCCATGGTATTCAACAGCGGTGAAGCCGTGCCGATCAGCCAACGGCTGATGCAGCCCAAGGCCGAAGGCGAGATCGCCTTCATCCTCAAGAAGGACCTGATCGGCCCCGGCGTGACCAACGCCGACGTGCTGGCCGCCACCGAATGCGTGATGCCCTGCTTCGAGATCGTCGATTCGCGCATCCGCGACTGGAAAATCAAGATCGAGGACACCGTGGCGGACAACGCCTCCTGTGGCCTGTTCGTGCTCGGCGATACGGCGGTGTCGCCACGCCAGGTCGACCTGGTCACCTGCGGCATGCTGGTAGAGAAGAACGGTCAGTTGCTCAGCACCGGTGCCGGCGCCGCGGCGCTGGGCTCGCCGGTCAACTGCGTGGCCTGGCTGGCCAACACCCTCGGCCGTTTCGGCATCCCGCTGAAGGCTGGCGAAGTAATTCTCTCCGGTTCGCTGGTACCCCTGGAGCCGGTCAAGGCCGGCGACTTTATGCGCGTCGAGATCGGCGGCATCGGCAGCGCCTCCGTGCGCTTCACCTGATCGAACAGAGGACAGACCCATGAGCAAGAAACTCAAGGCGGCCATTATCGGCCCCGGCAATATCGGTACCGATCTGGTGATGAAGATGCTGCGTTCCGAGTGGATCGAGCCGGTGTGGATGGTCGGTATCGACCCCAACTCCGACGGCCTCAAGCGTGCCCGCGAATTCGGCATGAAGACCACTGCCGATGGCGTCGACGGCCTGCTGCCGCACGTGCTGGACGACGACATCCGCATCGCTTTCGATGCCACTTCGGCTTATGTGCATGCCGAGAACAGCCGCAAACTCAATGCGCTGGGCGTGCTGATGGTCGACCTGACCCCGGCGGCCATCGGCCCCTACTGCGTGCCGCCGGTCAACCTCAAGCAGCACGTCGGCCGCCTGGACATGAACGTCAACATGGTCACCTGCGGCGGCCAGGCCACCATACCCATGGTCGCCGCGGTGTCCCGCGTGCAGCCGGTGGCCTACGCCGAGATCGTCGCCACCGTCTCCTCGCGCTCGGTCGGCCCGGGCACGCGCAAGAATATCGATGAGTTCACCCGCACCACCGCCGGTGCCATCGAGCAGGTCGGCGGCGCCAGGGAAGGCAAGGCGATCATCGTCATCAACCCGGCCGAGCCGCCGCTGATGATGCGCGACACCATCCACTGCCTGACCGACAGCGAGCCGGACCAGGCAGCGATCACCGCCTCGGTCCACGCAATGATCGTCGAGGTGCAGAAGTACGTGCCCGGCTACCGCCTGAAGAACGGCCCGGTATTCGACGGCAACCGCGTGTCGATCTTCATGGAAGTCGAAGGCCTGGGCGACTACCTGCCCAAGTACGCCGGCAACCTCGACATCATGACCGCCGCCGCGCTGCGCACCGGCGAGATGTTCGCCGAGGAAATCGCCGCTGGCACCATTCAACTGCCGCGTCGCGACATCGCGTTCGCGTGAGGAGTAGCACCATGAATTTGCACGGCAAGAGCGTCATCCTGCACGACATGAGCTTGCGCGACGGCATGCACGCCAAGCGCCACCAGATCAGCCTGGAGCAAATGGTCGCGGTCGCCACCGGCCTCGACGCCGCCGGCATGCCGCTGATCGAGATCACCCACGGCGACGGCCTCGGCGGTCGTTCGATCAACTACGGCTTCCCGGCGCACAGCGACGAGGAGTACCTGCGCGCGGTGATCCCGCACCTCAAGCAGGCTAAGGTCTCGGCCCTGCTGCTGCCCGGCATCGGCACCGTCGAGCACCTGCGCATGGCGCTGGACTGCGGCGTCTCGACCATCCGCGTGGCCACCCACTGCACCGAGGCCGACGTCTCCGAGCAGCACATCGGCATGGCGCGCAAGCTCGGTGTCGACACCGTCGGCTTCCTGATGATGGCGCACATGATCAGCGCCGAGAAAGTCCTGGAACAGGCCAAGCTGATGGAGAGCTACGGCGCCAACTGCATCTACTGCACCGATTCGGCCGGCTACATGCTGCCCGATGAAGTCAGCGAGAAGATCGGCCTGCTGCGCGCCGAACTGAACCCGGCCACCGAGGTCGGCTTCCACGGCCACCACAACATGGGCATGGCCATCGCCAACTCGCTGGCCGCCATCGAGGCCGGTGCCATACGCATCGACGGCTCGGTCGCCGGCCTCGGCGCCGGTGCCGGCAACACCCCGCTGGAGGTGTTCGTCGCGGTGTGCAAGCGCATGGGCGTGGAGACCGGCATCGACCTGTACAAGATCATGGACGTCGCCGAGGACCTGGTGGTGCCGATGATGGATCAGCCGATCCGCGTCGACCGCGACGCGCTAACCCTGGGCTACGCCGGGGTGTACAGCTCGTTCCTGCTGTTTGCCCAGCGCGCCGAGAAGAAATACGGCGTGTCGGCCCGCGACATCCTGGTCGAACTGGGCCGGCGCGGCACCGTCGGTGGCCAGGAAGACATGATCGAAGACCTGGCCCTGGACATGGCCCGGGCCCGTCAGCAGCAGAAGGTGAGCGCATGAACCGTACCCTGACCCGCGAACAGGTGCTGGCCCTGGCCGAGCACATCGAAAACGCCGAGCTGAATGTCCACGACATCGGCAAGGTGACCAACGACTTCCCCGAGATGACCTTCGCCGACGCCTACGACGTGCAGTGGGAAATCCGCCGGCGCAAGGAAGCCCGCGGCAACAAGATCGTCGGTCTGAAGATGGGCCTGACCTCCTGGGCGAAGATGGCGCAGATGGGCGTGGAAACGCCGATCTACGGCTTCCTCGCCGACTACTTCAGCGTGCCGGACGGCGGCGTGGTGGATTGCTCCAAGCTGATCCACCCGAAGATCGAGGCGGAAATCTCGGTGGTAACCAAGGCGCCACTGCACGGTCCGGGCTGCCACCTGGGTGACGTGATCGCAGCGATCGACTACGTGATCCCCACCGTCGAGGTGATCGACTCGCGCTACGAGAACTTCAAGTTCGACCTGATCAGCGTGGTCGCCGACAACGCCTCCTCAACCCGCTTCATCACCGGCGGACGCATGGCCAGCCTGGAGGAGGTCGACCTGCGCACCCTCGGCGTGGTCATGGAGAAGAACGGCGAAGTGGTGGAACTCGGCGCCGGCGCCGCGGTGCTCGGCCATCCGCTGTCCAGCGTGGCGATGCTGGCCAACCTGCTGGCCGAGCGCGGCGAACACATCCCGGCCGGCACCTTCATCATGACCGGCGGCATCACCGCCGCCGTGCCGGTGGCGCCGGGCGACAACATCACCGTGCGCTACCAGGGCCTCGGCTCGGTGTCCGCGCGCTTCGTTTAAACCTTGTGCGGCCGGCCTGCGCGCCGGCCGTTTTTTGCAGGAGCAGAACCATGCCCATCGCCCAGTTGTACATTCTTGAAGGTCGCAGCAACGAGCAGAAGGAAACCCTGATCCGCGAAGTCAGCGAGGCCATGTCGCGCTCACTGGACGCGCCGATCGAACGGGTGCGGGTGATCATCACCGAGATGCCGAGCAACCACTTCGGCATCGGCGGCGAACCGGCGAGCAAGGTCAGGCGCTAACGATCAAGCCGCACGCAAACGGCAGCCACGAGCGGCCCTGGCCTCGGACCGACCTGTATCGCGGAGCAACCCCGCGATGCGGCCTGCCAAGGGACCTTGCAGAAGCGGGCCATGCCCGCGGCCACCACTCTGTAGCGGGTCGCCCCGCGCGGGGTTCCTTCTGCGCCAGTGCTGGCGTTTTTACTAGGCAGCTGTAGGTGACAGGGCAGTTTCCTTCAATACCGCGATTTACCCATCGGTCAGTCTTCGCCCTCTTTCTGGCAATGCTGACAGGTGTGCGATGACTCTTCTGCTTTCCATGGCGGCCTTTGCCCTGGCTTCCTCGATTTCCCCCGGCCCGGTCAACCTGGTGGCGCTGAGTAGCGCTGCCCGCTATGGCCTGCGTGCCAGCCTGCGGCATGTGACCGGTGCGACCCTGGGCTTTACCCTGTTGCTGTTGGCCATGGGTCTGGGGTTGCACCGGCTGCTGAGCCAGTGGCCGCTGCTGGCGGTGCTGATCCGCTGGGCTGGCGTGGCCTTTCTGCTCTATATGGCCTATGGCCTGGCGCGGGACGATGGCCGCCTGGATGGTGGCAAGGCGCAACAACCGCCCAGCCTGCTCACTGGCGCGGTGATGCAGTGGCTCAATCCCAAGGCCTGGCTGGCGTCGCTGGCCGGCATGGGTGCCTATGCGGCGGACGGCGAACTCGACGTGGTCGGCCAGTTCGCGGCGCTGTATTTCGTTATCTGCTACCTGTCCCTGGCCTGCTGGGCCTATGCCGGCGCCTTCCTGCGTCAGTATCTGCTGCAGCCGTGGCGCATGCGCCTGTTCAATCGCGGCCTGGCGCTGCTGCTGGTGGGCTCTGCGCTTTATCTGCTGTGGCCGTGATCAGGCCGAGCGGCGGTATTGGCCGGGGGTGGCGGCGAGCAGTTGCTTGAAGGTGCGCTGCAGGTGCGCCTGGTCGGCGAAACCGGCCGCCAGGGCCACCTCGGCGATCGCTTCGCCGCGCCTGAGCCGGGCCTGGGCGTACTGGATGCGGCTGTTGATCAGGTAGGCATGCGGGGTCATGCCGTAGCCGCGGCGGAAGCTGCGGGTCAGGTAGGAAGGCGACAGCCCGGCCGCCACGCAGATGTCTTCCAGCTTCAGCGCCTCGGTGCAGTGCGCGCGGATGAACTCGGCGGCCAGGCGTAGGCGCGGGTTGTCCTCGCGGCGCTTGGCTGGCGCAGGGTCGAGGCGCTGCTGCAGTTCGCCGAAGAACGCCAGCAGCGCGCAGTGCTTGTGCAGGCTGTCGGCCTGGTTGTCGCTGAGCAGGTCATACAGGCGATTCAAGCCGGTGTAGAGCTGGGCATCCTGGCTGAGGATGGTCGAGAAGGCGCGCAGCGGCTGATTGCGGCTGAAGCCCAGTTGTTGCTGCAACTCGGTCAGCCAGGCTACATCCACATAGAACATGCGGTAGGACCAGGGCTGGCCGTCCAGGGGATTGCAGGCATGCACGTCGCCCGGGTTCATCAGTACCACGCTGCCGGCACCGATCCGTTCGCGGGCCTTCTGGTTGAGGTAGGTGCTGCGGCCATGGGTGATGGCGCCGATCGAGAAGAAGTCGTGAGCGTGCGGCGCATAGCACAGTTGGCGGCCATCCAGCACATCCCGCGCTTCCACGAACGGCAGGGCCGGGTCGCGCCAGAAGCGTGGGGTGGTCGATTGCTCCACTGTTGCCATGTTGCCTGCCCGCTGACTGATTCTCGTCCGACTATAGCCGGCTGCGCCAGCGGCACAAGCCCTGACCTGCATTGGGCCGCGCTTTGCCTTACCATGCCGGGATTGGATCGAGTCGAGCCGTGCATGCCTGCTTTCTTCCAGCGTTTTCGCGTCATCCTGATCGTGCTGCTGATCCTCCTCGGCTTGCTCGCCAGCATGTGGCTGGCCGGGCGTTATGCCGAGCAGCGCGCCTGGCAGGAGCGCAGCGTCGAGGCGCGTGGCCAGCTGCAACTCTATGCCCAGTCGCTGCATACCCTGGTCGAGCGCTTTCGCTCGGTGCCCGAGGTGCTGGCCCTGGACAGCGATATCAAGTCGTTGCTGCGTGCGCCGAATGATCGCCTGCTGCGCGAGAAACTCAACCAACGCCTGGAACAGTTGAACGCCGCCGCCGGCTCCACCGTGCTCTACCTGCTCGACAGTCAGGGCGAGACGCTGGTGGCGAGCAATTGGCGCGACTGGAGCAGCTTCGTCGGCAACAACTACGCCTTCCGCCCTTACTTTCAGGATGCCGTGCGCCAGTCGTCCGGGCGCTATTTCGCGGTGGGCGTGACCACCGGAATTCCCGGCTATTTCCTCTCCCACGTGGTGCGCGACGATGACGGCGTGGTGCTCGGGGTGCTGGTGGCCAAGCTCGAACTGGAGGAACTGCAGCGCGAGTGGGCCGGGCAGTCCGGGGTGTTGCTGGTGGCCGACAGCTACTCGGTGGTAATTCTCAGCAGTCGCCCGGCCTGGCGCTTTCTCACCCTGCACACGTTGAGCGCACAGGTCCGTAGCGAACTGGTGGAGGTGCGCAAGTACGCCGAGCAGGCGCTGCAACCGCTGGCCAGCGAGCTGCGCCAGCCCATTGGCGAGGACAGCGAGTGGCGTCGGGTCGATGGCCCGGACGGGCGCCGCGACTACCTCTGGCAACGCCTGGCGCTGCCCGAAGAAGACTGGACCCTGCACCTGCTGGTCGAGCCGCAGGCGCTGGTCGACAGCGTGCGCAGCTACCGCCTGGCCGCCGCCGGAGTGTGGATGACCTTGGCGTTTCTGCTGCTATTCCTCGCCCAGCGGCGCAAGAACCAGCGCCTGCAGGCGGGCATTCGCGAGCGCCTGGAGCGCGAGGTGGCGCTGCGCACCGCCGAGTTGCGCGAGGCCCAGGAGGGTCTGGTGCATGCGGCAAAGATGGCGGCCCTGGGGCAGATGTCGGCAGCCATGGCCCACGAGATCAACCAGCCGCTGACCGCCATGCAGATGCAACTGGGCAGCCTGCGCCTGCTGCTCGACAGCGGTCGCCAGGCCGATGTGCACGAAGGCTTGCGCCGCATCGATGCATTGCTGCAACGCATGGCCGGGCTGACCGGACACCTGAAAACCTTCGCCCGCAAGAGCCCGGCTGGCCTCAGCGAACGCTTGCGCCTGGGCGATGTGCTGGAGCAGGCGCTGCAACTGCTGGCGCCACGCCTGCGCAGCGAACAGGTGGTGTTGCACTGCGAAACCGACAGCAACGCCATGGTGCTGGGCGATGCGATCCGCCTCGAACAAGTGCTGCTCAATCTGCTCAACAATGCCCTGGATGCCATGGCCGGCGTCGAGCAGCGGCGGCTCGGGGTGTCGATCCGGCGCCAGGGCGAGCAGTGCCTGCTGAGTGTCAGCGACAGTGGCGGCGGTATTGCCGAGGAAAATCTGACGCGGGTGTTCGAGCCATTCTTCACCACCAAACCGGTGGGTGCCGGCCTGGGCCTTGGCCTGGCGGTGTCCTACGGCATCGTCCGCGAACTGGGCGGCAGCCTGGAGGTAAGCAATGGCCAGGAAGGTGCGGTGTTTACCCTCAGGCTGCCGGCGGCAGCGTAAGCGTGCTCGCTCGCGCAGGGTGCGCTGTGCGCATACCACCCGCCTGCTGCTGCGCACGGCGCACCCTACACGTATCAAGGCAGTTACACTGCCGCCGACTGATCAGGAGGTGATATGACCGGGCAAGTGATAGTCGTCGACGATGAAGAGGCGATCCGCGAGGCGGTGCAGCAGTGGCTGGAGCTCTCGGGTTTTCGCGTGCAAAGCTGTGCCAGCGCGACCCAGGCCCTGGCGCTGATCGACCGCGACTTCCCCGGAGTCGTCATCAGTGATGTGCGCATGCCCGGCACCGATGGCTTGCAACTGCTGGACAAGCTGCTGGAGCTCGATCGCGACCTGCCGGTGATCCTGGTCACCGGCCACGGCGATGTGCCCATGGCGGTGCAGGCCCTGCGCCAGGGCGCCTACGATTTTATCGAGAAGCCCTTCACCCCCGAGCGATTGCTCGACAGCGTGCGCCGCGCCCTGGACAAGCGTCGGCTGGTCTGTGAAAACCGCCAGCTGCGTCAGCAATTCGCCCTCAAGGACCATATCGAGGCGCAGCTGCTCGGCGTCTCGCGACCGATGGAAACCCTGCGCCGGCAGATCCTCGAACTGGCCGGCACCTCAGTGAATATCCTGATTCGTGGCGAAACCGGCAGCGGCAAGGAGCGGGTCGCCCGTTGCCTGCATGATTTCAGCACGCGCGCCGGCAAGCCCTTTGTCGCCCTCAACTGTGCGGCGATCCCGGAGCAACTGTTCGAGAGCGAGCTGTTCGGCCACGAAAGTGGCGCCTTCACCGGCGCCCAGGGCAAGCGCATCGGCCGCATCGAGCATGCCGACGGCGGCACCCTGTTCCTCGACGAGGTGGAGAGCCTGCCGCTGGCGCAACAGGTCAAGCTGCTGCGCGTGCTGCAGGAGAAGACCCTGGAACGACTCGGCTCCAACCGCAGTATCCAGGTCGACCTGCGGGTGATCAGTGCGGTCAAACCGGATCTGCTCGATGAAGTGCGCAGTGGGCGTTTCCGCGAGGATCTGTACTACCGCCTGAATGTCGCCAGCCTGCGTATTCCGCCACTGCGCGAGCGCCGTGAGGACATTCCGCTGCTGTTCGAGCACTTTGCCCGCGAAGCCGCCGAACGTCACGGCCGCGAGCTGCCGCCGCTGCAACCGACCGAGTTGGCGCGGCTACTGGGTCACGACTGGCCGGGTAATGTGCGCGAATTGATCAACGCCGCCGAGCGCCATGCCCTGGGCCTGAGTGCCCCGGTCGAACACTCGGGAGAGTTGCTGGCGCAGTCCCTCGCCGAGCAGATGGAGGCCTTCGAGGCGCAATGCCTGCACCGCGCCTTACAGCACTGCCAGGGCAATATCACCGAGGTCATGGCGTTGTTGCAGCTGCCACGGCGCACCCTCAACGAGAAGATGCAGCGCCATGGCCTGCAGCGCAGCAGTTATCGTCCGGCGGGCGGCGGTGACGAGGACTGAAGCAGGCAGGCGCAGCAGCAACCTAGCCCTGGCTCGAGCCGGGCTGGGTGTTCAATCAAGACGGCCTGATCACATCGCCGCTGATCAGGTCGCGAATCAGGCTGGGGTTCTTGCGCCCACCCAGGGCGCCGCCAAGTACCTTGTCCAGTTGCTGCGGGAAGTACTGCTCGACCCGCAAGCGCGAGCGGGCGGCCGGGCGACCGGCCGGGTTGGCCGAGGTCGACACCAGCGGACCGGTGAGGGCGCAGAGTTCACGCACCACCGGGTGATCGCTGACGCGCAGGGCGACGCTGCTGTGCTGACCGGTGATCCACTCCGGCAGGCGCTGCTGATGCGGTACCAGCCAGGTATTGGGCCCTGGCCAGCTGCCGGCCAGGCGGTCTTGCCAGATATCCGGCAGATCATCGAGAAGAAAATCGAACTGCTCAATGCAGTCCGCCACCAGAATCAGGCCCTTGTTCATCGGCCGTTCTTTCAGGGCCAATAGCCGCGCCACCGCACTTTCATTCCACGGGTCGCAACCCAGCCCCCATACGGCTTCAGTCGGGTATGCGATTACGCCACCCTGTCGCACCACGCGCGCTGCCTGCTGTACCTGCCAATTGCTGACCATTCTGCTCTCCGGATAAAGACTGCCACGCAGTGTATCCAAGCTAGCGGGCGCGGCCCACCCAGCGTCCAGCTTCACAGGCGATATGGCCGTCCAGTTCCAGTTCGGTGAGGGCCGCCAACACCTGCGACATCGGCCAACCGCTGGCCACCGCCAGGGCTTCACTGCTGTGCGGCGCCGCGTGCAGCAAGTCGAGCAACGGGTGCTTGAAGCTCGCCTCGTTCGCCAGCGGCGGCTGCAGCTGCCAACCGCGCAATGCTTCGAGGATATGCTCGATACTTTCCACCAGCACGGCGCCATCGCGGATCAACTGATGACAACCGCGCGCGCCCGGGTGGTGGATCGAGCCGGGAATGGCATACACCTCGCGACCTTGTTCGGCTGCCAGCCGCGCGGTAATCAACGAGCCGCTGGACGGGCTGGCCTCGACCACCAATACGCCGAGGGACAGGCCGCTGATGATGCGGTTGCGCCGGGGGAAATTGCTCGCATGGGGAGGGCAGTCCAGCGTCAGTTCGGACACCAGCGCGCCGCCGTGCTCGACGATATCCGCCGCCAATTGCCGGTGCCGCGCCGGATACAGGCGCTGCAGGCCGGTACCGAGTACCGCAATGGTTTTGCCCGCCACATCGAGCGCACCTTGGTGGGCCGCGCCATCAATGCCCAGGGCCAGGCCGCTGGTGATGACAAAACCGCCGGCAGCCAGGCTGCGGGCGAAGCTGTGCGCGGTATCCAGCCCAGGCCGGGAAGCGCGGCGACTGCCGACCATGGCCAGTTGCGGCAGCTCGAGCAACGCCGGATCGCCAGCCACGTAGAGCAGGGGCGGGGCATCATTGAGTTCGGCAAGCAAGCCCGGATACGCGGGGTCGTCCCACATCAGCACATGATGGTGCTCAGCCTCCAGCCAGGCCAGGGCCGCAGCCGCAGACTCACGCACCTCGCTGCTGCGCCGGGCCTCGGCGCAAACGGCCGGCAAGCCCAGCGAGCGCCAGGCACTGGCCGGCGCACTGAGGGCGGCGGAAGCGCTGTCAAAGGCGCTGAGCAATTTGCGAAAACGCCGCGGCCCAAGCTCCGGCAGGCTATGCAGACGCAGGCGGGCTTCGAGTTCGGCAGGGGATATGCAGTAGCTGGGGGATTGCGCCATGACGATCGTCCTTGATCGGTCGCGCCCGCAAACCTCTACAAGGTTAAGGGCGGCAGGTAGCGGTGCAGTGGAAACCCCAACCACGCAAGCGCGCGGCTGGGTCGGGGCGTTACGGGTTACGCACTTTGTCCATCACCGCGAGCTGACGGCTAGCCCCGAGGATCAGGCCATAGCTGAGCTTGTCGTAGGCGCGGAACACCATCAACAAACCAGCCCGCTCGTCGGGGATCTTGACTGTTTCGCCAGTGACCCGGTCGCGCACGGTTTCACCGGTCTTGAACACCGCCAGCACGTTGCCCTCGGCCAGGCCATCGCGCGCGCCCTTGTTCAGGGTGACCACGTCAAACTGGCCGATCTGGGTTACGCCACGTGGGACGTCGAGGATCAGCCCGTTGATTTCGCTGCTCGGCTCGCTGGGCATGAAGGTCGAGGTGATGGCCCGCTCTTCGGTGGCAAACAGGCGGTCGCCAAGACGCACTTCCTGAGTCGTGCGCGTCAGGGTCATGGTGCCGATATCGCCTTCTTCGGCAACAATCTCGCCGCCGCCGATGTCATCGGCGTTGATCCCGAGGAACTCTTTGGTGTCCGGGTCAACGTAGGTTTTGCCCTGACGGAAGATGCCATACACCGGCGCGGCTTCGTCAAACACCCCACGGGCATAGACACGATCACCGGCCCCGCTGACCACGCGCTCGGCATTGCCAGCGACAATGTAGGGTGCCGTTTGGAATTCTTCAGGGGTATCGACGATACGGTTGCTCAACAAAAAGCTGTTGATTGCCCCCAATGGAATCGTCGGAATGGCCTCGACCATCGGCGTGCTGCGAATTTGCGGTGACAGCTTGATGGTGCCGCGCGACTCGCCGCGGCTGAGCATCAACCGGGGTTGACCGTCGATGTAGACCAGGCTGAGTTGGTCGCCAGGGTAGATCAGATGGGGGTTAGCCACTTGCGGATTAGCGTGCCAGATTTCTGGCCATTTCCACGGTTGACGGAGAAACCGCCCGGAAATATCCCAGAGAGTGTCGCCCTTAACCACGGTATAACGGTCTGGGTGACCGTCCTTGAGTTGCACTTCGGCCTGAGCCAAGCCGCTAGCGGCAAGCAATAGCAGGGCGAGTAGTGATTTCCTCATGCGGTGAATCCCTTTATTATGTGCCTTCACGTGGAGCGCCCTAGCGCCGCGACTAAACCCAGTAGTACTGCGGCGTGAAGCCGTTTTTCAATGCTGCTCATCATCTTAGCAGCGGATTTTGACTTTATTCCACAAGTGCATCACAAACGCATATGGCTATATTAAACATCCTTGAATTTCCCGATCCGCGCTTGCGTACCATTGCCAAGCCGGTGGACACGGTCGACGACGCCTTGCGTCAGCTGATTGATGACATGTTTGAAACAATGTACGAGGCACCCGGCATCGGCTTGGCCGCGACCCAGGTCAACGTACACAAGCGCCTGGTGGTGATGGATCTGTCGGAAGACAGGAGCGAGCCGCGGGTGTTCATCAACCCCGAGTTCGAGACGCTGACCGAGGAGATGGAGCAGTACCAGGAAGGGTGTCTATCGGTGCCCGGCTTCTACGAAAACGTCGACCGCCCGCAGAAGGTCAGGATCAAGGCGCTGGATCGCGATGGCCAGGCCTTTGAGCTGATTGCCGAAGGCCTGCTGGCGGTGTGTATTCAGCACGAATGCGACCACCTCAACGGCAAGCTATTCGTCGATTACCTGTCCAACCTCAAACGCGACCGGATCAAGAAGAAGCTGGAAAAGCAACATCGCCAGCAGGCTTGAGCCACACCTTGCAAAGGCTTGCCGCGGCAGGCCTTTTTCTTTGGTGCCGGCACCCCAGAGGCCTCGCGCAACATCCTAGGGTGCGCGGGGCCGCCTAGGCCGTGCGCACCAAGAGCCCGTGGCCCATGCTGAGTAACCGGTCAGCAAAAAACGTCTTATGCAACGCCTGACTGGCACATAGCCTTTTTCTTTAGCGAGCCCCCATGACTGAAGCACTGCGTATCGTCTTTGCCGGCACCCCGGAGTTCGCCGCCGAACACCTCAAGGCCCTGCTCGATAGCCCTCACCAGATCATTGCGGTGTATAGCCAGCCGGATCGCCCGGCCGGCCGCGGGCAGAAACTCGCTGCCAGCCCGGTCAAGCAGCTCGCCGTGCAACGCGAGATCCCGGTCTATCAACCGCAGACCCTGCGCGATCCGACGGCCCAGGCCGAGCTGGCCGCGCTCAAGCCCGATCTGCTGGTGGTGGTGGCCTACGGCCTGATCCTGCCGCAGGTGGTGCTGGATATCCCGCGTTTGGGTTGCATCAACAGTCATGCCTCCTTGCTGCCGCGCTGGCGCGGCGCCGCACCGATCCAGCGCGCCATCGAGGCCGGCGATAGTCAGTCCGGGGTTACCGTGATGCATATGGAAGCAGGCCTGGACACCGGGCCGATGCTGCTCAAAGTGTCCACGCCGATCACCGCCGACGACACTGGCGGCAGCCTGCACGACCGTCTGGCCAGTCTCGGCCCGCAGGCGGTGCTGCAGGCCATCGCGGGCCTGGCCGCCGGCACGCTGCAAGGCGAGGGGCAGGACGACAGCCTGGCCACCTACGCACACAAACTGAACAAGGACGAGGCACGCATCGACTGGGCACGCCCGGCCGTGGAACTCGAGCGGCTGGTGCGCGCGTTCAACCCGTGGCCGATCTGCCACAGCACGCTGAACGGCGAAGCCTTGAAGGTGCATGCCGCCGAGCTGGGCGAGGGCGCGGGTGCCCCGGGCACCATCCTCGCAGCCGACAAGCAAGGCCTGACGGTAGCCTGCGGTCAAGGCGCGCTGCGCCTGACCCGCCTGCAACTGCCCGGCGGCAAGGCGCTGAACTTCAGTGACCTGTACAACAGTCGCCGCGAGCAGTTCGCCGCCGGCCTGGTGCTGCAATGATGAGGACATACGCATGAACCCGCGTCTCGCGGCCGCCCGCGCCCTGGCTGTGGTACTCAATGGCAAAGCCTCGCTGGGCAGCAGCCTGCCGCCGCTGCTGGACAAGGTCGAGGCGCGCGACCGCGGCCTGGCCCAGGATCTGGCCTTCGGTACTGCCCGCTGGCAGCCGCGCCTGGCCCTGATCGCCGAAAAGCTGCTGCAAAAGCCGTTCAAAGCGGTCGACCGTGATGTCGAGGCGCTGCTGCTGATCGGTCTGTACCAGCTGTTCTACACCCGGATTCCGGCCCACGCCGCCATCGGCGAGACCGTGGCCTGTGTCGACAAGCTGAAGAAGCCCTCGCTCAAGGGCCTACTGAATGCCGTGCTGCGCAACGCCCAGCGTGAGCATGAGGCGCTGCTGGCCGAGCTGGATCGCGATCCGGTGCTGCACAGCGCCCATCCGCGCTGGCTGCAGAAAGCCCTGAAAGCCCACTGGCCCGAGCAATGGCAAGCCATCTGCGCAGCCAATAACGCCCATCCGCCGCTGATCCTGCGGGTTAACCGGCGCCTCGGCAGCCGCGATGACTACCTGGCAGAGCTGCGCCAGAGCGGATTCGCCAGCGAACCCTGCGTGTTCAGCCATGACGGTATTCGTTTGCTCCAGGCGTGCGATGTCACCACCTTGCCGGGGTTCGCCGCAGGCCGGGTCAGCGTGCAGGACGAAGCCGCACAACTGGCCGCCGAGCTGCTCGAACTGGCACCCGGACAACGGGTGCTCGATGCCTGCTGTGCACCGGGCGGCAAGACCTGCCACCTGCTCGAAGCCCAACCCGCACTGGCCGGCGTAGTGGCGGTGGACCTGGAAGAGAAGCGCCTGGTGCGGGTGCGCGAAAACCTCAAGCGCCTCAACCTTGAGGCCGAGCTGATTGCCGCCGACGGTCGTGATACGGCGGCCTGGTGGGATGGCCAACCGTTCCAGCGGATTCTGCTCGATGCGCCGTGCTCGGCCACCGGGGTAATTCGTCGGCACCCGGACATCAAGCTGACCCGTCAGCCCGCGGATATTCCAGCCCTGGCCCAGTTGCAGGGCGAGTTGCTGGATGCCCTGTGGCCGACCCTGGAAGTCGGCGGCATTCTGCTGTACGCCACTTGCTCGGTGCTGCCCATGGAAAACAGTGACACTATCGCCGCCTTTCTTGCCCGTACGCCGAACGCCCGCGAGTTGCAGATCAGCGCTGAGTTTGGCCTGCAGCCAGCCCATGGTCGCCAGCTCCTGCCGCAAATCGACGGCCATGATGGTTTTTACTATGCCAAGCTGAGCAAGATCGCCGCGTCTCCCCACTGATCAGGTTTGCAGGAGCAATTACGTGAAAATCATCATTCTCGGTGCCGGTCAGGTCGGCGGCACGCTGGCAGAACACCTGGCTGGCGAGGCCAACGACATCACCGTGGTCGACACCGACGGCGACCGCCTGCGCGACCTCGGTGACCGCCTGGATATCCGCACCGTGCAAGGCCGCGGCTCTTTCCCAACGGTGCTGCGCCAGGCCGGCGCGGACGATGCCGACATGCTGATCGCGGTGACCAACAGCGACGAAGTCAACATGATCGCCTGCCAGGTGGCCTACACCCTGTTCCACACCCCGACCAAGATCGCCCGGGTGCGCGAGGCCGCCTACCTGACCCGCTCAGGTCTGTTCGACAACGAAGCGATCCCGGTCGACGTGCTGATCAGCCCGGAACAGGTGGTGACCAACTACATCAAGCGCCTGATCGAATACCCCGGCTCGCTACAGGTGATCGACTTCGCCGAAGGCAAGGCCCAGCTGGTGGCCGTGCGCGCCTACTACGGCGGCCCGCTGGTGGGCCAGCAACTGCGCCAACTGCGCGAGCACATGCCCAATGTCGACACCCGGGTTGCGGCGATCTTCCGCCGCAACCGGCCGATCATTCCCCAGGGCGATACCGTGATCGAGGCCGATGACGAGGTGTTCTTCATCGCCGCCAAGGGCCACATCCGCGCGGTGATGAGCGAGATGCGCCGCCTCGAAGTCAGCTACAAGAAGGTGGTGATCGCCGGCGGCGGGCATATCGGCGAACGCCTGGCCGAAGCCATCGAGAGCCGCTACCAGGTGAAGATCATCGAGATGAACCCGGCCCGCTGCCGCTACCTCTCGGAAAACCTCGACAGCACCGTGGTCCTGCAAGGCAGCGCCTCGGACAAGGACCTGCTGGTCGAGGAGAACATCAGCGACGCCGACATCTTCCTCGCCCTGACCAACGACGACGAGGCCAATATCATGTCGTCCTTGCTGGCCAAGCGCCTCGGCGCGCGCAAGGTGATGACCCTGATCAACAACCCGGCCTATGTCGACCTGGTGCAGGGCGGCGAGATCGACATCGCCATCAGTCCGCAGCTGGCCACCATCGGCACCCTGCTGACCCACGTGCGGCGTGGCGACATCGTCAGCGTGCATTCGTTGCGCCGCGGTGCTGCCGAGGCCATCGAGGCCATTGCCCACGGCGATGCCAAATCGAGCAAGGTGATCGGCCGTGCCATCAAGGACATCCCGCTGCCACCGGGCACGACCATCGGCGCGATCATCCGCGACGAGGAAGTGCTGATCGCCCACGATGCCACGGTGATCGAATCAGGCGACCACGTGATCCTGTTCCTGGTCGACAAAAAACACATCCGCGACGTGGAACGTCTGTTCCAGGTCGGCCTGACGTTTTTCTGAGCACCGAGGTTTTTCTGAGCCTAGGCGCGGGGGGAACGCCGAGTCCCCCGCCGCGATGACAATCGTTGACCCCGCGCACTGTTGCGCCGCTGTCAGCCTCGGGAAGACAGCGCCCCGCGTTTGGGCACGGCCCGGGCGATGGCGTTCAGCAGCATGCCGTAAAGCGGCACGAAAAGTATCAGGCTGACCGCCAGCTTGATCACGTAATCCACGCTGGCGATCTCGATCCAGTGCTCGGCCATGAACGGGTCGCTGCTGTGCCAGAAGGCGATGGAGAAAAAGGTGAAGGTGTCCAGCAAGTTGCCCAGCACCGTCGAAACGGCCGGGGCCACCCACCATTGGCGCAGGTTGCGCAGGCGGTCGAATACCTGGATATCCAGCAATTGCCCGAGGACGTAGGCGATAAAGCTGGCCAGGGCGATGCGCGCGACAAATACGTTGAACTCCTGCAACGCGCTTACGCCGGCAAAACTGCCGCTCTGGAACAGCACGGACACCCCATAAGAGGCGACCAGCGCCGGCAGCATGACCCGTGCGATCACCTGGCGCGCCGGGCCTTTGCCGAGCAGGCGTACCGTCAGGTCGGTCGCCAGGAAGATGAACGGAAAGCTGAACGCACCCCAGGTGGTCTGCCAGCCGAACAGGGTCATGGGCAGCTGCACCAGGTAGTTGCTGGCAATGATGATAAGCATATGAAAGGCGATCAGGCCGGCCAGAGCCGGGCGCCAGATCGTCACGGGGACTGTTGGCATGGCATATCCTTTTTGAATGAGATGGGGTTAGGGAACCCATTGCAGCGGCGGGGAACTATAAACCGCGCGGCATTCTAGCGTTTTCTTGACCGCCAGGATAAGTTTTTATATGTGCCGCGGACGACTGGTCAACGCGCGACGGTTGTAAGCAGGCGGGCGATTTTCACCCTCGCTCAGTGAAGCGCAGGCCGACGCCATCGGCGTCCGCCCGCATCACTTCCATCTGCAGCACCGGCGCCTCGATCGGCAAATCCTGCACCTGCCCAGTGACTAGCGTGCCCAGGGGCAGAGCTGACAGCTCCGGATGTTTGACATAGACGCCACCGTCGGAAAGGTCGCGTGTTTGCGCCACCACCTCACCGAAGCTCGGGTGACAGATCTTGATCCGGCACTTCATGGAGGTACGTGGATACTGGCGGTTGCTGGGCATAGGAGTGACTGTCCTTAGCAGGTGAAGTGCGATTAATAACGCAGAATCCCGGAAAAGCCGAATAGTTATGCTGGGCAAAGGCCAATTGAGCGCTGCAACTCAGTACCACTTCTGCTCACCGGGCGGGCGCTTCTTGAAGCGCTTCATGCTCCACATGTACTGGCTCGGATAGGCGCGGACGTATTTCTCGATGACCGCGCTCATCGCCGCCACTGCAGTTTCCACATCGTCGCTGTACATCTCGGCCGGCGCAGCCTCGAGGATCACCTTGAAGCCGGAGCCATCGGCCAGACGCAAGGCATGCAGGAACACCCCGCGGGCTTTGCCGCCAACCAGCATGCCGGCCACAAACTTGCTGGTCAGCGCCTGAGTACCGAGGAAGGGCACGAACACGCCTGCCGACAGGCTGGGTTCGGGGTCGGCAGGAATCCCCACGGCGCCGCCTTTGCGCACCTCCTTGATGACGCTGAGGATGCCTTCACGGGTCGAGGGTGCCACCCGGTTGCCCAACTGCACCCGCTGTTTGCGCAACAACTCGTCAACCGCCTTGAGCTTGGGCGGCCGGTAGAAAATGATCGGTTTGCACTGGTCGCAATAGAAGTGGTTGAGCACTTCCCAATTGCCCAGGTGGCTAGTGATGCCGACCACGCCCTTGCCGCTGGCCAGAGCCTCCTCGAGGACTTCCAGGCCCTCGACCTCGCGGATCAGGCCGATGGATTTCTGTGCCGGCCAGATCCAGGCGCAGGCGCTTTCGGTGAAGGTCTTGCCGATGTCCTTGAGGCTCTGGCCGACCAGGCGCTCACGCGCAGCCTCACCCAGTTCGGGGAAGCATTTGGCCAGGTTGATCCGCACCACCTCGCGCGAGCTGTTCGGCAGCTTCCACATCAGCCAGCCGATGGCCGCGCCCAAACCTTGCACCGCGCGCCAGGGGAGGAGGGCGAACAGGCGCAAAAAACCCACCACAAACGCACCTTTGAGCTTTTCCACAGGCAACTCCACAGGTCAAAAGGGTCGCTATTGTAACCAGAGCCGTAAGTTGCTGCTGAGCACAGCGAAGCCCGACGACGGTATGCCTTGCACCCCGCGACAAACCCGCAACCAAACCGCAACCAAATTACCCGGTAGGTTGGCGTTGAGCACAGCGAAGCCCAACAGGGCAGGCAACACCCATAACGTTCCCCCCCCTACACCAGCACGGCATAGCGGTCACAGTCGGTGGTGTGGTCCATGACCATCCCCGTGGCCTGCATATAGGCATAACAGATGGTCGGGCCGACGAAGGTGAAGCCGGCTTTTTTCAGCGCGCGACTCATGGCTTCGGCCTCAGGGGTGATGGCCGGCACCTGGCTGCGCTCGCTGAAGTGATTGATCGTGGGCGCGCCGCCGACAAACGACCAGAGCAGCGCCCGCGGGTCCTCCAGCCGGAGCCAGGCCTGGGCATTCTGCCGCGCGGCCTTGAGCTTCAGGCGGTTGCGGATGATCCCGGCGTCCTGCATCAGGCTTTCCAGGTATTCATCGCTCATCACGGCCAGGCGCTGGGGATCGAAGCCGAACAGCACCTCGCGGTAGCGTTCGCGCTTCTTCAGCACGGTTATCCAGGACAAACCAGCCTGGAAGCCCTCCAGCAGCAGCAACTCGAACAATGCCTGGGGATCGTACTGCGGCACGCCCCATTCCTGATCGTGATAGGCCTGGTAGAGCGGGTCATCGGTACACCAGAAGCAGCGCGGCATAGGGCCTTCCTGGGCGGTGGAGGCCGCGTGGATTGGGTTATACTGCCGCCCTTTCTGTCGCAGCCCCAACAGGTGAATTTTCCGTGAGCCAGACTACGCCTGCCGTGCGCACCTTCCAAGACTTGATCCTCACCCTGCAGCAATACTGGGCCGAGCAAGGTTGTGTGGTGATGCAGCCTTACGATATGGAAGTGGGCGCCGGCACCTTCCACACTGCTACTTTCCTGCGCGCCATCGGCCCGGAGACCTGGAACGCTGCCTACGTGCAGCCCTCCCGTCGCCCCACCGACGGCCGCTACGGCGAGAACCCCAACCGCCTGCAGCATTACTACCAGTTCCAGGTGGTGCTCAAACCCAACCCGGAAAACTTCCAGGAGC
Organism: Pseudomonas sp.; assembly: GCA_030656145.1. GTDB lineage: Bacteria > Pseudomonadota > Gammaproteobacteria > Pseudomonadales > Pseudomonadaceae > Aquipseudomonas. The sequence continues at coordinate 40,215 of JAUSOF010000067.1, forward strand.
TGTACCTGGGCTCGCTGCAGGCGATCGGCATCGATCCGCTGGTGCACGACATCCGCTTCGTCGAAGACAACTGGGAATCGCCGACCCTCGGCGCCTGGGGTCTGGGCTGGGAAATCTGGCTGAACGGCATGGAAGTCACCCAGTTCACCTACTTCCAGCAAGTCGGTGGCATCGAGTGCTACCCGGTGACCGGTGAGATCACCTACGGCCTCGAGCGCCTGGCCATGTACATTCAGGGCGTCGACTCGGTCTACGACCTGGTGTGGACCGACGGCAAGTTCGGCACCGTCACCTATGGCGATGTGTTCCACCAGAACGAGGTGGAGCAGTCGACTTACAACTTCGAGCACGCCAATGTCGAGAAGCTGTTCGAGCTGTTCGACTTCTATGAGTCGGAAGCCAATCGCCTGATCGAGCTGGAACTGCCGCTGCCGACCTACGAGATGGTGCTCAAGGCCTCGCACACCTTCAACCTGCTGGATGCCCGCCGCGCCATTTCGGTCACCGCACGCCAGCAATACATCCTGCGCGTACGTGCCCTGGCCCGCGCCGTGGCGCAGAGCTACCTGCAAGCACGACGCAAACTCGGCTTCCCGCTCGCCGCCCCGGACCTGCGTGATGAAGTATTGGCTAAGCTGGAGGCAGCAGAATGAGTGCGCACGACTTTCTGGTAGAACTGGGCACCGAAGAGCTGCCGCCGAAATCCTTGAACACCCTGGGCCAGGCCTTTCTCGCCGGCATCGAAAAAGGCCTGAAGGCCGCCGGCCTGAGCTATGGCCAGGTGCGCTACTACGCCGCGCCACGGCGTCTCGCGGTGCTGGTCGAGCAGCTTGAAGAACAGCAAGCCGATCGCATCCAGAACCTCGATGGCCCGCCCGTGCAGGCAGCCTTCGACAAGGAAGGCAATCCGACCCAGGCGGCGCTGGGCTTCGCCAAGAAATGTGGCGTCGATCTGGCCGAGATCGACCAGAGCGGGCCCAAACTGAAGTTCAGCCAGCGCATCCCCGGCCAGGCCGCTGTCGGCCTGCTGCCCGGCATCGTCGAAACCTCGCTGAACGAGCTGCCAATCCCCAAGCGCATGCGCTGGGGCGCGCGCAAGACCGAATTCGTCCGTCCGAGCCAGTGGCTGGTGATGCTGTTCGGTGACAACGTGATCGACTGCGAAATCCTCGCTCAGACCTCCGGCCGGGTATCGCGCGGTCACCGCTTCCACGCCAACCACGAGGTGCGCATCTCGGCGCCGGCCAACTACGCCGAAGACCTGCGCAGCGCCTATGTGATTGCCGATTTCGCCGAGCGTCGTGCGCAGATCGCCACGCGCATCGCACAATTGGCCAGCGAACAGCAGGGCACGGCGATAGTGCCGCCCGCGCTGCTGGATGAAGTCAGTGCCCTGGTCGAATGGCCGGTGCCGCTGGTCTGCTCCTTCGAGGAGCGCTTCCTCGAGGTGCCGCAGGAGGCGCTGATCATCACCATGCAGGACAACCAGAAGTACTTCTGCCTGCTCGATGCCAACGGCAAGCTGCTGCCGCGCTTCATTACTGTGGCCAACATCGAGAGCAAGGATCCACAGCAGATCATCTCCGGCAACGAAAAGGTGGTGCGTCCGCGCCTGACCGACGCCGAGTTCTTCTTCAAACAGGACCAGAAGCACAAACTCGAGACCCTCAACCAGCGCCTGGCCAACGTGGTGTTCCAGGCCCAGCTCGGCTCGGTCTTTGACAAGGCCAAGCGGGTCTCGGCCCTGGCTGGTTTCATCGCCCAGCGCATCGGCGGCGACGCTGCGCGTGCCGCGCGTGCCGGCCTGCTGTGCAAGTGCGACCTGGCCAGCGAGATGGTCGGCGAGTTCCCGGAAATGCAGGGCATCGCCGGTTACTACTACGCCAAGCATGACGGCGAAGCGGAAGACGTCGCCCTGGCGCTCAACGAACACTACATGCCGCGTGGTGCCGGCGCCGAACTGCCGAGCACCCTGACCGGCGCCGCCGTGGCCCTGGCCGACAAGCTCGACACCCTGGTCGGCATCTTCGGCATCGGCATGTTGCCCACCGGCAGCAAGGACCCCTACGCCCTGCGTCGTGCAGCCCTCGGGGTGCTGCGTATTCTGATCGAGAAACAACTGGATCTGGATCTGGTGGCCACCGTCGCCTTTGCCATCGGACAGTTCGATGGCAAGGTCAAAACCGGCGATCTGGCGTCCCAGGTGCAGGACTTCATCTTCGACCGCCTGCGTGCGCGTTATGAAGACGAAGGCATCGAGGTCGCCGTGTATCAGGCTGTGCGCGCGGTCAACCCGGTCTCACCGCTGGACTTCGACCAGCGCGTGCAGGCTGTGCAGGCCTTCCGCAAACTGCCTGAGGCGGCAGCCCTGGCTGCCGCCAACAAGCGCGTGTCCAATCTGCTGGGCAAGGCCGAGGGTCAGGTCGCCGCAAGCATCCAGGCCCACCACTTCGATACGCCGAGCGAGTTCACCCTCAACGCCGCCATCCAGCAGGCCGAACAGGCCGTCCAGCCACTGGCTGCGGCGCGGCAGTACAGCGCCGCCCTGGCGCAACTGGCCAGCCTGCGCGAACCGGTCGACGCCTTCTTTGAGTCGGTGCTGGTCAACGCCGAAGACCCGGCAGTGCGGGCCAACCGCTATGCCCTGCTGGCGAAGTTGCGTGGCCTGTTCCTCGGCGTCGCGGATATCTCGGTGCTGAGCTGACGCTTGCCTGCCTGATCGAAGGATGAGTCGAGCCACGCAGCTTGCGCGTGGCGTTACCCATCATCACCCTTCGCCGGGTGGCGGCAAACACCGCCACCCGGCACGGATACCCCATGAAACTGCTGATTCTCGACCGCGACGGTGTAATCAATTACGACTCCGACGCCTATATCAAAACCCTCGATGAGTGGCTTCCGCTGCCCGGTGCAGTCGACGCCATAGCGCGCTTGTCCAGGGCCGGCTGGACGGTCGCAGTGGCCACCAACCAGTCAGGCCTGGCGCGCGGCTATTACGACCAGACGGCGCTCGACGCCATGCACGCGCGCCTGCACCAACTGGTCGCCGAGCAGGGCGGCGAACTGGGGCTGATCGTGCATTGCCCACATGGCCCGGATGACGGCTGCGACTGCCGCAAGCCAAAGCCCGGTATGCTCCTGCAAATCGCTGCGCATTACGGGGTCAGCCTGGCCGGCGTGTGGTTTGTCGGTGACAGCAGCGGTGACCTTAACGCCGCGCTGGCCGTCGGTTGTCAGCCGGTATTGGTCAAGACCGGCAAGGGCCTGCTGACCCTGGCCAAGCCATTGCCTGCGGGCACCCTGGTATTCGATGATCTGGCGGCGGTCGCCAGCCAACTTATTCACTGAAATAAAGCCGGACGGTAAACGCTCCTATGTCGACACTGCAGACCCTCAGAACCTTCCTCTTCTACCTGTTGCTGTCTGTCAGCGCGTGCTTGTGGTGCATCCTCAGCGTATTCGTCGCCCCCTTCCTGCCGTTTCGGGCGCGCTACCGTTTCGTCAACCAGACCTGGTGCCGCTGTGCCGTCTGGCTGGCCAAGGTGGTGATGGGCATCCGCTATGAAGTCAAAGGCCTGGAGAACATCCCGCAACGGCCCTGCGTGATTCTCGCCAAGCACCAGAGCACCTGGGAGACCTTCTTCCTCTCGGCGCTGTTCGAGCCACTGAGTCAGGTGATCAAGCGCGAACTGCTCTATGTGCCGTTCTTCGGCTGGTCGATGGCCATGCTCAAACCCATCGCCATCGACCGCAGTAACCCCAAAGCGGCGCTCAAGCAACTGGCCAAGCAGGGCCACGAGCGCCTGGAGCAGGGCGCCTGGGTATTGATCTTCCCGGAAGGCACACGGATCGCCACCGGCCAGATCGGCAAGTTCTCTCGGGGCGGCGCTTCGCTGGCGGTCAACGCCAACCTGCCGGTATTGCCCATCGCCCATAACGCCGGCGAGTTCTGGCCCAAGGAAGGTTGGGGCAAAATCCCCGGCACCATTCAGGTGGTGATAGGTCCGGCCATGCACGCCGAAGGCACAGGCCCACGGGCAATTGCCGAGTTGAATGAGCGCGCTTTCGCCTGGGTCAGCCAGGCACAGCGCGATATCGGCGCGCTGGCTGCTGAAAGTGCTGCGTGCGACGTCAGCAAAAGCATCTAGCAGCGCGTGTATTCGGCATGATGGGCAATCTGTACTGATCGGCATAAATTGTGGATAAGCTGTGCGTAAAATATCGAAAAAATCTCATTATTCGATATAACTAGCTGATTATTAAACACTTTAAAAAAGCCTTGAAGGCTCGGTATCTGGGCATAAGTTTTCACCCGACTGGATAATCGGGCACTGGCGCACAGTTTTGAACCACAGCTGAATAGGCAAAACGGCTAAGCTGATTGGACAGGCAACTGCATTGAAAGGGAATTCAACTCCATGCTGTCCATCTATCAGCTCAAGCCGGCTTTCCAGAACCTTCTGCGCCCCGGCGTAAAGCACCTTTACGAAAAAGGCGTTACGGCCAATCAGGTCACCCTGTTCGCCGCCGTGGTCTCCGTGCTGCTCGGCAGCCTGCTGCTGACCTTGCATCAGCACACCTGGTTGTTCGCCCTGATCCCGCTGTGGATGCTGCTGCGCATGGCGCTGAATGCCGTCGACGGCATGCTCGCCCGCGAGTTCGGCCAACAATCGCGGCTCGGTGCCTACCTCAATGAACTCTGCGACCTGATCGCCGACAGCGCGCTGTTTCTGCCCTTCGCCTTGCTCCCTGGGGTCTCGCCGCTGCTGGTGGTGCTGGTCGTGCTGCTGGCCCTGATCAGCGAGTACGCAGGCGTACTCGGGCCCATGGTCGGTGCCTCGCGCCGCTATGACGGGCCCATGGGCAAGAGCGACCGTGCCTTCTGCTTCGGCGTGCTGGGGGCTGGCGTGGCCAGCGGGTTGCTGCCCGCTGCCTGGCTCAATGGCCTGCTCGCGGTGATTCTCGCGCTGTTGCTCTACACCCTCTATAACCGCGTACGCCAGGGCCTGGCCGAAGCGGCGCAGCCAACTGCTTCGCAATAAGGATGTCTCGATGGTGTCGGCGTAGAGCTGCCCTGCCCAATACCCTCGTCTGTACGCGGCCAACCAGGCGACCGAATCAGTCATTCCTGGCTTTCAATCACTGGATAAGGAGTCGTCCATGCTCGCGTCCCTCACCGCGTTCGTCATCACCTCGGCTGCGCGCCTGCTCACCGGCGCCCGCGCGCTGTGGCTCGGTTGCACGCCCCAGCCCGTGCAGCGGCTGTATTACGCCAACCACAGCAGCCACGGCGATTTCGTCCTGCTCTGGGCCTCGCTGCCGGATGAACTGCGGCGCCGCACCCGGCCGGTGGCCGGCGCCGATTACTGGCAACGCGACGGCGTGCGCCGCTACCTGATCAACAAGGTATTCAACGGCGTACTGATCGACCGCGAGCGTGCCACGCCAGAAGCCAACCCATTGCAGCCCATGCTCGATGCTCTGGATCAAGGCGACTCATTGATCCTCTTCCCCGAGGGCACACGCAATCTGGAGGACGGCCTGCTGCCGTTCAAAAGCGGCCTCTACCACCTGACCCGGCTGCGTCCTGACATCGAACTGGTGCCGGTGTGGATCGCCAATCTCAACCGGGTCATGCCCAAGGGCAGGGCGCTGCCGTTGCCGCTGCTGTGCACCCTGAGTTTCGGCACCCCGCTGGAACATCTGCAAGATGAAAGCAAGCAGGCGTTCCTCGAACGCGCCCGTAACGCCCTGTTGGCCCTAGCACCCGAGGAGGTTTGAGATGGATAACAACACTCTGCTGTTGTTCGCCGGTATCGGCGCGCTGTTATTGCTCGCCTCGGCGATTGGCTATTTCCTCAAGCGCCGCAGTGGCGACAGCCCCAATCCGGTAATCGACAACCTCAATGCGCGGATCAATGCCTGGTGGGTCATGGTGCTGGTGATCGGCATCGCCTTTCTGTTCGGCAACCTGGGCGTGACCCTGCTGTTCTACTTCGTCTCGTTCTACGCTCTGCGCGAGTTCATGACCCTGACGCCCACGCGGCGCAGCGACTACCCGGCGCTGGTCGCAGCCTTCTACTTCGCGCTACCCATGCAGTACCTGCTGATCGCCTTCGACTGGTACGGCCTGTTCGCCATCTTTATCCCGGTGTACCTGTTCCTGCTGCTGCCGATCCTGGCGTCCCTGGGTGGCGACACCACGCGCTTTCTCGAACGTGCGTCAAAGGTGCAGTGGGGCCTGATGATCGCGGTGTACTGCATCTCCTCGGTACCCGCGCTGCTGACCCTGGACATCCCCGGCTATGAAGGACGCAACCTGCTGCTGATCGCCTGGCTGATCATCGTGGTGCAGCTGTCCGATGTGCTGCAGTACGTCTGCGGCAAGCTGTTCGGCAAGCACAAGATCGCGCCGCGCCTGTCACCGTCGAAAACCGTCGAAGGCTTTATCGGCGGCGTTAGCCTGGCCTGCCTGGTGGGCGCGCTGCTGTGCTGGATCACCCCATTCAACTTCTGGCAGGCCGCCTTGATGGCCCTGACCGTCAACCTGCTGGGCTTTGCCGGCGGGCTGGTGATGTCGGCGATCAAACGCGACCGCGGCGTGAAGGACTGGGGCCATATGATCGAAGGCCACGGCGGTATGCTCGACCGCCTGGATTCGGTGTGTTTCGCCGCGCCGATCTTCTTCCACTTCGTGCGCTACTGGTGGGTGCCGCTGGCCTAGCGATTTATCCACGGTCGTCTATTCGACTGCAGCGAAGCTGGATTTGCCTTACTGCAAATTCAGCCAGCGCTTGAGTCATTGATCGCCGCCAACGCCGGCCGATGGCGCCAGACAATGGTCGTAATGGCAGCCGCATACAGGCCAATCACCACCAGCCCCACCGACTGAATCTCGAACGGGGTGAATTTGAACAGCAGAACCAGCGCCGACAAGACACTCACGTTGAGCAAAATGAACCTCGGCCGCCCCAGCTTCTCGACCTTGATCCCCAGATTATCGGTGTACAAACGCACCAGAGAATCAACCGAGTTGATCACGAAGATAACCCCCACCGTAACCATCGCCAACTTCAGGAGCAGGGTGATCTCAATGGCGTTGGCAAAGTAGTAGTACAAGACGGAGAACCATATCGCTAACGGAATGGAAGGGATGATCAGCAGCGCCAGTAGCAACTGATACGTCTTCAAACCGCCGACAAAGCGCGAAACGAACTGCCCGATCATCACGCTCCAGGCGAACCACCAGAACAGGTAGAAGGCGTGGTAATCGCTCAGCGGCAGGATGAATTCATGCAGCTCGGCGAAGTAGCCGGTACCGATCGCCGAAGCGGCCTCGGCGGCGTAGCTTGCATCGGCATCCATCCACCACCACATCCCGGCAATCAGGGCGAAGAACAACCAGGTCGAAGCGACGCTGAGGATCTTCAGGTACTTGATATCCGTACTCGAATAGACCGCCGCCAACAAAATCAGGAACACCACCAGATACCCCCAGGCTTCGCCAACTTCCGGGGCATACCAAGCGATGTTCACCAGGAACAGATAGGCCGTGAAGGCACAGGTCGAGATGATCACCAGGTTATTGATGATCTTTACCGGTTTCAGTTCGAAGAACTTCACCCGCGGCTCGATCACGCAGAAGTAGAAGGTGGTGATGAAGTAAAACACCCAGATCAGAAAGCCCCAGAAGCCGAACCCGACAGCCAATGGGTTGGAGAACTGATATTGCGCATCCTCGGCGTAGACCGGGAACTCGGTCAGCGGAAAGATGATCAGGCCCATGTCCAGGCCAGAGGTGAACAGGATAGCCATGAAGGTCAACAACCCCACCGGCTCAGAGCCATGACAGCGCTCATTACCCCAGCGCACCAGGACATACAAAGTGATAAGCAAAAGCGTGATGATCGCGCCCGACAAAACAATAGTCATAAAGGTCCTATGCCCGGCGCATCGCCTGATACTGAGGGTCTGGAGCAACCTTCAGGTCGGCTTCGGCGTCGTGCTTGTAATTGTTTAATGGACTGCTTGCGGATTGCCCCTTATCTGCCCGGGTAGTGCGGTGAAGTCATGGCGGCGCATACCCACGGCTCAACGCTGAGCGACGGCTATGGCAAGGCATCCGGGTAGTGGACCGCCAGCATATTCAGCCTTGGTTTGGCTGCGTCCTTGCTGGCTCGGGCCTGGCCGTTATGCTGTCGTTAGCTGGCGTGTGCTGCATTCCTGTGGGCGACATCTTTTATCCTGTCTCCGGCCAGGTCATGCCAGTGTGCGGACGTTTAGTTGAGGGGCGAGGATCCGTTTTTAGCGGCAGCGTCCTGCTGCAGGACTAATTAGAACGTCTATATGGCGACAGGTTCCAACAGTCGGCCTGACCGCTCAGGTGCGGCACCGATCTGGTCCAGCCCTTTCTCGAGCAATGATCAATCCCGTGAGCAGCATCGTCCGATCGGGCGTGTGGTGTTACGTCTGCCGCTGACAGGTAACGTAACTGAGTGATACGGAAACATATCGACCACGACTGGACCTGTCAGAAAAAGCTTATTTCTTACAAGTTATTGATATAAAACGATATTCTAAAACTGGCACGGGCTGTGCTATATCTATTGGAGAATAACAACAAGAACAGCAAGAAGAAAAACATCTCGACTCTGGCAAAACAAAAACAACACCGCAGAGAAGCAGCAAACAGATTTTTTTGGAGAGGGCGCGCTGTTCCGGTATTTAAAACCGGCAACCAGTTTTAGAAGAATAAAACTACCCTGAGGTAGCTCGTTCTGGTTGGATCACCTAGTGACAACGGCAGTACCAGCAACCAAAAAAATACGTTTGCCCTTGATCCCTCCTGGGGATCTGATGAAAAAAGCCGATCACTAATAACAACAACAGATCGCTACATAATAAAAACAAAGCACACGTCACCTATTCGAGGGGAGCCCAGGCTCCCCTCAGTGCTTTCTGGCTTTCCCATCTTCAGCAGGGTCAAGCCATCGGTCTTCCACTCTCCTAATCAGCGATCCGCGCTCTACACTGCGGTGCTCCGTCGAACCATAGATCCGGGCTTACCGAGTCCTCCTGCCCTGCACACAGTCGCGTATTAGCCTGTCGTGCCCAGCAACTCCATTGAGCTGGACCAATCAATGATCCGCGAGCCCATTGCCATATAGCCGGCTTGGCGTTTGCTCCACATCCGCAGCAAGGCCGCTGCCCGGCATCGATACGCAGATTGAGCAATATCTCAGCGCACTTTTTCTTGAGCTGCTGGCGAACGATATCACCCAGCTTTTGCCATTCCTGCAGTGCCCCATCAAACTCTGGCTATAGGTCATCCAGTGCAACCTTCACGCGCTGAGGACTTGCCTGACGTTGACGAACCGTGGCGAGTAACGCTTCATCTTCCTCGGCCATCAGCCCTGGACGAAATGGCAGCTGGCCGCGCTCGGCCACATACTGCAAGGCTTGGCGCATCAGCTCAGAAGGGGTGACGCCAAGTCGTTCCAGCTCACGGAAAGCGCGAGCTTTAAGCTCGTCGTCGATGTGAATGTGTATGGAAGCCATAACCGGGTACTCACTGTGACGACACTTGTCATCAAGATTTCACCCTTACAGGTGTTTGGCAACAAGTCGATCAGCGACCGAGCCATCCACTGATCAGTTGCGGGATGACTGATAAACCACACCCCTAGTGACTGGCTCCCAGGATTAGCCGCGTTACTAGCAACACGTGCTGTGATCGGAACCAGACTGTGCAAGTTGGCGTTATCTGGAGCCAGGAAAATATCCCCCTTTAACGCTAAAACCCCGGCAGATTTTAGGTCTGCCGGGGTTTTTTAGTAGAGCAGTGGGGCGTTAACGTTGGCCGAAGTGGCGATTAACGTTGCCCACCTACAACCATGTGTCAGAAGTCCAGGTTGGACACCGCCAAGGCATTGGCCTCGATGAATTCGCGGCGTGGCTCCACGGCGTCGCCCATCAAGGTGTTGAAGATCTGATCCGCACCAATGGCGTCTTCAATCGTCACCTTGAGCATGCGCCGTACTTCGGGGTCCATGGTGGTTTCCCACAGCTGGTTCGGGTTCATTTCACCGAGACCCTTGTAGCGCTGGATGCTGTGGCGCTTGGTGCTCTCGGTCATCAACCAGCCCAGGGCGTCCTTGAAGGTGGTTACGGCTTTCTTGCGCTCGCCGCGCTGCACGTAGGCGCCTTCTTCCAGCAGACTGTTCAGCTGGTCGCCCAGGCTGGTGACGGTCTTGTAGTCGTTGCTGGCGAAGAAGTCGCGGTTGAAGGTGATGTAGCTGGAAACCCCATGGGAAACCAGTTCGACCTGCGGCAACCACAGGTGACGCTCCTGATCTTCCTGCAGTCGGGTCCTGTACACCAGACCGGACTTCTCCATGCCTTTCAAACGGGCATCAAGCAAGTCCAACCAGACTTGCATGGCATCCTTGTCGGCCAGCTGTTCGGTGCTGACGCGCGGAATGTAGACGAAGTGTTCGGTCAGCTCGATCGGGTACAGGCGTGACAGTCGGTTGAGCGTCTTCATCACCAGGCGGTAGTCGTTGACCAAGCGCTCCAACGACGCACCAGACAGGCCGGGCGCGCTTTCATTGACGTGCAGACTGGCATCTTCCAAGGCCGACTGGGTCATGTATTCCTCCATGGCCTCGTCGTCCTTGATGTACTGCTCCTGCTTGCCTTTCTTGACCTTGTACAGCGGCGGCTGAGCGATATAGATGTAGCCGCGCTCGACCAGCTCCGGCAGCTGACGGAAGAAGAAGGTCAGCAGCAGGGTGCGGATGTGCGAACCGTCGACGTCGGCGTCGGTCATGATGATGATGTTGTGGTAACGCAGCTTGTCGATGTTGTACTCATCGCGACCGATACCACAGCCAAGCGCGGTGATCAGGGTGCCGACTTCCTGGGAAGAAATCATCTTGTCGAAGCGGGCTTTCTCGACGTTTAGGATCTTGCCCTTGAGCGGCAGGATCGCCTGGGTCTTGCGGTTACGGCCCTGTTTTGCAGAGCCGCCCGCGGAGTCCCCTTCCACGATGTAAAGTTCGGAAAGGGCAGGGTCTTTCTCCTGGCAGTCAGCCAGTTTGCCCGGCAGCCCGGCAATATCCAGCGCGCCTTTACGGCGGGTCATTTCACGCGCCTTACGCGCAGCTTCACGGGCACGCGCAGCATCGATCATCTTGCCGACCACCGCCCGGGCTTCGCTCGGGTTCTCCAGCAGGAAGTCGGAGAAGTGCTTGCCCATTTCCTGTTCGACTGCGGTTTTAACCTCGGAGGAAACCAGCTTGTCCTTGGTCTGCGAGCTGAACTTTGGATCCGGCACTTTCACCGAAATGATCGCAGTCAAACCTTCGCGTGCATCGTCGCCAGTGGTGGCGATCTTGTGCTTCTTGGCCAGGCCTTCCTGCTCGATATAGGCGTTCAGGTTACGCGTCAGTGCCGAACGGAAACCGGCAAGGTGGGTGCCGCCATCGCGCTGCGGGATGTTGTTGGTGAAGCACAGCAGGTTTTCGTTGAAGCTGTCGTTCCACTGCAGGGCCACTTCAACGCCGATACCGTCCTCGCGCTGCATGCTGAAGTGGAATACCTGATTGACCGCAGTCTTGTTGATATTCAGGTACTCGACGAAGGCGCGCAGACCGCCTTCGTATTTGAACAGCTCTTCTTTGCCGCTGCGCTCGTCCTTGAGGACGATACCGACACCGGAGTTGAGGAACGACAGTTCGCGCAGACGCTTGGCCAGAATATCCCAGCTGTAATGGATATTGGCGAAGGTTTCCGCAGACGGCTTGAAGTGGATCTGGGTACCGGTGGTCTCGGAGTCGCCAACAATGCGCATGGGCTCTTGCGGCACACCGTGGACATAGGTCTGCTCCCAGATGTGGCCACTGCGGCGCACAGTGAGCAGCAGGTGTTCGGAAAGGGCGTTGACCACTGACACACCGACACCGTGCAAACCACCGGATACTTTATAAGAGTTGTCGTCGAACTTACCGCCCGCGTGAAGCACGGTCATGATGACCTCTGCGGCGGAAATACCTTCTTCCTTGTGGATATCCACAGGAATACCACGGCCATTGTCACTCACGCTGATCGACTCATCAGGGTGAATGGTAATGGTAATGTCGCTGCAATGCCCCGCCAGCGCTTCATCGATCGAATTGTCGACCACCTCGAAGACCATGTGGTGCAGACCGCTACCGTCATCGGTATCACCGATGTACATGCCAGGCCGCTTGCGTACGGCATCCAGGCCTTTCAAGACCTTGATGTTATTGGAGTCGTACGTTTGGTTTTCGCTCATGCTTCACTCCCGGTGGTCGTGGGTCTGGGTGATACGGCCATGTTCCACGTGGAACATGGCAACGGGCGTATCCGTGCGCCAGCCTTCCCTCAACAATTCATGGTCTACACAGGTGATGAACACCTGGCAGTGCAAGTCTTCCAACAAACGACACAAGGCGCGACGATGCTGTTCATCCAGTTCTGACGGCAAGTCATCCACCAGATAAATGCATTGCCCGCGCTTGGCCTGATTAACTAAATGGCCCTGGGCAATACGCAGGGCGCAAATGACCAGCTTTTGCTGACCTCGCGACAATATCTCTGCTGCGCTGTGGGCTGCCAGACGTAATCTGAGATCCGCTCGCTGGGGTCCAGCCTGGGTATGACCTATTTGTTGATCGCGCAGCAGGGAAGTGGCCAGCACTTCACTCAACTCGCGCTCCTTGTCCCAGCCGCGGTAGTAACTGAGGGTTAAACCTTCCAGTTCCAACAGTTCACTCAGCGTACGCTCGAAAACCGGTTTCAAGGCCTTGATATAGGCCCTGCGATATCCATCGATTTCATTGCTGGCAAGGCACAACTCACGATCCCAGGCTGCCTGCGAAGCGGCGTCAAGTGTACCATGCCGCAGCCACGAGTTCCGCTGCCGCAGGGCCTTCTGCAAGCGCTGCCAGGCCGGCATGAAGCGAGGTTCCACGTGGAACACTCCCCAGTCGAGAAACTGCCGACGAACCTTGGGCGCGCCTTCTAGCAGGCGAAAACTGTCTGGATTAATCAGCTGCAAGGGCAGTGCTTCAGCCAACTGGGCAGCACTACGCGCATTCTGCCCATCAATGCGAATCTGCAACTCGCCCTGACGATCACGGGAAATACCCAGGCTGCTTTGCCGGCCATCAGCCAGTTGCACTTCACCGAAAACAGTACACGCCAGTTGCTCGTACTGAATCATTGGCAGTAGTCGTGTGCTGCGAAATGAACGGGCCAAACCAAGCAGATAAACGGCTTCCAGAACACTGGTTTTGCCGCTGCCATTGGCGCCGTGAAGGATATTGATACGCGGGGAGGGGGAGAGGGTCACCGGGTGCAGATTACGCACCGCGGTGACCATGACGCGGGTGAGGGACATTTAGCAGTTACAGACGCATGGGCATAACGACATAGGCAGAATCGTCGTTATCGGCCTCCTGCACCAGAGCACTGCTATTGGAGTCGGACAGGATCAGGCGCACCTGCTCAGTCGTCATCACCCCCAGCACGTCGAGCAGGTAGCTGACATTGAAACCAATTTCTAACGGAGCGCCGTTGTAGTCCACCGCGATCTCTTCTTCGGCTTCTTCCTGCTCCGGGTTGTTAGCCTGGATTTTCAGCAGCCCGGCAGCCAGTTGCAGGCGGATACCACGGTACTTTTCATTAGAGAGAATCGCGGTGCGGCTGAACGCTTCGCGCAGTCCCTGCCGATCGGCCACCACCAGCTTGTCGCCACCGCGCGGCAGCACGCGCTCATAATCCGGGAACTTGCCGTCGACCAGTTTGGAGGTAAAGGTGAACTCACCGGTGGTCGCACGAATGTGATGCTGACCGAGAATTATGCTGACGTTGGCATCCTGTTCGGTCAGTAGACGCGCCAACTCGAGAATACCCTTACGCGGCACAATTACCTGGTGGCGTTCGGTTTGTTCGATCTCGGCCGCCATCGAACACATGGCCAGACGGTGACCGTCAGTAGCAACCGCGCGCAAAATACCGGTCTGCACTTCCAGCAACATGCCGTTGAGGTAATAACGCACGTCTTGTTGCGCCATGGCGAAACTGGTGCGTTCGATCAGGCGCCGCAGCCTGCTTTGGCTCAGGCTGAGAGTCAGCGAACCTGGACCTTCTTCGACTGTGGGGAAATCATTGGCCGGCAGGGTCGACAGGGAGAAACGGCTGCGCCCAGCTTTGACCAGCAACTTCTGATCGTCGATGCGGATATCGATCAACGCATCGCTCGGCAAGCTTTTGCAGATATCCATCAGCTTGCGCGCAGGTACGGTGATTTCACCTGGTTCGGCAGGTTCATCCAGGCTGACGCGGCCCACCAACTCGACTTCGAGATCGGTACCGGTGAGCGACAGTTGCTGGCCTTCAACCACCAGCAGCACATTGGACAGCACCGGCAAGGTCTGGCGGCGTTCCACGACGCCGGCGACCAGTTGCAGCGGTTTCAACAAGGCTTCGCGTTGAATAGTGAAATGCATGGTCTAGTCCCTTGCCTAGTGGAGTTGCGTATTCAAGTGGTCAACGTACGCAGCAAATTCTTGTAATCCTCACGGATGTCCGCGTCGGATTCCTTCAGTTCAGCAATCTTACGGCAAGCATGCAATACCGTGGTGTGATCACGGCCGCCGAAAGCATCGCCAATTTCCGGCAGGCTGTGGTTGGTCAATTCCTTCGACAGCGCCATCGCCACTTGCCGAGGTCTTGCCACCGAGCGTGAGCGACGCTTGGAAAGCAGATCGGAAATCTTGATTTTGTAGTACTCGGCCGTGGTGCGCTGGATATTGTCGATGCTGACCAACTTGTCTTGCAGCGCCAACAGATCCTTCAGCGACTCGCGAATCAGCTCGATGGTGATATCGCGACCCATAAAGTGCGAATGCGCAATCACTCGCTTGAGCGCACCTTCCAGCTCACGCACGTTGGAGCGGATGCGCTGGGCAATAAAGAACGCCGCATCGTGGGGCAGATCGACCTTGGCCTGATCGGCCTTTTTCATCAGGATTGCCACCCGGGTTTCCAGCTCTGGCGGTTCGACCGCCACGGTCAGACCCCAGCCGAAGCGCGACTTCAGACGCTCTTCCAGGCCTTCAATTTCCTTGGGGTAGCGGTCACTGGTGAGAATCACCTGCTGGCCGCCTTCAAGCAGTGCGTTGAAGGTGTGGAAGAACTCCTCCTGGGAGCGTTCCTTCTTGGCGAAGAATTGAATGTCATCAATCAGCAAGGCATCCACCGAACGGTAGAAACGCTTGAACTCGTTGATCGCATTCAGCTGCAGCGCCTTGACCATGTCGGCAACGAAACGCTCGGAGTGCAGGTACACCACCTTGGCGTTCGGGTTCTTGGCCAGCAGATGGTTGCCCACGGCATGCATCAAGTGGGTCTTGCCCAACCCCACGCCACCATAAAGAAACAGCGGGTTGTAACCATGCTTGGGGTTATCCGCTACTTGCCAAGCTGCCGCACGGGCCAGTTGGTTAGATTTACCCTCGACGAAATTATCGAAGGTAAAGGTACGGTTCAGGTAGCTGGTGTGCTTGAGCCCACCCTCGACTTGCACCGTACGCTCAGTGCGCGCAGGCGCAGTCTGGCTGGCGGCGCCCGCCATTGGATCAAAACTGGCGCGCGATGGCTCTGACAGTGCAGGAGCAGCCTTCTGGGCTGGCGCTGGCGTACTGGTCATGACTGGCGCGGGTGCGGGTGCGGAAACGGCGGCTACGCGTGGGGCGCTACTGCGTTTACTGCCTATTAATAGAGACAGCGCAGGCACCATGCCATTGGTCCGCTCGGCGAGTAACTCCAGCAGCCGCGTCAGGTACTTTTCATTGACCCAGTCAAGCACGAAACGATTCGGCGCATAGACACGAAGCTCATCGCCTGCAGCTTCGACCTGCAGCGGTCTGATCCAGGTATTGAATTGCTGAGCAGGCAGTTCATCGCGCAGAAGCTCAACGCACTGCTGCCAAAGTTCAACGGACACGGATAACCCCTAAATAGGAAAGCGGCGAGGCAAAAAACAGAAGCCATTGTAGCCGTCGAAGACAAAGTTATCCACACGTAAAGGCCCTTTAGGCCGTGCACCCAGTGCCTATACACGAACCTACCGTTGGTCGACGGCTAACAATTTAGCTCTGTGGATAACCCTACCTAAGCCCAGCGGATAAGCCTGGGTATAAGCAGTGCAAGAACCACCCTGTGGATAAAACGGCATTCCATCCCCAGCTTATCCGCTGCATGCACACAGCCGGAGCACCCCTTCCTGACAGACTTACCCTCTCTCGAATGCACTGCTGCTAGTGGGCTAGAGTGACTTATCCACAGATAATGGCTTGGCTAATAGTTATTAACATAATAGAAAAGCTTTAAATATTCTCTTCTCTATATTCTTTATTAACGAAAAGACTGGTTGGAAATTGACCTAACCCTCGCGATTCTCTAGAATCGCCGGTCTCTTAAAACGGGGGCCATTCCGGCCCGTAGTCGACGACCAGGTACCGCACCATGAAACGTACTTTCCAACCCAGCACTATCAAACGCGCTCGCACCCACGGTTTCCGTGCCCGTATGGCCACCAAGAACGGCCGTGCTGTCCTGTCGCGTCGCCGCGCCAAGGGCCGTAAGCGTCTCGCCGTCTAAATATCGGTATTGTGGTGAGTCGAGACTTCAGTCGGGAAAAGCGCCTGCTAACCCCCCGACAATTCAAGGCAGTCTTCGACTCCCCCAGCGGCAAAGTTCCGGGCAAAAATGTCCTGCTGTTGGCGCGCAACAACCAGCTTGATCACCCCCGTCTGGGTTTGGTGATCGGCAAGAAGAGCGTCAAGCTCTCGGTTGAGCGTAATCGCCTGAAGCGTCAGATCCGCGAATCGTTCCGCCTCAACCAGGAGAACCTGGCGGGTTGGGACATCGTAGTGGTTGCACGTAAAGGCCTGGGCGATCTACAGAATGCTGAATTGGCTCTCCAGTTCGGCAAACTCTGGAAACGCCTGGCACGCAACAGGCCAAGCCCGGAAACTGCTACCCCTATCGGGATAAATGACAGTCCCCATGCGTAAACTGGCCTTGATTCCAATCCAGTTCTACCGCTATGCCATCAGTCCGTTGATGGCCAGCCACTGTCGTTTTTATCCAAGCTGCTCCTGCTACGCGCATGAAGCCATTGAACAAAATGGTCTCATGCGTGGTGGCTGGCTGGCATTGCGCCGGCTCGGCCGCTGTCATCCGTGGAATCCCGGTGGCTACGACCCGGTTCCCCCCGCGAAAACCTCCCGTTCCTCTTCGATGGCCGAATAATCATGGATATTCAACGCTCGATCCTGATCGTCGCCCTGGCAATCGTGTCCTATATGATGGTTCTCCAGTGGAACCAGGACTACGGCCAAGCTGCCCTGCCGACTCAGACTGCAGCAGTCAGCGGTACCGTTCCGGGCTTGCCGGATACCACTGCCAGCGCAAAAACTGCTAACGGTGATGACATACCGACTGCAGCTCCTGCCGCCGATTCAGGCTCTATCAGCGTTGCCCCAGTAGCCGTCAGCAACCAACTGATTCGAGTTAAAACCGACGTCCTGGAGCTGGCTATCGATCCACGTGGCGGCGATGTTGTGGAATTGCGTTTGCCGCAGTACCCCCGTCGTCAAGACCACCCGGACGTGCCTTTCCAGCTGTTCGATAACGGTAGCGAACGCACCTATCTGGCACAAAGCGGTTTGATCGGCAGCAATGCGCCAGACAAATCCAGTGGGCGTGCGCTGTGGAGCAGCGAACAGCAGAGTTACGAGTTGGCTGAAGGCCAGGACGAACTGCAAGTCGATCTCAGACTCAGCGAAGACGGGATCAATTACATCAAACGCTTCACGTTGAAGCGTGGCCTGAACCCGCAGTGTTCGGCAAAGGAACAACAGCTGAAAAAGCCGGGCTGCATAGACCCAGCGTCTTACCAGATGACCGTCAGCTACCTGATTGATAACCAGAGCGACAAAGCGTGGAGCGGCAACATGTTCGCTCAGCTCAAGCGCGATAACAGTGGCGACCCCTCGTCAACCACTGCCACTGGTACTGCTACCTACCTGGGTGGTGCACTCTGGACAGCCGACGAGCCGTACAAAAAAGTGTCGATGAAAGACATCGACAAACAAGGGTTTAAAGAAACCGTTCAAGGAGGCTGGGTTGCCTGGCTGCAGCACTATTTTGTCACTGCCTGGATTCCTGCCAAAGACAGCACCAATCAGGTACAGACCCGCAAAGATAGCCAAGGCAATTACATTGTCGGCTTTACCGGCTCGGCCGTTCAGGTTGCTGCAGGCGCCCAAGGCGAAATCAGTGCAATTCTGTATGCCGGTCCGAAACTTCAGGGCCACCTGAAAACCCTGTCTCCTGGGCTGGAGTTGACCGTCGACTACGGCATCCTGTGGTTCCTCGCACAACCGATCTTCTGGTTGCTGGAACATATCCACAGCATCCTCGGTAACTGGGGCTGGTCGATTATCGTCCTGACCATCATCATCAAACTGATCTTCTTCCCACTGTCTGCAGCCAGCTACAAGTCGATGGCGCGCATGCGGGCCGTAGCGCCGAAATTGGCGGTGTTGAAAGAACAGCACGGCGACGATCGGCAGAAGATGTCCCAGGCAATGATGGAGTTGTACAAGAAGGAGAAGATCAACCCTCTGGGCGGTTGCTTACCGATTCTGGTGCAGATGCCGGTATTCCTTGCGCTGTATTGGACCCTGCTGGAAAGCGTGGAGATGCGCCAGGCGCCCTGGATGTTCTGGATAACCGACTTGGCGATCAAGGATCCGTTCTTCATCCTGCCGATCATCATGGGCGCCACCATGTTCATCCAGCAGCAGCTCAACCCGACGCCGCCGGACCCGATGCAGGCCAAGGTACTGAAGATGATGCCGATCATCTTCACCTTCTTCTTCCTCTGGTTCCCGGCTGGTCTGGTCCTGTACTGGGTGGTCAACAACGTCTTGTCGATCGCACAGCAGTGGTACATTACCCGCAAGATCGAAGCAGCAGCCAGGGCAGCAGACGCCTGAGCAATGATTGCTTCTAAGCTGTAACAAACGCCCCTTTTCAGGGGCGTTTTGCTATGTCGTATTCAGGAGAACCGCATGCCAACTGTTACTGAAACCATTGCTGCCGTCGCCACCGCTCAAGGCCGTGGCGGCGTGGGTATCGTGCGTGTTTCCGGACCACTGGCCGGGAAACTGGCTACGGCAATCTGCCAGCGTGAGCTGAAACCACGCTACGCCCACTACGGCCCTTTTTTTGCCGCTGCCGAACAGGTGCTCGATGAAGGCCTGGCCTTGTACTTCCCCGGCCCCAACTCCTTTACCGGTGAAGATGTACTGGAACTGCAAGGCCACGGCGGCCCGGTGGTGCTCGATTTACTCTTGCGGCGCTGCCTGCAACTCGGTGCACGTCAGGCCCGGCCCGGCGAGTTCAGTGAACGCGCGTTTCTCAACGACAAACTCGACCTGGCCCAGGCCGAAGCGATTGCCGACCTGATCGAGGCCAGCTCCGAACAGGCGGCGCGCAATGCCCTGCGTTCACTGCAGGGCGAGTTTTCGCGGCGTATACACGGCCTTACCGAGCGCCTGATCAGCCTGCGCATCTACGTCGAAGCGGCCATCGATTTTCCAGAAGAAGAGATCGACTTCCTTGCCGATGGCCATGTGCTCAACCTGCTCGAGGGCGTGCGTACAGACTTGACTGAGGTGCTGCGCGAAGCCGGACAAGGCGCGTTGCTGCGCGATGGCATGACGGTGGTGATCGCCGGTCGGCCGAATGCCGGCAAATCCAGCCTGCTCAATGCCCTGGCCGGGCGCGAAGCCGCCATTGTCACCGAGATAGCCGGTACCACCCGCGACGTGTTGCGCGAACATATCCACATTGATGGCATGCCGCTGCATGTGGTGGATACTGCCGGCTTGCGCGCCACCGAGGATCAGGTGGAGAAAATCGGCGTCGAGCGCGCGCTTAAGGCTATTGGCGAAGCCGATCGTATTCTCCTGGTAGTCGACGCTACCGCCCCCGAAGCCGACGACCCGTTCTCGCTATGGCCGGAGTTTCTCGATAAGCGCCCCGATCCGTCCAAGGTCACCCTGATCCGTAACAAGGCCGACCTGTCGAACGAAGCCATTGCCCTGGAGGTCGGCAGTGATGGTCACGTGACCATCAGCCTCTCGGCCAGATCCAGCGACGGTCTGGATCTGCTGCGCGAGCACCTGAAGGCCTGCATGGGCTACGAACAGACGGCCGAGAGCAGCTTCAGTGCCCGCAGGCGGCATCTGGAGGCGTTGCGCCTGGCCGCTACTCACCTGGACCACGGCCACGCACAGTTGACCCTGGCAGGTGCTGGTGAGCTGCTGGCCGAAGACCTGCGCCTGGCGCAGCAGTCTTTGGGCGAGATCACCGGAGCCTTCAGCTCCGACGACCTGCTGGGGCGGATCTTTTCCAGCTTCTGTATAGGTAAGTGAGCGGCAAGCTATAAGCCTCAAGCTGAAAACTCGTAGGTTGGGTTAGTAGCGGGCGCCTACCCAGAATCACATTCGGGCTTTAACAGCCGTGTAACGTCCGATGGGTTACGCCGCACGCAAAACGCTGCCTTGAGCGAAACGCTGTGGCGGCTAACCCATCCTACGGGGCTGGTGTCGGGCCGCGCAGGTTGAGCGCAGCGCCCGACAAGCCGTCCTTGGAGCAGGCCGTAATCCTTCATATGCCTGATGGGTTACGGCGCATCTGACCTCCTGTCTAATCCAGTATTTCCTTCCTGCGCCTAACCCATCCTACGCAGCGTTTTTTCCTGAGATCCCTATTTATGCTATTCGGGCAGGCATCCGCCTGGGCGAAAGATACTGGCCAATCCACTTATTTACCCGCCTAAGCCCTGTGGAAAACCCCACCTAAGCCCTGCCCATAACCCGGTGATAAAACTGAGGATAACCACCCCTGTGGATAACCATCACTTTAATCCACAGGCTGTCTACGGCTACCGAACAGGCTAACGGCAGGATCAACACAGACTTTTGAAACGCTGTAAACCACACCGCTATTGGGCTGTAGCAATCTATCCACAGAAAAGCGCTTCCTACTTAATAAACATAAAAACAAAGATCTATATAAATTCATTCTTTTATTCTCTATTGACCGACAGCGCTGTGGAGAGCCAAAGCAGGCTGGCTATTTTTTGTGCACAAGGCTTCTTTCACACGGCCTAAATCCCTATACTTGCCGGCTTCCCAGCTTTTCAAAGCAAAAGACCCATTTATCAACAGGCACGAGGTTCGTGGTGGATTTCCCTTCCCGTTTTCAGGTGATCGTGATCGGCGGTGGTCATGCCGGCACTGAGGCTGCTCTGGCAGCGGCACGCATGGGAGTAAAAACCCTGCTGCTGACCCATAACGTGGAAACCCTCGGGCAGATGAGCTGCAATCCGGCGATTGGCGGGATTGGCAAAAGTCATCTGGTCAAGGAAATCGACGCTCTCGGCGGCGCCATGGCAGCGGCCACTGACAAGGGTGGTATCCAGTTCCGTGTGCTCAACAGCCGCAAGGGTCCGGCAGTGCGCGCCACCCGTGCTCAGGCCGATCGGGTGCTGTACAAGGCCGCGATTCGCGAAACTTTGGAAAACCAGGCCAACCTGTGGATATTTCAACAAGCTGCAGATGACCTGATCGTTGAAAACGACGAAGTCAAAGGCGTGGTCACCCAAATGGGCCTGCGTCTGTTCGCCGATTCCGTGGTGTTGACCACCGGCACCTTCCTCGGCGGACTTATCCACATCGGCATGCAGAACTATTCCGGCGGCCGAGCCGGTGATCCGCCGTCGATCGCCCTGGCTCAGCGCTTGCGTGAGTTACCGCTGCGCGTTGGTCGCCTGAAAACCGGTACGCCACCGCGGATCGACGGTCGTTCGGTAGATTTCTCGGTGATGACCGAGCAGCCAGGCGACACGCCAACGCCGCTGATGTCTTTTCTCGGGCGCGCCGAGCAGCAACCACGCCAGGTCAGCTGCTGGATTACTCACACCAATGCCCGCACCCATGAAATCATCGCCGCCAACCTCGACCGTTCGCCGATGTACTCCGGGGTGATCGAAGGCGTCGGCCCGCGTTACTGTCCGTCGATCGAGGACAAGATTCACCGCTTCGCCGACAAGGATAGCCATCAGGTATTTATCGAGCCGGAAGGGCTGACCACTCACGAGCTCTACCCCAACGGCATTTCCACCTCGCTGCCGTTCGACGTGCAATTGCAGCTGGTACGTTCGATTCGCGGCATGGAAAACGCCCACATTGTGCGTCCCGGTTACGCCATCGAGTACGACTACTTCGATCCGCGTGATTTGAAATACAGCCTCGAAACCAAGGTCATCGCCGGCTTGTTTTTCGCCGGACAGATCAACGGCACCACCGGTTACGAAGAAGCCGGCGCGCAAGGTTTGCTCGCCGGGGCCAACGCCGCGCTGCGCGCCCAGGGCAAGGACAGCTGGTGTCCGCGCCGCGACGAGGCTTACATCGGTGTGTTGGTCGACGACCTGATTACTTTGGGTACTCAGGAGCCGTACCGCATGTTCACCTCGCGGGCCGAATACCGGTTGATCCTGCGCGAAGACAACGCCGATCTGCGCCTGACCGCGAAAGGCCGCGAGCTTGGCTTGGTCGATGACGTCCGCTGGGCGGCGTTCGAAACCAAGCGTGAAGCCATCGAGGTGGAAGAGCAGCGCCTGAAAAGCACCTGGGTCAGACCCGGCACCCCCCAAGGCGATGCGATTGCCGCGCACTTCGGTACGCCGTTGACCCATGAGTACAACCTGCTCAATCTGCTGTCGCGCCCGGAGATCGATTACATCGGCCTGACCGGCCTGACAGGCGCGGGTGCAGAAGACCCGCGCGTCGCCGAGCAGGTCGAGATCAAGACCAAGTACGCCGGCTACATCGACCGTCAACAGGATGAAATTGCCCGGCTGCGCGCCAGCGAAGACACCAAATTACCGGTGGACATCGATTACAACGGGATTTCCGGGTTATCCAAGGAAATCCAGCACAAGCTCGGCAACACCCGTCCGGAAACCCTCGGCCAGGCTTCGCGGATTCCAGGTGTTACCCCTGCGGCGATTTCCCTGTTGCTGATCCATTTGAAGAAACGCGGCGCTGGTCGCCAGTTGGAGCAAAGCGCCTGATGTCAGTGGTAACCAGCAAGCACGCCGAAGAACTGGCGCAAGGCGCTATCGAACTGGGCGTAGAGGTTTCGTCCACACAGCAGGAGCAACTGCTCGCCTACCTGGCGCTGCTGATCAAGTGGAACAAGGCTTACAACCTCACCGCGGTGCGCAATCCCGATGAAATGGTCTCGCGGCATCTGCTCGACAGCCTGAGTGTGCAGCCGTTCGTCGCAGAGTCTGGGGATAACTGGCTGGACGTTGGCAGTGGCGGCGGTATGCCGGGTATTCCTCTGGCCATCCTGTTTCCCGAGCGCCAGTTCACCCTGCTCGACTCCAACGGCAAGAAGACTCGTTTTCTGACTCAGGTGAAGCTGGAGTTGAAACTGGCCAACCTCGAAGTTATCCACAGCCGGGTCGAGGCCTTCAAGCCTGAGCAGGCGTTCAGTGGTATCGTTTCCCGTGCCTTCAGTAGCCTGGAGGATTTTGCCAACTGGACCCGTCATCTCGGCGATGGTCAGAGCCAATGGCTGGCCATGAAAGGCGTGCATCCGGACGACGAACTGCAAGCTTTGCCGGCTGACTTCCGCCTGGCAACCACCCATGTGCTCAAGGTTCCCGGTTGCCAAGGTCAGCGCCATCTGCTGATACTGCGCCGCTCGGTCTAGGGGAAACGCAACATGGCTAAAGTATTCGCAATTGCCAACCAGAAAGGCGGCGTGGGCAAGACCACCACCTGCATCAATCTGGCCGCCTCACTGGTTGCGACCAAACGCCGGGTGCTGTTGATCGATCTTGATCCCCAGGGCAACGCGACCATGGGCAGTGGTGTGGATAAGCATGCCCTGGAACACTCGATCTACGACGTGCTGATCGGCGAGTGCAACCTGGTCGAGGCCATGCAGTATTCCGAGCACGGCGGCTACCAGTTGTTGCCGGCCAACCGTGACCTGACGGCTGCGGAAGTCAGCCTGCTGGAAATGAAAATGAAGGAAAGTCGCCTGCGCAACGCACTGGCGCCGATCCGCGAGAACTACGACTACATCCTCATCGACTGCCCGCCTGCGCTATCGATGCTCACGGTCAATGCCCTGGTGGCTGCCGATGGTGTGATCATCCCCATGCAGTGCGAGTATTTCGCCCTGGAAGGCCTGAGTGATCTGATCAACAGCATTCAGCGCATCGCACAAATGCTCAATCCTTCGCTTAAAATCGAAGGCCTGCTGCGTACCATGTACGACCCGCGCATCAGCCTGACCAACGATGTTTCGGCGCAGCTCAAGGAACATTTTCCCGACACGCTGTACCAAACCGTAATCCCGCGCAACGTGCGCTTGGCCGAGGCCCCCAGCTACGGTATGCCGGCGCTGGTATACGACAAGAGCTCCCGCGGAGCCATTGCCTACCTGGCCCTGGCCGGGGAACTGGTTCGTCGTCAGCGCGCCCGCCCCCACACCGCAACCGCATAAGGAATTCCGCATGGCCGCCAAGAAACGAGGGCTGGGACGAGGCTTGGACGCCCTGCTGGGCGGCACTACCGTCACTGCTTTGCAGGAAGAAGCCGTTCAGGCCGACAGCCGCGAGCTGCAATACGTACCCCTGGATCTGATCCAGCGTGGCAAGTACCAACCACGCCGCGACATGGACGCTACCGCGCTCGAGGAGCTGGCCCAGTCGATCAAGGCTCAGGGTGTGTTGCAGCCGATCGTAGTGCGACCAATTGGCCAGGGCCGTTTTGAAATCGTTGCCGGTGAGCGGCGCTGGCGTGCCAGTCAGCAGGCTGGTTTGGACAAGATCCCGGCGATGGTGCGCGAGCTGCCCGATGAGGCGGCCATCGCCATGGCGCTGATCGAGAACATCCAGCGTGAAGACCTCAACCCGATTGACGAGGCCGTCGCCCTGCAACGGCTGCAGCAGGAATTCAATCTGACCCAGCAACAGGTAGCCGATGCCGTGGGTAAATCCCGCGTGACCATCAGCAATCTGTTGCGTCTGATTGCCCTGCCGGACGAGATCAAGACCCTGCTGTCCCATGGTGATCTGGAAATGGGTCATGCGCGTGCCTTGCTTGGTCTGCCTGCAGAGCAACAGGTCGAAGGGGCGCGACATGTTGTCGCGCGCGGGCTGACTGTCCGACAAACCGAAGCGTTGGTGCGCCAATGGTTGAGTGGCAAGGAAAAGACGGCTGAAGTAGTCAAGTCCGATCCCGACATCAGTCGCCTTGAACAGCGCCTGGCAGAGCGCCTGGGTTCGCCGGTGCAAATCAAGCACGGGCAGAAAGGCAAAGGTCAGTTGGTGATCCGCTACAACTCACTGGATGAATTGCAGGGCGTGCTGGCTCACATTCGCTGAAACAATTGGCCATGTAGTATTGCCGACCCAGGCACTACAGCGAGGTTGATCGGGGGAAAGCATGCACCTATACTCCCCGCGCTGTTTTGTAAGCTTCAAGTTGATTAATGTTTGCAGCTTGAGTCGGGGTGTCGCTGGTTTGGCTATTCGCAATAAAACGCCGTTTATCCAGCAACCCGGATTTCCTGTTCTGCTTGTGCAGGCAATTGTCTGTCTGCTGGTCGCCCTGCTTTTTACTCTAGGCAAGGGCCTGACCGCTGGTTACTCGGCTTTACTGGGCGGCATGATTGCCCTGCTGCCGAATGCGTTTTTTGCGTACAAAGCCTTTCGTTATTTTGGCGCGCGTTCGACTAGAGATATCGTCCTGTCCATCTGGTCTGGGGCAATGGGTAAATGGATTCTCACAGCAGTGCTGTTTGCACTGGTGTTTGTGGGCATAAGGCAGTTGGATATTGCGGCGCTATTCGTCGGGTATCTGCTGGCTGTGGCGGCAGCCGCCAGCGCTCCACTACTGATAAAAAATTTCTGAAGCATTAGAGCGTTTGAGGCGTTTATGGCAAACACCCCGGCAGAGTACATCCAGCATCACTTGCAAAACCTGGTCTATGGCGAGCATCCGGAAAAGGGCTGGATTTTGGCCCAAACCCCGGAAGACGTAGCGCAAATGGGCTTTTGGGCAGTTCACGTAGACACCATGGGTTGGTCGGTGTTTATGGGACTGATCTTCCTTGGCCTGTTTCGTTTGGCTGCCAAGAAAGCCACCACCGGTATCCCGGGTGGGCTGCAAAACGTTGCAGAAATGTCCATCGAGTTCATCCAGGGCATCGTCAAAGACACCTTCCACGGTCGCAACTCACTGGTTGCCCCGTTGGCCCTGACTATCTTCGTCTGGGTCATGCTGATGAACAGCCTGAAGTGGATTCCGGTCGATTACATTCCTGGTGTAGCGAGCCTCCTGGGGCTCGAATACTTCAAGATAGTGCCGACCGCCGATCCCAACGGTACCTTCGGCCTCGCTTTGGGGGTGTTCATCCTGATCATCTTCTACAGCATCAAGGTCAAGGGGCTCGGTGGTTTCACCAAGGAACTGTCGTTCACGCCGTTCAATCACTGGGCGCTGATTCCGTTCAACCTGTTTCTCGAAATCATTGGCCTGCTGACTAAGCCTTTGAGTCTGGCGCTGCGACTGTTCGGCAACATGTATGCCGGCGAAGTGGTGTTCATCCTGATCGCGCTGTTGCCCTTCTACTTGCAATTCGGGCTCAACGTGCCATGGGCGATCTTCCACATCCTGGTGATCCCGCTGCAGGCGTTCATTTTCATGGTGCTGACGGTGGTGTATCTGAGTGCTGCGCACGAAGATCATCATTGATAGCAACTTGACGCCAGTAACCTGTTCAACAAAAACCTTAACTTATAAAACTCTGGAGCTTTATTTATGGAACTCGTCTATATCGCTGCTGCCCTCATGATTGGTCTGGGCGCACTGGGCACTGGTATCGGTTTCGCCCTGCTGGGCGGCAAGCTGTTGGAATCCACCGCTCGCCAACCTGAGCTGGGCCCACAGCTGCAAACCAAGACCTTCCTGATGGCCGGTCTGCTCGACGCCGTTCCGATGATCGGTGTTGGTATCGCGATGTACCTGATCTTCGTTGTTGCTCCGGCTGCTGGTGCCTAATCACTTTCCAGTGTGATGCGGGATTCGCCTCAGCGAATCCCCATAGCTGTGAAATTGACACCGCTCATACGAGATAGCACGAGGTAAATCGCTGTGAACATAAACCTGACCCTGTTCGGTCAAACGATTTCCTTCGCTATTTTCGTCTGGTTTTGCATGAAGTTCGTATGGCCGCCGCTGACCAGCGCCATGCAAGAACGCCAGAAGAAAATCGCCGAAGGTCTGGATGCTGCAGGACGCGCTGAGCGTGATCTGCATCTTGCCCAGGAACGCGCTGCTCAATTACTGCGTGAAAGTAAAGAGCAGGCCAGCGCAATCATCGACCGCGCGAACAAAACCGCCAATTCGATCGTTGAAGAAGCCAAGACCCAGGCCCGCACTGAAGGCGAGAAGTTGATTGCCGGTGCTAAAGTTGAAATCGACCTGGAAGTGAACCGTGCCAAGGATCAACTGCGTGCCCAAGTAGCGGTTCTCGCCGTTGCCGGTGCCGAGAAGATTCTCGAGTCTTCGATAGACGGCGCAGCACACAATGATTTGGTCGCAAAACTGGCCTCACAACTCTAAGCGAGGCAAGCGATGATCAATACCATTACGCTTGGTCGGCCTTACGCAAAAGCCGCTTTTGAGTTCGCCAGCAGCGCCGGTCAGGCTGATGCCTGGTTGGCCATGCTGTGCTTTTCCGCTGCCGCCGTGCAGACCCCGGAAGTGGCACAGCAACTGGGAAATCCCGCGTTGACCAGCGAACAGAAAGTTCAAATGCTGGCACAGGTCTGCAGTGGCAATGTCGATGACACGTTCATCAGCTTCCTCTCTGTCCTGAGCAGCAATGATCGTCTGTCGCTGCTTCCGGTCGTACTTGAGCAATTCACCGTTTTGAAAGCCGAAGCTGAAAGCACCCTCGACGTTGAGGTGCAAACAGCATTCGAGCTCAGCGCGGAACAACTACAAACCCTGGCTGCCGCGCTTTCCAAGCGGCTTGCTCGAACTGTCCAACCTAAGCCGGTTGTCAATGCTGCCCTTATTGGCGGCCTGTTGATCCGCGCAGGTGACCTGGTCATCGACAGTTCGGTACGCGGCAAATTGAACAAGCTGGCCGAAGCGTTGAAATCCTGATTTGAGGGAACTGGCATGCAGCAACTGAATCCTTCCGAAATTAGCGAAATCATCAAGCAGCGCATTGGCGCGCTGGATGTGACCGCTCAAGCCCGTAATGAAGGCACCATCGTCAGCGTTTCCGACGGTATCGTGCGCATTTACGGCCTCGCCGACGTAATGTACGGCGAGATGATCGAATTCCCTGGTGGCGTTTTCGGTATGGCACTGAACCTGGAGCAAGACTCCGTCGGTGCAGTAGTACTGGGCGCGTACACCACGCTCGCCGAAGGCATGAGCGCCAAGTGCACCGGCCGCATCCTCGAAGTACCGGTTGGTCCGGAACTGCTTGGTCGCGTCGTCGATGCCCTGGGTAACCCGGTTGACGGCAAAGGCCCGCTGAACAACGTCGCCACCGACGCGGTTGAGAAGGTTGCGCCGGGTGTGATCTGGCGTAAGTCGGTCGACCAGCCGGTGCAAACCGGTTACAAGTCGGTCGATGCCATGATCCCGGTAGGCCGTGGCCAGCGCGAGCTGATCATTGGTGACCGTCAGATCGGCAAGACTGCTCTGGCAATCGACGCCATCATCAACCAGAAGAACAGCGGCATTAAGTGCGTCTACGTAGCCATTGGTCAGAAGCAATCGACCATCGCCAACGTGGTGCGCAAGCTGGAAGAAAACGGTGCGCTGGCTAACACCATCGTGGTTGCTGCTTCCGCTTCCGAATCCGCTGCGCTGCAGTTCATTGCACCGTACGCCGGTTGCACCATGGGCGAATACTTCCGCGATCGCGGCGAAGACGCGCTGATCGTGTATGACGATTTGTCCAAGCAAGCAGTGGCTTACCGCCAGATTTCCCTGCTGCTGCGCCGTCCGCCAGGCCGTGAAGCCTACCCGGGCGACGTGTTCTATCTCCACAGCCGTCTGCTGGAGCGCGCATCGCGTGTATCCGAAGAGTACGTTGAGAAGTTCACCAACGGCGCTGTGAAAGGTAAAACCGGTTCCCTGACCGCTCTGCCGATCATCGAAACTCAAGGTGGCGACGTTTCCGCGTTCGTTCCGACCAACGTGATTTCCATCACCGACGGTCAGATCTTCCTGGAATCCTCGATGTTCAACTCGGGCATCCGTCCTGCAGTGAACGCCGGTATTTCGGTATCCCGCGTAGGTGGTGCTGCTCAGACCAAGATCATCAAGAAGCTTTCCGGTGGTATCCGTACCGCTCTGGCTCAGTACCGTGAACTGGCCGCATTCGCCCAGTTTGCTTCTGACCTGGACGAAGCCACCCGCAAGCAGCTTGAGCACGGTCAGCGCGTTACCGAGCTGATGAAGCAAAAGCAGTATGCGCCGATGTCCATCGCCGACATGTCGGTGTCCCTGTATGCCGCCGAGCGTGGCTTCCTGCAGGACGTGGACGTGAAGAAAGTGGGTGCCTTTGAAGCAGCGGTGCTTGCCTACTTCAACCGTGATCACGCCGATCTGATGGCGAAGATCAACGAGAAGGGTGACTTCAACGACGAGATCGATTCGGGCCTCAAAGCCGGGATCGAGAAGTTCAAAGCCACCCAAACCTGGTAACCGCAGCGGGGGCTTAGACGCCCCCGCCTGCTTGAACCAAAAGGTGTGAAATGGCAGGCGCAAAAGAGATTCGCAGTAAGATCGCGAGCATCAAAAGCACGCAGAAGATCACCAGCGCCATGGAAAAAGTGGCGGTCAGCAAGATGCGCAGAGCTCAGTCGCGCATGGCTTCTGGTCGTCCCTACGCCGAGCGTATCCGTCAGGTAATTGGCCATTTGGCCCATGCCAACCCGGAATACCGCCACCCATTTATGGTGGAACGCGTCGTTAAGCGCGTCGGCTATATCGTGGTCTCGAGTGACCGTGGTCTGTGTGGTGGTTTGAACACCAACCTGTTCAAGGCACTGCTGAAAAATATGACCGAATGGCGTGATGCCAAGGTCGAAGCAGACTTCTGTGCTGTGGGCGGCAAGGGCGCGAGCTTTTTCCGTAGCTACGGCGGTAATGTGATTGCAGCCATCAGCAAGCTGGGCGAAGAACCTTCGCTTAACGACCTGATTGGTAGTGTCAAGGTCATGCTCGACGCGTATAGCGACGGCCGAATTGATCGCCTGTATCTGGTGTCGAACAAGTTCGTCAACACCATGACGCAAAAGCCGGAAGTGCATCAGTTGTTGCCGCTGGCCGCGATCGAAGAAGAAGGCGTGCAGAAAGGGCTGTGGGATTACATCTACGAGCCTGATGCACAGTCGCTGCTCGATAGCCTGATGGTTCGCTTTATCGAATCGCAGGTGTATCAAGCCGTGCTGGAAAACAGCGCGTGCGAACAGGCAGCTCGGATGATCGCGATGAAGAATGCTACCGATAACGCCGGTGACCTGATCAGTGGTTTGCAACTGGTCTACAACAAGGCGCGTCAGGCAGCGATCACCCAAGAGATTTCGGAAATCGTCGGCGGCGCTGCCGCGGTTTAAGAACGGTTCAAATATTCGAGGAACCAAAGATGAGTAGCGGACGTATCGTTCAAATCATCGGCGCCGTTATCGACGTGGAATTCCCGCGTGATCAAGTGCCGAATATTTATGAAGCGCTGAAAGTAGTCGGCGCCGAAACCACCCTGGAAGTTCAGCAGCAGCTGGGCGATGGCGTGGTACGTACCATTGCGATGGGTTCGACCGAAGGCCTGAAACGCGGCCTGAACGTCGACAACACCGGTGCAGTGATCCAGGTTCCGGTCGGGATTAAGACCCTGGGCCGGATCATGGACGTGCTGGGCAACCCGATCGACGAAGCCGGTCCGATTGGCGAAGAAGAGCGTTGGGGCATTCACCGTCCGGCACCTTCCTACGCCGAGCAGTCGAGCTCCAACGAACTGCTGGAAACCGGGATCAAGGTTATCGACCTGGTTTGCCCGATTGCCAAGGGCGGTAAAGTCGGTCTGTTCGGTGGTGCCGGTGTAGGCAAAACCGTAAACATGATGGAACTGATCCGTAACATCGCCATCGAGCACAGCGGTTATTCCGTGTTCGCCGGTGTGGGCGAGCGTACCCGTGAGGGTAACGACTTCTACCACGAGATGAAGGACTCCAACGTTCTCGACAAGGTAGCCCTGGTCTACGGTCAGATGAACGAGCCGCCGGGCAACCGTCTGCGCGTAGCCCTGACTGGCCTGACCATGGCCGAGAAGTTCCGTGACGAAGGCCGTGACGTACTGTTGTTTGTTGACAACATCTACCGTTACACCCTCGCCGGTACCGAAGTATCCGCACTGCTCGGCCGTATGCCGTCGGCAGTAGGTTATCAGCCGACCCTGGCCGAAGAGATGGGTGTTCTGCAAGAGCGCATCACTTCCACCAAGACCGGTTCGATCACTTCGATCCAGGCCGTATACGTGCCTGCGGATGACTTGACCGACCCGAGCCCGGCGACCACCTTCGCCCACTTGGACGCCACCGTTGTATTGTCCCGTGACATCGCTTCCCTGGGTATCTACCCAGCGGTCGATCCACTCGACTCGACATCGCGTCAGCTTGACCCGCAGGTAATCGGTCAGGAGCACTACGACACCGCTCGCGGCGTTCAGTACGTGCTGCAGCGTTACAAGGAACTGAAGGACATCATCGCGATCCTCGGTATGGACGAGCTGTCTGAAGAAGACAAGCTGTTGGTATCCCGTGCTCGTAAGATCCAGCGCTTCCTGTCCCAGCCGTTCTTCGTGGCTGAAGTATTTACCGGCTCGCCGGGCAAGTACGTTTCCCTGAAGGACACCATCGCTGGTTTCAGCGGCATTCTTAACGGCGACTATGATCACCTGCCAGAGCAGGCGTTCTACATGGTTGGCGGTATCGAAGAAGCCGTCGAAAAAGCCAAGAAGCTGTAATCGGTGCGCCCGGTAACGGGCGCTCACGGTCTGGTTGAACGCCAGCGAGTGAAGGCTAGGCAAGCTGAGGTCAGGCGAGAAAGCGTTGTTTACTTTTTTAGCCTGGTTTCAACGATTGCATAGTCGAACGTAGCAGCGTTCAGATGATCGATACGTGAGGTTAGATATGGCCATGACAGTCCATTGCGATATCGTCAGCGCTGAGGGGCAAATCTTCTCCGGCCTGGTGGAAATGGTGATTGCACACGGCAACTTGGGCGACCTGGGTATTGCACCCGGCCACGCGCCTCTGTTGACCGATCTCAAGCCAGGCCCGATTCGCTTGATCAAGCAGGGTGGCGAGGCCGAGGTTTACTACATCTCCGGTGGCTTCCTGGAAGTACAACCGAATGTGGTAAAAGTGCTCGCCGATACCGTGCAGCGTGCTGCCGATATTGACGAAGCTGCCGCACAGGAAGCCCTCAAGGCTGCCGAGCGTGCACTGCACGAGAAGGGCGCGGAGTTCGACTACGGTTCCGCCGCCGCTCACCTGGCTGAGGTCGCAGCTCAACTGCGTACCGTCCAGCAGTTGCGCAAGAAGTTCGGCGGTTAAGTCACCGGCTTCATTGTGTGTAAGTAAAAGGGTAGCCTTGGCTACCCTTTTTCTTTGTCCGCAGTTTTTGTCCGGCATGCTGTAGGGTGCGCCGTGCGCACCGGTCCAGCTGTTTGATGGTGCGCACGGCGCATCCTACGGGGATGCCGCATATTCGCAATCGTTTAACCCCGGGCCGGTTCCCGGGTTGTTCAGGATACCTACCATGTCGCTCGATATCGTTATTCTCGCCGCCGGCCAAGGCACCCGCATGCGTTCGGCACTGCCCAAGGTACTGCACCCGGTTGCTGGCAAATCCATGCTTGGCCATGTGATCGACACCGCCCGCCAGCTCAAGCCCCAGGGCATTCATGTGGTGATCGGCCATGGTGCAGAGTTGGTTCGCGAGCGTCTGGCGGCCGATGACCTGAACTTTGTACTGCAAAGCGAGCAACTGGGCACCGGCCATGCCGTGGCTCAGGCCTTGCCGATGTTGAGCGCTGAGCGGGTGCTGATTCTCTATGGCGATGTGCCGCTGATCGAAGTGGAAACCCTGCAACGCCTGCTGCTCAAGGTCAGCGAGCAGCAGCTCGGCCTGCTGACGGTCAACCTCAATGACCCGACCGGCTATGGCCGCATCGTTCGCGATGATAATGGCGTGGTGCAGGCTATTGTCGAGCACAAGGATGCCAGCCTCGAGCAACGGCTGATCAGCGAAGGCAATACCGGCATCCTCGCCGTGCCCGGCACGCGTCTGGGCGACTGGCTCGGTCGGCTCTCCAACAGCAACGTCCAGGGCGAGTACTACCTGACCGACGTGATCGCCATGGCGGTGGCCGACGGTCTGGTGGTGGCCACCGAACAGGCCACCGACGAGATGGAAGTGCTGGGCGCCAATGACCGTATTCAGCTTTCGCAGCTTGAACGGCATTATCAGTACCGTGCGGCGCGACGTTTGATGGTGCAGGGCGTGACCCTGATCGACCCGGCCCGCTTCGACCTGCGTGGTCAGGTGACGGTGGGGCGCGATGTATCGATCGATATCAACGTGATCCTCGAAGGTCAGGTGGTGATCGAGGATGGCGTACAGATCGGCCCTAACTGTGTGATCAAAAACAGCACCCTGCGCCAAGGCGCGATCATCAAAGCCAATAGCCATCTGGAAGGTGCCGAAGTGGGCGAGGGTGCCGATTGTGGCCCGTTCGCCCGGCTGCGCCCGGGTTCACTGCTGGGGGCCGGGGCCCATGTGGGTAACTTCGTGGAACTGAAGAATGCCACGTTGGGCGAGGGCGCCAAGGCCGGCCACCTGAGCTACCTGGGTGATGCCGAGATCGGTGCCCGAACCAATATTGGCGCTGGCACCATCACCTGCAACTACGATGGCGCCAACAAGTTCAAGACTGTACTGGGCGAGGACGTGTTTATTGGCTCCAACAGCGCCCTGGTGGCACCAGTGACCCTGGGCGATCGCGCCACCACCGGCGCCGGTTCGGTAATTACCGGTGACGTGCCGGCCAACACCCTGGCCGTGGGCCGCGCCAAGCAGCGCAATATCGAAGGCTGGAAGCGCCCGACCAAGAAGTGAAGCAACTCCGTAGGATGGGTCGGGCCGCGTAGGTTGAGCGCAGCGATACCCATGCTGCCAATCGATGGGTTGCGCTTGCGGCTAACCTGCGCGGCCCGACCCATCCTACGACCCGATGCTAGAGGCGGCCCCGGCCGCCTTTTGTCGTTTTCAGGCTTGACTCGAAAGCTTCATTAGGTTTTGATTCGCGTCATTATCTTTCGAATCGAAACTTAGCATGTCGAAACGCAACACTCCGCAACGTCGTCACCGCATTCTCGCTCTGCTCGCCGAGCAGGGCGAGGTGAGTGTGGATGAGTTGGCCAAGCGTTTTGCGACATCCGAAGTGACCGTTCGCAAAGACCTCGCCGCCCTGGAAACAAACGGTCTACTGTTGCGCCGTTATGGCGGTGCGGTGTCGCTGCCGCAGGAATTAATCGGCGATGCCACCCAGCCGATTTCCAGGTACAAGCAGGCCATCGCCCGCGCCGGGGTGGCGCGCATCCGCGAACATGCGCGAATCATCATCGACAGCGGCACCACCACGGCGGCGATGATCCCCGAGCTGGCGCACAAGCCCGGGCTGGTGGTGATGACCAACTCGCTGAATGTGGCCCGCGCCCTCAGCGAACTTGAACACGAGCCGGTGCTGCTGATGACCGGCGGCACCTGGGATCCGCATTCGGAGTCCTTCCAGGGCCAGGTCGCCGAACAGGTGCTGCGTTCCTACGACTTCGACCAGTTGTTTATCGGCGCCGATGGCATCGACCTGGCCCGTGGCACCACTACTTTCAACGAGCTGCTCGGCCTGTCCCGGGTGATGGCCGAGGTGGCCCGTGAAGTGGTGGTGATGGTCGAGAGCGACAAGATCGGCCGCAAGATTCCCAACCTGGAGCTGCCCTGGAGCAGCGTCCATACCCTGATCACCGACGAGCGCCTCAGCGATGAAGTGCGTGAACAACTGACAGCGCGCGGGGTCAACCTGATCTGCGCAGCCGTAGAGCATTAACAAGGAGCAAGACTATGTGTGGCATCGTGGGCGCCGTCGCCGAACGTAATATCACCGCCGTGCTGGTGGAAGGCCTGAAACGCCTGGAATACCGCGGCTATGACAGCGCCGGTGTGGCGCTGCTGAATGAGCAGGGCGAGCTGCAGCGCAGTCGCCGGGTGGGCAAGGTCGCCGAACTGCAGAACGCCCTGAGCGAGCAGCCCCTGGCCGGCCGTCTGGGCATCGCCCATACCCGCTGGGCCACCCATGGTGCGCCGAGCGAACGCAATGCCCACCCGCATTTCTCAGGCAGCGATCTGGCGGTGGTGCACAACGGCATCATCGAAAACCACGAGCAACTACGTGCTCAGCTGAAAGACCTGGGCTACGTGTTTAGCTCCGATACCGATACCGAAGTCATCGTCCACCTGCTCGACCACACGCTGAAAAGCCAGCCGGATCTGACCGCCGCGCTAAAAGAGGCGGTCAAGCAACTGCACGGCGCCTATGGCCTGGCGGTGATCAGCGCCAAGCAGCCGGATCGCCTGCTGGCCGCCCGCAGCGGTAGCCCGCTGGTGATCGGCCTGGGCCTGGGCGAGAACTTCCTCGCCTCGGATCAACTGGCCCTGCGCCAGGTCACCGACCGCTTCATGTACCTTGAAGAAGGCGATATCGCCGAGATCCGCCGCGATGGCGTGCAGATCTGGGACGTCGACGGCAAGCCGGTACAGCGCGAAAGCGTGCAGTACCACGACGGTGCCGAAGCCGCCGACAAGGGCGAATTCCGCCACTTCATGCTCAAGGAAATCCACGAGCAACCCAAAGTGGTGCAGCGCACCCTGGAAGGCCGCCTAGGCACTAACCAGGTGCTGGTTCAGGCGTTCGGCCCGCAAGCCGCCGAGTTGTTCGCCCGGGTCAAGAACGTGCAGATCGTCGCCTGCGGCACCAGCTATCACGCCGGCATGGTCGCCCGTTACTGGCTGGAAGAGCTGGCCGCGATTCCCTGCCAGATCGAGGTGGCCAGCGAGTTCCGCTACCGCAAGGTGGTGGTGCAGCCCGATACCCTGTTCATCAGCATCTCCCAGTCCGGCGAAACCGCCGACACCCTGGCTGCCCTGCGCAATGCCAAGGCGCTGAGCCCGGAGCAGGGCGGTTATCTGGCCAGCCTGGCGATCTGCAATGTCGGCATCAGCTCCCTGGTGCGCGAATCCGACCTGTGCCTGTTGACCCAGGCCGGCCCGGAAATCGGCGTGGCTTCGACCAAAGCCTTTACCACTCAGTTGGTCGCTTTGATGTTGCTGACCCTGTCTATTGGCCAGGTACATGGCAGCCTGGCCCCACAACTGGAAGCCGAGCTAGTCGACGAACTGCGCCGCTTGCCGACTCGTCTCGGCGAAGCCTTGGCCATGGATACGGTGGTGGAGAAGATCGCCGAACTGTTTGCCGACAAGCACCACGCACTGTTCCTCGGTCGTGGCGCGCAGTACCCGGTGGCGATGGAGGGTGCGCTCAAGCTCAAGGAAATCTCCTATATCCACGCCGAAGCCTACCCGGCCGGCGAGCTCAAGCACGGGCCATTGGCCTTGGTCGACAGCGACATGCCGGTGGTCACGGTGGCGCCGAACAACGAGCTGCTGGAGAAGCTCAAATCCAACCTGCAGGAAGTGCGCGCCCGCGGCGGTGAGCTGATCGTGTTCGCCGACCAGCAGGCCGGGATGCGCAACGGCGAGGGCACCCATGTGGTGAACATGCCGCACATCCACGACGCCCTGGCGCCGATCCTCTACACCATCCCGCTGCAGCTGCTGTCCTACTACGTCGCCGTACTCAAGGGCACCGACGTCGACCAGCCGCGCAACCTGGCCAAGAGCGTCACGGTCGAGTAAAAGCGCCATGAGTCCGGCGGGTGTGCCCGGTTGTATGCGGTGGGTTTGGCCTGCGCCGCGGCAGCCTGGCAGTTTCGCCTGCCGCTACTGCCTGCCCATCTGATGGTGCGCCTGCCCCTGGCGAGCGCACCACTCAGTAAGGTTTCTGCGCCAATGCTATGGCTATGCTCGCGATCCGAGCGCCGGGATGGCTATTGTGGATAACCTCGGCAAGCTTGATCCCAGCCCATATCGCTTCAGGCGTCCGACGACCTGAACAGATGCCGATGCTCGGCGTTGTACAGCGCCGAGTCGGCGAACTGTTCGGCGTGCAGTACGCGGCCGACGAGGATCAGTGCGGTGCGGCGAAAGCCCTTGGTGCGTACCTGCTCCTCGATAGTGGCGAGGGTGCCGCTGACCCAGTCCTGATCCGGCCAGCTGGCGCGATGGACCACGGCAATCGGGCAATCCGCGCCGTAATGCGGCAGCAGCTCACTGACGATCTTGCTCAGGTGCACCACGCCCAGGTGGATGGCCATGGTCGCGCCATGGCGAGCCAGGTCGCCCAATGCCTCGCCCTCGGGCATATTCGATTTGCTCGCGTAGCGGGTCAGAATCAGTGTCTGCGACACCTCGGGCAGGGTCAGCTCGCTTTCCAGCAGGGCGGCGCAGGCGGCGGTGGCGGTGACGCCGGGGATGATCTCAAAGGCAATCTCCAGCCGGCGCAGATGGCGAATCTGCTCGCCAATCGCGCCATACAGCGACGGGTCGCCGGAGTGCACGCGGGCCACGTCCTGGCCCTTTTCGTGGGCCTGGCGAATTAACTCGATGATTTCATCCAGGTGCAGCTCGGCGGTGTTGATCACCTGTTCAGCGCTGTGACCTTCGAGCACCGCTGCCGGCACCAGTGAGCCGGCGTAGAGAATCACCGGGCAGCTGCGCAACAGGCGCTGGCCCTTGACGGTGATCAGCTCGGGGTCGCCGGGGCCGGCGCCGATAAAGTAGACGGTCATGCACTGTCCTTTTTTGCTAACGGGGCGCTAGTCATAGCCCCTCATCCCAACCCTCTCCCAGAGGGAGAGGGGGCTTGTAATGCGGCCAGGGCGCAGGTGGCGCTGGCGTTGCGGGTTTTATCGCCAAGCAAACGGGCCGGGTGACTGCCCAGTTGTTCGGCCAGGGCCAGGGCACAGGGTTCGGCCACTGCCGGGCTGCCGGTGGCGGCCAGGGTGTGGGGCGAACCATGGACCAGATGCTGATAGGTCAGCAGTTCGGCTGCGCTAAAGCAGTTCAACTGCAGGCCGAGGCGCTCGGCCAATATCAGCAGCCCCGGCTCGCCGCGTTTATGCGTAATGCTGGCCAGCCCCGCCAGGTTATCCACAGTCAGGCCATGGGCCTGCAGGCTGTGCAGCAGCAGGGTGGATAAGTCTTCCACGCTGCAGCCGCTGCGGCAGCCCAGCCCGGCGACCACCTGAATGGCGGCGGCGGGACGAGTATCGGCAGGGCTGGGCATCATCAAGGGCGCTCGGTGTGTGCGGCGGCGTAGCTCAACATGGCGGCTTGTAATGGTCAACCGTGATTGACCGGCCGCCGTGGCCTGCGTAGCCTTGTCGCGTTCGAGGTTCTGCACCCACAGGGGTGCAGCTAAGAGGGAACAAGGTTATGCCTTGGCTGCCCCCGCAACTGTAAACGACTCGTTCCCTTGCGTTGTTCTGCCGCTCAAGCGCTGCAGCACAACAGCCACTGCGTCAGCGCGGGAAGGCGAAGGGATTAGCCGGCGTATTTACGCCAGCCCGGTCGTGAGCCAGGAGACCTGCCTCGTCACGTTTTCGACAACCGGGCGGGGTGATCCGGTGGTGTTGGCTGACGCCTCTAGGAGTCTGTCAGGCTGAGGACTGTCCTACTGCGGAAAAGTCGGATTTGCTCAGTTTTGCTGCTATTTATCGTTAAATAGCGCGCTTTTCGCGGGGCGGCCTCCCTCCTCGAACGAGCAGCAGAACTGACTCAAACCGATTTCCCTCACTACCGACACCTAAGCCCGATTGGCTCCAAGCCGTCATGTCTGTGCCGCCTCCTGCTCGTCTTTCTTTCGACGCCATGCAGGACTCGCCATGCAAACCCTCGCCAAACTTCCCGTCACCATCGTCACCGGCTTTCTCGGCGCCGGCAAAACCACCTTGCTGCGCCATATGCTGAGTAACGCTGGGGGCAGGCGCATTGCGGTGATCGTCAACGAGTTCGGCGAGCTGGGCATCGACGGCGAAATTCTCAAGCAATGTTCCATCGGTTGCAGCGAAGAAGAAGCCAACGGCCGTATCTTCGAGCTGGCCAACGGCTGCCTGTGCTGCACCGTGCAGGAAGAATTCTTCCCGGTGATGCGCGAGCTGGTGGCGCGGCGCGGCGAGCTGGACCATATCCTGATTGAAACCTCCGGCCTGGCCCTGCCCAAGCCGCTGGTGCAGGCCTTTAACTGGCCGGAAATCCGCAACGCCTGCACCGTGGATGCAGTCATCACCGTGGTCGACAGCCCGGCCGTGGCCGCCGGCACCTTCGCCGCCTTCCCCGAGCAGGTCGATGCGCAGCGCAAACTCGACCCCAATCTGGATCACGAGTCGCCGCTGCATGAGCTGTTCGCCGACCAGCTGGCCAGCGCCGACCTGGTGATCCTTAACAAGGCCGACCTGCTCGACGTCGCCGCCCTGGCTGCGGTGCGTGCCGAAGTCAGCGAGGAGCTGCCGCCAGCGGTCAAGGTCATCGAAGCCCATGGCGGTGAGCTGCCGCTGGACGTATTGCTGGGCCTTAACTGCGAGACCGAGCTGCATATCGATGCCCGCAAGACCCACCATGACCTGGAAGGGCATGAAGAGCACGATCATGACGAATTCGATTCGTTCCACGTGGAACTACCGGAAACCGAGGAGGCTACTCTGCTGCAGGCGCTGAAAAATGCGGTCGGTAGCCACGGCATTCTGCGGATCAAGGGCTTCGCAGCGATTCCCGGCAAACCGATGCGTCTGCTGCTGCAAGGCGTCGGCCAGCGTTTCGATAAACACTTCGACCGCGCCTGGCAGGCCGATGAGCCGCGTATTACCCGCCTGGTGGTGATTGGCCAGACCCTGGATCAGGCGGTTATCAGCCGTGAATTACAGGCGGCATTGGCGTGAATAGGTTGATCGCCAGCAAGCTGGCTCCTACAGGTGCATACGTGCGTGGAGTGGTCAGTATGCTGCGGTCTGGCGTCTTGGCGATGCTTTGCATGGGCATCGGCTAATCATGCATCTATTACGCACCCAGCCCGGCAGCCAGCTACCGGCCGACAGCATCGCCGACCTCGGCCAGACCCCGGCTGAGCTGGTGATTCTGTGCACCGGCGACTCGCAGTTGTCGCTCTTGGCTGAGGTGGCGCGGCAGCTGCCGGCGGATTACCCGAGCCTGCGCCTGGCCAGCCCGGCGCAGCTGAGCAATCACGCCTCGGTGGATCTGTATGTCGAGCAGGTGCTGCAGCACGCCAAGGTCATCCTGATTGCCGTGCACGGTGGCGTCAGTTACTGGCGCTACGGCATCGAGCGCCTGGTCGAACTGGCCGAGCGCGGCGCGCGGGTGGTCATGGTGCCGGGTTGCGACAACCCCGATCCGGAGCTGATGGCCCTGAGCAACGTACCAGTGGCCGAGGCCCAGCGGCTCTGGCAATTTCTGCGTCAGGGCGGCGCGGGCAATGCGCTGCAGCTGTTTAACTGCATCGCCAGCCACTGGTTGCAGCGTGACTATGTCTGGGTAGAACCGCAGCCGCTGCCGCGCGTGGGCCTGTATCACCCGCAGCTGAGCAACCCGAGCCTGGCCGATTGGCAAGCCAGCTGGCAGGCCGATGCGCCGGTGGCGGCGCTGTTGTTCTACCGCACCCAGGTGCAGGCGGCGAATACCGGGTTTATCGATGTGTTCTGTCAGCGCCTGCAGGCCCAGGGTCTTAATCCGCTGCCGATTGCCGTGGCCAGCCTCAAGGAGGCGGCCTGCCTGGCCCAGGTCGAGGACTGGCTGGATCAAGCCGATGCCCGCCTGATTATCAACACCACGGCCTTCGCTTTGTCTAATCCCGAAGCACCGAGCGCACGGCCTTTCCGCCGCGATATCCCGGTGCTGCAGGCCATCTGCGCGCTGGATAACCATGAGCAGTGGCAAGCCAATGTCCAGGGCCTGGGTTCCCGCGACCTGGCCATGCATATCGTGCTGCCCGAGCTGGATGGCCGCCTGATTACCCAGCCGATCAGCTTCAAGGGCCTGGCCTGGCGCAGCGAGCGTAGCCAGAGTGATGTGGTCTGTTACCAGCCCAACCTGCCGGGGATGGATTTTGTCGCCGAACTGGCGCGCAACTGGATGGCCCTGGCGCGCAAAAGCAACGCCGATAAGCGCGTTGCCCTGATCCTCGCCAACTACCCGACCCGCGATGGGCGTATCGGCAATGGCGTCGGCCTGGACACCCCGGCGGCGGCGCTGAATATTCTTGAGGCGCTGCAACAGCAGGGCTACCCAGTCGCAGGCCTGCCTGACAGCGGCACCGCGCTGATCCATCAGCTGCTCGGCGGCGTGACCAACGATCTGGACAGACTCGACGCGCGGCCCTGCGCCCAGAGCCTGGCGCTGGAGGAGTATTTGGCGTTCTTCCACAGCCTGCCGCAAGCCAACCAGCAAGCAGTGCGCGAGCGCTGGGGCGAGCCGCAGAGTGATCCGATGTTCCGCGGCGGCCGGCTGATGATCGCCGGTCTGCGCTTCGGCCTGACCTTTGTCGGCATCCAGCCGGCGCGCGGTTATCAGCTGGATGCGGCGGCGGTGTACCACGACCCGGATCTGGTGCCGCCGCACGGCTACCTGGCGTTCTACTGTTGGCTGCGCCAGGCCTTTGCCTGTGACGCGGTGATCCACGTCGGCAAGCACGGCAACCTGGAGTGGCTGCCGGGCAAGAGCGTCGGCCTGTCCGCGCAGTGCTGGCCGAGTGCGATTCTCGGCCCGCTGCCGAATATCTATCCGTTTATCGTCAACGATCCGGGCGAGGGCGCGCAGGCCAAGCGGCGTACCCAGGCGGTGATTATCGACCACCTGATGCCGCCGCTGACCCGCGCCGAAAGCTACGGCCCGCTGCGCGATCTGGAGCGCCTGGCCGACGAATACTACGACGCCAGCCAGCTCGACCAGCGCCGCGCCGCCGAGCTGCGCGGCGAGATTCTGCTCAAGGTGCGCGAAGCCAGCCTCGACCGTGAGCTGGGCCTGCAACTGAATGAAGACCCCAATAGCTGGCTGCCGCAGCTGGATGCCTACCTGTGCGACTTGAAGGAATCGCAGATCCGCGATGGCCTGCATGTATTTGGCGAATCGCCGGCCGGCAGCCTGCGTCGCGACACCCTGCTGGCGCTGCTGCGCATTCCCCGTGGCGACGGCCAGGGCGGCAACGCCAGCCTGCTGCGCGCCCTGGCCCGCGACCTGGAACTGGACTTCGACCCGCTCGACTGCGAGATGGCTGCACCCTGGTTGGGCCCGCGCCCGGCGCTGTTGCAGAGCCTGAGCGATGACAGCTGGCGCACTGCCGGCGATACCCGCGAGCGCCTGGAACTGTTGGCCTTGCAGCTAATTGAAACTACGGATCTCGCAGCCGTTGGCGCAGAAAGTAGCCAGGTGTTGCAACGCCTGCGTGAGCAGATCGCGCCGCTGCTGGATGCTTGCGGCCCGGCAGAAATGCACGGCTTGCTCGATGCCCTGAACGGGCGCTTTGTTCCGGCCGGGCCGAGCGGTGCGCCGAGTCGCGGGCGTCTCGATGTGCTGCCCACCGGGCGCAATTTCTACAGCGTCGATGTGCGTAACCTGCCGACCCCGACCGCCTGGCGCATCGGCGTACAGGCGGCGGATCGCCTGCTGGAGCGGCACCTGCAGGACCACGGTGACCACCTGCGTCAGCTCGGCCTGTCGATGTGGGGCACGGCGACCATGCGCACCGGCGGCGATGATATGGCCCAGGCTTTGGCGCTGATGGGTGTGCGCCCGGTGTGGCAGGCCGGCAGCCAGCGGGTCGAGCGTTTCGAGGTGCTGCCGCTGGCGCAGCTCGGCCGCCCGCGGGTGGACGTGACCCTGCGGGTGTCCGGGTTCTTTCGCGATGCCTTTAGCAACCTGATTCGCCTGTTTGATGACGCGGTGCAGGCGGTGGTTGATCTCGATGAACCAGAAGACATGAACCCGCTGTCGGCACGGGTCTGGCGCGAATCCCTGACCCTGCAGGACGGCGGCCTGGACGAACACGAAGCACGCAAGCAGGCCGGCTGGCGGGTATTCGGCTCCAAGCCGGGGGCCTACGGTGCCGGTGTGCAGAACGCCATCGACCAGCGCCTGTGGCAAACCCGCGCGGACCTCGCCGAGGTCTACCTGAACTGGGGCGGCTACGCCTACGGCGCGCACAGCGAAGGGACCCCGGCGCGTGCGCAGTTTGCCGAGCGCCTGGAGCAGATGCAGGCGGTGCTGCACAACCAGGACAACCGTGAGCACGACATCCTCGACTCCAATGATTACTACCAGTTTCAGGGCGGCATGCTCGCGGCGGTGGAAACCCTGCGCGGGGCCAAGGTGGCCAGCTATCACGGCGACAACAGCCAGCCCGACAACCCGCGCATCCGCACCCTCAAGGAAGAGCTCAATCGCGTGGTACGCGCCCGCGCAGCCAATCCCAAGTGGATCGACGGCA
This sequence comes from Pseudomonas sp., assembly GCA_030656145.1. GTDB lineage: Bacteria > Pseudomonadota > Gammaproteobacteria > Pseudomonadales > Pseudomonadaceae > Aquipseudomonas. Next base: position 84,165 of record JAUSOF010000067.1, read on the forward strand.
TGAAGCGCCACGGCTACAAAGGCGCGTTCGAGCTGGCGGCGACCATCGACTACCTGTTCGCCTTCGACGCCACCAGCGAGCTGGTCGACGACCACCAGTACGCGCTGCTCACCGATGCCTATTTGCTCGATAAAAGCACACACGACTTTATCCAGCAGCACAACCCCGGCGCCCTGCAGGACATCCTCGAACGTCTGCTCGAAGCTCAGCAACGCGGCCTTTGGCAGGAACCGGGCGAGTACCGCGAAGCCCTGGAAAATCTGCTGATTGATAGTGAGGAAGCATGAACCGACGCGTTCCCGTAGGGTGGGTTAGCCGCATGCTGCGGTTGCCGTTCAACCCACAGAATTCGACGCGGCGTAACCCACCGTGGGCGCAACGCGTGCTATCGCCTGGTGGGTTACGCGCCGCGCCACCATCGCATGTGGATTCTCGGCCGGCGTTCTGCGTCGCTAACCTGCGCGGCCCGACCCACCCTATGTTTTCCCGAACGGATCACGCCCATGACCGATAGTCACTTCCCCCTCGCCGCCGTAGTCGCCGCCGATGACCTGAAACTGGCGCTGTGCCTGGCGGCCATCGACCCGGCGATTGGCGGCGTGCTGATCGAAGGGCCGCGCGGTATGGCCAAATCGACCCTGGCTCGCGGCCTGGCCGATCTACTGGCCAGCGGCACCTTCGTCACCCTGCCGCTGGGTGCCAGTGAGGAGCGCATCGTCGGCACCCTCGATCTCGACGCCGCGCTGGGCGAGGGCCGCGCGCAGTTTTCCCCCGGCTTGCTGGCCAAGGCCAATGGCGGCGTGCTCTATGTCGATGAGGTCAATCTGCTGCCCGATCATCTGGTCGACCTGCTGCTGGATGCTGCCGCCAGCGGGGTCAACCATATCGAGCGCGACGGCATCTCCCACCGGCATGCCGCGCGTTTTGTACTGATCGGCACCATGAACGCCGAGGAGGGCGAACTACGCCCGCAACTGCTGGATCGCTTCGGCCTTAATCTGGCCCTGGACACCCAGCCGCAACCGGCCCAGCGTGCCGAGATCGTCCGTCGCCGCCTGGCCTTCGATGCCGACCCGCAGGCCTTTCTTGAGCGCTGGCAGGCGCAGCAGGACGAGCTGCGCAAACGCTGCCAAAGTGCCCGTGAGCGCCTGATGGCGATTCCATTAGACGACGCCGCTTTGGAGCAGATCAGCCAGCGCTGCTTCGCCGCCGCCGTCGATGGCCTGCGTGCCGATCTGGTCTGGCTGCGCGCCGCCCGTGCCCATGCCGCCTGGCGTGGTGCTGAACAGATTGAGCCTGTGGATATCGACGCGGTGGAAGACTTCGTGCTGCGTCACCGCCGCCGGCACAGTCCGCCGCCTGCCGCGCAACCGCCGCAGCCGCAAGCGCAACCCGACAACAGCGCCGCCAGTGAGCAGCCACAAGCGCCGCAAGGCGAAGGCCAGTGGGGCGAATTACCCGCCCAAGTGCAAAGCCTCGGCGTGCGGCGTGAACCGCCAGGCTTCGCAAAAAAGCCCTAGGCATCCGCCCGCGCACAGCCCCAGGCGCGGATGCCCGGGCCGCTCCCGGCACACTGGGCAATGGTCGCAACGGTGCCAGTCGCAATGGCGCGGCGGGCCGTATCGACTGGCCGGCCAGCCTGCTTAAAGGGCGCCCGCGCAGTCGTCAGGATTTGCTGTTGCGTCCACGCAGTGCCAAGCCGGCCGAACTCTGGCTGGTAATAGTCGATGCCTCGGCCTCGACCCGTCGCCATGGCGCGCTCAGCAAGGCCAAGGGTTTGCTCAGTGAAGTGTTCGAGCAGGCCCGTCGCCAGCGTGCGCGCCTGGCTTTGCTGCACGCCACCGGCCGCCATGCGCAATGGTTGTGGCAGGGGCAGAAAGCTTCCCAGGCCTTGCAGCAGTGGTTGGCCGAGTTGGGCGCGGGCGGCGGCACGCCGTTGCTGGCGGCCGTGCAGCAGGCCGCCGACTGGCAGGCGCGCCGTCAGCGTTTGCATCCGGGCGAACGCCATCGTTTGTTGATCATCACCGATGGCCGCCTGCGCGACTGGCCGGCGTTAATCCCGAGCGCTTGTCCGGCGCTGCTGGTGGATATCGAAAGCGCACCGATCCGCCTCGGCCGCGCGCGCCAGCTGGCCGCCGAGCTGGGCGCCGACTACCGACATATCGATTCACTGCCGGTTGTCGCCGGCAGTCTGGAGACAGCCTTATGAAATGCTATGTCCCACAGCCATCACCACTGGGCTTGAGATGGACTGAATCCGTAGGGTGCGCCGTGCGCACCGGCGATTCGCCACACGAGGCGCACCCTACGACGGACTCAGGCCTGTCCCGTCATGCAACACATTACGGGTACAGAGCCTTATGAAAACCCTGTTGATAATCGGTATCGGTGCCGGCGACCCGGACTACCTGACCGTGCAGGCGATCAACGCGCTGAACCGCACGGACGTGTTCTTTCTGATGGACAAGGGCAGCGCCAAGGACAGTCTGATCGGCCTGCGCAAAACCATCTGCGAGCGCTTTATCCAGGGCCGCGACTACCGCTTTGCCAGCGCCGATTGCCCGGAGCGGGTGCGCGATGTGCCGGACTATCGCGGCAGCGTGGTCGACCTGAATCAGGACAAGCAGCAGGTGTTTGAAGGCATGCTCCGCGAGCAGATGAGCGATGGCGAAACCGGCGCTTTTCTGGTCTGGGGCGACCCGGCGCTGTACGACAGCACCCTGCGCATCGTCGAACAGATCGTGGCTAACAGCAGCGAACAGATTGAATACGAGGTGATCCCCGGCATCACCAGCCTGCAAGCCCTAGCGGCCAAGCATAAGGTCTGTTTCAACAGCATCGGCCAGGCCTTCCAGATCACCCCGGCGCGGCGCCTGGTCGAAGCCGGCTTCCCGGAAGGCGTGGACAGTGTGCTGGTGATGCTCGACGCCCAGGACAGCTACCAGCGCTTCGTCGACCAGGACATGCACATCTACTGGGGCGCCTATATCGGCACCCCGGATGAAGTGCTGATCGCCGGGCCGCTGAATGAGGTTGCCGAGACCATCCGCAGCCGCCGCGCGCAGTTGCGCGAGCAGCATGGCTGGATCATGGATAGCTATCTGCTGCGCAGAAACCAGAGGGGGGCTGCACCATAAAGCCGTCCGCATCGGCCTGTGGGTTGAGGCTGGTTGCGGCGCGGCGCATCGAGGTCACTCAACAGAAAGTGACGGTTCTGTGTTCCTGACGCTTTTGGCTGGCGCCAGCCGACCCTGCGACTCCCCTGGTTGACGGTTCTGCAACAGTCCAATCAGCCCTGATCGATGCGCAGCTCGGGTACGGCGCGACCGGCCAGCAGACGCTCATCGACCAGGCGGATCAGCTCGGCCTCGTCACGCACGCGGAACCACTCGCCGGCCGGGTAGAGGCTGGCGGTCGGGCCCAGGTCGCAAGGGAACTGGCATTGGGTGCGGGTGATATGCACGCCGCCCGGGCACTCCAGCTTACCGGCGGCCTTGAGACGCTGGCGTAGGGTTTTCCACAGGTCCAGGGCACCGCGCCGGGTGCAGCGCGGGCCGTTGCACAGCAGCAAACGCTGGTCGTGCAGCGGGATCTGCGACCAGGCGTGATGCCCCGGCACGGCCGCCACACCGACACAGGGCAGATGCAGCTCGGGGCGCTCGATCAGGGCGCAAGCGGCTTCCACCGGCAAACCTTCGGCCCGGCCAATGGCGCTGGCGACAAACAGCTGCTCGGGCTCGGCCTGCCGGCTCAGCTCGCTGCGCAGCCACTCCAGATGCGGGCTGCTGCTCTGCGGCTCCAGATCGATCACCAGCAACGGCCGCTCGCCTTGCGCCACGCGCTGCCAGAGTGGCGCATAACCGCTGCCGGTATCGACGATATCGGCCAGCGCCGCCGCACCACGCAACGCAACCAGGCGCTGACGGAACAGCTCGGCAAACGCGCCGTGGGTAAGGTCGGGGCCGACAAACAGAATCCTGGCGTAAGGCGAAACGGGCGTGGTCATGGCGGCCTCCAAAGCGGGCTGGCAGTCTAGCAGGCGCAGATTTTTAGTGGGTAAAACGCCGCCCAACCCACCGGCCCGCAGGTTGGTGTTGAGCGCAGCGATAGCCAACCTGCGGTTACCGGGAAAGGCCGGTAGCAGAAACAAGGGAAGCAAAAACCAACGTAGAGATTTCCGGTTAGTGACCCGCTTCTTATCTGTTGTGGATCGTCGGTAGCACGATGGGTATCGCAGACTCAACCAGCGTGGCCCGCCCCGCCTCATCCTATGTTCGTTACGTCTGTGGATAACTTCTCGGCGTATACACCCAATCCCCACCCTCGGCGCGCGGGAAGCGGCAGGTTTGGCTGGAGCCGATAATTACCAAGGTGCGCATATCGACCATCTCCGACGTGAGTTCGCCCAAGGTAAGGCTGCGTAAGGTTTCGCCGGGGCGGCCGATATCGCGGCCGAGCACCACCAGGGTTTCTGGTGTGCGCTGTTGGCGGACGATCTCCAGCGCGCTGCCGAGCTGCCAGGGACGGGCTTTGGAGATGGGGTTGTAGAAGGCCATCACCAGGTCGGCGGCGGCGGCGTGTTGTAGGCGTTTTTCGATAATCGCCCAGGGCTTGAGGTTGTCGGAGAGGGAGATCAGGCAGAAGTCGTGGCCCAGCGGCGCGCCGGCTTTGGCGGCGGTGGCCAGCGCAGCGGAAACGCCGGGGAATACCTGTAGATCGACGCGCTGCCATTCTGCGTCCGTGGACTCATGCAGGGCTTCCAGCACGGCGGCGGCCATGGCGAATACTCCGGGGTCGCCGGAGGACACCACCACCACGCGCCGACCGCTGGCGGCCAACTCGAAGGCATGGCGGGCGCGCTGCATTTCCTCGCGGTTATCGGTGCAATGGCGCACCTGCTCCGGACGCAGCGGGCCGGCCATATTGATATAGGTTTCGTAGCCGAGCAGGTCCTGCGCTTCATCCAGCGCCTGGCGCGCGGCGGGCAGCATAAATTCGGCGGCACCGGGGCCGAGGCCAATCACCGTCAGGCGGCCACGGGGGCGGCCGAGTTGGTGGGCATCGATGGGTGCAGCGGCCAGCAGCAGGCGCAGGTTGGCGTGCTGGCTGTGCAGCGGCGGCAGTTGCCTGGCATCGTCGATAAAGCGCAGCGGCAATTTGAGTTGCGCGGCGGCGGCGTGCAGCGCGGTGTTGGCCATTAACGCTGGTGCGGCCAGCAGGCAGGCCAGGCTCTGCGCGGCCAGGTTGTTGCTGTGCAGCACCTGCTGCAGTTCGCTGAGTAAATCGGCGCTGGCGCGTTCGATCCATACGGCGATTTGTTGCGGGTGGATCAGCAGTTCGTCGGCGCTCGCCGCGCGGCTGTGCGGGCTGATGTGGATAACCCGCTTGGCGTGGTTATCCACAGGCAGTTTGGCCTCGGCCAGCCAAGGCGCGTCACCCTCGATACGCACGGCCTGGCCGCCGAGGAGGTCGCTGACAAAGCCTTTGCCTTGCTCAAGATCAGCCAGCACATAGCCGGCCGGCGGCTCCAGTAGGCAGGTGCCGAAACGCAGCTCGCCGCTGGTGGTGATGGCCGCGCTGACCTCTAGGTGTGCGGCAAGCTCCCGCGCCATACGGTTGACCCCGCCGAGGCCGCCGAGCAGCGGCACCACGGCGCTGCCATCTTCGGCCACGGCCAGCACCGGCGGTTCGCGGTCTTTCTCGCCGAGCACGGCGGCCAGGCTGCGAATCACGATGCCGGCGGCGCACAGCACGATCAGCGGCGTACCGGCGCGGTAGAGGGTGCGCAGGGTGTCGCCGAAGTCTTCATAGGCTCGCTCAACGCCCTCGACCCGGCCACTCAGGCCATGGATCTCGGCCTGTGGATAAAGCGCCTGGATACGCCGCGCGCAAGGCAGCGCCGAAGGGCCGAGGATAAGAATGGCGGGGGCAGCGGTCATAGGTTGTTCCATAGTTGGCGGGGGCGGTTGGCGGATCAGCCTCGCCATTTCTCGCCGGGGATCACGATCATCGAGAAGTACGGCGAGGACATCGGCTCCACTTCGTCCAGCGCCACGATGCGCTGGTTGCCCATGGTTGCGCGCTCGACGTAATGAGCACGCTGGTCGATGCCCAGCTCCTGCAACACGCGGCGGACTTTCTCGAAATTGCGCCCGAGTTTCATCACCACGGCGGCTTCGGCGCTGTGCAGGCGCTGCTTGAGTTCGTCTTCGGGCAGCACGCCGGAGAGCACGCTTAACGATTGATTGCGATACACCAGCGGGGTGCCAAGCACCGAGGCGCAACCGAGCATGGAGCACACACCGGGCACTACTTCCACCTGGTACTGCGCGGCCAAACGGTCGTGCAGGTACATGTAGGAGCCGTAGAAGAACGGGTCGCCTTCACAGATCACCGCCACGTCATGGCCGGCGTCCAGCCGGGCGGCGATCTGCGCCGCGCAGGTGTCGTAGAAGTCGCTGATCACATCTTCATAGCTGAGCGGCGCGGCGAGCTTTTCCGTGGTCACCGGGTAGACCAGCGGCAGGCGCTGCTGCGTGTCGGTCAGGTGCGCCTCGATGATGCCGAAGGCGTTGCCGCCCTGGCCTTTGTTGGCTTTGGCCTTGGCCACAAAGTAGCCGACCACGGCGGCCGACTGCAGCAGGCGCAGGGCTTTGAGGGTGATCAGCTCCGGGTCGCCGGGGCCGACGCCGATGCCGAGCAGACGGCCTTTTTGCGCACTCATCACTCCACCTCCGTGGCCAGGGCGTTGACCGCCGCCACCGCCATGGCGCTGCCGCCGCGCCGGCCGCGCACAATCACATAGGGCACGCCGCGGCTGTCGGCGGCCAGGGCGTCCTTGGATTCCGCCGCGCCGATAAAGCCCACCGGCATGCCGATAATCAGCGCCGGTTTCGGCGCGCCGGCGTCGAGCATTTCCAGCAGGTAGAACAGCGCAGTGGGCGCATTGCCGATCACCACCACGCTGCCTTCCAGATGCTCGCGCCAATGTTCCAATGCGACTGCCGAACGGGTATTGCCCAGTGCGCGGGCCTGCTCAATCACGCCGTCGTTATGCAGGGTGCAGATCACCGGGTTATTCGCGGCAAGGCGTGGACGGGTGATGCCTTCGGCGACCATCCGCGCATCGCAGAGGATCGCCGCGCCCTTGGCCAGCGCGGCGCGCCCGGCAGTCCCGGCCCCGGGGGAGAAGCGCAGGTCCTGCACCACATCGACCATGCCGCAGGCGTGGATAAGCCGCACGGCGAGCTTTTCCAGATCGGCCGGAATGGCACTGAGGTCAGCCTCGGCGCGGATGGTGGCAAACGATTGGCGGTAGATTTCCTGGCCGTCGCGGATGTACTCAAGCATTGCGGTTTCCTGTTGTGCAGTGGGCGGCGAACCAGTCGCTGGCCTCGTCGATCGTCATGGCACTGGCCAGCAGTTGACCGAAACCGGCCACTTTTGGCGTGCGTTGATAGAGCTGGTAATGCCCGGCGCTGCTGGCCAGCAGGGTAAAGGGCGCGGTGTGTGCGGCGGCGCAGGAGCGCAGGCAGGCACTCAGGTGTATTTGCGGCCGCGCTGTGCTGGCGCGCAGGCGCTCGGCCAGGCGCAGGGCATCGGCTTTGCTGTCGGCCAGGCCCTTGCCGCAGGCGGCTGAGCCGGTGCAGGCGATCAGCTGGCTTAGGGGTTCCTGCGCATCGATCAGCAGGCCCAGTTCTGCCAGTTTGTGCAGCAGGTTATCTGCCGAGTGTTCGGGGATATTCGGTAGCAAAAGACCTTGCCAGGGCGTCAGGCGCAGGCTGGCATCGCCGTATTGCTCAGCCAGATCGGCCAGAGTTTTGAGTTGTGCGGCATCAATCCGCCCCAGGCGCGAGCTGGCGGCGACCATGCACAGGCCCGACTGCCGCTGTGGATAAATGCCCATCGGCGCGTGCTGGGGTGCTGCAGTGCGTTGGTAATCAAGCGCTGGTGCTTGTATGGCAAAGGGCAGGCGCGTTTGCAGTTGTTGCAGCAGCTGGCTGGGCGATACGACTGTGAGCAGCTGGCGCATCCGGCTGTGTTCATTACCCGCCAGCTGGAGAAACAGCATCAGCAGTTGTTCGATCAGCGCCACGCTTTGCTCAGCGTCGACCACGCCCAGCGGCGGATCACCTGGGCAACCGGCCAGACCCAAGGCCAGTCGGGCCGGCATGCCGGGCAGGGCGCTTAGCCAGATATCGTGGGGGTGTTCGAGCATGGCCAGGGCTTCGCCGCCGTCCAGCTGAATGGCGAACTTGGCCGACAGCCCGTGCAGCGCCGGGGTGTTCTGCAGCAGGTCGAGCAGCGCGGCGGCCAGCGGGCGGGTGTCGAGCAGGGCCTGCGGGTCGAGGTCGGCAGCGGGGCTGAGCAGCAGGTTGCGTACATCGTCGGCGGCCGGGTTGCTCGGGCCAAGGTCGGCGGCCAGCAGGCGCTCGATCAACTCGGCCTGCTGGTCGGGCAGCACGCCACGAATCTGCAGATTGCTGCGGTTGGTCAGCTCCAGCACGCCGCTGGCGCACTGCTCGGCGGCCTCGGCGATGGCGCGGGCCTGGGCGCTGATCAATACGCCGCCGGCCAGCTTGACCCGGCAGATGCCACCGTCCAGCGCCTGAACGATGCGCAGCAGGCCGGGGCACGCGCTAGGGCGTGGGGCAGGTATCTCGACAGTGGTGACAAGGTCGCGCAACGGTTTCACCAGCAACAAAGACGCGGCGACCGAACCAGCGAAATCCGCCCACGGGGGATTTCATGGCATCGGTACACCCCGCCCGATGTTGGCACTCGCGACTAGCGTCGTCGGCAGGTCTCCTGGCTGACAGGTCATCATCTGCCGCGGCCTTCCCGGTTTCCCAGTGGCGCAGTTGCGGCAGACTCGCTGTTTACAGTTGCGGGGGCAGCTCGGTCACGATTGGCAGATCGCTCCGGATTCCCTCTTAGGCCCCTCGCACCATGGCGGTGGGCACCGACGAAGGCTGTATTATGCCCGCTTTGTTTGACGCGCAGACACCCTTGCTCGTCGGGCGGGCGCTGAGGAGTAGGTATGACGGCCTGGTTAACCCTCGTAGGGATCGGTGAAGACGGCTACGCCGGCCTGGGTGAGGCGGCGCGTCGGGCGCTGGGTGAGGCGCGGTGGATTGTCGGTAGTCCACGGCAGCTGGCGCTATTGCCCAGCGATCTGCCGGGGCAACACCAACTCTGGCCCAGCCCATTCAGCCTGGAGCCGCTGCTGGCACGACGCGGTACGCCGGTGTGTGTACTGGCCAGCGGCGACCCGCTGTTCTATGGCGTCGGCGCGAGCCTGGCGCGGCAGCTGGCGGCCGAGGAGTTGCGGGTGTTTTCCGCGCCCTCATCGGTGTCCCTGGCCGCCGCCCGGATGGGTTGGCCGTTGCAGGAGGTAACGGTACTGTCGCTGGTGGCGCGGCCCTTGGCGGCGCTGCAGGCGCAAATTTTCCCTGGCGCGCGCCTGCTGCTGCTAAGCAATGACGGCGACAGCCCGGCGGCAGTGGCCGAGTTGCTGCGTGCGCGTGGTTTTGGCCCCAGCCGCTTGACCGTGTTGGAGCATCTGGGCGGCGCGCAGGAGCGGCGTATCGACGGCCTGGCCAGTGACTGGGCGTTATCGCGCGCCGCCGATCTCAATCTGCTGGCAATCGACTGTGTGGCGGGCGCCAACGCGCGATTGCTGCCGCTCACGCCAGGCTTGCCGGACGACGCCTATCAGCACGATGGCCAGCTGACCAAACGCGACGTACGCGCCATCACCCTGGCGCGCCTGGCCCCGCAGCCGGGCGAGTTGCTGTGGGATGTCGGCGCGGGCTGTGGCTCCATCGGTATCGAGTGGATGCGCGCGCATAGCAGTTGCCGCGCGCTGGCCATTGAGGCCGATGCAGGACGGCAAGCGCATATCCAGCACAACCGCGATGCCCTCGGTGTACCCGGCCTGCAACTGATTGCCGGCCGCGCGCCCGAGGCATTGGCCGGGTTGGCTGCGCCGGATGCGATTTTTATCGGTGGCGGCGTCACCGTGCCCGACATGTTGCAGCAGTGCTGGGCCAGCCTAAAACCGGGCGGGCGCCTGGTGGCCAATGCCGTGACCCTGCAAAGCGAAGCGGCGCTGGTGGCCTGGCGCGAGCAGGTGGGCGGCGAGCTGACCTGCATCAGTGTGGCCCAGGCTCAGCCCCTGGGCGGTTTCGACACCTGGCGCAGCGCCTTGCCGATCACCTTGCTGGAGGTGCACAAGCCGTGAGCCCGCGCATCCTGCTGCTCGGCGGCACCACAGAGGCGTTGCGTCTGGCGCGCCGCCTTGGCCCTGAAAGCATCTACAGCCTGGCCGGGTTGGGCCGGGTGCCGGATGACTTGCCCTGCCCGGTGCGCGTTGGCGGTTTTGGCGGGGCCGAAGGGCTGGCGCGGTTTATCCGTGAGCAGGGCATCGAGCTGCTGCTGGATCTGACCCACCCCTATGCCGCGCAAATCAGCGCCAATGCCGCCCGCGCCGCCGAGCTGAGCGCGGTTGCCTGCTGGGCATTGCGGCGTCCCGGCTGGCAGGCCGGGACGGGTGATGACTGGCGCGAAGTGGACGACTGGGCCGGGCTGGTTGCCGCACTGCACGACTTCCAGCGCCCACTGTTTACCCTCGGCCGTGAGCCATTGGCGCATCTGCACGAAATTCCCCTGCACCAGCACTGGACCGTGCGCTGCCTGACGGCCCAGCAAGCGGTGCCGCGTGCCGAGATTATCGGTGCGCGCGGGCCGTTCGAGCTGGACGAGGAGCGCGCGCTATTCGCCCGGCTGGGCACCGATGTATTGATCAGCAAGAACAGTGGCAGCCAGTCCACCGAGCCGAAACTGCAGGTGGCGCGGGAGCTGGGCCTGCCGGTTGTGCTGCTGCGCCGGCCGCTATTGCCAGCGGTGGATCGCGAGTTCACAGATCTGGAGGCGTTATGGGAGCTGTTGCAGGCGGCATCCAGCCCTGCGCTGCTGTCGTAGGTTCCTCAAGCCAACCGTACCGGCGAATAAACGTCGTTAATGCACTTGCCCTGCGTGCTGCACTCGACACCTGTCCCCAGACAAATACAGCGATGAGCCAAGTGCAAAACCGTGTTCCAATAATTGTTGTGATCAATGAATACGCCGCGCGGTATTACAAGTAACGCAGCTGCCAGGCTTTTATTGTGTGTTAAATAACGCCGTAAGCAGTTTGAAGTGTGGGCTGCTAATAACAGCTGATCTTCCGACAGCTTTCTCGATCTAATAAGTCTTTGTTCTCATCCTTGTCCTGCGAATATGTTCCGGCCACGTGCATGGAGCGTGGCAGTGACCTCGGCGTTATTTCAGTGCTGCTGCTGGCCGCTAAAACTGAAATAACCAGCCCACCAGCGCAGTATTTGCAAAAATAATCGGAGTTGTTATCGCGCCCTTGCCTGGCCATCAGGCCTATCCCGAGAGCGCTCATAAGTATTGCTGCAGGCCCTATTCTGTCTTGGCTGCAGTGAATTATCGGGCGTATTGAGAAAGTGCTTTTGGCTGCATCAATCGCTACTCTCGACGGCCCGTACAACATCACCAAACAGACAGGATCACGCACTTGCTGTATGGTCTTACATCGTTTTTACACATACCGATCTCATGAATCTTGTGATTCATGGTTCTTGATCTATTAACGCTCCTGGTTGATAGACCGAGTGCTTGCTGTTTATTAACACGGCAACAAGGCGTCTTATCAGGGAGAAATGTATCATGACTCGAGTAGCCATTATCGGTGCCGGCCCCAGCGGCCTTGCACAACTTCGCGCCTTTCAAGCCGCCCAGGAACAAGGTGCTGAAATTCCCGAACTGGTCTGTTACGAAAAGCAGGCGGACTGGGGTGGATTGTGGAATTACACATGGCGCACAGGGCTGGACAAGAATGGCGAACCGGTACACGGCAGCATGTACCGTTACCTGTGGTCCAATGGCCCCAAGGAGTGCCTCGAGTTTGCCGACTACACCTTTGATGAACACTTTGATCAGCCCATCGCCTCTTATCCGCCCCGCGCGGTGCTCTGGGATTACATCAAGGGCCGGGTCGAGAAAGCCGATGTCCGTCAATATATCCGCTTCAATACGCCGGTTCGGCAGGTCAGTTATTGCGCGCAAAGTCGGCAATTCACAGTCACTGCCCATGATCATGGCAGTGACAGTACCAGCAGTGAACTGTATGACCATGTGATTGTGGCATCCGGTCATTTCTCGACACCCAGCGTGCCGTTTTTCGAGGGTTTCGAGGGCTTCAATGGCCGCATTCTGCATGCCCATGATTTTCGCGATGCGCTGGAGTTCAAGGACAAGGACATTCTGCTGATTGGCAGCAGTTATTCCGCCGAGGATATCGGCTCGCAATGCTACAAGTACGGCGCACGGAGTATTACCAGCAGTTATCGCAGCCGGCCCATGGGTTTCGATTGGCCGGATAATTGGGATGAAAAGCCGCTGCTGATCAAAGTCGATGGCGATACTGCCTATTTTGTCGACGGCAGTTCCAAGCGAGTCGATGCGATCATTCTCTGTACCGGCTATCTGCATCACTTCCCGTTTCTGGATGAAGAGTTGCGCCTGAAAACCAGCAACCGTCTCTGGCCTCTTGGTCTGCATGAGGGTGTGGCCCTGGTTGAGCAGCCGGCCCTGTTCTACCTCGGCATGCAGGACCAGTGGTACACCTTCAATATGTTCGATGCCCAGGCCTGGTATGTGCGGGATGTGATTCTGGGTCGCATCGCCATGCCCGCAAAACCCGTGATGGAGGCTGCCATCCAGGACTGGAGTCAGCGCGAAGCGCTACTCGAAACCGATGAGCAGATGATTCGCTTTCAGGGCGACTACATAAAATCCCTGATCGAGCAGACCGACTACCCGACCTTCGATATCGAAGGTGTGAACCAGACGTTTCTGCAGTGGGAACAGCACAAGCACAACAATATCCTGACCTTCAGGGATCACTCCTATCGCTCCCTGATGACCGGTACTCAGGCGCCGGCACACCATACGCCGTGGCTCGAGGCGATGGATGATTCGCTGGACGCCTATCTGAATCCACCCAGCCAAGCGGAAGCTGCAAAGGCCCGCTGAGCCGCCACGGGGTGAGTCAGAACCTGCTCGGCGGGTACCTGTCAGGTGTTGCAGGCAATGGGCAGGACACATCGTAGGAGGTCGCCCGCCGTCTTCGATGTAGCGCTGTTGCGCAGCAAACTGGGGGCAATCGTGTCCATCGGCTTGTAGGTACCTGTAGGAGCGGGCCATGCCCGCGATGCGTTTCGCGGGCATGGCCCGCCCCTGCGGTGTCCACAAGCCCTGTTGGCCAAACTGAAGGAAAGCGGCAAACCCTGACCGGCCTTCTATGCCTTAAGAGATATGGTCAAAGGTCGGCCATGCGTGGCAGTGTGGGTTATTGCTTCGCTCATTTTTGCCGTACGGATGGACTGTCATGGATATTGCCGAATTCGCCGACCTGCTGGCCGCTTCCAAAGCCCAGCCGGAACCGCAACGCTTGCTGTTGGTGTTCGTTAGCGCCGAGCTGCCGGACGATGCGACCGAAGAGGAACGTCAGCGCTACGCCGAGAGCCAGGGCGGCGCGCTCAAGCCGGTACTGTGCGTCGATAAGCTGCCGGACGAACTGGTGGATTTCGCCGGGCTGCTGGCCGAGTCGAGCCGCACCGGCGTGGCCTGGGATCTGGTGTTCGCCGCCGGCCTGGCCGGGCGTGCGGGCATGGCGCCGAACAGCGACGAGGCCGAGCAACCGCTGAAGATGATGGTTGGGGCCATCGAGGCCGGCAGCATCGGCAACTTCGTCGCCTTCGACCGCGAAGGGCATGCGGTCAGTTTCTACTAGCGGGCTGTCTTGCGATAACCATTGCTCAGGCGACTGCGTCTGGTCTGTGTCGGGCGCGCGGGGCCGTTTAGGCCGTGCGCACCACTGACAACCGGGTGCCTGGTGCGCGCGGCGCACCCTACGAGCCGGGTCATCGAAACAGTAATTCTGAGACGGCGCACTCGCAGGCGCATCGAGCCAGGCGTTCGCCTTGCTACTGGCCGCAGATCTCGATGCGGGGCAACGCTGGCAACCGGTACCTGCTGAACATGTCGGTGCCAATGCCTCCTTTCCTGCGCCTGTCTCAGTACTACTGCACAAGTCGCAGCAAGCAAGTCGCAACGACTTAGTGCCAAGGTTCCCTGGCTCGCTGCGCACCCCCATGTGAATGTCCCTGGACTGGTAAACCAATACAGGGAGGTCCGGGTGAAAGACGCAGAATTATGCCGCTGGCTGCTGGAAGTGAACGAACCCTGGGAAATCAGCCGGGTTCGTGTCGATACCCATAGCCGCGAGCTGCATGCCTACCTGAGCACCGGCAAGAGCTGGTTCGGCCGCTACCTCGGCGAACAGCCGCGCTCGCGTTGGCGGCATACCAATATCGGCGCCTACAAAACCTATATCCATGCCAGCCTGCCTGAGCACAACGGTCAGGCGCCGCAAGCCTTCCTCGGTAAAAGCGCCAGCGACTTCACCCATGGCCTGGCCCGGCGGGTGATCCAGTGCCTGCAGGATGGCCTGCGTTATCGTCAGGTCTGCGCCCTGCTGGATATCGACATCCACCTCGCCTGGCAGATCAAGCACGCGATCGAGTCCGGCCAGTTGGCCACGGCGGATAAGGAGCTGCGGGCACGCCTGCAACTGGACGATTCGACGGGACAAACCGCCAGCAGCATTCCCGCCAGTGACGACCAGGCATGGTTGCGCCTGCTGGCGCTGGATTGCCCGTTCGAGATCCGCCTGTTGAGTCTGAAATTGTTGCTGGCCCGCGCCCGCCAGGACTTCGCCAGGGCGCATGACGCGGATATGCAGATTCTCCGGATCAATGAACTGCGGCGCTTCTTTATCAAGCACGAAAAGCACCTGGCGCACGAGATTGCCCAGCTAACCTGCGACCAGCAGCAGGCCACGCAGGGCGACCAGCCATGAGCAACGGAACAGCAACCAGCGCATTGCTCGATCTGTGCCAGGCCAGCGCCTTGATCGAACGCGGCGAAACCCTGGCCATTGCCGGCCACCTTGAGTGCCTGGCGGCGCTGCCCAAGGGCAACTGGATCGGTGGCACCACCCCCTACTTCATGGCGAGCGAAGGCGGTACTTGCCGACTCGATCGGGTGTTCGTGCAACCGTTCGGCCAGCAGGTCGGCGCGATCGCCTGCTATGACCGCGAGCGGCTGCCACACATGCTCGAAGACGCCCCGGGAAACGGCTTCAGCATCGTCATTCTGCCGGCTGGCAGCGGCGTACTCGAGGACTATGCCCGCAAAGCCCCTAACTACCCCGACATGTACATCAAGCCGATTGCCGGCTGGGTCGCGGGCGTGCACCTGGATCAGTTGGGCAGCGTTCAGGCCCAGGTGATCGATGGCCGCAGCGGTCGCTGCTTTGTCGATCAGGCCATTGTTCTGCATGTACCCCTGCCGCCCGAGCAGACGGCGCTGGTGCATACGGTGAACCTGTTCAAGCCCGGCACTGGACCGCTGCTGAGCTTCGACGAGACCGGCTTTGCCGCCCGCGACTGCCTGATCGATGGCGTGCGCGGCAGCTTGCTGGAGCTGATCCGCACGCGTGGCATCGACACCCGCCTGCCGCTGGTGGCCGACTACTGCGGGGCCATGGTCAATGTCAGCATCCAGTCGCTGGACAGCGAGCCGGGCCTGGTGTCCTTCTACGCACCAGTGTTCGCCGGGGTCAACTACCGCTTCGCCGACGCGGTGGAGGACTACAGCGAGCGCTTCCTGCAGGCCATGCCCAGCGCCGGCGGCCCCATCCTGTTCGGCTGCAACTGCATCCTCAATTACCTGTATTCGCAGTTGCAGGGACGCCAGACGGGGCGACTTACCGGGCCGATCACCTTCGGCGAAGTCGCCTACCAGTTGCTCAACCAGACCGCGGTCTACCTGACGCTCGAACAGGGCTGAACCGCGGGTAACGCTGCGGAAGAATGGCGACGCTGCTCGGGGTTTGTCGAGAGCCCTGCGCCAGCGCCTCAATGCTGCTGGCGAGGGCCGCGTGGACGATCAGCGTCTGCTGGCCCGCCGCGGCTAAAGCTTTCCCACAGATAGCAGCTGATCCTGCCGGCCATTCTGCTCGGCAAGTGGTCTCCCGTGATTGCCTTTCAGCCACCTCAACGCCCCGCAGGGGCTTTAGCCGCTAAGCGGGGCATCGGCAAAAGAATCGGCCATCGCAGTGCTGGACGCGTTATCGTTGACCTTATGCCGCTCATCCACCGCAACTGGGTGATGAGCTGGTAGCCATATTCAGCGCCTCGCCGCGCGCCAGAGCCAGCCTGCACCGGCTCGGCGTCCGTCGACCGCCTCACCTTTCAAGAGGCCCGTATGCAGATCGAGTTGATCGAGATACGCGACCACCTGCACCGCTTTCCGCCCTTCGATGGTCTGCCCGAAGACACCCTCGACGACATCGCCCGCCAGCTCGAAGTCGCCTATTTCAAGGCCGGCAGCGAGATCCTCAGCTTCGGTGCAGAAATTCACGACCTGCACTATGTGCGCAGCGGTGCGGTGGAAATCTACCGGCGCACCGGCGCCCTCTACAACCGCCTGACCGAGGGCGACATCTTTGGTCAGTTCGGCCTGTTGCGCGGACACAAGGTGCGACTGCCGGCCCGGGCGATCGAAGACAGTCTGATTTATTTCATCCCTGGCAGCCTGTTCGAGCAGCTCTGCGAGGCCCATGACTTCTTCGCCGACTTTGTCGAGGCCGAGGGGCAATCGCGCCTCAAGTCGGCGGTGGACAGTCAGGGCAAGGCCAGCGAACTGATGAAGATCAAGGTGCGTCGGCTGATCTCCCGGCAGGCGGTCAGCGTGCCCCTGGACACCTCGGTGCAACAGGCCGCACGGGTGATGACCGAGCAGAGCGTGTCCTCCCTGGTGATCGTCGACCCGCACGCCAGCGAGCCCGACGCGACAGCCGAGCAGCAGGGCCAGGTGATGGTCGGCATCGTCACCGACCGCGACCTGCGCACCCGAGTGTTGGCCGAGGGCCTGGCCGGCGACACCCCGGTCAGCCAGGTGATGACGCCCAACCCGATCACCCTGCAAGCCGATGCCTCGGTGTTCGAGGCCATGCTGTGCATGCTGCGTAACAATATTCATCACCTGCCGGTGGTGTATCGCAGACGGCCGGTGGGGGTGATCAATCTGGCGGACATCATCAGGTACGAGTCGCAAAGCAGCCTGTACCTGGTCAACAGCATCTTCAACAGACAATCAGTGGCCGAGCTCAAGGCGCTGCTGCCGGATCTGCGCGCCACCTTCGTGCGCATGGTCAGCGACGAAGCCAGCGGCCACATGATCGGCAGCGCCATCTCAGGCATCGGCCGCAGTTTCACCCAGCGTCTGCTGGAGCTGGCCGAGCAGCAGTTCGGCCCGCCGCCGGTGCCCTACTGCTTTATGGCCCTGGGCTCCATGGCGCGTGACGAGCAGCTGGTGGTCACCGACCAGGACAACGCTCTGGTTCTCGACAACCGCTTCGATCCGCGGGTGCATGATGAGTACTTCCTCAAGCTGGCGACATTCGTCAGTGATGGTCTGGCGGCTTGCGGTTTCACCTACTGCAAGGGCGGAATCATGGCCACCAACCCGCAGTGGCGTCAGCCGTTGCGCGTGTGGAAGGGCTACTTCAACCAGTGGATCGAGCGGCCCAACCCGCAGACGCTGCTCAACAGTTGCATCTTTTTCGACCTCGACAGCGTCTATGGCGAGGCCGAACTGGTGGAGAACCTCAAGGATCTGCTCGCGGAAAAGGCCAGCCAGAACCCGCTGTTTCTCGCCAGCTTGGCGCGCAATGCGCTTAATCGCACTCCGCCGCTGGGATTTTTCCGTACCTTCGTGATGGAAAAAGATGGCGAGCAGAACAACATTATTAACCTCAAGGGCCGCGGTACTGCGCCGCTCACCGACCTGATTCGTGTGCATGCCCTGGCCTGTGGCTCCAAGGCACAGAATTCCAATGAGCGGCTGGATGCCATCGCCACGACCAAGCTGCTGCCCCAGGAAGCCATTACCAAGCTGCGCTACGCCCTGGAGTTCCTCTCCATCGTGCGTATCCGCCATCAGGCCATGGATCTTGAGGAAGGCCGCGAGCCGGACAACTATATCGAGCCGGAAAAAATATCCGCCAGCGAGCGCCACAACCTCAAGGAAGCTTTTCAGGTGCTCAGCAATGCGCAGAAATTCCTGCGCTTCCGCTACCCGGCGAGCGGCGGCCTGTGAGGTTGCCCGGTGTGCCGCGTAAAATGGCCCGGGCCGTGCCTGCGGACTGGCAGAGCATCTTTACCCAGCTCGCGCAAACGGCCAAGGACCCGCGCCTGGTAGCGTTCTACCAGGCCGGTGTGGTGGCTGCCGATACCCCACTGGAGCAGGTACCGCTGGTGGCCCTGGACGTGGAGACCACCGGTCTGGATTGCAACCGCCACTCGATCGTCAGTCTCGGTCTGGTGCCCTGTAACCTGGCGCGCATTCGCTGCGGCCAGGCGCTGTACTGGGTGGTAAAGCCGGTTTCCGAGCTGAGCAACGAGTCGGTCACTTTCCATCACATCACCCACAGCGACATCCGCGACGCGCCCAGGCTGACGACCATTCTCGATGAGCTGCTGACCGCCATGGCCGGTAAGGTGATGGTGGTGCACTACCGCACCATAGAGCGCAGTTTTCTCGACCAGGCGGTGCGCCAGCATCTGGGTGAGGCGCTGCATTTTCCGGTGATCGACACCATGGAACTGGAGGCCCGGCTGCACCGCCGCCAGCGTCAGCCAGGCTGGCTCGACCGTCTGTTCGGCCGCCAACCGACGTCCATCCGCCTGGCCGACAGCCGCCTGCGCTATGGCCTGCCGCTGTATCAGGCGCACCATGCCCTGACCGACGCCCTGGCCACAGCAGAGCTGTTGCAAGCGCAGGTGGCCACCCATTATTCGGCAACTACACCGATTGGCGAGTTGTGGAGCTGAGCGGGTCGCTGCACATCACCTTGTGGGAGGAGGCTTTAGAGCCGCGAATCGGCCCCGGCAGCGGAGTTTGCTAAACGCGTCGCCCGGATAAGCCTTGGCCCAGTCCGGGAACAACAGGCCACGCGGTGCGCACAGCGCACCCTACGTACGCGGCCTATCGGTAGGGTGCGCCGCGCGCACCTGCCTCAATGCCGATGCCTGGGGCGCAGCCGCGAGGTAAGTCAGAGCGGGAGACCCGGATAAGCCTTGGCCCAGTCCGGGAGCAACAGGCCACGCGGTGCGCACAGCGCACCCTACGAGGTACACGGCCTATCGGTAGGGTGCGGCGCGCACCTGCCTCAATGCCGATGCCTGGGGCGCAGCCGCGAGGTAAGTCAGAGCGGGAGACCCGGATAAGCCTTGGGCCAGTCCAAGAATAACAGCCCACGCGGTGCGCACAGCGCACCCTATGAGGTACACGGCCTATCGGTAGGGTGCGCCGCGCGCACCGGCCTCAATGCCGATGCCTGGGGCGCAGCCGCGAGGTAAGTCAGAGCGGGAGACCCGGATAAGCCTTGGGTCAGTCCGGGAGCAACGGGCCACGCGGTGCGCACAGCGCACCCTACGTACGCGGCCTATCGGTAGGGTGCGCCGCGCGCACCGGCCTCCAGGCCGATGCGCAGGGTTAGCGTGGCTCGCTCATCAAGCCTTTGACGATGGCCACACAGCCCACTAGCAGCACGATGGTAAACGGCAGTCCGGTGGACACCGCCATCGCTTGCAGGGCTACCAGGCCGCCGCCAAGCAGCAGGGCAATGGCGATCACCCCTTCGATGATCACCCAGAACACCCGTTGTGGTGTCGGGGCGTTGATCTTGCCGCCGGCGGTGATGGTATCGATCACCAGCGACCCCGAGTCAGACGAGGTGATGAAGAACACGATCACCAGGATGATGCCGATAAAGGAGGTGATTTCGGCCAATGGCAGTTGCGCCAGCATGGCGAACAGCTTCAGCTCCAGCGCGGCATCCTGCACCCCGGTAAAGCCATCGCCGACCAGTTGGCCGATGCCGGTACCGCCAAAAGCGGTCATCCACAAGACCGACGCCAGTGAAGGCACCAGCAGCACCGCCACCAGGAACTCACGCACCGTGCGCCCACGGCTAACCCGCGCGATAAACATGCCGACGAAGGGCGACCAGCTGATCCACCAGGCCCAGTAGAAGGCAGTCCAGCCCTGACTGAAGTTGGCATCTTCGCGGCCAATGGGGTTGGACAACGCTGGCAGATGGGTCAGGTAGCTACCCAGGTTGCTGAAGAAGCCGGTGATGATCGCCAGCGTCGGGCCGACCACAATGATGAAGCCGAGCAACAGGATCGCCAGGACCATGTTCAGCTGGGACAGGCGTTTGACCCCCTTGTCCAGGCCGGCCAGTACCGACAACAAAGCAATCGCGGTAATGCCGACGATCAGCAGTACCTTGCTGGTATTGCTCGCGGTGATGCCGAACAGGTGATCGAGACCGCCTGCCGCTTGCTCGGCGCCCAAGCCCAGAGACGTGGCCAGGCCAAACAGGGTGGCGAACACGGCGAGGATGTCGATCACATGTCCAGGCCAGCCCCACACCCGCTCACCGAGCAGCGGATAGAAGATCGAGCGAATACTCAGCGGCAGGCCCTTGTTGAACGAGAACAATGCCAGTGCCAGCGCCACAATCGCGTAGATCGCCCAGGGATGCAGACCCCAGTGGAAGATGGTGGAAGCCATCGCCAGGCTCGCGGCTTCCTGTGCATTGCCGGCGGCGGCGCCCAGCGGCGCCCAGTCGGTGCGCAGGCCATCTTCACCGAGACTGACCCCGCCCATGGACGCGGAAAAGTGCGACATCGGCTCGGCCACGCCGTAGAACATCAGGCCGATACCCATGCCTGCGGCAAACAGCATGGAAAACCAGCCGGCATAGGAGTGGTCGGGTGTTGCGTCCTTGCCACCCAGGCGCACTTTGCCCAGCGGCGAGACGATCAGGAACAGACAAAGCAGCACGAAAATATTGGCTGAGCCGAGAAAGAACCAGGCCAGGTTACTGGTTAGCCACCCGCGTATGGCGCCGAACAGCGGCTCCACTTCGCTCTGTAGCGCGAGCGCCAGCACCACGAACAGCACCACGGTCAGGGCCGAGATACTGAAGACCTTGCCGTGGATATCCAGGTTGAACAGGAACCTGCCCTTGATGTTGTCCTGGCCGACGACATAGTCGGTATCGATCAGATTGGCGGCCCCGCTCGGAGCCGGGATACCACTTGGTTTTTCCGCTTCTGGCTGTGGCGTCGTGTCATGCAAAGGGGGTTTGTCCATGTGGAGTTCTCCTTGAGGCATTTAACTCGCTGGCAAGCACAAGAAGGACGGATTCGCCCCACTTACAACTCATCGCGACCGAAATATTTTCCGGTTAGCCGGTAAGAGTAACAGTCAAACCCTTGGCCTGCCTGTCTTGGGGCGTCATTTGCAGGCCAAATGCCGCCATCTGCCGACTCGGGACTTGGCGTATCTACCACGGTTGGTGCCACACTGCAGAGGTAACAGTGTCAGCAATACTCTCGCGTCAACGCATAGGAACCGTCATGCCTCTGGATTTCGGCATCCCCCATCTGTTCGCCTACCTGATTGCCGCGATCCACGCCCTCGGCATGCTCGCGGCGGTGCATGCCGTACTGACCGTGCGTACCGCCCAGGGCGCTCTGGCCTGGGCGATGTCGCTGTTCTTTATGCCCTACCTGACCCTGCTGCCTTACCTGGTTTTTGGCCGCAGCCGCTTCGATGCCTACATCAAGGGCCGGCGCCACGCCGACAAGCAGATGCACCAGGCCATGGCCGAGCTGAACTGGCGGCCTTGGGTTGACGAAGCCCTGAGCGCCAGCGCGTCGCCGGCTTACCAGCAACTGCGCGCCTTGCCGCGACTGGGCCGCATGCCCTGTCTGGCGAACAATCAGGTGCAACTGCTGATCGATGGCGAGGCGGTATTCGACGCGATCCTGGCTACCTTGGCCGGGGCACGCAAGGTGATCCTGCTGCAGTTCTTCATCATCCGCGATGACCAGCTCGGTCGGCGCCTGCGCGACCTGCTGCTGGAGCGCGCGGCTGCCGGGGTCCAGGTTTTCGTGCTCTACGACGGCATTGGTAGTCACGCCCTGCCGCGCCACTTCAGCGAAAAAATGCGTGCCGGCGGTGTGCAGGTCCGCGCCTTCCCCACGGGCGGCGGGCTGCTCAGCCGCTTCCAGCTGAACTTTCGTAATCACCGCAAGATAGTGGTGGTCGATGGTGAGTGCGGTTTTCTCGGTGGGTTTAACGTCGGCGACGAATACCTTGGCCATAAGCCGCCGCTGGCGCCCTGGCGCGACACCCATGTCGAGGTGCGCGGGCCGGTGGTCGCCTGCTTGCAGGAGTCTTTTGCCGAAGACTGGTTCTGGGCCACCCACCAACTGCCGCCGTTGCTGCTGCCCGAGGCCTATGCGGACGACGGCATGCTCTGCCAGGTGATCGCCAGCGGCCCAGCCGACCCGCAGGAAACCTGCGCGCTGCTGTTCGTCGAAGCGATCAACAGCGCCCGTGAGCGGGTGTGGATCACCAGCCCCTATTTCATCCCTGACGAGGCGCTGTTCGCCGCCCTGCGCCTGGCCGTGTTGCGTGGCGTCGACGTGCGCATCCTGCTGCCGGCGCGGCCCGACCACCGGGTGGTCTACGCCGCCTCCAGCCTGTATGCCTTCGAAGCATTGCGCGCCGGAGTCCGGGTGTTCCGCTACCAGCCGGGCTTCCTGCACCAGAAGGTCATGCTGATCGACAGCAGTGTCGTGGTCATCGGCAGCGCCAATCTGGACAATCGCTCGTTCCGCCTGAACTTCGAGATCAGCCTGCTGACTTTCGACGCCGGCTTTGCCGCCGAGGTTGAGCAGATGCTCGAAGAAGACCTGCGCAACTGCCGCGAACTCATAGGCGCCGACCGCCACAACCTGCATCGCCTGCAACAGCTCGGCATGCGCGTGGCGCGGCTGATCTCGCCGATTCTCTAGCAGGCGGCTGACGTCTCGGCTGGCGACGGCCAGGAACTGTCGATCAGCGCGCCTGCAAACCGCCGCAGTCGGCCGCAAGCCAACGGGCATGGCTCTGCATGCTGCTGCTCTGGCCGCCATAGGTGCCCTGCACCTGGGTGGTGAATTCCTTGTCGCTGACGAAGCGCGTCTCGCCCTCACCCTGACCATCCGGGCAACTGAAGCGGAACTTCCACAGCGTGGCGCTGCGTTCGGTGATCTCGTGGCTACAACCGGACTTGGGGTCTTGCAGGGGAATGTCCTGGGCCTTGATCTGCGCCTCGCTCATGCAGATGCGCACGCCCTGGTCGCCCAGTTCCACGCCCTGTTGGGCCAGCATCTGCTCCATCATCTGACGCTGCTCGGGCGGCAGGTTCTTCATCTGCTCCAGCATTTGTTGCATGTCTGGCAGCGCCTGGCCATCGACCTGCATATTGCTCGAGCTGATTTCCCAGAGGCCGGGCTGAATCTCCTGCGCCGCGGCCAGCGCGGGCAGCAGACACAGGGCCAGGGGCAGGCTTTTCAATACTGAGACGCGCATGGCAAGACTCCATAGGTTCGCTATCGACCCTGCAAGCGTAGATTGAGTTGGCGACGCAGGCCGGCCTTTGCTGAAAACCCGGTGCGCGCGGCGCACCCTACGCAGTCACGTCTTCGCGATAGACCTGTAGGCCGCGGGCCTGGTAATTGGCCAGGGCGCTGGGGTGGTCGAGGCTGCAGGTGTGCACCCAGACCCTGGTGGTGCCCGGCCAGGCCCAGGCCGATTGCAAGGCGTGCGTCAGTAGCGGGCCGCCGAAACCTTGACCGAAGAAGGCCTCGGCCAGGCCGAAATAGAGAATCTCCACCGCGCCCTCGGTATCGCGCAGCAGCTCGTAGTAGCCGGCAATTGCACCCTGGTGATAGGCCACCCAGGTGCGGTGCCCCGGCTGTTCGATCAGCTCGCGCCACTGCGTATCGCTCCAGCTCAGCTTGTCGGTCCACTGCCAAGGCTCGCCGACCAGTTGATAGAGAAAGCGATTGAGCTGGAACTGCTTGTGCTGGCATTCCACCACGCTCAGGTCGGCTGGCAGCGGCTTGGCGCGGATCTGCTCGGGGTGCTGCATGTCCAGGTAATAGGTGGTGTAGGTCATCGGCTTGCTGCTCTGTAATCACGAAAAGCGGGGGCACAGCCCACGGGCGAGGACTGGCACGCGAGGGGCGTCAAGATAACCAGCCCCATGCCATAAGCAAGGCTCTGCCCCAAGACTGGGTTGCCCCGTAGGGTGCGCCGTGCGCACCAGTGCAGGTTGCGAAATATTGGTGCGCACGGCCTAGGCGGCCCCGCACACCCGACTCGGCAGGAATCCGCGCGAGCCTTAAAGAACAAAACCCCCACCGGCCTGCGCCAAATGGGGGTTCTCCTCTACGACGACCAGGGCTTGTGGCCTTGGGAGCGGACGCGGTCTTAACCGTTGTCCTGGCCTGGATCCACGGAGGATCCAGGGGAGCTCAGCTCACAGCTCCAGAGTTCCAACGCCGGCTGGGTCGCTTGTGGCGGGCCGAGCCAGTCGCTCATCGAACGACAACGCTGGTTGAAACACAGTTGGTAATCCCCTGCCTCGGGGGTTCGCCCCAGGCGCAGCGGTTGCAGGGGCGCTAGCTGGCGTTGGTAATGCCAGCTGCCCTCACGCAGTTCGGCATCGGCAGGGATTTCCATGCCGGCACCAGACCCTTTGACCCGCGCCTCGCCGAGTAACAAGCCCTCTGGCGTAACGCGGTAATCCTCTTCCCAGCGTACTTTCTCAATGGTGTGCTGCCAGGCTAGGGTGAAGGCTGGTACGGGCAGCTCAGCCCACACCACCCCGGCCAGGCCCATGCACAATCCGATCACGCCAGCGTCGCCTGGGCACGTCGGCTACGCCAGAAGTGCTGAGCGAGGAACAGCGCCGCCAGGGCGAAGCCGATCTCGTCGCTCATTGGCGTGGCCAGAATCAGGCTGGCGCCCGCCGCGAAGCCGAGTGCCCGCTCCCACCAGGCCATCTTGCTGTGCAGGAAGCCGGTGAAGATTGCGCCCCAGATACCGATCGCCACCGCGGCCTTGAACACTACGTACAGGGTGGCCAGCAGGCTATCGCCTTGCAGCATCAGCGCCGGTTCATACACGGCCATGAAGGGGACGACGAAACCGGCGATGGCGATACGTATTGCCCACAGACTGATCTTCAGCCCGGTTTCCTTGGCGATTGGCGCCGCCGCGAAACAGGCCAGGGCCACCGGCGGGGTGAGGTCGGCCATGATGCCGAAATAGAACACGAACATGTGCGAGACGATCAGCGGCACGCCCAGCTCCAGCAGCGCCGGTGCGGCAATCGAGCTGGTGATGATGTAGTTGGGAATGGTCGGAATGCCCATGCCCAGCACCAGGCACGTGAGCATGGTGAGGATCAGCGAAAGAAACAGGTTGTCCTGGCCGATGGCGAGGATGTAGCCGGCGAAGGTCGACGCCACCCCGGTCAGTGACACCACGCCGATGATCACCCCGACCAGGGCGCAGGCGATACCTACCGGTACTGCGTGGCGTGCGCCTTCGACCAGCGCATGCAGGCAGATCACCAGGGTGTCGCGACCGCCCTTGATAAACCAGCAGATCGCCACTAGCAGTCCGACCACGCCGAACACCACGCCGATACCGAGCTGGAAGAAGCCGGCGCAGAGCACGCCCAGGGCGATCCAGAAGGCGAAGCGCATGACCTTGGAAGATACCCGCAGGATGATCGCCGAGCCGAGAATGACAATGGCGGTCAGCGCCAGGCCGACCATCCCGGAAAACAGCGGCGTGCGTCCGGAGAACAGCAGGTAGATGAGGATGAACAGCGGGATCAGCAGGTACCAGCGCTCTTTCACCGCCGCCCAGGGGTTGGGGCACTGGTCTTTCGGCAAGCCTTTAAGGTTGGAGCGTTTGGCTTCCAGATGGACCATCCAGAACACCGAGCCGAAGTACAGCAGTGCCGGAATCAGGGCGGCCTTGGCCACCTCGATGAAGGGCACATTGATGGTTTCGGCCATGATGAATGCCACGGCGCCCATGATTGGCGGCATGATCTGACTGCCCATGGAGGACGTCGCCTCGACGCCGCCGGCAAATGCCGACTTGTAGCCGAAACGCTTCATCAGCGGAATGGTGAACTGGCCGGTGGTGACCACGTTGGCCACGCCCGAGCCGGTGATGGTGCCCATCAACGCCGACGACACCACCGAGACCTTGGCCGGGCCACCGAGCTTGTGGCCGAACAGGCCCATGGCAAAGTCGGTGAACAGTTTGATCATGCCTGCCTGCTCGAGAAACGAGCCGAACAGGATGAACAGGAAGATATAGGTGGCCGACACATAGGTCGGGGTGCCGTAGAAACCTTCAGTGCCAAAGGCCAGTTGGTTGACGACCTGATCCAGGTCATAACCGCGATGCGCCAGGTCACCGGGCAGGTATTGGCCGAGCAGGCCATAGGCCAGAAATAGCCCACAGATCAGCGGCAGGGCGATGCCCATCACCCGCCGTGCGGCTTCGAACACCAGCACCGTCAACACCAGGCCGACCACCATGTCGGCACTGGTCAGGTCGCCCGAGCGCTGAATCAGGTCCGCCTCGAACACCCATTGGTAGGCTGCCGTGCCCATGCCGACCAGGCCCAGCACCCAGGCCAGGGGTTGCCAAGGCTTGTTTTTGCCAACCAGCGGGATGCTGAGAAAGACCACCAGCAGCAGAAAGCCGACATGCACCGCACGCAGGATCTGGCTGGACACTGGATGAAAGGCCGCCGTGGTGATCTGGAAGATCGAGAACAGCAGCGCCACGTAAAACAGCGCTTTCGGCCATTCGCCTGGACCTGCCGCAAGGCCGTGGTTTTGTTCAGTCATGGAGCCAATGCCCTCATTACAACGTCGATAGGGTGCAAGAGTCGCCAACAAAACCTGCCGTACTGCGTACGCTGGTTTTATTCGCGGCTCTACATGTAGGTTGGTGCTGAGCGTAGCGAAGCCCAACGTGGACTTCGCCTCAAACCCGTTGGGTCGGGGCGTGGCCCCGGCCCAAGGGATGGCTTACAGGGCGCCGACTTCCTTGTAGAAGCGCTCGGCACCCGGATGCAGCGGGATCGGCAGATCCTTCGCGGCGGTTTCCAGGGTGATGTCCTTGGCTGCGGAATGGGCGTTGCCCAGGCGCTCAAGGTTGTCGAACATCAGCTTGGTCATCTGGTAGGCGATTTCCTCGGACACGCCGTCATGGCTGACCAGGATGTTGTTGATCGCCACGGTGGCGATGTCGCTGTCCTGACCGTCATAGGTGCCGGCTGGAATGACTGCTGGCAGGTAGGCCGGGTTGTTGATCTGGGCGGTGACCTCGGCCGGAATGGCGACAAAGTTGATCGGCAGGGTGGCGGCCAGATCGCGGATCGCCGCCATGCCCAGACCCGAGGATTGCAGGGTGGCATCCAGCTGACGGTTCTTGATCAGCTCGACCGACTCGGCGTACGGCAGGAACTCGACCTTGCCCATGTCTTCGTAGCTCAGACCCGCCGCGGCGAAGATTGCGCGAGCATTCAGCTCGGTGCCGGACTTCGGCGCGCCGACCGAGATGCGCTTGCCTTTGAGATCGGCCAGGGTGTTGATGCCGGCTTCCTTGTTGGCAACGATCTGGATGTAGTTCGGGTAGGTGCCGGCGATGGCACGGAGTTTCTTCAGCGGTACCTTGAAGCCGGCGTCTTCCACGCCATTCCAGGCATCGGCGACCGAATCACCCAGGGCCAGGGCCAGTTCGCCGCGACCGCTTTGCAGCAGGTTGAGGTTTTCCACCGAGGCCTTGGTTGCTTGCACCGAGGTCTTGGCGCCGTCGATGCCGGTGCTGTAGAGCTGCGACAGGCCCACACCGATCGGGTAGTAGACCCCGCTGGTGCCGCCAGTGAGGATGTTGATAAAGGTCGGTGCGGCAAAGGCGGCAGTGCTGGCCGTCAAGGCCGCGGCAGCAGCGAGCAGGCTGAAACGCTTGGTCAATCGCATGGAGTATCTCCGTCGTTGTTATGGCTTTATGCAGCGTTTTTTTACTGTAGACGATGCCCGGCCGCCGCAGCGGATGAGCAGGTCTGGGGTTTGATCAGGCTGGGCGAAAGTGGCGAATGCCCGCACCCGGCCGAGGCCTGGCACGTCAGAGGCGGCATAGCGAAGCTGGGCGAGGCGCGCTCGCGGGGGGAAGTACGGCAGTTCATGGGCTCACCTCTGGTCTTTCTTATTAGTCGCCAGCGTAAACCACACGCCTGGCGTACCAGAGCTATAGCAGATGCCGTGCCAAGGGTTGCAAGGCCCGTTCTAGAGGGCTTTGCCTGCATGTATCTATCAGCAATAGGCGGATTTACGCTTGTTTATATCGAGTGCTGGGCGTAAATCCGCCGATTTTTATGCCGCACGCGCCCGGTAGGGTAACGCTAACGCGGGGGCGCGCCGTCTTATGGCAGCAGAATGGTCGAGCCGGTGGTCTGCCGGGCGCTCAGGGCGGCTTGCGCGGCGGCGGCGTCCTTGAGTGCATAGCGGTTGCTGATATCGACCTTGAGCTGGCCGCTCTCGATCATGCCGAACAGCTCGTCGGCCATCATCTGCAAGCGCTCGGGCGTGTCGGCGTAGCCGGCCAATGTCGGCCGGGTGACGAACAGCGAGCCCTTCTGCGCGAGGATACCCAGGTTGACCCCGGTCACCGCGCCCGAGGCGTTGCCGAAGCTGACCAGCAGGCCGCGTGGGGCCACGCAGTCGAGGGAGATTTCCCAGGTGTCCTTGCCGACGCCGTCATACACCACCGGGCACTTGCGGCCATCGGTCAGCTCCAGCACGCGCTGGACCACGTCTTCGTGGCTGTAGTCGATGGTCGCCCAGGCGCCCTGCTCAGTGGCCTGCGCGGCTTTCTCCGGCGAGCTGACGGTGCCGATCAATTGCACCCCTAGCGCCTTGGCCCACTGGCAGGCGAAGGAGCCGACGCCACCGGCGGCGGCATGGAACAGGATGGTTTCGCCGCCCTTGAGCACGAATACCTGGCGCAACAGGTACTGCACGGTCAGGCCCTTGAGCATCACCGCGGCAGCCTGCTCGAAGCTGATCGCGTCCGGCAGCTTGACCAGCTTGCTGGCTGGCAGCACGTGCAGTTCGCTGTAGGCACCCAGCGGGGCGGTGGCATAGGCCACGCGGTCGCCGACCTGGTATTGACTGACCTGCGAACCGACGGCTTCGACGATACCCGCGCCTTCGTTGCCCAGGCTCGAGGGCAGGGCCGGTGGCGGATACAGGCCGCTGCGAAAGTAGGTGTCGATGAAGTTCAGGCCGATTGCCTGATTGAGCACACGGACCTCATCCGGGCCGGGTGCTGCTGGCTGGTAGTCGCGGTACTCGAGGACATCGGGGCCGCCGTGGCTGCTGAATTGAATACGCTTGGCCATATAAGGCTCCTTGTTGCAGGGGGGGCGATCAAGTCGCCTTTGAGGGCGGGTCGCGGGCGCCTATCCAATCGTTTCGCTTGAGCGGCGTCAACTGCGAGGGTGGCTGGGCAAATGTTATGCTTGGCGCCGATTTCGCCGGCTGGGCAACCCCTCAGTTGGCCTGACTGCTCTTAAGGTGCCGCCGTGAGTGACCGTACTGAGGCCGTAAAGGCCTATCTGCTCGACCTGCAAGACCGTATCTGCGCCGCCCTGCAAGCCGAGGACGGTGCTGCCGAGTTCTTCGAGGACAGCTGGCAGCGCCCCGCCGGCGGCGGCGGGCGCACGCGGGTGATCGAGAATGGCGCGCTGATCGAAAAGGGCGGGGTCAACTTCTCCCATGTGTTTGGTGACAGCCTGCCACCATCAGCCAGTGCCCACCGGCCTGAGCTGGCCGGCCGCGGTTTCGAGGCGCTCGGCGTGTCGCTGGTGATCCACCCGGAAAACCCCTATGTGCCCACCTCGCATGCCAATGTGCGCTTCTTCAGCGCCGAGAAGCAAGGCGAGGAGCCGGTCTGGTGGTTCGGTGGCGGCTTCGACCTGACGCCCTATTACGCCAATCAAGAAGACTGCGTGCACTGGCACCAGGTTGCCTTCGAGGCCTGCGCGCCCTTCGGAGCCGACGTCTACCCGCGCTTCAAGGAATGGTGCGACCGCTACTTCCAGATCAAGCACCGCGGCGAGCCACGCGGGATTGGCGGCCTGTTTTTCGATGACCTCAACCAGTGGGACTTCGACACCAGCTTCGCCTTTATGCGCGCCATCGGCGATGCCTACCTGGCGGCCTACCTGCCCATCGTGCAGCGCCGCAAGCTGACCCCCTACGGTGAGCGTGAGCGCGAGTTCCAGGCCTTCCGCCGTGGTCGTTACGTCGAGTTCAACCTGGTCTACGACCGCGGCACCCTGTTCGGTCTGCAGTCCGGTGGGCGCACCGAGTCGATCCTCATGTCGTTGCCGCCGCATGTTCGCTGGGGCTATGACTGGAAGGCCGAAGCAGGCAGCGAAGAAGCCCGCCTGAGCGAGTATTTCCTGACCGACCGCGACTGGCTGGCGGGGCAGTAAGCCTGCTAGTCGGCGCGCTCGCCACACAGATCCAGGGCAAACCAGTGCTCCACCTCGGCCTGGCTCAGGCCGGCGCCGAGCAGGGCGAACAATTTGCCAAGGGCGGCCTCGCGGGTCATGCCGCCGGCCGAGACCAAACCGGCGCTGGCCAGCTTGCTGCCCGCCGCATAGACGCCAAATTCGACATGACCATGGGCACACTGGCTGATCGCCGCCAGCACCACGCCGCGCTCATGGGCTGTCTTCAGTGTGGCCATTAGCGCAGCGTCATCCGATGGCCCGGTGCCGCTGCCGTAGCACTCCAGCAGCAGCCCGCGTAGGCCGCTGTCGAGCAGGGCGCTGACCTGCGCCGCCTGGATTCCGGGGAAGAACGGCAACACGGCGAGGTTCACCGGCTGGCGCGGTTGGCGGTAATCGAGACTGGCGGGAATACGCTCGGCGCGAAGGCTCTGGCGCTGGCGCGGCAGCTCGGCGAAGGCACCGAAAGTGGCGCTGGCCAGCTTGCTGACCCGCGCGCCATGCATCAGCTTGCCGTTGAAGTACAGCTGTACGCCGGGCGCAACACCCTGCTGCAGCGCCCGCATGGCGCCGAATAGATTAGCCCAGGCATCGCTACCGGGCACGCCGGCCGGCTGCATCGAACCGGTCAGCAGTACTGGCACCGCCAGGCCGAGCAGCAGGAAGCTCAGCGCCGCGGCGCTGTAGGCCAGGGTGTCGGTGCCGTGCAGTACCAGCACAGCATCGCAGCCGTCCTGCTCGATGCCGGCGCGGATCGCCGCAACCATCGCCAGCCAGTTGGCCTGGCTCATGTTGGCGCTGTCGATCGGTGGCAGCAGTTCGCGGAACAGCCATGTTGGCAGCTGTTGCTGCTCTTGCGCTTGCTGGGCACGCAGTCGCGCCTCGAAGCCTGCAGCGGGCGCCAGGCCATCCGCGCTCATTTGCATGCCAATGGTGCCGCCGGTGTAGAGCACCAGGAGTTTTGTTATAGCCATGACGGCTCTCCTCAGAGGTTGTGAACATATCGAGTACCGTCGTGCAGCCGCCCTGTAAGCGGGAGCATGATCACTGGCGTCCAGATAAAAAAACAGGGGGCCATGGCCCCCTGTGTATCACGTTGTTAGCGGTTCAACGCTGGTGCACGCTGTGGCCGATGTCGCCACTCAGGGTGTGCGGCGCGGGTGCCGACTGCTGGGCAGGCCAGGCCTTTGGATCGAGATCCAGATCGGCGAAGTCTTTCGGATCGAAGACCGGCGACTCTACACCCGCCTTGATCTGCTTGTCGTAGTCGCGCATCAGACGCAGGCCGACCTTGAACAGCAGGGCCAGGGCAATCAGGTTGGCGATGGCCAGCAGGCCCATGGTCACGTCGGCGAAGGCGAATACCGTACCCAGGTCTTGTACCGAACCCCAGAGTACCAGCAGGACCACCAGCACGCGGTAGGCCTGCACCAGCCAGCGCTTGTCGCTGAAGAAGCCCAGGGCATTCTCGCCGAGGTAGTAGTTGTAGATCAGGGTGGTGAAGACGAACAGCAGCAGGGCGACGCTGATGAATACCCGGCCCCACTCACCGACCACGCTGGCCATGGCAGTCTGGGTCAGGATCACCCCGGACACTTCCATGCCCGGCTGGTAGACGCCGGAGAGCAGGATGATCAGCGCGGTGCAGCTGCACAGGATCATGGTGTCGATAAACACGCTGAGCGATTGCACGATGCCCTGGGCAACCGGGTGCTTGACCTCGGCCACGGCGGCGACGTTGGGCGCGCTGCCCAGACCGGCTTCGTTGGAGAACAGGCCGCGCTTGACGCCCATGATGATGGCCGCGCCTATGCCGCCGGCGAAGGCTGGCTCCAGGCCGAAGGCGCTCTTGACGATCAGCGCCAGGGTGGCGGGGACGGCCTCGATGTTCAGGCCGATCACCACCAGGGCCATGGCGATGTAGGAGAAGGCCATCACCGGCACCAGCACTTCGGCGAACTTGGCGATGCGCTTGATGCCGCCGAAGATGATCAGGCCGATCACTGCCATCAGGATGATGCCGCTGATATAGGTCGGCAGGCCGAAGGTGTCATGCATCGAGTTGGCCACGGTGTAGGACTGCACGGCATTGAAGCCGAAGCCGAAGGTCACCAGCAGCAGGATCGAGACGACGATGCCCAGCCAGCGCTGACCGAGGCCATGCTGGATATAGAACGCCGGGCCGCCACGGTAGCTGCCATCGGCTTCGCGGCGCTTGTACAGCTGGGCCAGCGAGCACTCGAAATAGCTGGTGGCCATGCCGACCAGCGCGACCATCCACATCCAGAACACCGCGCCCGGGCCGCCGAGCATGATGGCGACGGAAACCCCGGCGATGTTGCCGGCGCCGACGCGGCCGGCGACGCTGAGCATCAGCGCCTGGAACGAGCTGAGCTGACCCGGACGGTGTTTGAAGGCTTCGCTGAAGATGCGAAACATGCTGCCGAAATAGCGGAACTGGACGCAGCGCGAGGCGATGGTGAAGTACA
Organism: Pseudomonas sp.; assembly: GCA_030656145.1. Classification (GTDB taxonomy): domain Bacteria; phylum Pseudomonadota; class Gammaproteobacteria; order Pseudomonadales; family Pseudomonadaceae; genus Aquipseudomonas. The sequence goes on from JAUSOF010000067.1 coordinate 117,312, forward strand.
GCCCAAGGCCGATCAGCATCACGATCAGCAGCTTGCTCCAGATCAGGTCGTTGAGAATATCGAGCATGGCGGGAGGGTCTCTCTCTTGTTGTTTGGGGAAAATTCAACGTCAGCACGTGGCCCGGGAATGGTTGGCCAGACGCGCTCTCCATGCAATTTCGCAGGTGGCGGCGATGTGGCGCGAGTTGATGCTACAATCGCGCCGCTCGCGCCATAGCCGTTAGGAACTGCACCATGTCGGATTTTCTGGGGCCCAACCTCAAGCTGCTGTGCAGCCACTACCGCTCGATTGCCGAGGTGTGCCGCAAGCTGGCGATCAATCGCGCGCAGTTCAACAAATACCTCAGTGGCCAGAGCCGCCCGACGGCGCACAACCTCAAGCGTATCTGCGATTTCTTCGGGGTCGAGGCCTACGAGCTGAGCCTGCCGGGTGAGCAATTCGCCCACCTGATTGGCGCGCGCGGCAGTGGTCTGGAGCAGCAAGTGGGCGGCGATCCACTGCTGGAGTTACTGCAGCCGCTGCGCGAGTTCGCCAGCAGCCTGTCGCGCTATTGCGGGTATTACTTCGAGTACGCCAACTGCATGTCGGTGCCGGGGCAGATCCTGCTGTCGCTGGTGCATGTGCGCGAGGAGCGCGGCAGCTACCTGTTCGAGCGCCAGGAGCGCCAGGAACCGTCGCGCGCCGACAGTGGCAAGGCCGAAGACTGGGTGCGCTGTCGCTACCTGGGCGCGGCGTTCTACCTGCAGGACCGGCTGTTTTTGATCGACTACGAGTCGCTGACTGGCAACGAGATGACTCAGACCATCCTCATCCCCAGCTTCAAAAGCCGCATCACCCGCCTCAACGGCCTGAAAACCGGGGTCTCCAGCGGCGATCTGCGCACCCCGGCCTGCACCCGGGTGGTCTGGGAATACCTAGGCGCGGAGATCAACCGGGTCAACGCCTACCGCCAGGTGATGCTCTACGACCCGGACGATCCGCGCATCGATCCCGACATCCGCCAGCGTCTGGCCGGTGCGCATATTCGCGATGGCCTGTTCGAGATCGAGTAGACGGCTGAGCGCATCATGTAGGTTGGTGTTCAGCCGGCGCAGGGGCCGTAGGCCAAAGCGCTATTTGCGAGTCTCGCACCCTACAGTTCCAGACCTGCTCACGCGCAGTGGCGAAGCTGAGCGCAACAGGCTATCGGGGCATGGCCTTTAACGTGTTTTGCACGCCGAGTACGCGGCCAGTTCGCGGTCGCGTGGGTCGCCGCTGGCGCCCAGGCCTTCGCGCACGCCGGTCTGGTCGGCCTGGCTGCGGTTCTGCCCGAGCTTCCATTTGCCTTCCAGGCGTTCGATGGGCAGGGCGAAGCCGACGATGGCGCGCAGCATGCTGTCGATGTACTCACGCGGTGCATCGCTGACCGCCCAGGGCTGTGGGCGCTCGGCTTCGTGTAGCGCGCTGAGGCGGCTGACCAGTTGCAGCAGGCGCTCGGCGTCATCGAACACCTCGGCGCAGCCGTGGGCCTGCACGCTGATGTAGTTCCAAGTCGGCACCACCTTGCCGTGCTCGGCCTTGGCGGCGTACCAGGACGGACTGATATAAGCCTCGGCACCCTGAAAGATCACCAGCGCCGGGTTGCCGTCCGCCAAATCACGCCATTGCGGGTTGGCCCGGGCGAAGTGGCCATAGAGCGTGCCATAAGGCCCTTCGTCGGCATCGAGTAGCAGCGGCAGATGGCTGGCGAGCAAGCCCTGCTTACCGTGGCTGACCAGCGAGGGCAGGCGCGTGGCGCGCATCTGTTGCTGCAGCGTGGCGAGGTCGTCTTGGCGAAAGGCGGCAGGCGTGTACATGGGCGGGCTCCTGAGCTGATGGAGCCATGCTAGGCAGGATATTGGTCTGTTGTAAGATCCACTTTCTGCGATTTTTAGGGAGCCAATCTGTATGGTCATTCCGTCTGCTGCGCCGCTATCGGTCGACCTGTCCGGCATCCGCCTTGATGCCCAGCAGGGCCTGGCGCGCCAGCTGTATCAGGCGCTGCGCGAACGCATCCTCGATGGCCGTCTGCAGCGGCGCACGCGGCTGCCGGCCAGCCGCGATCTGGCGAACCAGCTGGGTATCTCGCGCAACACCGTGACCCGCGCCTTCGATCAGTTGTATGCCGAAGGCTATATCGAGGGGCGCATCGGCGCCGGCACCTATGTGGCTGAGTTAAGCGCGGCGACGCGGCCGACGCCAGCGCCCCAGGCGCAGCCGAGCGATGCCCCGCAGAGTGCCGCCTTGCAACTGTTGCAGAACCATCATCTGAACCCGCCCCTGAGCGGCGCGCCACGGGCGTTTCGCGTCGGCGTACCGGCCTTCGATCTGTTTCCTTTCGAGACCTGGGCGCGCCTGTCCGCGCGCTTCTGGCGCAAACCATCACTGGCGCGCCTGGGTTATGGCGACCCGGCCGGCGACCTGCAATTGCGCGAGCTGATCGCCGCCTACCTGCGCAACAGCCGTGGTCTGCATTGCGACCCGGCGCAGGTCGTGGTCACCAACGGCGCGCAGCAGGCCATCAGTCTGTGCGCGCAACTGCTGGTCACCCCTGGCGCGCGGGTGGCCGTGGAGAACCCCGGCTACCGCGCCGCCGGCCATGCCCTGGCGATTGGCGGGGCGCAGCTGTGTGGGGTGGCGGTGGATGACGAAGGCCTGGATACCGCTGCGCTGGATCGGATCGAGGGCTGTCGGCTGGTCTATGTCACGCCTTCGCACCAGTACCCGAGCGGCGTCACCCTGTCGCTGGCGCGACGCCTGCAATTGCTGGAATGGGCCGAGCGCACTGACGGCCTGATTATCGAGGACGATTACGACGGCGAGTACCGCTACAGCGGCACGCCGTTGGCACCCTTGGCGGCACTCGACCGCCAGGGCCGGGTGCTCTACGTTGGCACCTTCTGCAAGATCACTTTTCCGGCGTTGCGCCTGGGCTATCTGGTCTTGCCGCCGGCCTTGGCCGAGGCCTTCGCCCGCCGCCGCGCCCTGGATATGCGCCATTCGGAAATCGGCACCCAGGCGGTGATGGCCGAATTTATCGCCGCCGGCCACTTCCAGCGGCATATTCGCCGTATGCGCACGGCCGCCCGCAGCCGTCGCGATGCGCTACTGGCCGGTTGGCCTGAGTCGGTGCCGGGCTGCGCGCCGCTGCCGGTGGTGGAGGCGGGATTGCACCTGTGCGTGCGGGTGAACAGCCTGGCCCGCGAGCGCGAGCTAATCAGCGCCGCTGCAGGGGTTGGCGTGGAGATAAGTGCGCTCAGTAGCTACTGGCTGCCCGACAGCAGCACGCCCGAGGATCAGCGCGCCGGGCTGGTGCTGGGCTTTGCGGCGGTGCCCGAGGCACAGATTGGCGAGGCGCTGCAGGCGTTACGCAGGGCTTGGCAGATTTAGCGCGGCGGCGAGGGTGACGGGCTGTTCACGCTGTATCCCATGGTGGTGCGCACGGCGCACCCTACGGTCCGTAATCCGTAATCCGTAGGCTGTTAGCCGCGGCCTGGGCGGCTGGCCGACCAGGATGCTGATCAGTGAAGGCGCCTGCTTGGCTTCAGTGGTCGCGCTGGCGACCATGTGCATGCCCTCGCCGGGCGTGAACAGGGCGCCAAAGAGCAGGCCGATGCTCATCGCGAAGGCGGTGGTGACCAGGTAGATGGCGATGGTCTTGACACGGATACGGCCGAGTTTGGCGCTGCCCTGCCGGCCACCAGGGAGGCAAACACCAGCGGCACGATGAGCATCTTGATCGCATTGAGAAACAGCGCGGCGATGGGTGCCAGGACCAGGACGTCTTGCTTGAATACGATGCCGGTGATAACCCCGAGGGTCAGACCGATGAGGATTTGCTGCCAGAGGGGTAGGCGCGCCCAGAGGCGCCATGGGGCGGTCGGGTTCATGCGTTCTACCGTCTGTTGTTGTTATTAGGCTGACCGTCTGTGCGGTCTGATGGGTGGCGCTCGGCGGACCGAGCGCCGTTTCAGGCACGTGGGCGCGCCTCAGGCTTTGAGCGGCACCAGGCGCGGCGCGATCATGTTTTCCGGGCGCAGGATGTCGGCCAGGGTGGCGTCGTCCAGTAGCTTTTCTTCGCGCACCAACTCCAATACGCCGCGGCCACTTTCCAGCGCTACTTTGGCGATGCGGGTGGCGTTTTCGTAGCCGATGTAGGGGTTGAGCGCGGTGATCAGACCGATGGAGTTTTCCATCAGCGCCCGGCAATGCGCCTCGTTGGCGGTGATGCCGACGATGCAATGCTCGCGCAGCATGTCCATGGCGCGCTGCAGCAGGCGGATCGAGTCGAAGATCTTGTAGGCGATCAGCGGCTCCATGACGTTGAGCTGCAACTGGCCGCCCTCGGCGGCGATGGTCAGGGCCAGGTCGTTGCCGATGATCTCGAAGGCCACCTGATTGACCGCTTCCGGGATTACCGGGTTGACCTTGCCGGGCATGATCGAGCTGCCCGGCTGGCGCGCCGGCAGGTTGATCTCGTTGATCCCGGTACGCGGGCCGCTGGAGAGCAGGCGCAAGTCGTTGCAGATCTTCGACAGTTTGACTGCGGTGCGCTTGAGCATGCCGGAGAACAGCACGAAGGCGCCCATGTCCGAGGTGGCTTCGATCAGGTCGGCGGCCGGCACCAGCGGCTGGCCACTGATCAGCGCCAGGCGGTCAACGGCGAGCTGCTGGTAGCGCGGGTCGGCGTTGATCCCGGTGCCGATCGCGGTGCCGCCCAGGTTGACCTCGGTAAGCAGTTCCGGCGCCAGGCTGCGCAGGCGCGCCAGGTCTTCGCCGAGGGTATTGGAGAAGGCGCGGAATTCCTGGCCGAGGGTCATGGGCACGGCGTCCTGCAACTGGGTGCGGCCCATCTTCAGCACGTGGGCGAACTCTTCACCCTTGCCGGCGAAGGCCTGGATCAGGCTGTCGAGGCTGGCCAGCAGGCTGTCGTGGCCGAGCAGCAGGCCGAGGCGGATGGCGGTCGGGTAGGCATCGTTGGTCGACTGCGCCATGTTCACGTCGTTGTTAGGGTGCAGATACTGGTACTCGCCTTTGGCGTGACCCATGGCCTCCAGGGCGATGTTGGCGATCACCTCGTTGGCGTTCATGTTGGTCGAGGTGCCGGCGCCACCCTGGATCATGTCGACCACGAACTGCTCGTGGAAGTCGCCGCGGATAATGCGGGCACAGGCTTCGCTAATCGCCGCGTGCTTGGCCGCGCTGAGGTGGCCCAGTTCGCGGTTGGCATCGGCGGCGGCCTGCTTGACCATGGCCAGCGCAGTGACGAACTTGGGGTAGTGCGCCAGCGGCACGCCGGACAGGCGAAAGTTATGCACGGCACGCAGGGTCTGGATGCCGTAATAGGCTTCGGCCGGTACGTCGAGGGAGCCAAGCAGATCTTTTTCGACGCGAAATGATGCGGCAGCGGACATGATGAGTACTATCTCTGGAAATGCGGCCTATGCCGCGATGCCCCGTAGGTTAGGGCTCCTGGCCGGACACTGGCCAATGCTGTTAAACGCTGGGTCATGCACAATCGGCATAATGTCGGTGTGACGCCGAATTATCGGCGAGCGTAGATATAGGGTGGATGACGCGTTATCCATCCACCATGGCCGGGGTGAACGGGGGATGAAAAAGAGCGTCATCTACGCGGCCCGATCCACCCTACGCAGTTATGCGCCCTGGATGCACCGCAGCGAAATCGCAAGGGATGTCTGATGAATCTGGAAACCAAATGGCTGGAAGACTTCGTCGCCCTGGCCGCCACCCGCAGCTTCTCCCAGGCGGCGCAAAAGCGCTTCGTCACCCAGCCAGCCTTCAGTCGGCGGATCAAGGCGCTGGAAAACATGCTCGGCCTGACCCTGGTCAACCGCGCCTGCACGCCGGTCGAGCTGACCGAGCCCGGCCAGCTGTTTCTGGTCACAGCACGGAGTCTGGTCGAGCAACTGGGTGACGTTGTGCGTCACCTGCACAACCTGGAAGGCAAGCAGGGCGAAGTGTTGCAGATCGCCGCCGCGCATTCGCTGACCCTGGGCTTCTTCCCCGAATGGATCGCCCGCCTGCGCCGTGAAGGCTTGCCACTGAATACCCGGTTGGTGGCAACCAACGTCGGTGAGGCGGTGCACTCGCTGCGCGAAGGCGGCTGCGACCTGATCCTTGCCTATTACGACCCGGATGCCGCGTTGCAGATGGACCCGGAAATCTTCCCCTCGCTGCACCTGGGCCGCACCGAAATGCTGCCGGTGTGCGGGGTGGGTGAGAACGGTGCGCCGCTGTTCGACCTCGACAGCGGGCAGAGCGTGCCGCTGCTGGCCTACAGCGCCGGGGCCTTTCTCGGGCGCTCGGTCAACCTGCTGCTGCGCCAGCGCGCGCTGCGTTCGACCACGGTGTACGAAACGGCGATGGCCGACAGCCTGAAAAGCATGGCCCTGCAGGGTATGGGCGTAGCCTGGGTGCCGCGCCTGTCGGTCACCGCCGAACTGGCCCGCGGTGAGCTGGCGGTGTGTGGCGGCGAACAGTGGCAAGTACCGCTGGAAATCCGCCTGCACCGCTGCGCGCTGGTGCGCAAGGCGGCGGTGCGCCTGCTCTGGCGCAAGCTGGAAAGCGGCGAGGTGGGCCGCTGAGTGTAGGCGCGAGGGCCACGGCCCGCTCTTATCAAGCAAGAAATAACCCGTTGTTTTATATGTGGAAATTAAATCGGAACATGACCCCCTGTAGGAGCCAGCTTGCTGGCGATCTTTGCAGATCAAAAGCATCGTCGGAGCGCCGAACCGCAGCAAGGACTAGGCGTCCCCCTGGCTCCTACACAGTTTGCTGCGCGACAGCGCTTCGTCGAAGACGGGGCGATCCCTCCTGCGAAATAGGCGTTCGGCGTGTCCTCAGGTGCCCGATTTGATCTTGGTCCAGGCCCGGGTGCGGATACGTTCGGCGCGCTGCGGCAGCGGTTGCAGCACGTAGAGGGTTTTCTGCGCGTCGGCGGTTGGGGTCAGGTTGGGGTTGTCGCGGATTTCCGCGCCCACCAGCGGCATGGCGTCCTTGTTCGGGTTGGGGTAGCCGAGAAAATCGCTGATCGGTGCGACCACTTGCGGGTCGAGCAGGTTGTTGAGGAACTCATGCGCTTCGTCGACGTTCCTGGCGCTGGCCGGGATGGCGAAGGAGTCGTACCACAGCGGCGCGCCCTCTTTCGGGAGGCGCCAGTCGACCACCACGCCGTTGCCGGCTTCTTTGGCGCGGTTGGCGAATTGGTAGAAGCTGCCCGAGTAGCCGATAGCCACGCAGATGTCGCCGTTGGCGATGTCGGTCATGTACTTGGCCGAGTGGAAATAGGCGATGTGCGGACGGATCTTCAGCATCAGCGCGCTGGCCTTGTCGTAGTCCTCGGTCTTGCTGCTGTTGGGGTCCAGGCCCAGGTAGTGCAAGGCGATCGGCAGGATGTCGCCCGGCGAGTCGAGCATGGCCACGCCGCACTGCTTGAGTTTGCTGATGTTCTCCTCTTTGAAGATCAGGTCCCAGCTGTCCACCGGGGCATCGGCTCCGAGGGCCGCCTTGACCTTGTCCGGGTTGAAGCCGATCAGCACCGTGCCGTACATATAGGGTGCGGCGTACTGGTTGCCGGGGTCATTGGTGGTCATCAGTTCGAGCAGGCCAGGGTCCAGGTGTTGCCAGTTGGGCAGCTTGCTCTTGTCCAGCTTCTGGAACACCCCGGCCTTGATCTGGGTGTCGAGGAAGGTGTTGCTCGGTACTACCAGGTCATAGCCGGAGTTGCCGGTGAGCAGCTTGGCCTCCAGCGATTCATTGGTGTCGAACACGTCCCAGGTCAGCGTGATCCCGGACTTCTGCTGAAATTCCTTGGGTACCGACGGCAGCATGTAGTCGGCCCAGTTATACACGCGCAGCTGGCGCTGCTCGGCCTGGGCTGTCGCGGCGGTGAGGCTCGCGGCGCAAAAGGCGCCAGTGAGCAGGGTGGCGCCGAATAGCTGGGTGAGTCTGTTCATTGAGGTCACTCCAATCTTCTTGTGGTTCTGTCGCCGCGCTGGGAGCGTGGGATCTACCTTACGAATTGTTCGCTTCGAAACCTTCCAGCACATTCACCGCGTTGACGCCGATGGCCTCCACCGCATAGCCGCCTTCCATGACGAACAGGGTCGGCAGGCCGAGGGCGGCGATGCGCTGGCCCATGCGCAGGTAATCCGGGCTGTCGAGCTTGAACTGGGAGATCGGGTCATCCTTGAAGGTGTCCACACCGAGCGACACCACCAGCACCTCGGCGCCGTAGTCGCTGATGCGCTGGCAGGCCTGTTCCAGCGCTGCGGCCCAGGTTGCCCAGCCACTGCCGGCCGGCAGTGGGTAGTTGAAATTACAGCCTTCGCCGACACCCGCGCCGCGTTCATCGGCATAACCGAGGAAGAACGGAAACTCCGCCGTCGGGTCGCCATGGATCGAGGCGAACAACACATCATTGCGCTGATAGAAGATGTCCTGGGTGCCGTTACCGTGGTGGTAGTCGACGTCGAGAATGGCCACCTTGGCCCGGCCCTGGTCGATGAAGGCCTGGGCGGCAATAGCGGCGTTGTTCAGGTAGCAGTAGCCGCCCATCACGTCGCCGGCGGCATGGTGACCGGGCGGGCGGCACAGGGCGAAGGCGCTGTGGGCGCCCTGGGTTATTTGCGCCTGGGCGCTGAGCGCTACTTGCGCCGCGCTGTAAGCCGCCTGCCAGGTGCCGGCGGTGATTGGCGCGCCAGCGTCGAAGCTGTAGTAGCCGAGCTGGCCGTGCAGGCTTGCCGGCAACTGCTGGCGCAGGGTGCGCGCCGGCCAGGTATAGGGCAGCAGATCACCCTGACCGCCCTGGGCCTGCCAGCGTGGCCAGGCGCCCTGGAAGAAGTCCAGGTAGGCGGCGCTGTGGATACGTTCGATCGGCGCGCGGCCAAAGTCCTTGGGCGCGCGTACTTCGCCGAGCTGACGATCCTTGACCCGCGCGAGGATGTGGTCGGCGCGCTGCGGTTTCTCGAAACAGGGCTGCAACTGGCCGTCGATCAACTCACAGTTACCGTGGTGCAGGTGATGGTCGTCGCTGTAAAAAGTCAGCATTGGCAGGCTCCCAGGCTTGTTGTTCTGCTCACCATTGTTCGCCGTGCCGGCCGGCGGGCATACGCTGGTAATGGCCAATAGGGGATCGAAGTGGCCAAATTGCCTGGCCGCAGCGCTCATATCGTAGGGTGCGCCGTGCGCACCAGGGTTAGGCGCGCAAAGGGCTGGTGCGCACGGCGCACCCTACGAGGGCCTGGATGGTCAGGTGCGAAAACGACTCGGCGCCACCCCGCTCCAGCGCTGGAAGGCATGGCGGAAGCTGGCGCTCTCGCTGAAGCCGAGTTCCTCGGCGATGCGGCAGATCGACCAGTCTTGCTGGCCGAGCAGGGTCTTGGCCCGCTCGAAGCGCAGCTCGTCGAGCAGTTCCTGGTATTGCGTGCCCAGCTCCTGCAGGTGGCGGCGCAGGGTGCGCGGTGAGCAGTGCATCTGTTGCGCCAGTGCCCCCAGCCCCGGCGGCTCGGCCAGGTGATTGGCCAGCTCCGCGCGCACGCGCTGCAGCCAGGCCTGGCGGGTGGTGAACTCGGTATTCTGCTTGCGGCAGCGGGCCAGAACTTCCTGGCAGGTGACCGGGTCGGCCAGCGGTAGGCGCCGTTGCAGCCACTCGGCGGGGAAGGCAAAGGCATTGCGCGCGGCGCCGAATTGCAGCGCACAGGCGAAACTTGCCGCGTAGTGTTCGGCGTAGGCCGGGCGCGCATAGCTGAACTGCGCCGCAGCCAGCGTCAACGACTGGCCGAGCAGTTCGCTTCCGATCAGCCTGAGCGAGGCCAGGCACATTTCCACATTGAACTGTTCCAGCGCGGGGGCATGCCGGTACTCGCTGGCGCTGACCCACGCCAGTTCGCCTTCGACGCTCAGGTCCAGTTTGAAATAGGTGCCGAGCAGCGCCGGATACTGCAGTAGCAGGCGCCAGGCGTCACCAAAGGTGGCACTCGACAACGCGGCGTAACCGAGCAGGCCGTAGGACGACACATGCAGGCGTTGGCCCAGTACCAGGCCAAGGTCGGCGCGCAGGGCCAGGGCGTTGGCGCACACCTGCAGCTCCTGGGTACGGGTGATGCGGCTGTCGGCGCTGGCCAGGTCGCGTGCCTGGATGCCACTGCCGGCGAGCAAGGAATCGAGCTGTTCGGGGTGCTCGGCGAACAGCTCGAGAATCAGCGAGACCACATGCAGGGTAGTCAGATTGGCGTGCAGCATCGACGGTATCCACGATGTTCAGGTCATTGAAACAAGGCAAGAAGCATGCCGCAGCTTTTGCGAGACTGAGCCGAAAGGCAGGCCGCAGCCGGTGGTAATCCGGGGATTAAACGGCAACCACAGCACCGGACTGCGGATTACCTCCAGACCACGGCGCGGTACAAATCAGCGCGGGACTGGTTTGTGTTCATAAAAAATAAGCCGTTGTTTTATAACTATAAATCAAGCAGGTGCGGGCCTTTTCAGGTACGGCCTTGGCTGCGAATTCTTCGCTGCACAGCCAACGCTTCGCAGCCAAAACAAAGCGCCGTCCAGCCGCCCCATTGCAGGTGCCCTCAGGCCAGCAAGGGCGATTAGTAGCCGGTTTGCTACGCAACAGGGGATCTCCTGCAGCGCGCCGGGGAGGATTGCCGGTGTTGTTTAAAGGCACTGTCTTGGCGTGTGCCGGCTAACTCTGGACAAACGGTTGCAGTGGCTGCTCGCCAAGCCTGGCTTTACGGTATACTTCGCGGCCTTTTTAGCACGCAAGCCACGCCGGTCATCCCGCGTGGCTTGTTGGTTTTTGACGCGCCGCCACCGCGACGCACACTTTTGCTGCGCCGCGAGGCGCCCGATAGAAGAGGCACTTTGATGAGCGCACTGGTTGGCGTGATCATGGGCTCCAAGTCCGATTGGTCCACCCTTAGCCACACCGCAGAGATGCTGGACAAGCTTGGCATCCCTTATGAGGTCAAGGTGGTCTCCGCCCACCGCACCCCGGACCTGCTGTTCCAGTACGCCGAACAGGCTGACAGCCGTGGCATCCAGGTGATCATCGCCGGTGCCGGCGGCGCGGCGCACCTGCCGGGTATGTGTGCGGCCAAGACCCACCTGCCTGTGCTCGGCGTGCCGGTGCAGTCGGCGATGCTCTCGGGCGTCGATTCGCTGCTGTCGATCGTGCAGATGCCTGCGGGTATTCCGGTCGCCACCCTCGCCATCGGCAAGGCTGGAGCCGTTAACGCGGCCTTGTTGGCGGCGAGCATCCTCGGTCACCAGCACCCGAAGTTCCATGCGGCGCTCAAGCAGTTCCGCCAGGAACAGACCGATACCGTGCTGGAGAATCCGGACCCGCGTCAGGCCTGACGGCTGAGCGCAATCGTGGGCCGGGTAAACGCTTCGCGGGCACGCCCGCTCCCTTGGGGCGCGGGCGGCATTGAAAGAGGTAGATGCATGAAAATCGGTGTAATCGGTGGCGGCCAACTGGGTCGCATGCTGGCCTTGGCGGGCACCCCGCTGGGAATGAACTTCGCCTTTCTCGATCCGGCTCCGGATGCCTGCGCCCAGGCGCTCGGCGAGCATATCCGGGCCGACTATGGCGATCAGGATCACCTGCGCCAACTGGCCGACGAAGTCGATCTGGTGACCTTCGAGTTCGAGAGCGTACCGGCCGAGACCGTGGCTTTCCTCTCCCAGTTCGTGCCGGTCTACCCGTGCGCCGAGGCCTTGCGTATTGCCCGCGACCGCTGGTTCGAGAAGTCGATGTTCAAGGATCTCGACATCCCGACGCCGGCGTTCGCCGATATCCAGTCCCAGGCCGACCTGGATGCCGCTGCCGCCGTTATCGGTCTGCCGGCGGTACTCAAGACCCGCACCCTGGGCTACGACGGCAAGGGGCAAAAGGTTCTGCGCCAGGCGCACGACGTGAGCGGCGCCTTTGCCGAACTGGGCAGCGTGCCCTGCATCCTCGAAGGTTTCGTGCCGTTTACCGGTGAAGTGTCGCTGGTCGCGGTACGCGGTCGCGATGGCGAAACGCGCTTCTACCCGCTGGTGCACAACCGCCACGACAGCGGCGTGCTGGCCCTGTCTATCGCCAGCAACAACCATCCGCTGCAGGCGCTGGCCGAAGACTACGTCAGCCGCGTGCTGAGCAAACTCGATTACGTCGGCGTGCTGGCCTTCGAGTTCTTCGAGGTCGATGGCGGCCTGAAAGCCAACGAAATCGCTCCGCGGGTGCACAACTCCGGGCACTGGACCATCGAAGGCGCCGAGTGCAGCCAGTTCGAGAATCACCTGCGCGCCGTCGCCGGTTTGCCACTGGGCTCGACTGCCACGGTCGGCGAGAGCGCCATGCTCAACTTCATCGGCACAGTGCCGCCAGTGGCCGAGGTCATCGCCATCGACGATTGCCACCTGCACCACTATGGCAAGGCCTTCAAGGTCGGCCGCAAGGTTGGCCACGCCACCCTGCGCTGCGCGGATCGTGCCACCCTGGACCAGCAGATCGCCGCCGTCGAGGCGTTGATCAGCAAGGCCTGACGTTGTCTGGCGCCGGCCCTGCCCGGCGCCAGAGACTTTTGATGGAACCTCCGCAGCTCCGATCTATCTGATAGCGCAATGCCACGGTTTTTCAGCCCTGGCTTACTTACCTATTCGGAGAACACACCGTGGGCATTATCGGCACCATTTTCATCGGCCTGATCGTTGGCTTGATTGCACGCTTCCTCAAGCCCGGCGATGACGGCATGGGCTGGATCATGACTATCCTGCTCGGCATCGGCGGCGCCATCGCCGCAACCTATGGCGGTCAGGCGCTGGGTATCTACCAGGCGGGCCAGGGTGCCGGCTTCATCGGCGCGGTGATCGGTGCGGTGGTTCTGCTGATACTCTATGGCGCAATCAAGAAGGGTTAAGAGCCCCTCGCTCCCTTGTCTCCTGTGAGTCTGCCCATGCGTTACCTGTTGTTGTCCCTGCTGCTACTGAGCAGCCTGGCCCGCGCCGAGCTGGCGGAAACCGACTGGCTCGAACTGATGCCGGAAGAAGACCGCCTGGCCCTCGAAGCCATGCCGGAAATCAGCCATGACGGCCCCGAGCAGGACGGCACCTTCTACAACCCCGACGGCCTCCGGCAGCAGGAAAAAAACCTGCCAGCGGTGATGTACTCGGCCAAGACCGTCGCCGCTCTCGATGGTAAAACCATTCGCCTGGGCGGCTATCCCGTGCCCCTGGAAACCGACGCCAAGGGCCGCAGCACGCTGTTCTTCCTGGTTCCCTATCCCGGCGCCTGCATCCATGTGCCGCCACCGCCGCCCAACCAGCTTGTACTCGTTCGTTACCCGCAAGGCATCGAGCTGGATGATATCTATGCCCCGCTGTGGGTCAGTGGCACCTTGCAGGTGGAACAGGTCAACAACGAACTGGCGGATGCGGCTTATGCGCTGGAGGCGGGGGCTGTCAGGATGGTGGAGGAAGGGGATCTGTAATGCCCGGCTTCAGCAAGCACTCTGCTCAGAAATAAGATAACGCCTTGTTTATAGGCAGAAATTAAATCTGAACAGAAACCCTGTAGGAGCCAGCTTGCTGGCGATCCTTGCAGATCAAAAGCATCGTCGGAGCGCCGAGCTCAATGCCCGCAAAACCCATCGCGGGCATGGGGCTGGGCGTCCCCGCCGCTCCTGCAGGTACCCACCAGCCGACAGGCACCATTGCCCCCAGTCTGCTGCGTGACAACCTTGAAATAGCGCTTGAACGCGACCCTGGGCCTGCACCACGGTCCCCTTTCGGGCTTCGCTTAAACGGTTATTCCGGGCAGCCTCACCTGATCACGTAACAGGCTGGCGAACTGCTCTGCGGGCACCGGTTTGCTGATCAGATAGCCTTGAATCTCGTCGCAGTGGTGGGCCTTGAGGAAGTCCATCTGCGCCTGGGTTTCCACGCCCTCGGCAACCACCTTCAACTCCATGCTGTGGGCCATGACGATGATTGCGCGGGTAATCGCTGCATCCTCGCCGCCGAGCGCCAGGTCGCGGATGAAGGTCTGGTCGATCTTCACGTAGTCCACCGGGAAACGCTTCAGGTAGCTGAGCGAGGAGTAGCCGGTGCCGAAGTCGTCGATCGCCAGTTTCACCCCCAGGTCGCGCAGTTGCTGGAAGGTGGTGATCACGCTCTCGACGTTGTCGAGCAACTGGCTCTCGGTCAATTCGAGTTCGAGGAACTGCGGCGCCAGGCCGGTTTCGTCGAGTACCTGGCGCACCAGGCTGGTCAGTTTGCCCTGGCGCAATTGATGCACCGACAGGTTTACCGACACCCGGATCTGCGCCAGGCCCTGCAGCTGCCAGTCCCGCGCTTGCTGACAGGCGCGGCGCAGGACGAACTCGCCGATCGGCGCGATCAGCCCGGTTTCCTCGGCCAGGCCGATGAAATCCCCCGGTGGCACCAGGCCCCGTTCCGGATGGCGCCAGCGTACCAGCGCCTCGGCGGCGTTGAGGCTGTCGTCGGCCAGGCACAGCTTGGGCTGGTAGAACACCTCCAGCTGATGCTCGTCGATCGCCTTGCGCAGCTGGGCTTCCAGTTGCAGGCGCTCCAGGGTGCAGGCCTGCAGGTTGTCGGTGTAGAACTGGAAGGTGTTACCACCCAGGTGCTTGGCATGCTGCATGGCCATATCGGCCTGGCTGACCAGGGTCGAAATCTCCCGCGCGTTGTCCGGCAGCAGGCTGATGCCCAGGGAGGCGCTGACCACCAGCTCCTGTCCGCCGACGGTCATTGGCAGGCGCAACTTGGCCAGCAGGCGGCTGGCCATGCGCGCCAGGGTCGAGAGGCTGCCGTAGGAGTCGAGCAGCACGGCGAACTCGTCGCCGGACAAGCGCGCAATGGTGTCGGCCTCGGGCACCGCCTGACTCAGGCGGCGGCTCATCTGGCGCAGTAATTGGTCAGCCACTTCATGGCCGAGGCTGTCGTTGAGCCACTTGAACCGGTCCAGGTCGACGTGCAGCAAGGCCAGGCTGCGTCCGCTCTGGCGCGAACGCTGGCTGGCCTCGTGCAGGCGCTCGCGGAACAGGCTGCGGTTGGCCAGGCCGGTCAGGTCGTCATAGTGCGACAGGTAGCGCAGGCGCTCCTCGGCCTCGCGCCGCGACGACAGGTCGGCGAAGAAGCCGACGATATGGCTGACCAGCCCGCGCGCATCGCGCACCACCTTGAGTTGCAGCAATTGCGGGTAGAGTTCGCCGTTCTTGCGCGTCTCGATCAATTCGCCCTGCCAGTGGTCGCTGCGCTCCAGCTCCAGACGGATCAGCTGGTACTGGTGAAGGGTGTCGCTGCGGCTGATCATGGCGACACTCTTGCCGAGCACGTCTTCCTGAAGATAGCCGGTGACCTGGCTGAATGCCTGATTGACCGCCAGCAGGCGGTAATCCGGGTCAAGAATGACAATGCCTTCGCTGGCTGCCTCGAACACCGTGGCAGCCAGGCGCTGCTGTTCTTCCTGCTGTTTGCGCGCGGTAATGGTGCGCCGCGTGCCAAGCATACGCAGCACCCGGCCCTGGGCATCGCGCTCCACGGCGCGGCCGCGATCCTCGACCCAGACCCAGTGGCCATCGGCATGCTTGACCCGGTACTCGATCTGATAACCGTCACTGCGGCCTTTCATGTGCTCGACCAGGGCCCGGCGCAGCAACGGCCGGTCGTCCGGGTGCAGGCGTGGCTTGAGGTCACGCAGCATGGCCTGCACCGCCTCGGGCTCGAGGCCGAAGATCTCCTTGAGTTGCGAGTGGTGCACTTCATCGCTCTGCAGGTTCCAGTCCCAGAGGCCCAGTTCGCTGGCTTCCAGGGCCAGGGCCAGGCGCGCCTCGCTCTTGCCCAGGGCGTGGGTGGCATCTTCCAGCTCCAGGGTGCGCTCGGCCACGCGCATTTCCAGTTGGTCATGGGCGCCGCGCAGCTCGCCTTCGGCCCAGCGACGCTGTTCGACTTCGTGGGCCAGTTCGCCATTCAGCGTTTCGGCCTGCTCTCGGGCGTGTTCCAGGCGGCCGATCAGCGCCTGATTCTGAAAACGCTGCAGCAGGCTGCGCTGCACCAGGCGGTTGACCTGCCAGGCCACCACCAGCAGGGTTACCAGCAGAATGCCGCCAAGCATGCCCCAGCCACGCTGCAGGCTGTGTTCGCTGAGCAGCAGATACGCCACCGACGGCAGCAGGCAGGGCAGGGCGAAGGTCAGGAACGCCGACAGGCTGACGGCATAGGCCACGCTGGCGGAAAAGATCGCCGCGGCGATCAGGCCGTAGACCAGGGCCTGCTGGTAGAACACATCGGTCGGCACCAGGGCGATGGCGGCGAAGGCCAGGGTCAGGCCGGAGGCGCCGGCGCCAAACAGGAAGCTGCGCCGCCAATGCACCTGTGCCTGGCTGCTCGGCAGTGCAGCATTGAAGGCCCTGACCTGGAGCAGGCGCAGAACGGCCAGTAGCACCAGGCAGATCAACCAGCCAGACAACAGTGCACGGCTCTGTGGCGTCCAGAGCAAATAGGCGCAGACCACGCCGTTGAGCAGCATGAATAGGGTCGGCAGCCACGAGCCCTGATACAGCAGGCGGGTGCGTTCGATGGCGATATCCGTGGCGAATTGCTGACGAAGCTCGCGTGTAGTGTCCAGCGTCAGTTCGGCGGCGCTAGCAGTCTGGGTCATAGGCTATTTTCTTGTAAGTTGGGGTGCCTAGGTCGGCGGAGCATACCCGAGCTAGACGCGTCGCCCAACAATCATCTGTGTAAATTTAGCCACCCGGCAGGCAACTTCGCCTGCGCGCTTTGACCTGCAACCACCACCTGGCAAGGTGACTGACCGGTCGTCCACTGGCAGCGCTGCGGCGATGTGCCGCGCGCCCGGTTTGCCCTCGCTGCCGCCGCCCCCTAGAATGCCGCGATGCAAAATGACCCCGAACTCCTGATCGCTTCTCTCAACGATGCCCAACGCCAGGCCGTAGCGGCCAGTCTGGGCCGTCAACTGGTGCTGGCCGGCGCCGGCTCCGGTAAAACCCGGGTGCTGGTGCACCGTATCGCCTGGCTGATCCAGATCGAAAACGCCTCGCCGCACAGCGTCCTCTCGGTGACCTTCACCAACAAGGCCGCCGCCGAGATGCGGGCGCGTATCGAGCAGATGCTTGGCGTCAATCCGGCCGGCATGTGGGTCGGCACCTTCCACGGCCTGGCGCATCGCCTGCTGCGTGCGCACTGGCAGGAAGCCGGTCTGGCGGAGAACTTCCAGATTCTCGATTCCGACGACCAGCAGCGCCTGGTCAAGCGGGTGATCCGCGACCTGGGCCTGGACGAGCAGCGTTGGCCGGTCAAGCAGGCGCAGTGGTTTATCAACGGGCAGAAGGACGAAGGCCTGCGGCCGAAAAACATCCAGCCCGGCGGTGATCTGTTCCTGGCCACCATGCTGAAGATTTACGAAGCCTATGAAGCCGCCTGCGCCCGCGCCGGAGTGATCGATTTCTCCGAGCTGCTGCTGCGCGCCCTTGACCTGTGGCGTGACCAGCCGGGCCTGCTCGAGCATTACCAGCGGCGCTTCCGCCATGTGCTTGTCGACGAGTTCCAGGACACCAACGCCGTGCAGTACGCCTGGCTGCGCCTACTGGCCCAGGGCGGCGCCAGCCTGATGGTGGTCGGTGACGATGATCAGTCGATCTACGGCTGGCGTGGGGCCAAGATCGAGAATATTCACCAGTACAGCCGCGACTTCCCGGACGCCGAAACCATCCGTCTGGAGCAGAACTACCGCTCCACCGCCGGCATTCTCAAGGCCGCCAACGCGCTGATCGCCAATAATCAGGGGCGTCTGGGCAAGGAGCTGTGGACCGAAGACGGTGACGGCGAACCGATCAGCCTGTATTCGGCGTTCAACGAGCACGACGAAGCCCGTTATGTGGTCGAGTCGATCGAGGATGCCCTGCGCAAGGACGGCCTCAAGCGCAGCGAAATCGCCATCCTCTACCGCTCCAACGCCCAGTCGCGGGTGCTCGAAGAAGCCCTGCTGCGCGAGAAGATTCCGTACCGCATCTATGGTGGTCAGCGCTTCTTCGAGCGCGCTGAAATCAAGAATGCCATGGCCTATATGCGCCTGCTCGACGGCCGCGGCAACGATGCGGCGCTGGAGCGGGTGATCAACGTGCCGGCCCGTGGCATCGGCGAGAAGAGTGTCGAAACTATTCGCGCCTACGCCCGTGAACATGATGTAGCGATGTGGGAAGCCATTCGCCTGATGGTCGCCAACAAGGCCCTGCCAGGCCGCGCCTCGGCTGCCCTGGCCGGCTTTATCGAACTGATCGAGAACCTTGCAGCCAAGGTGCTGGAGATGCCGCTGCACCTGATGACCCAGACCGTCATCGAGCAGAGCGGGTTGATCGCCTACCACAAGGCCGAGAAAGGCGAAAAAGCCCAGGCGCGGATCGAAAACCTTGAGGAATTGGTCAGCGCCGCGCGCGCCTTCGACAATGATGGCGACGACGAATTAAGTCCGCTGCAGGCCTTCCTCGGCCATGCCTCGCTGGAGGCCGGCGACACCCAGGCCGCAGAAAACGAAGACAGCATCCAGCTGATGACCCTGCACAGCTCAAAGGGTCTGGAGTTTCCCCAGGTGTTCCTGGTAGGCATGGAAGAAGGCCTGTTCCCGCACAAGATGAGCCTGGAAGAACCCGGCCGTCTCGAAGAAGAACGTCGCCTGGCCTATGTCGGCATCACCCGCGCGATGCAGAAGCTGGTGATCAGTTACGCCGAAGTCCGCCGCTTGTATGGCACTGAAACGCGTAACTCGATCTCGCGCTTTGTGCGTGAGATTCCGCCGCAACTGGTCCAGGAAGTCCGCCTGTCTAATAGCGTCAGCCGACCCTTCACCGGGAACAGCCGCAACATGAGCGGCAGCAGCATGTTTGCCGGCAGCGCCGTGCCGGACACCGCGTTCAGCCTCGGCCAGCGCGTGCAGCACGCATTGTTTGGCGAGGGCACCATCCTCAACTTCGAAGGCTCCGGCGCCCAGGCGCGGGTGCAGGTGAACTTCGAAAGCGAGGGCAGCAAATGGCTGATGCTCAGCTACGCCAAGCTGGATGCGCTGTAACCACCGAGATAACAGACCGTAGCCCGGATGCAATCCGGGGGCTCTAGCAACGAACTTCCGGGAATGCATCCGGGCTACGGGATTAACCCAAAACAACGAGGAAGCCCCCGATGAATCGCCGTAACCTCTTCACCGCTGCCGTGGCCCTGTTCGCCGTTATCGGCCTGGCCGGTTGCAAGGACGAAAAAGCCGCCAGCGAGCAGGTTGCAGCCGAGCCGGTGCAGAGCTTCCAGTGGAAGATGGTCACCGCCTGGCCGAAGAACTACCCGGGCCTGGGCACTGCCGCCGAACGCCTGGCCGAGCGCGTCGCGACCATGAGCGCCGGGCGCCTGACCATCAAGGTCTACGCCGGTGGCGAGCTGGTGCCGCCGCTGGAGGTGTTCGACGCCGTCTCGCGCGGCACCGCCGAGCTGGGTCATGGCGCGGCCTATTACTGGAAGGGCAAGGTGCCAGCGGCGCAGTTCTTCACCGCCGTGCCCTTTGGTCTGTCCACCAGCGAAATGAACGCCTGGCTGAGCAAGGGCGGCGGTCAGCAGTTGTGGGACGAAGCCTATGCCCCCTTTGGCGTAAAACCGATGGTGGTGGGCAATACCGGCATGCAGATGGGCGGCTGGTACAACAAGGAAATCAACGCGCTGGATGACCTCAAAGGCCTGAAGATCCGCATGCCGGGCCTCGGTGGCGAGGTGCTGAGCAAGCTCGGCGCGACCACCGTCAACTTGCCCGGCGGCGAGGTATTCACCGCCCTGCAGACCGGGGCCATCGACGCCACCGACTGGGTCAGCCCCTACAACGACCTGGCCTTCGGCCTGCACAAGGCGGCCAAGTTCTACTACTACCCCGGCTGGCAGGAACCGCAGGCGGTGCTCGAACTGCTGATCAACCAGAAGGCCCTCGACAGCTTGCCGGCCGACCTGCGGGCGATCCTGACCGAAGCCGCCCGCGCCGCCAGCCAGGACATGCTCGATGACTACGTCTACCACAACGCCCTGGCCCTGGATGAGCTGAAGCAGCAGGGCACCCTGCTCAAGCGCTTCCCCGACGAAGTGCTCGACGCCATGCAGCGTGAATCCGCCGTGGTACTCGGCGAACTGGCTGCGCAGAGCGAGCTGAACGGGCGTATCTGGGCCTCGATGCAGGCCTTCCAGGCCCAGGTCAGCCAGATGCACAAGCTGTCCGAACAGGAACTGTATGACTGGCGTTGATCCGCGCCGCTGATCAGGCAGCCATAGCAATGGCTAGCGCCAGCACGCGAGTTCTTCCAGACGTTTAACCGAAACAGGATTCCCCATGGACCGCTACGGTGTATTCGGTAACCCCATCGGCCACAGCAAGTCGCCGCTGATTCATCGCCTGTTTGCCGAGCAGACCGGCGAGCCGCTGAGTTATGAAGCACTGCTCGCGCCGCTGGACGACTTTGCCGGTTTCGCCCGGCGTTTCTTTGCCGAGGGCAAGGGCGCCAATGTCACGGTGCCGTTCAAGGAGCAGGCCTTTCAGTTGGCCGACAGCCTGACCGCGCGCGCCCAGCGCGCCGGCGCGGTGAATACCCTGAAGAAGCTGGATGACGGCAGCCTGCTCGGCGACAACACCGACGGCGCCGGGCTGGTGCGCGACCTGATGGTCAACGCCGGCTTCGAACTACGCGGCAAGCGCATCCTCCTGCTGGGTGCCGGCGGTGCCGTGCGCGGGGTGCTCGAGCCCATGCTGGCGCAGCAACCGGCGGCCCTGGTGATCGCCAATCGCACGGTGGCCAAGGCCGAGCAGCTGGCCAGTGAATTCGCCGACCTGGGGCCGGTGGTGGCCAGCGGTTTCGACTGGCTCGATGCGCCGCTCGACCTGATCATCAACGGCACCTCGGCCAGCCTGGCCGGCGAGTTGCCGCCCATCGCCGCGAGCCTGATCGAGCCGGGGCACACCTTGTGCTACGACATGATGTACGGCAAACAGCCAACCGCCTTCAATTGCTGGGCCGCCGAGCAGGGCGCGGCGCGTGCCCTGGATGGCCTGGGCATGCTGGTCGAACAGGCCGCCGAAGCGTTCTTGCTCTGGCGCGGCGTGCGCCCGGACAGCGCACCGGTGCTGGCCGAGATGCGCCGGCAACTGGCCTGACGCGGCAAACGCCGTAGGGTGCGCCGTGCGCACCAACGACTTGAGCCAGGCGAGCAGCATGTTCTTGTAACCCGGATGCACTCCGGGGAAGTCTGGCGCCTGACAGACCGTTCCCGGATTGCATCCAGGCTACGTGTTGACGCGCGGCGCTCGCTACTTTCACGCGCGCTGAGCCCGTAGGGTGCGCCGTGCGCACCAACGACTTGCCGCTCATGGCATAGCCGTATAACCGCATCGGTGCGCGGGGCGGCCCTGCTGCGGGCCGGTCTTAATCCTCGAACTGCACCGGGCACCGCTCGGCGCCTTCGAGCTTGTGGATTTCCTCGATCACCTGCGGCCGGGCGCGGCGCAGGATCAGGCTGCGGTCTTGCGCGAGCAACCGCCGCGCTTCCTGGTGAAGCATTTCCACCCCGGCGTAATCGATGAAGTTGACGTGGTGGGCGTCGATGATCACCCGCTCACCCTTGCTGCGCTGGATGAGCTGCTGCAGGTAGTGGCAGGCACCGAAAAAGATCGAACCCTCGACGCGCAACAGTTCTTCCTCGTCCTCTTGGCAGAATTTCACCCGCGGTTGCGACGTGCGCTTGAGGTAGAAAAACAGCGAAGCCAGCACCCCGGCATAAATCGCCGTTTGCAACTCCAGCAGCAGGGTAGCGAACAGGGTCAACAGCATCACCAGAAACTCCGAGCGGCTGACCCGGAACAGTGCGCGCAACCCGGCGATATCCACCAGCCCCCAGCAAATCAGCAGAATGCCCGCCGCCATGCTCGGCAGCGGAATGTGCGCGATCAGGGTGGAGCAGAGCAGGGCAAACAAGGCCACCAGCAGCGCGGAAAACACCCCGGCCAGCGGCGAGCGCGCGCCGGCCTGCAGGTTCAGCGCCGAGCGGGTGAAGGAGCCGGCTGACAGGGAGGCGGAGAACCAGGGGCCGAGCAGGTTCGACAGGCCCTGGGCACGCACTTCCTGGTTGGCGTCGAGAAACTGCTGTGACTTGCCGGCCAGGGCGCGGGCAATCGACAGGCTGGTGACCAGGCCCAGCATGCCGCAGGCCACCGCTGCCGGCAGCAGTTGCAGCACACTTGCCAGCTCGAAGGTCAAGGGGCTGAACGGCGGCAAGCGCCCCTCGAAGGCGCTGACCAGGGCGATCCCGCCGAGCTGGGCCGGCCATGCCAGTACGCCCAGGCTGCCGGCGACGATGCCGATCAGCAGGGCCGGCAGGCGTGGCCACAGGCGCTTGACCAGCAGGCTGACCGCAAGGGTAAAGCCAGCCACGCCCAGGGCCCGCCAGTCGGTTTCCGCCAGGTGCTGGCCGATATTGAGGATGGTCGCCAGCGCCGTGGCCTGGCTGGGCACGCTGATGCCGAGCAGGTTGGGCAACTGGCCGAGGGCGATGACCACGGCCGCGCCCAGGGTGAAACCGAGCACCACCGAGTGCGAGACGAAGTTCACCAGGGCGCCGAAGCGCAGCAGGCCGAGCAGCCACTGGAACAGCCCGGCGAGAAAGGTCAGCAACAGGATCAGGGCGATGAAGTCGTCACTGCCCGGCGTCGCCAGTGGGCTGACGCTGGTGAACAGGACGATGGAAATCGCCGCGGTCGGCCCGCAGATCAGGTGCCAGGACGACCCCCACAGGCAGGCAATGATCACCGGCACGATGGCCGCATACAGGCCGTACTCGGCCGGCAGCCCGGCGATCAGGGCGTAGGCGATGGATTGCGGCAGCGCCAGGATGGCACCGCTGAGGCCCACCAACAGGTCGTTGGCGAGGCTGCGCTTGCTGGTGTTGGGCAGCCATCTGAGAAAGGGCAGCAGCGTCTGGCGGCTGGGTAGCGGCATGCAGTGTCGCTCTTGGGTTGGGTGGACAGAACACGGAGCGGGTTGACAGCCTACGCGGCGGCGATGCTATGCCGCCGCGTAGGCTGTCAAACGGTGGACTGTTCGCTGCGCTCCTGAGTCCTACGCCCAGCCTACGCAATCCAGCGACCAGTTCAAAGCCGCGCTTTCACTGCTGCCAGGCCGTCGCCGCCATCGCGGCTACTGACGCCTTGCAGCCAGCCGTCGAGCACCGCCGGATTGGCCTTCAGCCAGGCCTTGATCGCTTCGGCATTGCTCGCCTGCTTGCTCAGCACCTTGTCCATGATGGCGTTTTCCATCTCCTGGGTGAAGCTCAGGTTGCTCAGCAGCTTGCCGACGTTCGGGCACTCTGTGGCGTAGTCCTTACGGGCCAGGGTGTTGACGTTGCCGCTTTCACCGAAATACTTCTCGCCGCCCTTGAGGTATTTGATGTCGTAGTTGACGTTCATCGGGTGTGGCGTCCAGCCGAGGAATACCACGAACTGATCGCGTTTCACCGCGCGGCCGACCTGCACCAACATCGCCTGCTCACTGGATTCCACCAGCTTCCAGTCGCCCAGGCCGAACTCGTCGGCGTCGATCATCTTGCGGATCGATTCGTTGGCCGGCGAGCCCGAGGCGATGCCATAGAGCTTGTTGTCGAACTTGTCGGCGAACTTGTGGAGGTCGGCAAAGGTCTTCACCCCGGCCTCATAGGCATAGGTCGGTACGGCCAGGGTGTACTCGGTGCCGCTGAGGTTTTGATTGAGCTTATCGACCTGGCCGGTGGCGACGAACTTGTCGTAGTTGCTTTGCTGCGCAGGCATCCAGTTGCCGAGGAACGCATCGACCTGGCCTTTGTGCATGCCGGTGAAGATGATCGGTACGGCCAGGATCTGGGTCTGCGCCTTGTAGCCCAGGCTATCGAGCAGGAAGCTGGCAATGCCGTTGGTCACGGCGATATCGCTCCAGCCCGGATCGCCCAGTTTTACCGTGCTGCAACTGGCGTCTTCGGCGTAGGCGTGGAAGGTGCTGGCGGCCAATAGCAGCCCGCCGCTAAACACTGTGGCTAGTTTGTGCATGACGTGTTTCCTCTGAGTTCTAATTATTTAGTTGCACGCGTGTTGCGGTCATACCTGGGGATAACGGGCGCGGCGTTCCAGGTCATCGAGGTCGATGTGGTTGCGCATGTATTGCTCGCTGGCATCCACCAGCGGTTGGTGATCCCAGCTTTTCAAGCGGCCCTTGGTCAGCGCGTCGGCGACCAGGCGGCGGCGCCGCTGGCTGGCCAGGGTCGCTTGATGGATGGCCGGGATATCCCAGCGCGTGCGCGCATCATTGATAAAGTCGCTGAGCAGCGCCTGATGCTCGGCCGAGTTGGCGAGGTTGTCACGCTCCTGCGGGTCGTGGCGCAGGTTGAACAGCAGCAACGGGTCCTGCTCGGAGTAGATAAACTTCCAGTCGCCGCAGCGGATCATCATCAGCGGGGCGTTGCTGCCTTCGGCCATGTACTCGCCGAGCACTTGGTCGTGCCCGCCTTCGCCCTTGAGGTGGCTCAGCAATGAATGGCCATCCAGGTCCAGATCGGCCTCGACCTGGCCACCCGCCAGCTCCACCAGGGTCGGTAGCAGGTCCATGGTCGACACGCACTGGCTGATCCGCCGCGCGGCGAACTGCTTGGGTGCATGCACCAGCAGCGGCACCCGGGCCGACATCTCGAACCAGTGCATCTTGTACCAGAGGCCGCGCTCGCCGAGCATGTCGCCGTGGTCGCCGGAGAACACGACAATCGTATCCTCGTCCAGGTTGCAGTCCTTGAGGGTCTTCAGCAGCTTGCCGATGTTCGCGTCGATGTAGCTGCAGGCGCCAAAGTAGGCACGCCGCGCATCCTTGATCTTGTCTTCGGGCAGGGTCTTGCCCCACAGGTCGATGACTTTGAGCAGGCGCTGCGAGTGCGGGTCCTGCTCGGCCTGGTCGATGACCTGGCTGGGTAGCGGGATGTCGACGCCCTCGTACAGATCCCAGAACTCCTGGGGGATGGTGTAGGGGTCGTGGGGGTGGGTCATCGACACCGTCAGGCAGAACGGCTGCTCGGGATTGCTGCGCACATGGTCGAACAGGTACTGCTGGGCCTTGAACACCACCTCCTCGTCGAAGTCCAGTTGGTTGCTGCGCACACACGGGCCGGCCTGTAGCACCGAGGCCATGTTGTGGTACCAGCTCAGGCGCTCCTCGGGTGCATCCCAGTTCACCGCCCAGCCGTAATCGGCCGGGTAGATGTCGCTGGTCAGGCGCTCCTCGTAGCCGTGCAGCTGGTCCGGGCCGCAGAAGTGCATCTTGCCCGACAGCGCGGTGTGGTAGCCGAGACGGCGCAGGTAGTGAGCGTAGGTCGGCACATCGGCAGGCAAGTCGGCGGCGTTGTCGTAGGCGCCAATCTTGCTCGGTAACTGGCCACTGACCAGGACGAAGCGCGAGGGCGCGCAGAGCGGGCTGTTGCAGTAGGCGGCATCGAATACCACGCTCTGTTCGGCCAGGCGTACCAGGTTGGGCATCTTGATCGGCGATGCCGCATCGTGAATCGGCAGAATCGGCGCGGCCATCTGGTCGGTCATGATGAAAAGGATATTCGGACGTTTCATGGTCGCGGGTTTTCCATATTAAAGATTTATGCGACATTGCTGACCTGATCATCAGGCCTCTACAGATCCTGGTAAACCCGCGGTGAATACATGACTTGGATAACAACAGCTTATGTTTAAGAGCGCCGCCGGACTATCTCTGGATGTGCTGCGGGTGTTTGAGTCCGCTGCTCGCCACCTGAGTTTCACCGCGGCTGCCGCCGAACTGGGCAGCAGCCAGCCGGCCATCAGCCAGCAGATCAAGCGTCTTGAACAGCAGTTGGCAGTCCGTTTGTTCGACCGGGTCTATCGCGGCATCGTTCTTACCGAGGCCGGCGAGTTGTTGCTGCACTACGTGCAGGATGGCCTGCAAAGCCTCGACGCCGGCCTGGCCGCGGTGGCTGCCGGGCAGCAGCATGAGGTGCTGCAGGTGGCCACCGACTTTGCCTTTGCCGCCTATTGGCTGATGCCCAGGTTGCAGCGTTTCCACCAGCTTCACCCGGAGGTGGATGTCAGCCTGATCACCAGCGCCCGCGACCTGGCCGCGCTACCGGCGGAGATCGACGTAGCCATCGCGTTCGGCGATGGCCGTTTCAAGCATGGCGAGGCCCATCTGCTGTTTAACGAGGAAGTATTCCCGGTATGCAGCCCGCAACTGCTCAAGGGCCGGGCCTTGCCGCTGGCGCCGACGGCGCTGGCCGAGCTGCCCCTGCTGCACCTGCGGCCGGAGATTCGATCGCGCTGGTTCGACTGGAATGGCCTGTTCCGTGCCTTCGCTATTGCCGAGACACCCAGCCTGGGCATGTTGCGGTTCGACAATTACACCCTGCTGATTCAGGCGGCCATCGCCGGCCAGGGCGTGGCTATCGGTTGGCGCCATCTGGTCGATGAGCTGCTCGATCAAGGCCTGCTATGCCGCGTATGCGCCGGCGAGGCGCGCTCTGACTTCGGCTATTACGTGGTGCTGCCCGAGCGCAAGCGCCGCCAGCGATTGACCCAGTATTTCGTCGATTGGCTCAAGCTGGAACTGGCGCGGGAGGACGAAACGGCTTGCAGCATTCCGCCGAACGGGCGTAATCCAGCGTTTTAGACGCCCTACACTGCAAGAGTGATAGCTGAGTTCCGTATACTGACGCGGTCAGTCGCTACGGCTCTGGCACTCTCCCACTCAACCCAGTGAATTTATTCGTGAATATCCGTCATTCGATCGTAAGTCTGTTGCTGGTCTGCAGCGGCCTTGTAGTCTCGACCCTTCAGGCCGCACCGGCCAAGCCCCAGCAGGAGCTGGCCGCTGGCAGCGCGCTGTTGATCGACCTGAAGACCGGCCAGGAACTCTATTCCAGCAACCCCGACCTGCGCCTGCCTGTGGCCTCGGTGACCAAGCTGATGACCGCCATGGTGGCGCTCGACGCCAAGTTGCCCCTAGACGAGGTGCTGCCCATCACCATCCGCGACACCGCCGAAATGCAGGGCGTTTTCTCGCGGGTGCGCATCGGCAGCGAGATCAGCCGCCGGCAGATGCTCCATCTGGCCCTCATGGCCTCGGAGAACCGCGCTGCCGCCAGCCTTGCCCACCACTATCCGGGCGGCCACGGCGCCTTTGTTGCGGCGATGAACACCAAAGCCAAGGCGCTGGGCATGCACAACAGTCGATTCGTCGAGCCCACCGGCATGTCCGAGCGGAACGTCTCCACCGCCCGCGACCTGGCGCTGATGATCAAGGCGGCGCAGCAGTACCCGCTGATCGGCCAGTTCAGCACCGACTCGGAAGTCACCATGGCTTTCCGCAAACCCAACTACACCCTGGGTTTTCGCAACACCAACGCGCTGGTGCGCAAGGCCGATTGGGATATCGACCTGAGCAAGACCGGCTTTACCAACGCTGCCGGCCGCTGCCTGGTGATGCTCACCTCGATGAATCGCCGCCCGGTAGCCTTCGTCGTGCTCGGCGCCTTCGGCAAGTACACCCACATGGCCGACGCCAACCGCCTCAAGCGCTGGATGGAGACCGGCAAGGTCACCCCGGTGCCAGCCGCGGCCCTCAGCTACAAGCGGCAGAAACTAGCGGAGTGGAGCCAGTACGCCGGGCAGTAGTAGGCAAACGCCTCGGTCGGGCAGGCACCGCCGTCGGTAGCCTGGGTTGAGCATCGCGATACCCAGGAAGAGATGCCCCGGGTGTCGCTTCGCTCGACCCGGGCTACGGTTGCAGGTAAAACGCCCCGGTCGGGGCGTTTTGGTTTCGGCAGGTACGGTCAGTTGCGGGCGTTGCGTACGCCTTCGGCCAACGCCGCGACCAGGGTCAGCACG
Organism: Pseudomonas sp.; assembly: GCA_030656145.1. Classification (GTDB taxonomy): domain Bacteria; phylum Pseudomonadota; class Gammaproteobacteria; order Pseudomonadales; family Pseudomonadaceae; genus Aquipseudomonas. Next base: position 145,319 of record JAUSOF010000067.1, read on the forward strand.
CCCTCGATGGCGGCGTCGTCGTTCTCGGCATTGGCGATCTGATCGATCAGCGCTGAGCCGACTACTACACCTTCGGCCAGGCGGGCGATGGTCGCCGCATGTTCCGGGGTGCGGATGCCGAAGCCGATGCACAACGGCAGATCGGTGTGGCGACGTAGGCGGATGATGGCCTGCTCGACATGCTCCAGGGTCGCCGCGCCGGCACCGGTGACGCCGGCCACCGACACGTAGTAGACAAATCCGGAGCTGCCGTTCAGCACCTTGGGCAGGCGCTTGTCGTCGGTGGTCGGTGTGGTCAGGCGGATGAAGTCCAAGCCTGCGACTTGCGCCGGGTCACACAGGTCGACGTTATGTTCCGGTGGCAGGTCGACCACGATCAGGCCATCAACGCCCGAGGCCACGGCTTCGGCGATAAAGCGCTCGACGCCATATTTGTGGATCGGGTTGAAGTAACCCATCAGCACCAGCGGTGTGACCTGCTCGCCCTCACGAAACTCACGCACCATCTGCAGGGTCAGGGCCAGGTCCTGGCCATTGTCCAGCGCGCGGATATTGGCTAGCTGGATCGCCGGGCCGTCGGCCATCGGATCGGTAAAGGGCATGCCCAGTTCGATCACATCGGCGCCGGCAGCTGGCAGGCCCTTGAGGATGGCCAGGGAGGCGTCGTAGTTCGGGTCGCCGGCAGTGACGAAAGTCACCAGGGCGGCGCGGTTCTGCTCTTTGAGTTCGGCAAAGCGGGCTTGCAGGCGGCTCATGCGTGCTGCTCCTGTTGTTCCATGTGGTGCACGATGGTTTGCATGTCTTTGTCGCCTCGCCCGGACAGGTTGATCACCATCAGGTGGTCCTTGGGCAGGTTGGGTGCGCGCTTGAACACTTCGGCCAGGGCGTGAGCGGTTTCCAGCGCCGGGATGATGCCTTCCTGGCGGCAGCAGATGTGGAAGGCTTCGAGGGCTTCGATGTCGGTTACCGAGGTGTATTCGACGCGGCCGACTTCATGCAACCAGGCGTGTTCCGGGCCGATGCCGGGGTAATCCAGGCCGGCGGAGATCGAGTGGGCGTCGATGATCTGGCCGTCGTCGCTTTGCAGCAGGAAGGTGCGGTTGCCGTGCAGCACGCCCGGTACCCCGCCGTTGAGGCTGGCCGCATGCTTGCCGGTTTCGATACCGTGGCCGGCCGCTTCGACGCCGATGATTTTGATCTGTTTGTCATCGAGGAAGGGGTGGAACAGGCCGATGGCATTCGAGCCGCCGCCGATGCAGGCGATCAGGCTGTCGGGCAGGCGACCTTCCTGGGCCAGCATCTGGTCGCGGGTTTCCTTGCCGATCACGGCCTGGAAGTCGCGCACCATCGCCGGGTACGGGTGCGGGCCGGCCACGGTGCCGATCATGTAGAAGGTGTTGTCGACATTGGTCACCCAGTCGCGCAGGGCTTCGTTCATCGCGTCTTTCAGGGTGCCAGTGCCGGCGGTCACGGGGATCACGGTGGCGCCCATCAGCTTCATGCGCAGCACGTTGGCGTTCTGCCGATGGATATCGGTGCTGCCCATGTAGATCACGCATTCCATGCCGAAGCGCGCTGCGACGGTGGCAGTGGCCACGCCGTGCATGCCGGCGCCGGTCTCGGCGATGATGCGTTTTTTGCCCATGCGCCTGGCCAGCAGGACCTGGCCGATGCAGTTGTTGATCTTGTGCGCGCCGGTGTGATTGAGCTCTTCACGCTTGAAGTAGATCTTCGCACCGCCGCACATGTCGGTCAGGCGCTCGGCGAAATACAGCGGGCTCGGGCGGCCGACAAAATCGCGCTGGAAGTAGGCCAGTTCTTTCTCGAACTCAGGGTCGATCTTGGCCTTTTCATATTCTGCGGCCAGGTCGTGGATCAGTGGCATCAGGGTTTCGGCGACATACTGACCACCGAACGAGCCAAACAGGCCGTTGGCATCGGGGCCGCTGCGAAATGAGGTCATGGCGTTCTCCACAGGGGAATGAAAAAAGGGTAGGAGCGCCCCATGGGCGCGATTCGCGGGCATGGCCCGCTCCTACAGCGATAGGCACAGGATAAAGCTGTGGCCCGCTCAGCAAAAGCGATAAGATTGCCGCAACCTGTCAGGAAAACTCACAGATGAGCCAGGATTTACCGCCCCTCAATGCCCTGCGCGCCTTCGAAGCAGCCGCGCGTTTGAACAGCGTCAGTCAGGCCGCCAACGAGCTGCATGTCACCCATGGCGCGGTAAGTCGGCAGGTGCGCGCGTTGGAAGAGCATCTCGGGGTGGCCCTGTTCAGCAAAGAGGGACGTGGCCTTAAACTCACAGATGCCGGGATTCGTCTGCGCGATGTGTGTGCCGAGGCGTTCGGCCGTTTGCGCAGCACGTGCGCCGAGTTGCAGCAAGGTCAGGCTGATGCACCCTTCGTGCTGGCCTGTCCCGGCAGTCTGCTGGCGCGCTGGTTCATTCCGCGCCTGGATCGGCTCAACCGCGAGCTGCCGGAACTGCGCCTGCAACTCTCGGCCAGCGAGGGTGAGCTGGACCCGCGCCGCGCCGGCGTGGATGCCACCCTATGGTTCGCCGAGCCGCCCTGGCCGGCGGACATGCAGGTATTCGAGCTGGCGGGCGAGCGAATCGGGCCGGTCCTGAGCCCGCGTTATGGCCGCTTCGCCGAGTTGCACACCGCACCCGCGGCGGCGCTGCTGGGCGAGCCGCTGCTGCACACCAGCTCACGCCCGCAAGCCTGGCCGAGCTGGGCGGCCAGCAATGGCCTGGATACCAGCGCACTCAGGCTAGGCCAGGGCTTCGAGCACCTCTACTACCTGCTGGAAGCCGCAGCCGCCGGCCTTGGCGTGGCCATCGCCCCGCAACAACTGGTGGCCGACGATCTGGCAGCCGGACGCCTGGTCGCCCCCTGGGGCTTTGTCGCAACCCCGGCGCGCCTGGCGTTGTGGGTGCCCGCGCGGCGAGTGGGCAAGCGCGCGCAATGCCTGGCCGAGTGGTTGCGCGGTGAATTGGCTGGCTGAGGCCGGTGCGTCACACCTCGGCGCAATAGAAACCGCACACCGGCGACTTATCGACTAGCGTTTAACTACCTTGCAGTGGAGAAAACGTCATGTCTGATCACCACACCTACAAGAAAGTCGAAATAGTCGGTTCTTCGCGCATCAGCAGCGATGATGCGATCAACAATGCCCTGGCCGAGTGTGCCAAGTCGATCCGCAACCTGGAATGGTTCGAAGTCGTGGAAAGTCGCGGGCATATCGAGAATGGCAAGGTCGGCCATTACCAGGTAACCCTCAAGGTTGGTTTTCGTATCAGCGATAGCTGAGACGGTGTTGCCGGCCTGCTTGCCTGTTAGCGTCACGGCCGACAAAGGTTATACCCAGGTATGGCAGGCACAGCGCTTTTGCAGGCGCTCGCCTGCTGCCTTCGACGCCACGCTGTCGCGCAGCAAACCGCGGCTCTCAAGGATCAATACCCTGGTATTTGGGGCCGCCTAGGCGGTGCCGCCTGGCTCGGCTCACCTGGGTCGGGCGGCCACAAATTGACCCGCTGTCAGCTGCCGGCTGGCCGTTCGGCTCTGAAATCCGTAGAGTAAGCCCTACTATTTAGCTGGGTTATTGACGTGTGTATGCGCCGTAACCCACGCAAGCCAACAGGCAGGGCCGATGAGCGTTTTAGCACAGACCAAGATTTCCACCCTCGATCTCGTACCGATCCGCGATGACGGCAGCCCCGCGCAGGCGCTGCAGAACGCCCTGGCGCTGGCCCGGCATGTCGAGCGCCTCGGTTTCACCCGCTTCTGGGTAGCCGAGCACCACAATATGGACGGTATCGCCAGCTCGGCCACCGCAGTGCTGCTCGGTTACCTGGCGGCGGGCACCTCGACCATTCGCGTTGGCTCCGGCGGGGTGATGCTGCCCAATCACGCGCCGTTGGTGATCGCCGAACAATTCGGCACCCTGGCCACCCTGTATCCGGGACGCATCGACCTAGGGCTGGGCCGTGCCCCAGGCGCCGACCAGTTCACCGCCCATGCGTTGCGCCGCGACCGCATCGGCAGTGCCGATGACTTCCCCCGCGATGTCGAAGAGCTGCAGCGCTACCTTGGCCCGCGTACGCCGGATCAGCGGGTCATCGCGATGCCGGGTACGGGCACCCAGGTGCCGATCTGGCTGCTCGGCTCCAGCCTGTTCAGCGCCCAGTTGGCCGGTGAGAAAGGCCTGCCTTATGCATTCGCCTCGCACTTCGCTCCGCGCTATATGCATGAGGCGATTCGCGTTTACCGCAACCACTTCAAACCCTCGGCGGTGCTCGACCAACCCTATGTGATGCTTGGCGTACCCCTGGTTGCCGCCGACAGCGACGAGCAGGCCGAGTACCTGGCCACGTCCGCCTACCAGCGCATTCTTGCCTTGATCCGTGGCCAGAGCCTGGTGCAGAAACCGCCGGTCAACAGCATGCAAGGCCTGTGGCTGCCCCACGAAAAAGAGGCGGTTGCCAGCTTCCTGGGCATGGCGGTGGTCGGCGGCCCGGAGAAAGTCCGCGCACGCCTTGAGGTGTTGCTGGAGCAAACCGGCGCCGACGAGCTGATTTTCACCTGCGACCTCTACGACTTTGCCGACCGCTTGCGCGCCTTCGAGATTCTCGCGCAAGTACGTGCTGGCTAAATCACTGCGAACTTGTCGCGCCGATAGCTCTCTGAACTCTGTAGCCCTTAATGCAATGGAGAACCCAGATGAAAAAGACAGCATCGGCCCACTGGCAAGGCGGCATCAAAGACGGCAAAGGCACTATCTCAACCCAGAGCGGCGCCTTGTCGCAAAGCCCTTATGGCTTCAACACGCGCTTCGAGGATCAGCCGGGCACTAACCCGGAAGAGCTGATCGGCGCGGCCCATGCGGGTTGTTTTTCCATGGCCCTGTCCAAGGAACTGGGCGATGCCGGCATGACTGCCGAAAGTATCGAGACCAAGGCTGAGGTGACCCTCGACCAGCGCGATGGCGGTTTCGCCATCACTGCCGTGCACCTGACCTTGCGCGCAAAAATTCCCGGAGCCGACCGCACGGTCTTTGAACAGGCGGTGCAAGCCGCCAAGAACGGTTGCCCGGTATCCAAGGTATTGAATGCCGAGATCACCCTGGAAGCCGTGCTCGACACTTGATTCGACAGGATCCGTGACGTGACCGCAGGACAGCCTGCGGCCTGCTAGAAAACCCCGCAGCGCAACACCTTGGCCCGCGCCAGCACATTGCGCTGCTCGTCATAGAGCCAGCCCTGGGCGCTCGTCGCCAGCGTCCGGGCTTCGATCCGGTAGCGCTGGCCGGCGGCGAAGTCGTCGTAGCGCACGCGCAGCTCGCAGGTGCGCTGCACCGGCTCAGCCATCATGCTACCGCCGCCCTGCACCTCGAACTGGAAGCGCGCGACCAGTTCGTGGGCACCGGGGGTGAGCTGGAAGTAACGGCCATCGTTGAGGCGTTTGCCGTCGAGCTTATCGGCCATCAGCAGGTCGCTGGCCGTGGTGTACAGGTCAACCCAGGCCATGCCGGGGTCGCGGGGCGGCAATGGCGAGGCGCACGCGCTGAGCATCAACAGGCTGATAATCAGTAATGGGTAGCGCATGGCAGTCTCCGTAATTGACGTTACACAATCAGCTTACGCCGGTAGTGCGGACAGTGGCTGTAGTGCGTTAGTTTGCCGGATATGACCTATCGCACTGCTCACTCTTTTATCGACTCGCTCTGCCGGCCCTGGGTTCCGCTGCTGGCAGCGCTATTGCTCGGCGGTTGCAGCACCCTGGATTACTACGGCCACCTGGCTCGCGGCCAGGTACAGCTGTTGCAGGCGCGCCAGTCGGTCGACGCCATGCTGGGCGACCCGCAGGTGGATGCCAGCCTGCAGCAACGCCTGGCCCTGACCCAGCAGGCGCGCGACTTCGCCAGTGCCGAACTGGGCCTGCCGGACAACCGCAGCTACCGCCTATACGCCGATATCCAGCGGCCCTTCGTGGTGTGGAACCTGTTCGCCACCGCGGAGTTTTCCGTCACGCCCGAGCTGCACTGCTTTCCCATCGCCGGTTGCGTGGCCTATCGCGGCTACTACAGCCAGGGTCGCGCTCGCGGTGCGGCGGCGTTGCTCAAGCAGCAGGGGCTGGACACCTACGTCGCTGGGGTCGAGGCCTATTCCACCCTAGGCTGGTTCAATGACCCGATCCTCAACACCATGCTGCGCTGGAACGATGAACGCCTGGTGGCGGTGATCTTCCACGAACTGGCGCATCAGCAGCTGTATGTGGCCGACGACACCGCGTTCAACGAATCCTTCGCCACCTTCGTCGAGCGCGAAGGCCTGCGCCAATGGCAGCAGGCGCAGGGCCTGCCGGCTGCCGACCCGCACGCAGCCCAGCAGCGTGAGCAGTTCAGCGCACTGGTGCTGGCCAGTCGCGCGCGCCTGGCGCAGTTGTACGCCAGCGACCTGGCGGCAGACGCCATGCGCGTGGCCAAGCAGGCCGAGTTCGAGCGCCTGCGCCAGGAATACCAAGCCCTGCGCGAGCGCGAATGGGGCGGCCATGGCCGCTACGATGCCTGGGTCGCCGCGCCACTGAACAACGCCAAGCTGCTGCCGTTCGGTCTTTACGATCAGTGGGTGCCGGCCTTTGCCGCCTTGTTCGCCGAAGTCGACGGTGATTGGCCGCGCTTCTATCAGCGCGTCGCCGCCCTCGGCAAATTGCCGGCCGCGGCGCGCACCGCGGCACTGGCAGCCTTGCACAAAGCCAGCTAGAACTTGCTGTACCGTGCGCCGGTCAAATACTGGCGAGTTTCGCAAAACCAAGGAGATGTACGATGAACCGATGGACAGTGGCTGTATTGCTCAGTGTGCTTGGCAGCACGGCGTGGGCGGCACCCAAACCCTGCGAGGAACTCAAGCAGGAAATCGAAGTGAAAATCCAGGCCGCTGGGGTGCCCAGCTACACCCTGGAAATCGTCGCAAATGACGAAGTGCAGGATCAGAGCATGGTGGTCGGCAGCTGCGACGGCGGCAGCAAGAAAATCATCTACCAGAAAAATGGCTGATTGAAGGCGGCGGGGCAGGCAGCCGAGCGGTAATCAGGGTCAGGGTCGACGTCTAAGTAATTCGACTCTGACCCTGATGGTTCGACCCTGATGGTTCCTTCCCCTTTTCCTGCCGGCAAAGGCATGCGTAGGAGCGGGCCATGCCCGCGAAGCCAGCCGCGCCCCCAGGCGGATTGCCGGAGAGTGGACAACCCACGATCCATTCCAGGCGTGATCCGTCCCCACGCCGAACCCTGCGCTGCCAAGCCGCAGGAACCCCTGCTTGGCTCTGAAGACCCACTGCACTATGCTCGGCCGAGCCAAGGGAGTGCCCGCCAACCCCGCCTATCCGGCAAGGACCGCCGTTACTTCCTGACTTTTTGCCATGCAGCCGCCAGCCTCGCCGTGCGCAGAGGAGAGCGGTAGCGTGCCTGCCACGAGCAAGGGGAGGGCAGGCCGCGATTAGTTTTCCTTGATCTATCAGGCCCCCGCCACGATCTACCCCGAATACCTGCTTAAGTAGCCTGGGTTGAGCGCAGCGATACCCAGGAGAGGATGCCCCGGGTGTCGCTGCGCTCGACCCAGGCTACCCGCTGATGCGTGGGGCATAGCCGCGAGTCCCCTGAATGGGCGCCGCGCTGCCAGAACAGTTACCGGGATAATCAGGGTGCGGAGTCGACTTTCAAGTAATTCGACTCTGACCCTGATTGTTTTCTGATTGCTCCTACATGCGCCACGGCGGCGACATCCTCACGCTACAACGCGTCCTAGGCCACGCCACCCCGGCCATGACCCAGAAGTACGCCCATTTCAGCCCGGGGCATTTGGCTGATGTGGTGAATCTGAATCCGCTGTCCAAGGACCACACAAACAGCAAGGAGTATCTAAGTTGAGCGTAAATGATCAGCCCCCCAAGGGCCCTATCAATGTAGGTGAAATTGAGGCAAACACCGTCGATGGGCACCTTGATCCGCTGACTATGGATGAACCTTCTGACTTGTCTCAGGCATGGAACGACAAACACGCGAGAGGTATAGCTGCGGCGGTCCAAACGTTGAATGACAGCTCGCGGTTGCAGGGCCTTGCGGCCTCGGTTCAGGCATGGAACGACAAACACGCGAAAGGTGTAGCAGCGGCGGTCCAAGCGTTGAATGACAGCTCGCGGTTGCAGGGCCTTGCGGCCTCGACTCAGGCATGGAACGACAACCACGCGAAAGGTATAGCTGCGGCTGTCCAAGCGTTGAGTGACAGCTCGCAGTTGCAGGGCCTTGCGGCCTCGGTTCAGGCATGGAACGACAAACACGCGAAAGGTGTAGCAGCGGCTGTCCAAGCGTTGAATGACAGCTCGCGGTTGCAGGGCCTTGCGGCCTCGGCTCAGGCATGGAACGACAACCACGCGAAAGGTATAGCTGCGGCTGTCCAAGCGTTGAGTGACAGCTCGCAGTTGAAGGGGCTTGCTGCCTCGGTTCAGACTGTTTTTAAGAGGGGCCTGACCGTTGACGCTTTACTCGGGGAGCTTGCGGCTCGCACCAGTGAGCCTTTGGACGGCTTTGTATCGGACCCCGCGCCAGCGCAAATAGTTGGTGAGTTTCAAAGTGCGTTGGGAGTAGGTGGTTCTTTTACTTGTGAGGTGCTGCCTGGCGCGGGAGAAAGCCGAGCACTTGCTTTTATTCCCACCTGGATCTTGTTGGTTTGGCTGTGTGTTCTGATGCCTTCGCTGTCTGCGCTAGTTCAATGGGAAACCGCACGCGCTAGTTTGGTTGACCTGAATGCTCGTTTGCCGCAAACCGAGTCATTTTCTGGGGTTCGGAATTTTATCCGTACCGAGATTGCTGGTAAGCCCGGTGACGTTCGTTTAGTGACGGGGAAAGATGTGCGCCTGAGGGACGGCCCTGGCATGAAGGCTGGCGTGATCATGCAGCTGCCTCGATATGCGCCGGTGGTCGTTCTCGGTAAAGAGGACCGAACCTGGCTTTTTGTGTCATACGAACATGAGGGCTACGTAATAGATGGGTATGTCTCCACCAAATTTTTGAAGAAAGTAAGACTCTGACTCAGCACTGTACCCAGTTAAGTCAGGGTATATTGGCGAGGATCACGAGGTACTGGCCAAGCGTCATGCGCTGTACCAGCAAGCCCGCAATCAACAGCCACATCGCTGGTCAGGCGCGACACGAAATTGGCAGCCCATCGGCGCCGTCACGCTCAACCCAGAGCGGGAGCAACCGACACTGAAAATAGCAGCTTAAAAACACAGCTGACGCGACAACTACCTTGCAAAACGCCGGGGGGCAGGTTTGAGTTGACGATAATTTTGAGTGCTGCGCTCAAATAGCAGCGATATTATCTAAGAAACGTAAGCTCTCACGATGTGCCGCATAACCTGATTCGCTCAAAAGCTTTTTATCAGTAAGTTTTATAACTTTTGCATCTTCTTTGAAGTTAGCAAGATCCTCTCGATCCATGGCGCATAAAATAATCTGTGACTGTTGAGAAATGTCTATTTTGAGCAGTGCTAGAATTTCTGTATATGATTGATTGACTTGCTCGTGCTGGTTTGGTGTGTCAATGATAAACGGGGCTGCCACAGTTTTGTACTTATAAATCTGTTGCAGAGTGGCCAGGTAGTATGCCAGCAGCCCGCGGACGCTTTCAGCTGCGCCGCCACTTCCATATAGTTTTTTGTAGTCTTTTGGTGATCTCACTTGAGATAAATTCACACCGTCTGCTTTAAGCTTGCTGATGTACTTTTGCAGGTTGAACATGAACTCGTCATTCATCGCTTCTTTTTCGTCTTTGCTGAGCAGTCCTTTTTGTTGCTTTTTAAAAGCGCGATTTTCTCGTTCGACGTTTTTTATAATTATGTTGTTTTCATCGCGTTTTTGCCCAACTCTTCTCTGGACCGCAAGGGAGGCAAGGCCCTCAATAAATGATGTAGGATCATCATCTTCGGTATCTTCAGCACTTGGCAATTGAGACGCCGCGAGTGATTCAATCTCAAATATTTTCGATTTAGTGGCGTAAAGCTTTGTTTTATTTTTATCAATACTTTCCGTGATTTTAGAGAGATTGGTAGCAAGGCTGGCGGCCAGCTCTGTTGCGCTATCCTTGTCGGCTAAAATAGAAGAGCGACTCACCAAGGAATTATCATGCTCTGTTCCACAGATCGGGCAGTTCAGTACGTCCCCGACTATATTCTCTACGGAAAATATATAGTCATTTTGAAGTGATTTTATCGCTTTTTTTACGATATTTAACTGACTTAAAGTGTGCTCTTTGTCAATTTGTTGTTTGGCGAGTTCAGAGAAGATCATCTCTTGTTCAGCTTGTAGCTCCGAAAGAGAGTCCGTTATATTAGAAATGAGGAAGTCGACTTCTGCCGATGTGGCTGCCAGCAAGCGCTTAGAGGAGGGTACGAACTCGCTCATTACTGATAAAGTCGTATCGATCCTGCCGACTACTTGTGCAGCATCTTGCTTGATATCATTTTTTGATGCAATCTGCTTTTCAATAGAAAAGTGCCTGTCAGTTAAATAGCCTGTGTGACATTCAATTATTGTACGCTGCCAGTTTTTGTACTGAAGTAAACCCGAGAAGGACGTCCAAGCCTTCGACCAACTTTCGCGTTGGTCTAGATAAAAAGGTAGAAAAAAGAATGCAGGAGGTGGTACTTCAAGAGAAGCTGAGTCGTCACGGCTGGGCAGCAGGGCATTGAAATCAACAAGTTTGGCGAATTGATTTGAGTAGTCCCCTGTGATTTTTGGGAACCTTTGCCAGCTTGAACCAGTTTTTAGCCAGATTTGGTTGCCTTTTCGCGCGGTTGCGTAGCTCTCTTCGCCGATGTTAAATTCTACGAGTGCTAGAACGTCAAGGGCTGCCCAAGTCGTATCGAAGTGTGGGTCGCAGCCAATCGCCCATAAAAGAATTTTTGCAAGTGTTGATTTTCCGATGCTGTTGTCATCACCTGTTATTAGGTTCAGCTTCGGACTTAACTCGAATTGCCCGCCACATTTTAGGGAATCCGATATTATTGTCACCTGCTTGAATATCATTTTTTTCATAACGCTTAGTCCTTAGATTTCTAACTAATAATTTATAGTTTTCTAATCCTGATGAAGTGTTAGATTTTTTTTGATAATTCATAAATTATTGCTGCCTCTAAGGTCTGTTCATCTGGAAATGCATCTACTGCGGAGGCTTCCATTTTTGAAATTACTGCAGGAATGAATATGCCGGCACTTTTGGTAAGCTCTTCAGCCGACGGCGCGTCGAGGATGCTATCAATAGCTTCGCTGATTGATTTACATGAGTTCAAGTAGGGCATGGACCTGCCATATTTGTGCTCCTGATAGTACCGCCTGAACGCATGAGTCAACGGTATGCGAAGGTGAAGCTTGACCGACAATATGTCCATAACTGATCTGAACAAGGCTAAATCAGAATCGGCCGAAGGGTCCTGAAGATAGAGGTCAATTACCTTTTGCACATCTATCGAAGTGAGCCCTTTTTTTTGTACGCATTCTTCCCACTTCGAAAAGTCGAAAGCTATCATCCCTTTACGGCGCAGATCATCCATTAATGACAAATAGATGCTATGAGGTTTGTATTTAGAGTCGGGCCACTTGGACTCAATCATGTTCGAGAGGCGACCTATCGAGGCATCTTGAAATGATTCAGATGTCAGATCCGATAGAATAAAGCGCAGGGTTTCTGGGATTGTATCGGAGCCGATTTCAGATTTAAGAGCATCTGATATTTGCTGTAGGCACTCGGGCGTCAAGTCGCCCGTACAAATGATAGAGAGCTCAAGGTCTTTATCTATTTGCTCTAGATTGAATCCACTTGTGTTAACAAGGCCGAGCGAACGCAGACGATCATGCAGCCCCTTTTTGTTAACGCCATCCATCATTTTTCCAAGAATGGATAACTCCTTTTCGCCACCTTTTTTTGTTTTGCGTTTCAGTATTCGGTTTAGGGTCCACTTACCTGTCGCATAATTTTTAACCTGATTGAAGTCGAATTTTACTGATGCTGGGTCCAGGCCGTCTCCGATGATTACATCTTCATGGTATTCGACAAAAACCACATACTCTTGAGTGTCTGCGTGGCGCTCAAGTATTTTGCATAGTGCCCAATGATATTGATATTCGTACTTTTCGAATGTTTTCGCACCAGCGTGCTCTCGCTGAGCCGAGCCAAGTGGATTGCTGGAGCTGGTTGTTCCGTTCATTGCGGCCCCTTAAACAACTTTTCCAAGTCTTGATAAACCATCAAGCATCTCCCGTTTATGGTTTTTGATGGCGAAACGCTACCGGCTACGATCTCGTTGTTGAAATAAAATTGTCAAACAGGAGAAAAAAGGGACAGATTTATTTTCTGCCCGGCCATTCTTTGATCGTTTCATTGTTCTACCTCTCAAAGACCTGCATCGTTCGGCACTTGGGGAAGGTCGAGCAGCCCCAAAACTGCTGCCCTGCTTTCGCCCCTGACTTCACGGTGCGAATCAGCAGCGCGCTGCCGCATTTCGGGCATTGCCGCTCGGCTGTTGGGTCGCTACGGCGCTTAAGGTTTTGCACATGCTCGCGGTGGGTGGCGAGGGTTGGCGCGCGCCGGCCGGTTTGCAGGGCGTGCAGCATGGCGTCGACTTCAGCCGCGCTAAACACCGGCTGCTGGAATGACTTGATATAGCGGACAAAGCCGTTGCCCTGGGTGACGTTGGCCGGCACTTCGGTTTTGAAGGTGCTGCCGCCGACGAAGGTGATTACCGAGTGCAGGTGCTGCGGGTCAACAGGCCGCTGCAAAGCTACCTGCGTTGGCAAAACTGCGTTAAAAACAGGCTCGGAATGCTCATTTACAGCACGTAAACTCCGCTTCCTCGCCTGTTTTTGCCTTGCTTTGCCTGCCTCGCCTACGCTTTCCAGCGGCCTGTTTACGCCAAGGGTGGCTTCCAGGGCTTTGAGGTGTTTGTAGTTCTGTCGCAGTGGGTTCTGGAACTTGAACGTGCGTTTGTAGAGCTTCTGCGTCCACTGCGCCTGCTTCTCGCTGCCGAAAATCCAGCCGCTCATGTTCTTCGTTTCCAGCACGAAGATGCCGTAGGGCGAGAGGAATACGTGGTCGATCTGCGTGGTGCCGTCTGGCGTGTTCAGCGTGACGTTGTGCAGGCGGCGGTAGGTCTGCTTATCCAGCTGCCAATGGGCAAACAGCCGCACCAAGAGTTCGCCGATCTGGCCCTTGGCCCAAGGCGACTTGAGCAGGCCGATCAGCAGCATTAGCGGGATAACCCAACCAAGCATGCCCCAGACCTGCGCGATGATGGGGGTGAAGTCCATTTCCTGTCCTTGGTAATCCTTAGTTACCCGGATAGTACCGAAAGTAAGCGCAAATGAACGAACGTATTCAATGGCGACAATCGGCTCATTGCGTGAGCCGAATGCTCCGGCTATTCGGCTCACTGTGGCATTGCAGCGCGGTTGCAAGGGGAGTGATCCACTCCCCTTGGCCCTGCGTCATGGTTTCAGCGCTTCTTTGCCAGCAATTCAGAACGGCCAATCACTTCACGGCTGCGCTCTGGTTTGTGCGGCCCGGAGAAGCCGGCTTCTTCAATGGCGGTATCCAAGCCACGAAAATGCGGGGCGGCTTTGGGGCTGCGCAATGTTTCCATGCCCTCGTTCCAGGCATGCACCATCTGTTTCGCCACATCGCGCCAGGCGGGCTCATTTTTCGATGCTTCGATAACTTCGTTACCGACCTCTACGGCGGATTCGCAGAGTTGCTCGACCATGGCAGCGTACTGGCGCGGTGGAATGCCTAAGACGGCCTTGAAAAATGTTTCCAGTGATCGACCCGGTGTCCAAGTCTGTCTTCCACCTATGGTCAGGCCGGGCGGGCTACTGGCGAAGCGCGGGTAGGCCTGAGTGGTCACGAGGTCATAGACCGGGGTAAAGGCCACGTCAGCACGCGAGGTGTAGAGCAGCGCGATGTTCTTCGAGTGACAGTCGGCATTGCGCACCACGTAGTTGGTCAGTAGCTGCCAGCCCAGGTGCTCGCGTTGCGCTTGCAGACGGTCAGCGGGGATATAGGCCCGTGTGGCATTCCACACTCGCTCGGTGGTGGGGGCGTACTTCTCATGGGGCGGCAAACCCAGTAGCCCACAGGCATCTTCAACGCCGCAGCGGGGGATACCTTGCTCGTCGACGTCAAACCGATCCACCACGAGGACTTTGCCGTCTTCAGACATGCGGCAGGTGGCCACCGGTACGACATTCAGCCGCGCCAGTACGCGCATGGTGTAGAACTCGTTGAAGCCTAGAAAAGGGGTCGTGTCGTCGGAGCCTTTGATGATGTGAAAGCCGGTGCGCAGGGTCGGTTTGCCTAGCGGCTCCTGAGGTTCGGCGGCGTCGGTGGCAATGAACTTTGGTACGACCCCCGACACGGCTACCCGAGCATATTGCCGTACCAGTGCGGCGAACCGTTCGCTGGTGTTTTCCGCCTTGAGCAGATGGCTTATCTCTAAGGGTGCCATTTCGACGCCGGGCTGGATGCCTTCAGGCGTGACCGAGACTCTGCCGATGCCGGTGCCCCCCACCACGCCCAGCAGCGACAGGTCGGTGCCATCGAGCAGCGGGCCGAACTCCTCGCGGATAACGCCCAGCAAATACCCCTCGGGAAGGTTCTGCCGGAAAAATGGAAACAAATCGCGGGGCCAGCGCCATGCTTCTTCACGAACAGGCATCGTCAGGCTGACAAAGTCTTCCGTTGCTGTTCCTGGAAGGTATTTCAGCACGTATTCGTCGCGCTCCCGATAGAGCTTGGCCACCAGCCTTGAGCTGACGTGGACGTCGAGGATCATGCTCAAGCGCTCCCTGACCGCTGCTCGTTAAGGATGTCTTCAACCGTGCGTTCGTGCCCGGCCTTAACCAGCTTCAAGTCATAGCCTGCCGCTTCCAGCAGGCGAACCAGCACCGAGACGCTCATATCGCCTTTGGCCAGTGTTTCCATGCGCGCAACAGTGGAGCGTGATACCCCTGCGCTGCTGGCCAATGCCTCTTGGCTCAGCTTGGCATCACCGCGTGCCTGTTTCAGCATTTCGGAAACATCGTAGAGAGAGGTCATTTGTAGCCCTTGGGCATCAAAAATTGATGTAATGCCGGAAAATGTAGCTCTTGGGCTACAGATGCACAAGCAGCAGATGAGTTTGGTCTGTAGCTTTTGGGCTACAATTTTCGTTGATTGGGCATTTTTTGTAGCTCTTAGGCTACAAGATGTGCCGGCAGGGATAGAGGTTTAACGGCGCTTTCTAGGCGGCCTGGGTGGCTTTTTAGCCTTCGCCACTTGGCGTATTCGGGCCGCGCTTGGCTAAGTCGCCGTCTAGGCTAAAGGGGGCACCCATTCTTCGCACGGCTCCGGCAGTGCTTTGAGGTGCAAGGATCGCCAGCAAGCTGGCTCCTACAATGCGCTGCGGTGATTGGTTTTTAGGACATTAGCGGACAGGCCACGGTTTTGGCCTGACAAATGAAAAAGTTCGTCCCTTATGTTGAGGCGCCTTGTTAAGTTGCGGCTCTAAACGGGCAGCAACAAATTGACTAGTTTTTGCGGTGTGATCGCCACAGACCCCAACTGCCAGTGATCAAAACCAGAAGATTGGCGAAAAGGGCGCTCCCCCAAAATTGAATCTGATCGGCTTGCCGCTCAAGCATTTCGGGCGTCGCGTCCTGATAAGGCAGAGAAGCGCCAGAGAGCGCCAAGAAACTGAAACAAGCACCCAAAAGTGCAACCACGACAAAAATGAAACTGCCTGTTCGCATGCTAGCCCTGCAATTTGACTGTTGGTTAGTAAAGCCCAATGCCATCAACTTAAGCCCCGGCCCTATCCAACCCTAGGGCCTGGGCTCTTGGCTTCAGTGGCGCCTTCACTGGTTTTGCTTGCCGATTCAGGGAAACCTCGGCGACAGGCCACGATGAATCGCTGTTTATTTGATGGGCCAAAACTTTTCCCTCCTGAATACTCTCAATGCTGCGCAGCAAACAGTACAGGCGTCAGGGTGGACGCCTGGTTCTTGCCGCGGCTCGCGGCTCCGGCAGTGCTTTTGAGGTGCAAGGATCGCCAGCAAGCTGGCTCCTACAAGGCGCTGCGGTGATTGGTTTTTATATATAAAACAATGGGTTATTTAATGGTTGATAAGGATCTGCCGATATTCATGCTGGCTTGCTGAGCGCCTGCTTTAGCCTGACCTCAGCCGCTAAAGGCCCGGTGCAGTTCAGCCAGGGTCTGGAAGTGATAGGTCGGCAGCTCGGCCTGCAATTCAGCACAACTGCCGAAACCATAGCCCACCGCTGCCGCATCCAGGCCGTTGCGTCGCGCGCCGATCAGGTCGTGCTTGCGGTCGCCGATCATCAGGGTGGTGGCTGGCGTTAGTCTTTCCTGCTCCAGCAGATGGGCGATCAGCTCGACCTTGTCGGTGCGTGTGCCGTCCAGTTCGCTGCCGTAGATCAGCTTGAAGTGCCGGGCGAAATCGAAATGCCGGGCAATTTCCACGGCAAACACCCGCGGCTTGCTGGTGGCGATATACAGGGTCCGGCCTTGCTCGCCGAGCGCCGAAAGCAGCGCCTCGACGCCGTCGAATACCTGGTTTTCGTACAGCCCGACCTCGGCGAAACGTTCGCGGTAATGGTTCACTGCCCGCCAGGCTCTGGCCTCGTCGAACTGATACGTCTGCATAAAGCATTGCAACAGCGGCGGCCCGATAAAGTGTTCCAGCGCCTGCAGATCCGGTTCATCGATACCCAGTTGCGCGAGCGCATGCTGCACCGAACGGGTGATGCCCACGCGCGGGTCGGTGAGGGTGCCATCGAGGTCGAAGAGAATGTTCTGGTAATCCATGGGTAGCCGTAAATTCCTCGTCAGGTTCTGGTCGTGCATCGTGATCTTCACCTTCGCACAAACAGCAGGCTCTTGGCGGCAGCTCATCAGCCAGTCGCCTGCTGCCGTCAGGTCTGGGTGTCACGGGCAGTAGGTGCCACTTCGGCAAATCCAGCCGGCCTTGTCAGCTGGCATAGCCTTCGATCAGGTGTTGATCCTTCAGCCGTACGTAGTTGTCGGCGCTGTAGCGGAAGTAGCTGCGCTCTTTTTCGCTCAGGGCGCGGGTCTGTTTGGCTGGGCTGCCGACGTACAGGTAGCCGCTTTCCAGGTGGCTGCCGGGGGTGACCAGGCTGCCGGCGCCGAGCATGACTTCGTCGTCGATAACTACACCGTCCATGATGATGCTGCCCATGCCGATCAGCACCCGGTTGCCGATGCTGCAGCCGTGCAGGGTGACGTTGTGGCCGATGGTCACATCGTCGCCGATATTCAGCGGGTAGCCGCGCGGGTTGAAGGGGCCGGCGTGGGTGATGTGCAGCACGCTGCCGTCCTGAACGCTGCTGCGCTCGCCGATGCGGATGCTGTGCATGTCGCCACGGATCACTACCAGCGGCCAGATCGAGCTGTCGGCACCGATTTCCACATCGCCCAAAACCACGGCCGAGGCATCGACAAAAGCCCGCGCGCCGAGCAGCGGGGTGAACTGTTGGTAAGTACGTATCGCCACGATAGAAACCTCTTAGGCTGCGGTGAGCTGCGATTGTAATTATGATGACGGTCATACGTGCCGCGTCCAGCCCTGCCTTTTGCAGGGTCACGGCTTCAAACCCATTGTTTAAAGGTGCCCCGTCGTGACCGCCAACAATCCGCTGCTGCAAGCCTTCGATCTGCCACCTTATTCCGTCATCCGCCCTGAGCATGTCGAGCCGGCGCTGGATTCGCTCCTCGCCGAGAACCGTGCCGCGATTGCCGAACTGCTCAAGCAACAGTCTGGCACACCGAGCTGGAACGGGCTGGTGCTGGCGCTCGACGAGCTGAATGATCGCCTGAACCGTGCCTGGAGCCCGATCAGCCACCTCAATGCGGTGTGCAACAACGCCGAGCTGCGCACGGTGTATGAGGCCTGCCTGCCCAAGCTGTCCGAGTACTCGACCGAGCTGGGCCACAACCGCACGCTGTACGAGGCCTATCACGCGCTGGCGGTTAGCCCTGAGGCCGCGGGTTTCGACGTTGCCCAGCAGACCATCCTCACGCACACCCTGCGTGACTTCCACCTGTCGGGCATTGACCTGCCGGAAGCCGAGAAGCAGCGCTTCGGTGTGATTCAGAGCAAGCTCTCGGAGCTGGGCAGCCGTTTCTCCAATCAGCTGCTCGATGCCACCCAGGCCTGGAGCAAGCAGGTTAGCGAGGAGGCGGCGCTGGCCGGTCTGACCGATTCGGCCAAGGCGCAGATGCGTCAGGCTGCCGAGGCCAAGGGCCTGGATGGCTGGCTGATTACTCTGGAGTTCCCCAGCTATTTCGCGGTGATGACCTACGCCGACGACCGCGCGCTGCGCGAAGAGCTGTATGCGGCTTACTGCACCCGTGCCTCCGACCAAGGCCCGAACGCCGGCCAGCACGACAACAGCCCGGTGATGCTGGAAATCCTCGCCCTGCGCCAGGAGCTGGCCAAGTTGCTGGGGTTCGGCAACTACGCCGAGCTGAGCCTGGCGAGCAAGATGGCCGAGTCCACCGACCAGGTGCTGCACTTCCTGCGTGACCTTGGGGTGCGCGGCAAGCCATTTGCCGAGCAGGACCTGGCCGAGCTGCAATCGTTTGCCGCCGAACAAGGCTGCAGCGATCTGCAAAGCTGGGATGTCGGTTATTACAGCGAGAAGCTGCGCGAGCAGCGTTACAGCATTTCCCAGGAAATCCTCCGTGCCTATTTCCCCATCGACAAGGTGCTGGGCGGCCTGTTCGCCATCGTCGAGAAGCTTTATGGCATCCAGATCGAGGAGCTGAGTGGCTTTGATAGCTGGCACCCGGACGTGCGCCTGTTCGAGATCAAGGAGAACGGCGAGCATGTCGGGCGTTTCTTCTTCGACCTCTATGCCCGCGCCAACAAGCGCGGCGGCGCCTGGATGGACGGCGCCCGCGACAAGCGCCGCGATGCGGCGGGCACGCTGATCAGCCCGGTGGCCAACCTGGTGTGTAATTTCACGCCCGCCGTCGGCGACAAGCCGGCGCTGCTGACCCACGATGAAGTCACCACCCTGTTCCACGAATTCGGTCACGGCTTGCATCACCTGCTGACCCGGGTCGAGCATGCTGGCGCGTCGGGGATCAATGGCGTGGCCTGGGATGCGGTGGAGCTGCCGAGCCAGTTCATGGAGAACTGGTGCTGGGAGCCGGAAGGCCTGGCGTTGATCTCTGGGCATTACCAAAGCGGCGCGGCCCTGCCGCAGGACCTGCTGGACAAGATGCTGGCGGCGAAGAACTTCCAGTCCGGGCTGATGATGGTGCGGCAGATCGAGTTCAGCCTGTTCGACTTCGAGCTGCACGCCACTCACGGCGACGGCCGCGGCGTGCTGGACGTGCTCGAAGGCATCCGCGACGAGGTTTCGGTATTGCGGCCGCCGGCTTACAACCGCTTCCCCAACAGCTTTGCGCATATCTTCGCCGGTGGTTACGCGGCCGGTTACTACAGCTACAAGTGGGCCGAAGTGCTGTCAGCGGATGCCTTCTCGCGCTTCGAGGAAGAAGGCGTGTTCAACAGCGACACCGGTCGCGCCTTCCGTGAGGCGATCCTCGGCCGTGGCGGTTCCCAGGAGCCCATGGTGCTGTTCGTCGACTTCCGCGGCCGCGAGCCGAGCATCGATGCCCTGCTGCGGCATCTCGGCCTGAGCCAGGAGGCGGCATGAGCGACCTACCGATGAATGTCAGCAAGCGCCGCTTCATTGCTGGTGCCGTGTGTCCGGCGTGCAGTGAGATGGACAAGATTCAGATGTGGGACGAAGACGGCGTGCCGCACCGCGAGTGCGTGGGCTGCGGTTATGCCGACACCCTGGATGCGCGCGGTAACTCGGTGCCCAAGGAGCTGCCGACGCGGGTCAATATCAGCGCCTTGAAACCCAAGGTGGCCGACCCCAAGGTGCAGGCGGTGCAGTTCTTTCCCAATCCTAAGCTGAAGAAGCCGACGGAGTAGGCCGCGGGGGCGTCACGCGGCGCAGCTATCGGAGCAAGACCAGGCCTTTTGCCTGGTCAAGCGCTGTCCGGAGTCTAAGGCGGCATGCCATGCCCGTTGGGTACGCGTGTGCGCCCTGTGCGCGCGAGCTATTGCGCGCCGTTCAACCGTGCTTTGCCGCCGCTCAGAACTTCTCCGGGCGCAGCACCTCGACCTGGGCCAGGTAGCAGACCATGGCGAAGTTGGCGTAGTACTGCTCCTGCAGGTGGGCGGCGAGGCGCTCGGCGATGTCCCGGGTGCAGATGATTTCCACCCGGATATTGCCGTCGTTGTCCCAGCCGGCGCTGCGAACGCCGCGGCCGCCGCGGCCGCGTGCGTCGGAGATGGTCCAGCCGGGGGCACCGAGTGCTTCCAGATCGGCCAGCAGTTTTTTCTCCAGTGCCGCTTCGCAGATCACGGTGAGCAGGGTGCGGGTGTGTGCGTTCATCTCAGAGTCCCCAGGCGATCAGTTGTTCGGCCAGCATCAGGTACAGCGGAATGCCGATCAGGATATTGAAAGGGAAGGTGATCCCCAGTGAGGCGGTCAGTGAGAGTGACGGATTGGCCGCAGGCAAGGCCAGGCGCATCGCGGCTGGCACGGCGATATAGGAGGCGCTGGCGGCCAGGGTCGCGAGCACCGCAGTACCGCCCAGCGACAGGCCCATCAGGCGTCCCAGCAAGGCGCCGATCAGGGCGCCGAGCAGTGGCATCAGCAGGGCAAAACCAAGCAGGCGCAGGCCGAATTGCTTGAGTGCGCCGAGCTGGCCAGAGGCGATCAGGCCCATCTCCAGCAGGAAGAACGCCAGCACCGGCTTGAACATGCTGGTGTACAGCGGTTCCAGCGGTTTGATCGCTTCCTTGCCGGCCACCGCGCCGATGATCAGGCCGCCGAGCAGCAGCATGATGCTCTTGCCGAGGAAGATCTCCCGGCCCAGCTCGCGCCAGTCGGTGTCGCGGGCCATGCCCTTGGCCAGGAGGATGCCGACCAGAATCGCCGGTATCTCCAGGATCGCCACGAACAGCGGCATGTAGCTCTCGAACTCGATGCCGCGCGCCAGCATGAACGCCACCACTACGGCGAAGGTACCGGCGCTCACCGAGCCGTAATGCGCCGCCACTGCCGCCGCATTGACCCGGTCGAACCCCAGGCTGCGCAGCACGCCGAAGGCCAGCAGCGGCAGCATGATGCCCAGGCCCAGTACCAACAGTGCCTGGCCGAGCAACTGCATGCTGGCCTGTTCTGCCAACTCCACCCCGCCGTGCAGGCCGATAGCCAGCAGCAGGATAATCGACAGGGTTTCATAGAGCGCTGGCGGCAGCTTCAGCTCGCTTTTCAGCAAGCCGGCAGAGAGGCCGAAGAGAAAAAACAGTACCACCGGGTCAAGCCCCATTATTGCCTCCGTTAGTTAAACCCATGTGTTGCATGCGGCCGCGCCGGCACGATAAGCGCGCCATCTGGCGCCTGCAAGGCATTACTTCATCCGGCTGCTAGCCGTGACAGTGCTTAAAAAGCGCTGTACCCCCGTTTGTTGAGCCCTATCGCAATCCCCGTAGGATGGCGTTGAGCGCAGCGATACCCATTGGGCGATTCATACCTGTATCCGGTTGTTGTGGCTGAAATCCATGATGGGTTCCGGCGCGGTTATTCTGCTGGCAGCAGGTCAATTTGTGGGCGCCTAACCTAGGCGGGCCCACCTACGCGGCCCGACCTAGGCGGCCCCACCCATCCTACGGTCTTGATCCTTGAGCACCTAGTTTGCTGCGCGACGGGGGATCTCCAACAACAACGTTATCTCTCCTGCAGCAGATAACGGGTGCATCGCGTAAAAAAAGGGAGCCTCACGGCCCCCCAAGAGGTAAACAGTCGCGCCGCGCTTGTGAACCCATCCTGCGATGGTGTTCACGGGCCTGCGGTCACTCGATTTCGATCAGTACTTCGCCCGGGTTGATCCGGTCGCCCTTGGCCACATGCACCGCTTTCACCGTGCCGGCGATGGGGGCCTGTACCTCGGTCTCCATCTTCATCGCTTCGCTGATCAGTACCGCCTGGCCGGCTTTGACCGTGTCGCCTGGCTTGACCAGTACATCGACGATATTGCCCGGCATGCTGGTGCTGACGTCGCCTGGGGCGCTGGCTTGTTTGCGCTTGTCGCCGGCTGCGGCGACGAACTGGTTGAGCGGTTCGAACACCACCTCTTCCGGCATGCCGTCAATGGACAGGTAGAAGTGGCGCTTGCCGTCGGTCTTCACGCCGACGCCGGTGATGTCGACGCGGTAGCTTTCGCCATGCACGTCGATGACGAACTCGGTGGGCACGCCCTCGCCGCCGGCCGGGGCCACGCCGCCTGCCGCGGGGATTGGTAGCAGGGGTTCCGGGGTCAGGGTGCCGGCTGCGCGCGCCTCGAGGAACTTGCGCCCGATGTCCGGGAACATGGCGTAGGTCAGCACATCCTCTTCGGATTTGGCCAGGGCGCCGATTTCTTCACGCAGCTTGGCCATTTCCGGCTTGAGCAGGTCGGCCGGGCGCACGTCGATCACGTCTTCGTTGCCGATGGCCTGGAAGCGCAGCTGCTCGTTGATCTTGCCAGGCGCCAGGCCGTAGCGGCCCTGCAGATAGAGTTTCACCTCGTTGGTGATGGTCTTGTAGCGCTCGCCGGCGAGTACGTTGAATACCGCCTGGGTGCCGACGATCTGCGAGGTCGGCGTCACCAGCGGCGGAAAGCCGAGGTCTTCACGAACCTTGGGAATCTCGGCGAAGACCTCGTTGATGCGATGCAGGGCGCCCTGTTCCTTGAGCTGGTTGGCCAGGTTGGACATCATCCCGCCCGGCACCTGGTTGACTTGCACGCGGGTGTCCACCGCGGTGAACTCGCTTTCGAACTGGTGGTACTTCTTGCGCACGGCATAGAAGTACAGACCGATTTCCTGGATCAGCTCCAGGTCGAGGCCGGTGTCGTATGCGCTGCCCTTGAGTGCAGCGACCATCGACTCGGTGCCCGGATGGCTGGTGCCCCAGGCAAAGCTGGAGATGGCGGTATCGATATGTTCGGCGCCGGCTTCGACGGCCTTGAGCTGGCACATCGCGCCCATGCCCGAGGTGTCATGGCTGTGGATGAACACCGGTAGGTCGACCTCGGCCTTGAGTGCCTTGACCAGCTCGTAGGCCGCGTAAGGGGTGAGCAGGCCGGCCATGTCCTTGAGCGCCACCGAGTCGATGCCCATGGCTTGCATGGCCTTGGCCTGGGTGACGAACGCCGCGATCGTGTGCACCGGGCTGGTGGTGTAGGCGATGGTGCCCTGGGCATGTTTACCGGCGGCCTTCACCGCCTCGATGGCGACGCGCAGGTTACGCACGTCGTTCATCGCGTCGAAGATGCGGAACACGTCGATGCCATTGGCCGCGGCCTTGGCGACGAAGGCCCTGACCACGTCGTCGCTGTAGTGGCGGTAGCCGAGCAGGTTTTGCCCGCGCAGGAGCATCTGCAGGCGGGTGTTGGGCAGGGCCTGGCGTAGTTCGCGCAGGCGCGTCCAGGGGTCTTCCTTGAGGAAGCGCACGCAGGCGTCGAAGGTCGCGCCGCCCCAGACTTCCAGCGACCAGTAGCCGACCTTGTCCAGCTTGTCGCAGATCGGCAGCATGTCCTCCAGCCGCATGCGCGTGGCCAGCAGCGACTGGTGGGCATCACGCAGGATGGTGTCGGTGACCTGGATTTTCTTGCTCATCTTTGGTTCTCCTGAAGCCCGGAGGCGATCCGTGGCTGCAACTGCCGGACTGGGTCCGACCTGCGATGTGTTAGAGCCCGGCGTGGGCGGCGATGGCGGCGGCGATAACCAGGGCCAACTCTTCGGGTTTGCGCTTGATCGAGTACTGGGTCAGTTCCGGGTGGCTTTCGACGAAGCTGGTGTTGAACTGGCCGCTGCGAAATTCCGGGTTGCGCAAAATCTCCTGGTAATAGGGCGCGGTGGTCTTCACCCCCTGCAGGCGCATGTCGTCCAGCGCACGCAGGCCGCGGTCCATGGCCTCTTCCCAGGTCAGGGCCCAGACCACCAGCTTCAGGCACATCGAGTCGTAGTAGGGCGGGATGGTGTAGCCGGTGTAGATCGCCGTGTCGGTGCGCACGCCTGGGCCGCCGGGCGCGTAGTAGCGGGTGATCTTGCCGAAGCTGGGCAGGAAGTTGTTCTTCGGGTCTTCGGCATTGATGCGGAACTGCAGGGCGAAGCCGCGGTGGATGATGTCTTCCTGCTTGACCGACAGCGGCAGCCCGGACGCGATGCGGATCTGCTCGCGGACGATATCGATGCCGGTGATTTCCTCGGTGATGGTGTGCTCCACCTGCACCCGGGTGTTCATCTCCATGAAGTACACCTCACCCTCGGCCAGGAGGAACTCCACGGTGCCAGCATTCTCGTAGCCCACCGCCTGCGCCGCGCGTACCGCCAGGTCGCCGATGTAGGCGCGCTGCTCAGGGGTCAGTTGCGGGCTGGGGGCGATCTCGATCAGCTTCTGGTTACGCCGCTGGATCGAGCAGTCGCGCTCGAACAGGTGCACCACGTTGCCGAAGCTGTCGCCGAGAATTTGCGCCTCGATGTGCTTGGGGTTGACGATGCATTTTTCCAGGAACACTTCCGCCGAACCAAAGGCCTTGGTCGCTTCGGAAATCACCCGCGGGAACGCCTGTTCCAGCTCTTCACGGTTGTTGCAGCGGCGAATACCGCGCCCGCCGCCACCGGACGTGGCCTTGAGCATCACCGGATAACCGATGCGCTCGCCCTCGGCCAGCGCCTCGGTGATATCCGCCACGTTGCCTTCGGTGCCTGGAGTGACCGGCACCCCGGCCTTGATCATGCTGCGCCGCGCTTCGGTCTTGTCGCCCATGCGGCGGATCACTTCGGCGCTCGGTCCGATGAACTTGATCCCGCGTTCGGCGCAGATATCTGCAAGTTCCGCGTTCTCGGAGAGGAAGCCGTAGCCGGGATGCAGCGCGTCACAGCCGGTTTCCACGGCCAGATTGACCAGCTTGCGCGGGTTCAGGTAACCGGCCAGTGGATCGGCGCCAATGCTGTGGGCCTCGTCGGCGCGCTTGACGTGCAAGGCCATGCGGTCGGCATCGGAATAGATAGCCACCGAGCGGATGCCCATTTCGGCGCAGGCGCGCACGATACGGACGGCGATCTCGCCGCGGTTGGCAATCAGGATTTTCTTGATCACGCGTGCTTCCTCGACCCAGTGGACAGACAGGTAGTCGTCAGTGACGACCACCCGCTCACCCTACGCCCGGGCATTGGATAACCAAAATCAGTAATAATTTGCTTGGCTATAAGCTATAGCTTATACACTCGGTCGAAAGCCCTGCCGCAAGGCTCATTCGGCCGAGGAGGTATCCCGTGCGTAAATCCTTGATGCGCATCACCCTGCGCCAACTGCAGGTGTTTCGCGCCGTGTGCCAGCAGCGCTCCTACAGTCGCGCCGCCGAAGACATGGCGCTGACCCAGCCGGCGGTCAGCCTGCAGATTCGCCAGCTGGAAGAGTTGCTCGGCCAGCCGCTGTTTGATTATGTCGGCAAGAAGCTCTACCTGACCGACGCCGCCGAAGCCCTGCAGCGGGCCAGCG
The DNA here is from genome assembly GCA_030656145.1 of Pseudomonas sp. GTDB lineage: Bacteria > Pseudomonadota > Gammaproteobacteria > Pseudomonadales > Pseudomonadaceae > Aquipseudomonas. The sequence continues at coordinate 171,023 of JAUSOF010000067.1, forward strand.
CGGATATTTTCGGCCGCCTGGAAAGCCTGGATATGCAGCTGGGCGACCTGCAAGGCTCGCTGCAAGGGCAGCTGAGTCTGGCTGTGGAATCCAGCGCCAAGTACTTCACACCGCATCTTTTCGGCGCTTTTCGCCAGCAATACCCGGAAGTCAGTTTGCAGCTGGTGGTCACCAACCACGCCCAGGCGCTCAAGCGGCTGAGCGCTAATCGTGATGACCTGCTGATCATGTCGCAGGTGCCGACCGACCTGAATCTGGAGTTTCTGCCGTTTCTCAATAACCCGATCATCGCGGTGGCGCCGGCGTCGCACGCACTTTGCAGCCAGGGGCCACTGGCCCTGCAAGACCTCACCGCCTGGCCCCTGCTGGTGCGCGAGCGCGGCTCGGGTACGCGTCAGGCGATCGAGGCGTATTGCCACCAGAAGCGCGCGCACTTCGTTCAGACCCTTGAGCTAGCTTCAACCGAAAGTCAGCTTGAAGGCGTGCTTGCCGGCCTCGGCGTGGCTCTGTTGCCACGCCATGCGGTGCGCCGTGAGCTGGCATGCGGCGCGCTGCGTGAATTGCCGGTGGCCGAGCTGCCATTACTGCGCAGCTGGTGCCTGGTACACCCGCGCGGCAAATACCTGTCACCGGTGGCCCAAGCGTTTTTCGCCTTCGTGCGCGATCAACGCAGCCTGATCAACGCCCTGGCCGAGCGCTTCGCCGAGCCGATGCCTGAGCGGCAGCCATATAGTTAGCCGCAATCAGCTCTGGGTAATCGGTCAATTGCTGCTGCAACTGGCGGTGTTCGGCGTAGTCCTCAATGGCGCGGCGGTATTCCATGCGGCGCTGATCGAGCAGCTTGCGGCGGGATTTGGCGTCGGTGCTTTCGTGAGACGATGGTGTATCTAGGTAGCCAGACATATGGGCGACTCCCAAGCTGAATAAGGGAGTACCAGCATCGACTCTAGAGATGACATTTTGCTGACAATAAAATCGCTGTTAACGATCTTTAGAAATATCCAGCCCAACTCATCGCCACCCAGCGCGCAGGCTGCGCGCCCTCACTGGTGGAATTGAATAAGAGCGTTACACGGCTATCGAGCATCACCCAGGCAGCGCCGAGCTGCCCTCGCACCCATGCACGGTCGCCGGAGGCTTGTTGCAGACTAAAACGTCGCGCCCCCCATGAGGCATCGATATCGTCAGCGTCATCGTGGACTCGACGAACCCCCTCAAAGCCTGCCAGCAGCTCAAGGCGGTCAGTCAGTGGGTACCTTGCATTCAGGCCCAAGCGCAAATCAGACACCGCATGCTCGCGCGCAGTAAGCGACATAGCCTGACTACCGCCACTCTCGTCGTAGGACGAGACACGAGCCTCAACGTAATTCAAATCTGCATAAGGCGACAGCATGATCCCCATAGGCCGCCACAACCCCTCCCAGTCCAACCGCGAACGCAGCGCCCATGTATCGACTCCCATGTTCGCGCTGGATGCTTCAGCACCAACGAGAGTGGTATAGCCACGGGCGACCTTGGCGTCACCATGGTTGTAATACACAGTCAGCGTTGACCACAAATCAGGCGACAACGCCGTCAATGGCGAGATGAACTCCAACAGCAGATAATCGCCTCGTTGCTTAAGCGTCTCCGGCCCAGATGTGCCCTCTTGCGCGCGGGTCTTGCCGAGCGCCAATCCCAGCTGAGCACCGCCCTCTGTCAGGCGCCGACACCCACCAATCTCAACTGCTGCACTTGAGCCGTCTGCACCGCCCAAGTCGTCACCGCCCCAATCACCAGCCAGCCAGGCGCAGCTCTGCTTATCTGGGGCGACGCGCATATCTAACGGATGACCATGAATCCCCGTTAGCACTAAAACAGCCGAATCCACAGCTAATCTGGAAATACCACCAGCCTGTCGGGCAAGCCCATCGAGCCCACTCGGCAGCAATTCGACATGCAACTGCATAAGATGCAGAGTCGACTCTTTTTGGATGTTGTAATCCGAAAGAGTACGGCCCTCCTCAAGAACCTTGCCAGCAAAAACCAAGCGCTGCTGATCCGGCGGAATACCTTCTTTGTCCTGAATTTTGGCCTTTACGTTCTCGACAGTGTCATTCGCCTCAACTTCCAGCGAAATAATTTTACCGGTTAGCGTTTTGACAAAAATTTGCATGGCAAACGCTGGCATGGATGAGCCACAGGCCAATACAACAAGCAGGGCACGGGCAAGGAAAGAAACTCGAAGCGCACAACACATTGGAAATGTGTCCTAACCGGAAAGGTCGAAAAATATGTGAATGCTAGCAAGATGACATCTTACATGCCAAGGCAATACACCTCGCTACTCATCCTGTTGCTTTACGCTCTTTGGCGACAGGCGCAGGCTGCGCAAGCTGCGTTTGACGCTCTTGAGGTGGTTGACCAGGCTCGGGCCGCGGGCCATGGCCACGCCCATTGCCAGCACGTCGATCACCACCAGGTGGGCGATGCGCGAGGTCAGCGGGGTGTAGATTTCGGTGTCTTCCTGCACGTCGATGGCCAGATTGATCGTGGCCAGATCGGCCAGCGGGGTCTGGCTGGGGCACAGGGTGATCAGGGTCGCGCCTGACTCACGCACCAGGTTGGCGGTGATCAGCAGGTCCTTGGAACGCCCGGACTGGGAGATGCAGATCGCCACATCGGTGGGTTTGAGGGTCACCGCACTCATCGCCTGCATGTGCGGGTCGGAATAAGCGGCGGCGGTCAGCAGCAAACGGAAGAACTTGTGCTGGGCATCCGCCGCCACCGCGCCGGAGGCGCCGAAGCCATAAAACTCGACGCGCTGGGCCTGGGCGCAGGCAGCGATGGCGCGCTGCAGGGCCTTCGGGTCGAGGTTCTCTCGCACCTCGATCAAGGTGTGCAGGGTGGTGTCGAAAATCTTCAGGCTGAAGTCGGCGACCGAGTCGTCTTCATGGATGGCGAATTGGCCAAAGCTGGCACCGGCAGCCAGGCTCTGCGCCAGCTTCAGCTTCAAGTCCTGGAAACCGCTGCAGCCAATGGCGCGGCAGAAACGCACGATGGTCGGTTCGCTGATACCGACGCTGTGGGCCAGGTCGGCCATTGAGCTATGCATCACCGAGGCCGGGTCGAGCAGCACGTGGTCGGCCACCTTGAGTTCCGACTTGCGTAACAAATGACGCGACTGGGCGATGTGCTGCAACAAATTCACGGTCATGGGCTCGGGCTGAAAGATTACGAATAGGTCGTGCGTCGCTCACCCGAGGGTTGGCTCGGTTATGATCGGGACACGCTGGGTGTAGTGAACGTGTAGTTATACTACATGGCCGCCGCCCCCGCACGGCTAAACCGAGTCGGAGTTCCCGCTTTGAGCATTCCCTGTGACATGCTGGTCTTTGGCGGTACGGGCGACCTGGCCCTGCACAAGCTGCTGCCAGCGCTCTACCACCTGCACCGCGTCGGTCGACTGCACGCCGATATGCGCATCCTCGCCCTGGCGCGCAGCAGCCATAGCCGCGGCGCCTACCAGGCCCTCGCCGAACGCCGCTGTCGCGCCCAGGTGGCCCGCGCCGACTTTGACAACGACACCTGGGCCAGCTTCGCCGCGCGCCTCGACTATTTCGCCATGGATGCCAGTCAGAGCGCCGATTTTGGCCGCCTGGGCAAGCACCTGGGCTTAGGCGGCGAACGTGTGCGGGTCTACTACCTGGCCACTGCGCCCGACCTGTTCGAAGCGATCGCCTCGCACCTGAAGATCGCCGGCCTGGCCGGGCCTCATGCGCGCATCGTGCTGGAGAAGCCGATTGGGCGCTCGTTGCCGTCGGCGCAGGCGATCAACGCGGCAATCGGTGCGGTATTCGACGAGTCGCGGGTGTTTCGCATCGATCACTACCTCGGTAAGGAGACCGTGCAGAACCTGATGGCGCTGCGCTTCGCCAACGCGCTGTTCGAGCCAGTCTGGCGCGCCGGGCATATCGATCACGTGCAGATCAGCGTGTGCGAGACCCTCGGCGTGGAAAATCGCGGCGCCTACTACGACAACGCCGGCGCCATGCGCGATATGGTCCAGAACCATTTGTTGCAGTTGCTGTGTCTGGTGGCCATGGAAGCGCCGGTACGCTTCGATGCCGAGGCGGTGCGTAACGAGAAGGTCAAGGTGCTCGAGGCGCTGAAGCCGATTTCCGGCCTCGACGTACGCGACAAGACCGTGCGCGGCCAGTACGTGGCCGGGAAGATCGGCGGGCAGGAAGTGCCGGCCTACTACTTCGAGAAAAATGTCGACAACGACAGCGATACGGAGACCTTCGTCGCCTTACAGGTGGAGGTCGAGAACTGGCGTTGGGCCGGCGTGCCCTTTTATCTGCGCACCGGCAAGCGCCTGGCGAAGAAAACCTCCGAGATCCTGATCCAGTTCAAGCCGGTGCCGCACCAGTTGCTGGGCGACGGCGAGGCCAATCGCTTGTTGATTCGTCTACAGCCGGAAGAGTGCATCAGCCTGCAACTGATGGCCAAGCACCCCGGCAAGGGCATGCGCCTGGAGCCTGTGGAGCTGGACCTCAACCTGGCACACGCGTTTCGCCAGAAGCGCCGTTGGGACGCCTATGAGCGCCTGCTGCTGGATGTGATCGAAGGCGACTCAACACTGTTCATGCGCCGCGACGAAGTCGAAGCGGCCTGGAGCTGGATCGACCCGATCATCAATGGCTGGCAGCAGCACCACCAGAGCCCGCGGCCCTATGCGGCTGGGAGCAGCGGGCCGGAGCAGGCCAACCTGCTGCTGGAGTTGGCGGGGCGCAAGTGGATGGAGTGAGCTGCCAGCGAGTGCTGGCTTACTTCAACGAACGCAGAAAGCTGATCAGGTAATCCTGCTCGGCAGGGTCGCTAATGGCGACGTGCCGCATGCGGGTGCCGGGAACCAATGCTTCGTTGTCGGCAATCCACTTGCGCAGGTTGTCTTCGCTCCAGGTAATCCCCGAGGTCTCCATGGCTTTCGAGTAGGCAAACCGGGGCACGGAGGCCGCCGGGCGATCGACAACGCCGAACAGGCTGGGGCCGAAGGCATTCTCGCTGCTATCCAGTGAGTGGCACGCCGTGCAGTGGTGGCTGAACAGCTGGCGCCCAGCTTCTTGCATCCCGCCCTCTACAGCCAGGGCGACCGGTGCTGCAGTCAGTGCAGTGGCTAACGCTAATAACGGTGACAGGCGCATTTTCATTGTGTAGTTCCCTCTCTGATGGCTAGGCAAAAACAGTATATTTTGTAGGGCTTTTGCTCTGCTCTTGTACAAAAGCAGCAATTGCACGGCACAAAAGTACTTTTCTGCATGCGCGAGGCTCCCGGCGGTTGTGCGCATGTGCGCAAACCGGGCGCTGGGCGGGTATGAGGGCGGGGTGAAACGCGGGATGCAGGAGCCGGTTGGCGCGGGCCGCGTTGGGTTGCTGGTTTGGGCGCGACTCATGGGCATGCGCCAATCCGTAGTTGAGCGCAGCAACGCCCAACAAGCCGCGGCAGGTCTCGTTGGGCTTTGTCGCGTTGCGCCTGAGGTCATGCGCCGCGGCGTCCTGTCTCAGGCCGGCAAGGCTTCGCTCCACAGGCTGACGCTGAGTCGGTGCTTGGCGCCGGGGGCGAGCAGCACGCAATCGTCGAGGACGTTGGCGTGCTCGATACAGAGCATGCCCTGCCAGGCGTCGTCGGCGAATTGCGAGAGGCGCCGGGCTTTGTCGACCCAGGGATTCCACAGCACCGCCGAGCGCGAGCCACTGCTGCGCAGCTGGATGCGTCGCTGCCAGGCGGGATCGAGAATGCTCAGCTGGGTCGGGGTGTCTAGGTAGATACGGTCGGTTTCACCGTGAAAATCCAGGGTGGCGCTCTGCTGGCGTTCCAGCCAGTTGTCCAGGGTGTCGATGTAGCGGCAGCCCTCTAGGCCTTCGACGTGCACCTGGCGAATATCGCTGACGGCGAAGTAAGTGTGCAGCGCCTGGCTGAAGGCCAGGGGCGTATCGCCGAGGTTGCGCGTGTCGAGTTCGAGGTGCAGTTGGTGGTCGAGGCGGATGCGCAGTTTGAGTTCGGCGGCGTGCGGCCATTGCGCCAGCGGCTGTTCGACACTGTTGCAGACGAATTCGAGGATGACGCTGTCATCCAGGCTGTCGATGCCGAGCAGTTGCCAGTCCAGCGAGCGCACCAGGCCGTGGGCCGGCACCAGGCTGCCGCCCTGGTACATCGCCTGGACTGCCGGCGGGTTGCGCCGCAGGTCGCCGAACCATGGCCAGCACACCGGCACCCCACCGCGTACGCCGTGGCCTTGCTCGTATTCGGCTTGCTCGCTGAGCCAGATCAGCGGTTGCTCGCCATCGCGCTGGTAGCTGAGAACCTGCGCGCCCTGTTGCGCGACCAGCAGTTCGGCGTTGGCGGTGCGCACGCGCCAGCAGGTCAGTTGGTTGATTTCCACCCGCTCGACCAGTGGGCGTTGTTCGGTTGCGTTCATGGCTGCGCTCTTCGATGGTTACGACGTTTGTGTAGGAGCCAGCTTGCTGGCGATCCGGCGGCCCGCCGCAAGGACTGCCGTGCGCCCGGCTAGGCGTTCCCGGCGAGTGGTCGCTTACGGAAAGTGTGAACCGCTGTGCCGGTAAAGGCCAGACCGCTTGATTCACTGACGTGGCGCATTGTTGCCCGGTTGCCCCTGGCCTAGTCTGACCTGGACCGATGGGAGGCTACGATGCGCAAGATTTTGCTGGCTGTGCCGCTGTTGCTGGCGGTTGGGGTAGCGTTCTGGTGGTGGAGTCGACCGCAGCCGCTGCCGGTGCGCCTGATCACGGTGGAGCGCGGCCCGGTCGAGACCCTGGTGGCGAATACCCGCGCCGGCACGCTCAAGGCCTGCCGGCGCACCCAGCTGTCGTTCAATCTGGGTGCCCAGGTCAGCGAGCGCCTGGTCGAGGAGGGCCAGCGGGTGGAGGCCGGTCAGGTGTTGATGCGCCTGCGCCAGGACGAATTACAGGCCCGCGTGCGCGAGGTTGAAGCGCGTCTCGACGGCTTGGGCAATCAGCGTCAGCAGCGGTGCCTGCAGGCGGATCTGGAGCGTCGCGACCATCAGCGTCTGGCAAGCCTGCAAGAGCGTCAGCTGGTGGCGGCGGACCGGGTCGATCAGAGCGCCACCCGCGCGCGCTTGTCGGCGCTGGCCTGCAGCGCCGCCGCCATGGCGATCCGCGAGACCGAGGCGAACCTCGCGCTGCAGCGCGCACTGCTCGATCAGGCCACGCTGCGCGCGCCGTTCGCCGGGATCATTGCCGAGATCAACGGCGAGGTCGGCGAGTTCGTCACGCCCTCGCCACCGGGTATTCCGACGCCGCCAGCGGTGGACCTGATCGATGACAGCTGCCTGTATGTCGAGGCGCCGATCGATGAGGTGGATGCGGCGCGGGTCAAGCCAGGCATGCCGGTACGCATCGGCCTGGACGCCTTTCGCGGTGAGCATTTCGCCGGCAAGGTCAGCCGGATCGCGCCCTTTGTTCGCGATCTTGAGCGTCAGGCGCGCACCGTCGATGTGGAGGCGCGCTTCGATCCTGTGCCGACTGATCTGGCCCTGCTGACCGGCTACAGCGCCGATCTGGAAGTCATTATCGAGCAGCGTCCGCAGGCCCTGCGCATTCCGACTGAAAGCCTGTTGGAAGGGCGCCGGGTGCTGCGTTATGACCCCGTGGCCGGGGTGCTGCGCGAGGTGCAGTTGCGCACCGGGCTGGCTAACTGGCGCTGGACCGAGGTGCTCGATGGGCTGGCCGACGGCGAGCGGATTCTCGCCAGCCTGGAGCAGAGCGGTCTGGCCGATGGCGTGGCGGTGATGGCCGCAGATGAGGGCGCGCCATGATTCGCCTGAGCGCGGTCAGTCGCTGCTTCATCCTCGGCGATCAGCAGGTCAAGGGCCTGGATCAGGTGGATCTGCAGGTCAGCCGCGGCGAGTACCTGGCGGTGATGGGGCCGTCCGGTTCGGGCAAGTCGACCCTGCTGAATATCCTCGGCCTGCTCGATGCGCCGGACAGCGGCGAGTATTGGCTGAACGGCGAGGCCACCGCGGCGCTCGACGAGAATCGCCGCGCCGAACTGCGCAGCCGGCATATCGGTTTTGTGTTTCAGTCTTATCACCTGATCCCGCGCCTGACCGCCCTGGAGAACATCGAGCTGCCGATGCTTCTGGCCGGCATCGAGCCGGCCGAGCGTCATCGGCGCAGCGCGCGGCTGGTCGAGCGGTTGAACCTTGGCGACCGGGTCAAACATCGGCCGGCCGAATTGTCCGGCGGCCAGCGCCAGCGCGTGGCCATCGCCCGCGCCATGGTCATGCAGCCGGCGCTGCTGCTGGCGGACGAGCCCACCGGCAACCTCGACAGCCATTCCGGCGCCGAGGTGGTGGCGCTGCTCGAAGAACTCAACGGCGAGGGCCTGACCCTGTTGGTGGTGACCCATGATGCCGCCATCGGCGGCCGCGCACGCCGGCGCCTGAGCATGCGCGACGGCCAGATCATCGACGACATCCAGCAGGGGCTGGGCGATGCGCGCGGCTGACGGCCTCGGGCTGATGCTCGGCGCCCTGCGCGGCCATCGCTCGCGCAGCCTGATGCTGCTGCTGGCCATGGCCATCGGCGTGGTCGCGGTGAACCTGCTCACCGGCCTGGCCGAGGGCGCGCGGCAGTTCGTTATCGGCGAGTTCTCCCTGCTCGGGCGCAACACCCTGATCGTGCTGCCGGGCCGCAAGGAAACCACCGGCGGCATGCCACCGATTACCGGGCTGGCGACCCGCGACCTGACCCTCGGCGATGCCGAAGCCATCGGCCGTCTGCCCAGCGTGCGACGGGTGGCGCCGCTGCAGGCCGGGCAAGTCGAGGTCAGCGTCGGCAACCGGGTGCGCGAGGCGCTCACCCTGGGCACCAGTCACGAATTTTTCGCCATCCGCCAGCTCGAGGTGGCCCAGGGGCAGGCGCTGCCAGTGCTGGCATTGGATCAGGCCGAGGCGGTCTGCGTGATCGGCCTCACGCTCAGGCGTGAGTTGTTCGGCAGCGGGCCGGCCCTGGGCGAGTGGTTGCGCGCCGGCGACCGGCGCTTTCGGGTGGTGGGCATTCTCGGCGAGCGCGGTGAATCGCTGGGCATGGACTTCGGCGAGATGCTGATCATCCCGGTGGCCAGTGCCCAGGTGTTGTTCAACCGCGAGGGGCTGTTCCGGGTATTCGCCGAAGTACGCGGGCCGCAGTTTCTGCAGAGCGGCAAGCGGCAGATCCTCGAGACCATCAAGGCCCGCCACGAGGGCAAGGAGGACGTCACCCTGATCAGCCAGGACAGCATGCTGGCAGCCTTCGACGGCATTCTCGACGTCCTCAGCCTGGCCCTGGCCGGGATCGCCGCGATCAGCCTGCTGGTGGCTGGCATCCTGATCATGAACGTGACCTGGATCGCGGTGAACCAGCGCACCGCCGAGATCGGCCTGCTCAAGGCCCTGGGTGCGCGCCCGGCGCAGGTGCGCGCGCTGTTCGTCGGCGAGGCGGCGCTGCTGGCCCTGGCCGGTGGTTTGATCGGCCTGGGCCTGAGCGAGGCGCTGCTCTGGCTGGGTCGCCAGCTGTGGGACATACCCCTGCAGACGCCGCTGTGGGCCAGCGCCGGTTCGCTACTGTTGGCGCTGCTGGCGGCCTTGCTGTTCGCCTGGCTGCCGGCCAACCAGGCGGCGCGCATGGAACCCTTGGCGGCGCTGCGTCCGCCGGGAGCACGGGCGTGAACAGGGCAAGGGCCGGTGCGCACGGCCTGGGCGGCCCCGCGACACCCTACCCTGAACCGCACACCAACCCCGTAGGCTGCGCCGTGCGCACCAATTATCCGCGTATAAGGGCACGACCATGATGCGCTGGCAGGATGGCCTGCACCTGACCGCCACGACCCTGATCAGCCGGCCGTTGCGCAGCCTGCTGACCCTGCTCGGGGTGGCGATCGGCATTGCCGCGGTGGCGCTGCTCACGGCCATCGGCGAAGGGGTGCGGGTCTATGTGCTGGATAACTTCTCGCAGTTCGGCACGCGGATCATCGCCGTGCATCCGGGCAAGACCCAGACCGGCGGCCTGGGCGGCATTCTCAGCAGCGTGCGCCCGTTGAGCCTGAGCGATGCCGATGCCATCGGGCGACTGGCGCATGTCGAGGCGGTGGTGCCGATCATTCAGGGCAGTGGCGACATTCAATTTGGGGTGATGAGCCGCAACAGCGACATCATCGGCAGCGGCCACCAACTGGCCGAGGCCTGGCGCTTTCGTCTGGCCCTCGGCCAGTTTCTGCCGCCGGCCCGCGATGGCCGTTCGCCGCCCTATGCGGTACTCGGCCACACGCTGCGCCAGGAGCTGTTCGGCGAGGCCAGCCCGTTGGGCGAGGCGATCCGGGTCGGCGGCATACGTTTCCGGGTGATCGGGGTGATCGAGGAGAAGGGCCAGTTGCTCGGCTTCGACCTCGACGACATCGCCTACATCCCGGTGGACTGGGCACAGAGCCTGTTCAACCGCGACGGCCTGATGGAGATCAATGTGATGTTCAATGCCGGCACCAGTTCGCGCGAGCTGAGCGCACGGGTGCGCCAGTTGTTGATCGAGCGCCACGGCCGCGAAGACTTCAGCCTGACCACCCAGGACGACATGCTCGCCAGCCTCGACCGCATCCTCGGCACCCTGACCATCGCCGTCGCCGCCCTCGGCGGCATTTCGCTGCTGGTGGGGGCGGTGGGCATTCTCACCATCATGACCACCACGGTCGGCGAACGCACCGCTGAGATCGGCCTGCTGCGCGCCATCGGCGCCACGCCGCGGCAGGTGCTGGGGCTGTTTCTCGCCGAGGCGGCGTTGCTCTCACTGGCCGGCGGAGTGCTTGGTTTGCTGTTGATGGGGTTGCTGCTAGCGGTTGTGCATTGGAGCCTGCCCGCCCTGCCACTGCAGTTGGCGCCCGGTTTCCTGCTGCTGGCGCTGCTGCTGTCGGCGCTCATCGGCCTGTCCGCCGGTATCGCCCCGGCCCGCCGCGCGGCGCGCCTGCATCCGGTGGATGCGCTGCGCAGCGAATAGCGGCAACGCGCGTGCGCACCAATGCCCGAAGGCTGTTGGTGCGCGGGGCGCTCCCGAAGGGATCAGGCAGGCATGCCCTGCGCTGCGCTACTTGCCGTATACCTGTTCCGGCAGCCAGGTAATCAGGCCGGGGTACATGTAGGCAATCACCAGCAAGAACAGCTGGATCAGGATAAACGGCAGTACGCCCTTGTAGATGGTGCTGGTCGGTATGGACGGCGGGGTGACGCCGCGCAGGTAGAACAGGGCGAAGCCGAACGGCGGGGTAAGGAAGGAGGTCTGCAGGTTCAACGCGATCATCACCCCCAGCCACACCGGGTCCAGGCCCATGGCCAGCAATACCGGGCCGACGATCGGCACCACCACGAAGGTGATCTCGATGAAGTCGAGGATAAAGCCGAGCAGGAAGATCACCACCATCACCAGGAAGAAGGCGCCGAGTACCCCGCCCGGCAGCTGGGCGAAGATATCCTCGATCATCGCTTCGCCGCCGAAGCCGCGGAACACCAGGGAGAACAGTGAGGCACCAATCAGGATCAGGAAGACCATGGCGCTGATTTCGGTGGTGCCGTAGGCCACTTGGCGCAGCTGGCCGAAGTTCAGCTTGCCTTTGTAGGCGGCCAGCAGCATGGCGCCCAGGGCGCCCAGGGCGGCGGCTTCGGTGGGCGTCGCATAACCGGCGAGGATTGAACCGAGCACCGCGCCGATCAGCAGCAGTGGCGGCACCAGGGCGTTGATCAGCTTGCCCCATTCGATCGGGCCCAGTTCGCTTTGCGGCAGCGCCGGCAGTTTCTTCGGCTGGAAGATCGCCACGCCGATGATGTAGGCGATATACAGGCCCACCAGCAGCAGGCCGGGCAGCAGCGCACCGACGAACAGGTCGCCGACCGAGACGGTCTTCGGCGAGAAGATGCCCATCTTCAGCTGCGCCTGCTGGTAGGCGCTGGACATCACATCACCCAGAAGCACCAGCACGATCGATGGCGGAATAATCTGTCCCAGGGTGCCGGTGGCCGCCAGGGTACCGGTGGCGATCGCCGGGTCGTAACCGCGCCGGAGCATGGTCGGTAGGGCTAGCAGGCCCATGGTCACCACGGTGGCGCCGACGATCCCGGTGGAGGCGGCCAGCAGCGCGCCGACCACACACACGGAAATCGCCAGGCCGCCGCGCAGGGTGCCGAACAGCCGTGACATGGATTCGAGCAGGTCTTCGGCGACCCGCGACTTCTCCAGCATCACGCCCATGAACACGAACAGCGGCACCGCCAGCATGGTCTGGTTGTTCATGATGCCGAACAGGCGGTTGGGCAGGGCGTTGAGGTAACCGCCATCGAAGGTGCCGGTGAGGATGCCGATACCGGCGAACAGCAGGGACACGCCGCCGAGGGTGAAGGCTACCGGGTAGCCCGCCATCAAGGCCGCACAAATGCTGATGAACAGCAGGATCGCCATTAACTCAACCATGCTTCACCTCCGGTGCAGGCAGGTGGCCGGTGAGGATGTAGGCGGATTTGATCAAGTTGGAGATTCCTTGCAGCACCAGAGTGACGACCAGCACCAGGATGATGCTTTTCTGTAAGTAGACGAACTTCAGGCCGCCGGACTCGCTCGAGCCTTCCAGGGTCGCCCAGGCGTTGCCCACGTAATCCCAACTGCTCCAGCCGAGGAACAGGCACACCGGCAGGAGAAACAGCAGGTTGCCGAAGATTTCCACCAGGGCTTGGCGGCGGCCACTGAAGCGCTGGTAGAAAATATCCACGCGCACATGGCCGTTGCGCTGCAGCACCCAGGCTGCGGCGCCCATGAATACCAGCGCGTGGGCGTAGAGCACGGCTTCTTGTAGCGCTGTGGCGCCAATCCCGAAGCCATAGCGCAGCACCACTACAATCGCAGTGCCGATAACCAGAAACAGGGTCAGCCAGGCACAGGCCTTGCCAAACCCGGCATTGATGGCGTCGATGAGTCGCGCTAAGCCGAGCAAGGGAGGGGAATGATTCGACATGGCAGATCCTTATTGTTATGGCCAGTAAACCCGGGGATTCTAGGCGGGTGGGTCACGGCGTCGCAACCGGCAGTACTACGTACGTAGTCGTTACGCTTGAGAGGTGGGGGTTCCTGTGATACTCAACATATAGCTGAATACTGGCGATCCCAGTGCTCAGACCATTAATACAACAACAAGGAGTTATTACATGAAGCGTCGTCAAATTCTCGCAGCCGCAGGCGTAGGCCTTGCAGCCACCGCATTGGCTGGTTGCAACAAAGAGGCTGAAACCGCTGCCAAGCCCCAAGAAGGCGCGAGTAGTGAGACTTTCAACTGGAAAATGGTCACGTCCTGGCCGAAAAACTTTCCCGGCGTAGGGGTAAGTGCCGAGCGTTTCGCCAAGCTGGTCGACGAGATGAGCAATGGCCGTTTGAAGGTCAAGGTGTATGCCGCCGGCGAACTGGTACCCGCCCTGGAAGTATTCGATGCGGTTTCCCGTGGTACCTCCGAAATGGGTCACAGCGCCCCCTATTACTGGCGGGGTAAGGTGCCGGCCGCGCAGTTCTTCTGCGCTGTACCGTTCGGCCCCAATGCCCAGGAAATGAATGCCTGGCTGCACCGTGGTGGTGGTATCGAGTTGTGGGAGGAGGTGTACAAGCCCTTCGGCGTACTGCCCATGGCCTGCGGTAACACCGGGGTGCAGACTGCCGGCTGGTTCAACAAGGAAATCAACAGCGTTGATGACTTCAAGGGCCTGAAAATGCGCACCCCAGGCCTGGGCGGCGAAGTGCTGACCAAGATGGGCGGCACCGTGGTTAACCTGCCTGCCGGCGAAATCTTCACCGCCATGCAGACCGGCGCCATTGACGCCACCGAGTGGATCGGCCCGTATAACGATCTGGCCCTGGGCCTGCACAAGGCGGCCAAGTATTACTACACCCCGGGCTGGCAGGAGCCGAGCGTACTGTTCGAACTGGACATCAACATCAAGGCCTGGGAAACCCTGCCGGCTGACCTGCAGGCCATCGTTCGCGCTGCCGCCCGTGATGTGAACGGCGACATGCTCGACGATTACAACGCCAAGAACATGGAAGCCATGGAACAGTTCAAGGCCGAAGGCGTGGACGTGCGCCGCCTGCCCGATGATGTCCTGGCCCGGCTCAAGGAAGTGGCAGCAGAGGTGGTCGACGCCAGTGCCGCATCCGACCCGGTGTCGAGCAAGGTATGGGGGCAGCAGAAGGTCTATCTGCAGCGCCTGTATGACTACGCCGAGCTGAACGAGAAGGATATCTACAACATCCGCGGCTGATTCTTCGCGCAAGTAGAACGCCGGCTCTCGAGCCGGCGTTTTCGTATCCTGGATTCAGGTTTTTGCCGGGCGGATGGAGCGCCGGCGATGGCTCTGTCCGTTGCTTCCGTGTCGTAGGGTGCGCCGTGCGCACCGATGAGCGTGGCGATGGTGCGCACGGCGCACCCTACGCCGGACAGGGACGTGCCTCTTAGCCGCGGCGTGCCGGCACCGGGCGGGTGCGGCCGCTGCCGTCGATGGCGACGAAGACGAACACCGCCTCGGTGACCTTGCGCCATTCGCTGGACAGCGGGTCGTCGCTCCACACCTCGACCAGCATCTGGATCGAGCTGCGGCCGATCTCGAGTGCCTGGGTGTAAAAGGACAGTTGCGCGCCAACGGCGACCGGCACCAGAAAGGCCATGCGATCGATTGCGACCGTTGCCACGCGGCCACCGGCGACCTTGCTGGCCATGGCTGTGCCGGCCAAATCCATTTGCGATACCAGCCAGCCGCCATAGATGTCGCCGAAACCATTGGTTTCGCGCGGTAGCGCGGTGATCTGCAAGGCCAGATCGCCTTGCGGTATCGGGTCATCCTGTTCGAAGTCGTCGTTCATCTCGAGTATGGCTCGCGGCGCGGTTGTTGTTATGGGCTGCTATCAGCGGCCTGCAGGCCCGCAAGGATGCGGGTTTGGCGAGTATACCGACTGAATGCTCGGCGGGCGACCGTGGCGCTATGCCTTCAATGCGAGTGACCCGTGGCCGGTGAAAGTCGAGCACGTTCATCTAACTGTCACATTGTTTTCATAGATTGGTCACAGGGGCTGCAGATACTTGGGCTCGTTCAATCCAACACTAAATTCTGCTAGGAGCAAGGCATGAAACTTAAGCGTTTGATGGCGGCCATGACTTTCGTCGCCGCTGGCGTCGCCACCGCTAATGCGGTCGCCGCTATCGACCCGGCTCTGCCGACCTATGAAAAAACTTCCGGTGTGTCGGGCAACCTGTCCAGTGTCGGTTCTGACTCGCTGGCCAACCTGATGACTTTGTGGGCAGAAGAGTTCAAAAAGAGCTACCCGAACGTCAACATTCAGATCCAGGCTGCTGGTTCGTCTACAGCGCCACCGGCAATGACTGAAGGCACTGCCACCATGGGCCCGATGAGCCGTGCCATGAAGGACAGCGAAATCCAGTCCTTTGAGCAGAAGTATGGCTACAAGCCGACCGCCGTTCCTGTTGCCATCGATGCCCTGGCGGTATTCGTGCACAAGGACAACCCCATCAAGAGCCTGTCGATCGAACAAGTCGACGCGATCTTCTCCAACACCCGCCTGTGTGGCGGTGCTAGCGACGTCAAAACCTGGGGCGATGTAGGCCTGACCGGTGAGTGGGCCGCCAAGCCGATGCAACTGTTCGGTCGTAACTCGGTGTCGGGTACCTACGGCTACTTCAAGGAAGAAGCCCTGTGTAAAGGCGACTTCAAGGCTAACGTCAACGAGCAGCCAGGTTCGGCTTCCGTGGTGCAGTCGATCTCCAGCACCCTGAATGCCATCGGCTATTCGGGTATTGGCTACAAGACCTCCAGCGTCAAGGCAATCGCGCTGTCCAAGAAAGGCGGCGAAGCCTTTGAAGCTAGCGAAGAAAATGCCCTGGCTGGTAAGTTCCCACTGGCCCGTTTCTTCTATGTGTATGTCAACAAGGCGCCAAACAAGGCCCTGAGCCCGCTGGACGCTGAGTTCATCAAGCTGGTGCTGTCCAAGCAAGGCCAGGAAGTAGTGGTCAAGGATGGCTACATCCCGCTGCCGAGCAAAGTGGCTGAGAAAGCCCTGAAAGAACTGGGTCTCTAAGTCCCCGGCTCTACTGGCAGGGACGCCAGGTTTGTAGCCGCGCCCGCCTCTCGCACAGAGAGGCGGGCGTTGTTTTGTCAGCTCGCTGTAACTTTTCTGTCACATAACTTGGCTAGATTATTCAGCCTGTGCCACGAATGAATTTACGGCGCGCTCATGGCCGCGCAGAGATGCTCTTACTATGAATGACCTGGCTCGTGAAACCCTGACCGCCTCGCCCAAATCCTTGGGGCTGGACTTTAATACCCCGGCCTTGCAGCGCAAGCGGCGCATCCGTGCGCTAAAAGATCACTTGGCCCGCTGGCTGGTCTCCATTGGTGGCATGGCGGTGCTTGGCGCCATCATGCTGATCTTCTTCTACCTGGCCTACATCGTTTTCCCGATGTTTCAGGGGGCTGACATCGAGCCGCGCGAGCCGGTACAGCCGGCCTGGCTGGCCGAGGCTGGCCAGCCGTTATTGCTTACGGTGGAGGAGCAGAATCAGGTCGCCATGCGTCTTGATGCGCGTGGTCAGGTGCAGTTCTTCGACGCCAAGAGCATGGCTGCGCTAAGCGCTGTGGACCTGCCCCTGCCGGCCGATAGCCAAGTGGTTTCGGTAGGCCTGGATCAGCCCGGCAGCAATCGCGTTGCCCTTGGCTTGTCCAACGGACAGGTGCTGGTGTTCGAGCATGCCTACCCGATTACTTACCCGGACGATGTAAAAACCATCACCCCGCGGGTCAACTACCCGTTCGGTGAAGCCGCGATCAGCCTTGATGAGCAAGGCCGCGCGCTGGATCACGTAGGTGTGAGCCTGAACGGCGGCACCTTGTTGCTGACCGGCTCGACCGGTACCGATCTGCATGTGCTGAGCCTTGGCCGTGAAGAAAACATGATGACCGGTGAGGTGACCCTCAGCGAGGATCGCATCGCCCTGGCGCAGATCGCCGAGCCGATCAAGGCCTTGATCATCGACCCGCGGCATCAGTGGCTGTATGTAATCAACGGCCGCGCTACGGCGGACGTTTTCAGCTTGCGCACCAAAGAGCTGAATGGCCGCTACAAACTGCTCAGCGATGGCGGCACCGACGTCACCAATGCGACCGGGCTGCTCGGCGGTGTTTCGCTGATGATTGGCGACAGCAAGGGCGGTATCCAGCAATGGTTCATGGTTCGCGACGAGGACGACAAGCAGTACCTGAGGTCGATCCGCAGCTTCCAGATGGGCGACAGTGCGATCACCCAGATTCTCCCGGAAGAGCGGCGCAAGGGCTTCATGGCCCTGGATGCCAACGGTAATCTGGGTATCTTCCACAGCACCTCACACCGTACCCTGCTGGTCGAGCCGGTAGCCGCAGGCGCCGCTCTGGCCAGTCTGTCGCCGCGTGCTGACCGTGTGCTGGTCGAGTCGCAAGGGCAGTTGCAGCGCCTGTTGATCGACAACCCGCACCCGGAAGTGTCCTGGAGTTCGCTGTGGGGCAAGGTCTGGTACGAAAACTACGACGAGGCGGACTATGTCTGGCAGTCGACGTCTGCCAGCACTGACAACGAGCCCAAGCTGAGCCTCGCGCCACTGGCATTCGGTACCTTGAAAGCTGCGTTCTACGCCATGTTACTGGCAGCACCGCTGGCGATTGCTGCCGCTATCTACACCGCGTACTTCATGGCCCCGTCCATGCGCGGCAAGATCAAGCCGGTGATCGAGCTGATGGAGGCGCTGCCGACGGTGATCCTCGGTTTCTTCGCCGGTCTGTTCCTCGCGCCCTATGTCGAAGGGCATCTGCCGGGGATATTCAGCCTGCTGATCTTTACCCCGATCGGCATCCTGCTCGCCGGTTTCGCCTGGAGTCGTCTGCCCGAGTCGATCCGCCTGCGCGTGCCGGATGGCTGGGAAGCGGTGTTGCTGATTCCGGTGATCCTGCTGATCGGCATCGTCTCGTTGAGCATGAGCGGCCACC
The DNA here is from genome assembly GCA_030656145.1 of Pseudomonas sp. GTDB lineage: Bacteria > Pseudomonadota > Gammaproteobacteria > Pseudomonadales > Pseudomonadaceae > Aquipseudomonas. The sequence continues at coordinate 189,130 of JAUSOF010000067.1, forward strand.
TGGAAGTCTGGCTGTTCGATGGCAACATGCGCAGCTGGCTGAGCAACGACTTAGGGATCGCCTTCGATCAGCGCAACGCCTTGGTGGTCGGCCTGGCCATGGGTTTTGCGGTGATCCCGACGATCTACTCGATTGCTGAAGACGCCGTGTTCAGCGTGCCGAAAAGCCTGACCTTCGGTTCCCTGGCACTCGGTGCAACGCCCTGGCAGACCCTGATCGGGGTGGTCATCCTCACCGCCAGTCCGGGTATCTTCTCGGCGGTGATGATCGGTATGGGCCGCGCGGTCGGTGAAACCATGATCGTGCTGATGGCCACCGGCAACACCGCGATCATGGACATGAACATCTTCGAGGGCCTGCGCACCCTGGCCGCCAACGTGGCGGTGGAAATGCCCGAGTCGGCGGTGGGCGGTACGCATTACCGGGTGTTGTTCCTGTCGGCGTTGGTGCTGTTGTCCTTCACCTTTGTCATGAACACGCTCGCAGAACTGGTGCGCCAGCGTCTGCGCGTCAAGTATGCGTCCCTATAAAACATGGCCTGCGCAGCAGGCCCATCCGACAGCCCTTTCCTTCGGGGAGAGGCTGCTCGCAGGGTGGGTAAGGGCTTCAGCGCACGTTGCGACAAGCGACTTCAGTGAAGGTGTAGCACTGTGAAAAAGAATTCCGTTAAAGCCTGGGTTAAAAGCGGTTCGCCGTGGATCTGGATGAATGCTGGCGCGGTGTCCATCGCCGTGATCATGACCCTCGGTCTACTCGCCGTGATCGCCACCCGTGGTCTCGCCCACTTCTGGCCAGCCGATATTGTCGAAGTCGAATATTTGGTGCCTGGCCAGGAAGTAAAGGTAATGGCCGGCGAGATCACCAAGATCGAAGAAATCCCCCGTGCGCGTCTGGCAGCTTCCGGCTTGCCGGTGGTAGCTGAAGGTGGCGAGTTCATGACTCGCGAACTGTTCAAGGTGGGTAACCGCGATCTTTACGGCGCTGACTTCACCTGGGTGGTGGGCGAATGGTTGAGCAATCACCGCACCCCGCCAGCCCTCACCGCATTCGAGCGGCGTGAATGGGGCAACCTCTACGGCTACCTGATCAACGTCAAGGAAAACGGCCAGTTGGTTGCCGAAGGCGAAGCATCCTGGGCTGCCCTGGAGGAGCGTCTGGCGCGAGTCGACGAGCTGCATGCGCAAGTGGTGCGCCTGGAGAAGAAAGACATCGGCCGGATCAATGCCGGGCTTGAACGCATTCGTCTGCAAACCCGCAAGCTGGAGCTGCAGGGCAAGCTGGATGCACAGGCCCAGGCTGATCTGGATATGGACCAGGCGCGCTGGGATGCCGAGTACAAGGTGCTGGAAACCCAGTTGGTGGCGCTCTACGAGGCCTTCAATCGCGACAGCGCCTTGGTGCGAACCGCCGATGGCCGCGAGGTCGAGTTGAGTCTGGGCAAGGTGGTACGGGCCTATCAGCCGAATGCCATGTCCGGCCTGGGCAAGCTGAACTTCTACTTCGTCAAGTTGTGGGAGTTCGTCAGCGACGACCCGCGCGAGGCCAACACCGAGGGCGGCGTCTTCCCGGCGATCTTCGGCACCGTGATGATGACCCTGATCATGGCCGTGATCGTCACCCCGTTCGGCGTGGTGGCGGCCATTTACCTGCGCGAGTATGCCAAGCAGGGGCCATTGACCCGGGTGGTCCGTATTGCGGTGAACAACCTGGCCGGCGTGCCGGCAATCGTATACGGCGTGTTCGGTTTGGGCTTCTTCGTTTATGTGCTGGGTGGTTCGATCGACCAGTTGTTCTTCCCTGAGTCTGCGCCAGCGCCAACTTTCGGTACGCCGGGCTTGTTGTGGGCCTCGCTGACCCTGGCGTTGCTCGCCTTGCCAGTGGTAATCGTGGCCACCGAAGAAGGCCTGGCACGGATTCCGCGAGCGCTGCGTGAAGGTTCGCTGGCGCTTGGTGCGACCAAGATCGAAACTCTGTGGCGCGTGGTGCTGCCGATGGCCAGCCCGGCGATGATGACCGGCCTGATTCTCGCCGTGGCGCGTGCCGCCGGCGAAGTGGCGCCGCTGATGCTGGTGGGCGTGGTCAAGCTGGCGCCGAGTCTGCCGCTGGACGGTAACTACCCGTACCTGCACCTGGACCAGAAGATCATGCACTTGGGCTTTCACATCTACGACGTCGGCTTCCAGAGCCCCAACGTCGAGGCCGCGCGGCCGCTGGTCTACGCCACGGCATTGCTGCTGGTGTTGGTGATCGCGATTCTGAACCTCACCGCGGTGTTCATGCGTAACCGCCTACGTGAGAAGTACAAGGCGCTGGATCATTAAAGTATTTTGTCCTCTGCCTGTCCGGCGGGGGACGATCAACGAATTGTTAGCGTAGGGAGCATCCCATGCAGCACCAAACACCCACACACGGTATCGACATCACGGCCCTGGGCCGGGAAAAGCAGAGCCTCAACATTGCCGGGGAAACCGTGGCGATTCAGGTGCCGGGTCTGAACCTGTACTACGGCGAAAAGCAGGCGCTGTTCGACGTCAAGCTGAACATCCCCAAGCAGCGCGTCACCGCGTTTATCGGCCCGTCCGGTTGCGGCAAGTCGACCCTGTTGCGCACCTTCAACCGGATGAACGATCTGGTAGACGGTTGCCGCGTCGAGGGTGAAATCAACCTCGACGGGAGCAACATCTACCGCAAGGGTGAAGACGTTGCCGAGTTGCGTCGTCGCGTTGGCATGGTGTTCCAGAAGCCCAACCCGTTCCCCAAGAGCATCTACGAGAACGTGGTGTACGGCCTGCGCATCCAGGGCATCAACCAGAAACGCGTGCTCGACGAAGCAGTCGAGTGGGGCCTGAAAAGCGCCGCCCTGTGGGACGAGGTCAAAGACCGCCTGCATGAGTCGGCCCTTGGCCTGTCCGGTGGTCAGCAGCAGCGTCTGGTGATCGCGCGTACCGTAGCGGTCCAGCCGGAAGTGTTGCTGCTCGACGAACCCTGCTCGGCGTTGGACCCGATCTCCACCCTCAAGGTTGAAGAGCTGATCTACGAACTGAAATCCAAGTACACCATCGTCATCGTTACCCACAACATGCAGCAAGCGGCGCGGGTGTCGGATTACACCGCCTTCATGTACATGGGCAAACTGATCGAGTTCGGTGATACCGATACGCTGTTCACCAACCCGGAGATGAAGCAGACGGAAGACTACATCACCGGCCGCTACGGCTAAGGCCATGGCAAATACTCCCTGGCTTTGTCGGGCGCGCTTGCCGTACTACTCGTACTGTCAGCGCGCGCCCTTCGCGCCAGAGAGCATTTTCCAAGGGCCTTAGTGCTGAACTCAACGTGTAGGGTGTGCGGGGCCGCCTAGGCCGTGCGCACCAGGGCCACCCAAGCCGGCAGCTTTCGCGGAGCGAACCAATGATCAACAAAGAAAACCTCACCCAGCACATCTCTCAGCAGTTCAATACCGAGCTTGAGGGTGTGCGCAGCCATCTGCTGGCCATGGGCGGGCTGGTCGAGAAGCAGGTCAACGACGCGGTCACCGCGTTGATTGACGCCGACTCGGGCCTGGCTCAGCAAGTGCGCGAGATCGACGACCAGATCAACCAGATGGAGCGCAACATCGACGAGGAGTGCGTGCGCATCCTCGCCCGCCGTCAGCCGGCGGCCTCCGACCTGCGTCTGATCATCAGCATCTCCAAGTCGGTGATCGACCTCGAGCGTATCGGCGATGAAGCGACCAAGATCGCCAAGCGCGCCATCTTGTTGTGTGAAGAAGGCGAAGCGCCGCGCGGCTATGTGGAAGTGCGGCACATCGGCGACCAGGTACGCAGGATGGTGCAGGAGGCGCTGGACGCCTTCGCCCGTTTCGATGCCGACCTGGCGCTGTCTGTGGCGCAGTACGACAAGACCATCGACCGCGAATACAAAACCGCCCTGCGCGAGTTGGTCACCTACATGATGGAAGACCCACGCTCGATCTCGCGGGTGCTCAACATCATCTGGGCCCTGCGCTCGCTGGAGCGGATCGGCGACCACGCGCGCAATATCGCTGAGCTGGTGATTTACCTGGTGCGCGGTACCGACGTCAAACACATGGGCCTGACCCGCATGAAGGAAGAAGTTGAAGGCATCAAAAAAGACAGTTGAGTGCCGCGCTCGTGGGCTGAATGCAGCAGGGCTGCCTGCGCCCTTGGGCGGTAAGGCTGATCGGCTAACCCTAAAACGGCCAATAGCCACTTTAGGGTTAGCCTTTGGCCAGTTGTCGCGCTTATGCTTGGGCCATTCGAACAGGAGTGGCCGATGAGTAAAGTCAGCGTATTGGTGGTGGACGACGCCACCTTTATTCGGGATCTGGTAAAGAAAGGTTTGCGCGACCATTTCCCCGGTGTACAGATCGTCGAAGCCATCAATGGGCGCAAGGCTCAGCAGTTGCTCGGCCGGCAAAGCGTCGACCTGATCCTCTGTGATTGGGAAATGCCCGAGATGACGGGACTCGAATTGCTCAGTTGGTGCCGCGAGCAAGACAACCTGAAAACCGTACCGTTCATCATGGTCACCAGCCGTGGTGACAAGGACAACGTGGTCCAGGCGATTCAGGCCGGCGTTTCCGACTTCATCGGCAAGCCATTTTCCAACGAACAGTTGGTGACCAAGGTCAAAAAGGCCCTGAGTCGCGCCGGCAAGCTGCAAACCCTGATGGCCAGCGCACCGCCGAAAATGCTCAGCAGCGGCGGCTTCGCCAATGACTCTCTGGCTGCGCTGACCGGTGGTCAGGCTCAGGTGATCAAGCCAACTGCTGCTCCGGCAGATGCCGCGGCGCCGCGCCCGGTAGTCCAAGCCACGCCAGCGGCCTCGGCCAAGTCGGCGGGGCAGGCGCCGGGTGGCCGTGGCCAGGGCCAGTTGCGCCTGCCAGGCGGCACCATGAACTGCGTGATCAAGGCGCTTAGCCTTAAAGATGCGCAACTGGTGGTCAAGCGTGCCGAACTGCTGCCGCAAGTGCTGGAGAGTGCGGTGCTCGACCTTGAGCAGGGTGAAGGCGGTGAGGTGGCACGACTCAATGGCTACCTGCATGCGGTGGCGGCGCTGGAGCCCAAGCCGGACAGCGAATGGCTGGTGCTGACGTTCAAGTTCGTTGACCGCGACCCGCAGAAACTCGACTACCTGTCGCGCCTGATCGCCCGCGGGACGACGCAGAAACACTTCGTCCCCGGCGCCTGATCAACCGCCCAGGCGTGCATGGCTACCCGCCCGTTGCGTAGGGTGGCCTCGGCGCGCAGCGACAGCCCGCCGGTCTGCGTGGGCGCCGTGACCAATGCGTCAGATCACATTCCGTTGCCCTGGCGCTCGCATGCATGCAGCCGCACTGCTAGTCTCAGCGCTCTGGAGAGCCACCGCAGTTTGTGAGCCTATGCCTTTTCGCCTGACAGTTTTTTGCGCCCTGCTGCTGGTTGCCAGCCAGGCTGCTGCCTTGACCATCTACAAGTACACCGATGCCAACGGTGTGGTTACCTATACCGATCAAGCGACCGCAGGTGCGCAGGTATTCGTCTTTCGCGACCGCATGGTCGAGCGCCTGGATAATCAGGTGAAGCTGGAAACTCAAAAGCACGCTGCCGGTGACACCCTGTTGGTACGCAACGACCTGTATGCGCCGGTGCAGATCGAGTTGACGCTGGAACAGGTCGACAACGCCATCGGCGTTCCGAGTAAACCCATTACGTGGGTGCTACCGCCGCGCAGCAAGATCCGCCTCGCCACCCTGACCGCACGCGATGCCAGCAAGCCGCTGCGCTACACGCCGAAACTGCGTTACGCCATGGGCGACCCGCGCCTGTTGCCGACGCAGCAGAGCTATCCGCTACCCTGGCGCGGCGGCCCGTTCCGTCTGACCCAGGGCGCCAATGGCCAGTACAGCCACTTCACCCCCAAGGGCCGTTATGCCATGGACATCGCCATGCCCGAGGGCACGCCGATAGTCGCGGCGCGCGGCGGCATGGTGGTCAAGACCGAGAACCAGCAAAGTGGACGGGGCACCAACCCCTCCGGCAACTATGTGCGCATCCTGCATGACGACGGCACCATGGGCGTCTACCTGCACCTGATGCAGGGTTCGGTCAGCGTGCGCGAAGGCCAGCGCATCAACAGCGGCAGCCCCATCGCCCGCTCCGGCAACACCGGCAACAGCACCGGCCCGCACCTGCACTTCGTGGTGCAGCGCAACGTCGGCCTGGCGCTGGAGTCCATCCCCTTCGACTTTGCCCAGCCGGTTAACAGCCTGCCGAACTTTGCCGTGGGTGGCGAGTAAGCAGGTTTAGGTTGGACACGCTGGCGGATTGCCCGCGGCTTCGCGGCTGAAGCCCCTCCGTAGGATGGTGCGGGCGGCGATCCGATGAGCGCAGCGATACCCATCAATACGCAGTAGCTTTTTTTGGGTGGGTGCTGATCGGTCGCGCCCCGGCAGCTCAACTGTGCAGCTCGATTACCTGCTAGCGAAAGGCCAGGTCACGCAGGAACAGGGTGATCGGCGGGAACATGATCAGCAGCACCGACATCAGCAGCAGAATCAGGAAGAACGGCAGACTGCCGCGGATAACCTCAAGGTAGGGTCGTCGGAACACTGCGATGGCGGTGAATATGTCGCAGCCGAAGGGCGGCGTGGCCGAGCCTATGGCCGCCTGCAGGGTGATGATGATCCCCACCAGCACCGGATCCAGGCCGGACAGGCGCACGGCAGGGGCGAAGATCGGTACCAGGATCAGCATCACTACGATCGGGTCGACGAACATGCAGCCGATGAAGAAGGCGATCGAAATGATGATCAGCAGTTCGGTTGGCGAAGCCTGCATCAGGCCAATACTGCTGAGGATCTGCTGCGGGATCTGGGCGAAGGAGATTACCCAGGAAAACGCCGAGCCGGCCGCCACCAGGATAAATACCACCGCCGTGATCAGCCCTGTGGACAGCGCAATGCTCGACAGGTCGGAGAGTTTGACTCGGCGAAAGATCAGCACCTCCAGGATCAGCGCATAGAGCACCGACACCGCGGCGGCTTCAGTGGGGCTGAACACTCCGGTGTAGATGCCGCCGATAGTCATCACTGGCAGTAGCAGCGGCAAGATGGCGCGGCGGCAGGTGCGCAGGCGTTCGCTCCAGCTGAATTTCTCGCCGCGGGGAATGCCTGCAACACGGGCGTAGAAGTAGCAGTAGCCAGCCAGTAGCAGCATCAGCAGCAGACCTGGGCCGATTCCCGCGATAAAAAGCTCCGCCACCGAGGTGCCTGAGACCACGCCATAGATGATCATGCCGATGCTTGGCGGGATCAGCAGGGCGATATCCGAGGCGTTGATGATCAGCGCCATGGCGAAGCTGTCCTTATATCCCTGTTGCAGCATCTTCGGTCGCATGATGCTACCCACCCCGACAACGGTCGCTTGGGTCGAGCCGGACAAGGCGCCGAACATCGCGCAACTCAGCGCGGTGGTGATCGCCATGCCGCCGCGCACATGGCCGACGAAGGCCGTGGCCACGTCCAGCAAGCGGTTGGCGGTAGCCCCGCGGGTAATGATGTCTGCGGCGAGGATAAACATGGGTACCGCCACCAAGGCGGAAGGGCGGATACCGGCGATCATCTGCTGGATAAGGAATTCCGGGCCCATATTGAAGAAAAACACGAAGCCAGCGGCAGCGGCGGCCAGCAAGGTGGTCATCATGGGGAAGCCTGCCAGCAGCAGAATCAGCATGATTAGCAGGAGAGCAGTGGTCATATCCATGCGGTGCGGACTCAGGCTTGTGGCGGGAGAGGGGCATCGACATGCCGCGGCGGCGCCTCGCGGCGGCCGAGCAGTACCTGCAACTGGATGAAGGCATGGCGCAGGAACTGCAGGCCGCTCATGCCCAGGCCCAAAGGAATCATCAGGTAGATGTAATGCAGCGGTACCTGCAGCGCCGAGGAGGCCCGGCCGATACGCGCGGCCGATTGCACGTAGCCGATTGACGCCCATGTCAGCCAGAGCAGCAGAATGGCAGTCAACAAATTGATCAGCAGCATGCTGGCGGCGGCCGGCTTACCGGTCAGTTGCTCGACGAAGGCGCTCATGCTGATGTGGCGGTTTTGCCGTGCGGCATAACTGCAGCCGATGAAGGTCACGAAGATGATCAGGAACTGGTTGAGCTCCTCGGAGAAGTACAGGCTCTGATTGAACAGGTAGCGGCCGAATACATTGCCGACCGAGTTCAGCGCCATCAGCATGATCGAGCCGGCGAGGATGAAGGCCTCGAGTTTTTCCAGCAGCCAGTCCAGCTTATGCAACCAAGCCATTGCCACCTCCAGTCTGCGCCACGGCGGCAGACATTTTTATTGTTGTGGAGGGCAGACCTTATCCCTGGTCAAAAATCATGTCAATTAATTATTTGAATCAGTACATGTGCTCTGTTATAGGGCGAATGTACTGTTTATTGCCTTGTTTTAGAACACGAAATGCATCGGGGCCGGGGTCTCGTCGAGCAAGCCATTGAGTGTGCTCAGGCCGCTCTGCAGGCGCGAGCGGCTCTGTTCGGCGCCCAGGCTGATGCGCACATGCTGGTTGCTGCGGTCGGCACTGGCCAGGAAGGGCTCGGCCGGGAAGATCATCACCCCTTCCTGGCGGGCGCGGCGGGCGAACTTCTCCGGTTGCCAATGGGCCGGCAGTTCGGCCCACACGTGCATGCCGTTGGGGTGGGCCTTGTAACTGCAGCCGGTCAACACTTCGCGGACCATCAGTTGGCGTGCTGCCAGCTCCTGCTGCTGGAAGGCGACCATGCGGTCGAGGGTGCCGTCCTGCATCCACCAGCTGGCAATCTCGAAAGGCATCAGGGTAGCCATCCAGGTGGTGCTGCGCAGTCGGCCGATGGCCTGCTGCACCAAGTGCGGCGGGGCGACCAGGTAGCCGGCGCGCATGCCGGGAAGGGTCACTTTGGTCAGGCTGGTGGCGTAGAAGCTGCGTTCGGGAATCAGCGCCGACAGCGGCGGGGCGCGATCCGGCTGCAGCGCGCCGTAGACATCGTCTTCGACCACGGTCAGGTCGTAGTGCCTGGCCAGTTCGGCAATTGCCTGGCGCCGCTCGAGACTCATGGTGTCGCTGTTCGGATTATTCATGGTCGGGGTACAGAACAGCACCTTGGCGCCACCCTGACGGCAAGCGGCATCCAGCGCCTCGGGCAGCAGGCCCTGATCGTCGGTAGCCAGGCCTTTGAGATTGAAGTGCAGGGTTTGCGCCAGGGCGAGCAAGAGCATGCATGTCTCTTGCTCGCAGAGCACTGTATCGCCGGGTTTGAGCACCGTCGCCATGGCGATGGTCAGGGCGTGGGCGGCGCCATTGCAGAACAGCATGTGGTCGGGGTTGGCCGGCATCTTCTGCTGCGCCAACCAGGTGCAGACCACTTCACGGTGCTGGGTCAGGCCCTGGGTCGGGTGGAAGGAGGTGATGAAATCATCGCGGCCTTCCCGGGCCAGGCGCTCGAGGCCCGCACGGTAAAGCTTGACGTGGCGTGCCGTGCACACCGGGTGGGCGGTGGACAGGTCGATGCCACGGTTGGGGTCCTCATGCTCGTCGGTGGACAGGTAGTCCGACTCGTGGCTGACATGGCGGCTGCGAACGAAAGTACCGCTGCCGACCTGGGCATAGATGGCGCCCTGTTTCTCGGCATGGGCGTAGGCGTTGCTCACCGTTTGCACACTAACCCCGAGGGTCTCGGCCAGCTCGCGATGGGTTGGCAGCTTGCTGCCCGGCTGCAGGGCGCCAGCGTTGATCGCCTCGTTGAGGGCGTTGCCGATGGCCAGGTACTTGGGTTGGCCAGCGCGGAGGAATGGCTTCAGGTCAATTGTCATAGAACAATAAATCTCTTGACGATGATTGTAATGATAATAGTATGAGGTTTACGCGGAATTGACCTGCGCTTGTTGCGGTTACTTTAGCAGATATCAGTACAATTATAAGTAGTGCGGTCGTCACGGCCGCATGCCGGATCCCTGGGGGTCCGGGAGGTCGCATGGAGCAGCTGTCGACGCATTTGCCCCACGCCAATGGCGGGCCAGTGTTCCCTGATGTTTCTGTCCGCTGCGCATTCGCTGGAGCGTGTCGCCAGCAATTTCTCCGGCTGCAGGCCGGATGAATACCGCTCCACGGCTCAAGACCTGTGGAGTCGTTATGGGCTTGAACGCCACCGTGTTCATTTTCGAGGTGCTGTCATGAGTGAAATCGCATTGAATTTCAGCCGTGAGGAGTACGCCCAGCGTCTGGCCAAGGTGCGTGTTGCCATGGCCGAGCGCGGGATCGCGACCCTGATCGTGCATGATCCGTCCAACATGGCCTGGCTCACCGGCTATGACGGCTGGTCTTTCTATACGCCGCAATGCGTGGTGGTCGGCCAGCAGGGCGACCCGCTGTGGTATGGCCGTGGCATCGACGCCAATGGTGCACGGCGCACCGTCTATCTGGAAGAGGAAAACATTGCCTCTTACAGTGACCGCTATGTGATGAACCCGCCGCACCACGCACTCGACTACCTGTGTCAGGAAGTGTTGCCGGCGCGGGGGTTGACCGGCGGCGTGATCGGCGTGGAGATGGACAACTACTACTACAGCGCTACGTCGCACCAGGCATTGCAGCGCGGTCTGCCGCAGGCGCAACTGGTGGATGCCACGGGACTGGTCAACTGGTGCCGAGCGATCAAGTCGGCGCAAGAAATCGAGTACATGCGCGTGGCTGCGCGGATCGTCGAGAACATGCACCGGGCGATCATCGAGATGGTCGAGCCGGGCTTGCCGAAGAACGTACTGGTGGGCGAGATCTACCGGGTGGCCTGTGTCGGCCACGAGGGCAAGTACGGCGACTACCCGGCCATCGTGCCCATGCTGCCCTCCGGCAAGGATGCCTCGGCGCCGCACCTGACGTGGGACGACCGGCCCTTCAAGAAAGGCGAAGGCACCTTCTTCGAGATTGCCGGCTGCCACAAGCGCTACCACTGCCCACTTTCACGCACCCTTTATCTGGGTGAGCCGTCGGCGGCTTTTCGCAAGGCCGAGGAGGCAATCAACGCCGGTCTCGAAGCCGGCTTGGCCATGGCCAAGCCCGGCAATACCTGCGGCGACATCGCCCGCGAGCTGAATAGCACCCTGCGCCGCTACGGCTATGACCGCGGTGATAACCGCTGCGGCTACCCGATCGGATTGAGTTATCCGCCGGATTGGGGCGAGCGCACCATGAGCCTGCGCGAGAGCGACACTACGGTGTTGCAGCCGGGCATGACCTTCCACTTCATGCCGGGGTTGTGGCTGGACGACTGGGGGCTGGAGACCACCGAGAGCATCCTGATCACCGAGAGCGGGGTAGAAACCCTCTGCGACTTCCCGCGCCAGTTGTTTGTGAAAGCCTGAGATGAGTAGCGCAACCATGAATATTTCCCCCGAAGCCGAATTGCAGGCGAGCACGCGTTCGAGCGTGGCCGAGGTTCGCGCAACCACCCTTAGTGCCACTGTTGATTTCGACCGTGACGGTGTGCAGCACGGCTTTCTCAAGTTGCCGTACTCACATGATCAGTCGGCCTGGGGTTGCATCATGATCCCCATCAGCGTGGTGAAGAACGGCGCAGGCCCCACCGCGCTACTCACTGGCGGCAACCACGGCGATGAATATGAGGGCATCACCAGCTTGCTCAAGCTGGCCAATGAGTTGCGCGCTGAAGACGTGCGTGGTCGGGTGATCATAGTTCCGGCGATGAACTACCCGGCGGTGCAGAGTGGCAGTCGCACCTCGCCGATCGACAAAGGCAACATGAACCGTTCGTTCCCCGGCAGCCCCAATGGCAGCATGACCGAGCGTATCGCCGATTACTTCCAGCGCTACCTGATCCCGTTGTGCGACTACGCCCTGGACATCCATTCCGGCGGCAAAACCCTGGACATCCTGCCGTTCGCCGCTGCCCACCGGTTGCCCGATCCGCAGCAGGAAGCCAAGTGCATCGAAGGCGCACGGCTGTTTGGCACCGCCGCCAGCATGATCCTCTTCGAGTTGGACGCCGCCTCGCTCTACGACACGGCGGTAGAGGCTCAGGGCAAGGTATTCGTCACGACCGAGTTGCGCGGCGGAGGCACCAGCACCCCTGAAACCATGGCGCTGGCTGACCGTGGAGTGCGCAACTTCCTCACGTTCGCCGGGATTCTCGGTGGTGAACCGGAGCTGGCGGACGGGCCGCTGATGCAACTGGATATGCCGGATGCCAGCTGTTACGTGCAGAGCTCCCATCGCGGCATTCTCGAACTCACCTGCAGCCTGGGCGACCGGTTGCGGCAAGGTGATCTGGTGGCGCGGGTGCATGCATTTGAACGTACCGGTACGCCGGCGGTGGAGTATCGCGCGGAACGGGACGGCCTGCTGGTCGCCCGACGTTTTCCCGCATTGGTAGACATCGGTGACACCCTGGCGGTGATCGCCGACATCATAGAAGGTTGAAGGCCGGCAGGCTCGGCCGCTATTTCATGACAATAACAGCAAGCGGAGAACTCACCATGAGCACACTAAGCAAACTGAAAAAAGCGGGCCTGGCTGCAGCGATAGGTTTGACCCTGATCAGTCAGGCCGGCCTTGCGGCCGCTGCTGAAGAGTGGAAGTTCGCGCTGGAGGAAATCAGCGGCAGCGTCCAGGACGCCTATGCGCAGAAGTTCAAACAGCTGGTGGAGGAGAAGAGTGGAGGTGACATCAGCGTCACCGTCTATCCCTACGGCGCCCTGGGCGAGTCTGAAGACCTCACCGAGTTGGTGGCCAACGGTGTTCTGCAGTTCACTCATGGCTCGACCGGCATTCTTGGCTCGACCGCCCCGGGCATGCAGGTGTTCTCGGTGCCTTACCTGCTGTCGCAGGATAACCAGGTCAACCTCAAGCTGCTCACTGAGAGCCCGACCATTTATGGCCCCATCGCCGACAAGCTGAAGACCCGCAACCTGCGCCTGCTGAGCATGTACCCGGAAGGCGACATGGTCTGGACCACCAACAAGGTGGTGCGCACGCCGGCCGACTTCAACAACATGAAGATGCGTGTGATGGCCTCGCCGATGCTGGTGGAGACCTACAAATCATTTGGTGCTGTGCCGACGCCGCTGCCCTATTCCGAGGTCTATGGCGCCCTGCAGTTGAAGATGATCGACGGCCAGGAAAACCCGGTCTTCGCCATCGAGGAAATGAAGTTCTATGAGGTCAACGATGTCATGACCTGGTCGGGTCATCAGCAGTTCACCGTCGCCGTACTGTCCAGCGAATCCTGGTACCAGGGGCTGCCGGCCGAGCAACGCACGCTGATCGACGAGACCATAAATGAGTTGGCGCCTTACATCTTCGAGACCCAGGCCCGATACAACAACGAGCGCCTGGAGAAGATCAAACAGGCCAAGCCAGGTATTCAGTTGGTGCACCTGAACGAGGAAGAGCAGGCAGCCTTCCGCGAGGCCAGCCAACCGATGCGCGAGAAGCTGGTGCAACTGGCCGGCCCTGAAGCCGGTGCTGCGCTCAAGGCTCTGGAGCAGGAAATCGCCGAACTGGAACAGCAGTAACCCCTGTTGCCGGCGGGTCAGCTCGCCGGTTTTTCTAGCGATGTGCCGTTATATGTCGTGCGGGCCGCCGCTCTTGGCAGGAGCCAGGGGGACTAGGCGTCCCCCTGGCTCCTCTACAGGTGCGCACCCTCGTAGGATGGGTTGAGCGCAGCGATACCCATCGCTGCAGGTTGAGCACAGCAGTACCTATGCCGATCAACCTCGCCGCGTCTGGCCGGGGTACGGCCTTTTTTCGCCGTGGAGCGGTTTATGCGCCTGGACACTTACGACCTGAAGATTCTGCGCATCCTGCAGAGCAACGGGCGGATCACCAAATCCAGCCTGGCTGAAGCCATCAACCTGTCTATCAGCCCCTGTTGGGAACGGGTCAAGCGCCTCGAAGAAGCCGGCATCATCCGCGGCTACGGCGCTCTGCTGAATACCGAGATCCTGTTCAAGCGTGCCGCTGTGATGGTTGAAATCAGCCTCAAGCAGCATAGCCGTGAAGCCTTTCAGCGCTTCGAATGTGCCATGCAGGACTGCCCCGAAGTCACCGAATGCTACGCCACTGGTGGCGGTATCGACTACATCGTCAAGGTCATGGCGCGTGACATCGACCAGTACCAGCGCCTGATCGACCGCTGGCTGATGGCCGACCTGGGCATCGAACGCTACTTCACCTACATCGTCACCAAGACCATCAAACACAGCGAACCTTCGCTATTGCTCGACAGTGAAGACGAGTAATCGAGTGGCGCTGTAATTCTCGCGACGTTCGCCCATTTAGTGCCGCGCCCAGGTACAGAAAAAAACCTCGGCAAACCACCGGCAAAGAAAAAAAACACAGCCCAGCCAGCAGCTGAAGAGAAAAAACCGCTGCCCGACAAGCCCTAAAGTGGACGCTGTAAACACGCACCACGCTCTGGCCGCGAACGCGTAGCGACCAGACCTGAAGAGGGGACGCTGTCCATGCATATGCTTAAAGATCCACGCCTGGTCCGCCAGTTGGCCTACGTCAACGGCAAATGGATTGCCGGTCACGAGGGGCGCGATGAAGCGGTCATCGACCCGGCCAGCGAAGAAACCATCGGTCGTTGCACCCAGCTCGATGCCAGCCAGATTGGGCACGCCATTGATGCCGCGCACGCTGCCTTCCCGGCTTGGCGCGCGCTGTCGGTGGATGCCCGTGGTGTGATTCTCAACAAGTGGCACGATCTGCTGCTGGAGAACAAGGAAGACCTGGCCCGGTTGATGACCCTGGAGCAGGGCAAACCGCTCGACGAAGCGCGTGGCGAGATCGATTACGCGGCCTCGTTTATTCGTTGGTTTGCCGAGGAGGCGCGGCGTGCCTATGGCGAGACCATTCCCAGTCATATCCGCAATGCACAGCTTGGCAGTCTGCGCGAGCCGATCGGGGTGGTGGCCCTGATCACACCGTGGAACTTCCCCTGCGCGATGATCACCCGCAAGGCTGCCGCGGCGTTGGCCGTGGGCTGCAGCGTATTGGTCAAGCCGGCCGGCGAGACGCCCTTCTCGGCCTTGGCCCTGGCCGAACTGGCCGAGCGCGCCGGCTTTCCCGCCGGGGTGTTCAACGTCATCACCGGCGAGCCGGAAATGGTCTCCCAGGTGCTCTGCGCCAGCGACAAGGTCAAGGCGTTGTCCTTCACCGGCTCGACCCGGGTCGGCCGTCTGTTGTTGCAGCAGGCCGCTGCAACGGTGAAGAAATGCTCGATGGAGCTGGGCGGCAATGCGCCCTTCATCGTCCTGCCAGACATGGACGTCGAGCAGGCGGCCCAGGCCGCCATCGACGCCAAGTTCCAGACCACCGGCCAGGACTGCCTGGCGGCTAACCGCATCTTCGTCCATCGCTCGCTGTATGACGCGTTTCTCACTGCCTTCGCCCGGCGAATGGCTGAGCTGACAGTGGGTAACGGCTTGCTCCGAGGTGTCAATCAGGGCCCGCTGATCAACGCCAAGGCGGTAGCCAAGGCCCAGGAACTGGTGGATGACGCCGTGGCCAAGGGCGCACGCCTGCTGGTCGGTGACCAGGCTCAGGCACCGGGACGCAACTTCTTCATGCCGACGTTGCTGGCCGAGGTGACCGCCGACATGCGCGTCTACCGGGAAGAGAACTTTGCCCCGGTGGCCGGTGTGCTGGCGTGGGACAACCTGGAGCAACTGATCGATCAGGCCAACGACACCGAGTACGGCCTGGCCGCTTATGTCTATGGCTATGACATGCGTCCGGTATGGCAGCTGCTGCGCGGCCTGGAGTTCGGCATGGTCAGCGTCAACTCGGTGAAGATGACCGGTCCGGCCGTGCCCTTCGGCGGCGTCAAGCAATCCGGTCTCGGCCGCGAGGGCTCGCGCCACGGCCTCGATGAGTACAGCCAGATCAAATATTACTGCCTGGGTGGTCTGCCCAGCGTCAGCGGCAGTTGAAAACGACTGCGCTCGTGCGGTCATCAGTTGAGGTCCGCACCAACACCACTCACGAATTACATGAGGGCAATGCCATGACCATCGACACTCAGAAAGTCATCGAGATCGACCGCCAAAACGTGTTTCACGCCTCAACCCACCTCAAGCAGCACGCTCACGGTGAGAGCCCGGCGCGGATCATCACCGGTGCCAAAGGTATTCGTATCCAGGATTCGCTGGGCAACGAATTCATCGACGGCTTTGCTGGCTTGTACTGCGTGAACATCGGCTACGGCCGCACCGAGATGGCCGAGGCGATGTACGAGCAGGCCAAGCAACTGGCCTACTACCACACCTATGTCGGCCACACGACTGAAGCGCTGGCCACGCTGTCCGAGCGCATCGTCAAGCTCGCGGGCCAGGGCATGAGCAAGGTCTACTACGGCATGTCCGGCTCGGACGCCAACGAGACCCAGCTCAAACTGGTCTGGTATTACAACAACATCCTTGGCCGCAAGGAGAAGAAAAAGGTCATCTCCCGCGACCGCGGTTACCACGGTTCGAGCATCGCCTCCGGCTCGATGACCGGCTTGCCGGTGTTCCACGCCCACTTCGACCTGCCGCTGGAACGCATCAAACATACCGTCGCGCCGGTCTACTATCGTCGCCCCGACGATGCCATGAGCGAGTTGGATTTCTCCCGTTATTGTGCGGAGAAACTTGAGGAAATGATCCTCGCCGAAGGCCCGGATACGGTCGCGGCGATGATCGGTGAGCCGGTGCTTGGCACTGGCGGTATCGTGCCGCCACCGCAGGGCTACTGGGCCGAAATCCGCAAGGTGCTGGACAAGTACGACATCCTCTTGATCGCCGATGAGGTGGTCTGCGGTTTCGGGCGCATGGGCGTCGACTTCGGCTCGCAATATTACGAGATGAAGCCGGACCTGATCACCGTGGCCAAGGGCCTGACCTCGGCCTATCAGCCGCTGTCCGGGGTGATCGTCGGCGAGCGCGTGTGGCAGGTGCTGGAGCAGGGCACCGACCAGTTCGGCGCCATCGGCCACGGCTACACCTATTCCGGTCACCCGATGGGTATCGCCGCGGCCATTGCCAACCTGAACATCATCGAGCGCGAGGACCTCACGGGTAACGCTCGCGACACCGGCGCCTACTTGCAGCAGCGCATGCAGGCCACCTTCGGCGAGCACCCGCTGGTCGGCGAAGCTCGTGGCATCGGCCTGCTCGCCGCCCTGGAGTTCTCCAGTGACCGGGCCAAGCGCCAGCACTTCGACCCGAGTCTGAAGGTTGGCCCGATGGTCTCCGCCGCTTGCCTGGAAGAGGGCCTGATCGCCCGCGCCATGCCGCATGGCG
The DNA here is from genome assembly GCA_030656145.1 of Pseudomonas sp. Lineage (GTDB taxonomy): Bacteria > Pseudomonadota > Gammaproteobacteria > Pseudomonadales > Pseudomonadaceae > Aquipseudomonas. The sequence continues at coordinate 206,480 of JAUSOF010000067.1, forward strand.
ACATCCTCGGCTTCGCCCCGCCGCTGGTGGTTACCCGTGGTGAAGTGGACGACATCGTCGCCCGTGCGGAACGCGCGGTGAACAAGGTCACCGACAAGCTGATCAGCAGCGGTGCCTGGCAGGCCAAGTAAGCGCCAGGTCAATGCGGGGTCGCTCAGCAAGCGACCCCGCCTGCGTTCACAGGCTGGACTTAAGCATGAGCAAACAACTGACCCTGCACGATATCTACCTGGCCCGCCGGCGTATCGTCGGGCTGGCCTTGCGTACCCCACTGGTGCGCTCCGAATCGCTGTCGCGGCGCTGGAACTGCGAGGTCTGGCTGAAGCTGGATAACCTGCAGCCGACCGGCGCCTTCAAGCTGCGTGGTGCGACCAATGCACTGCTAGGCCTGGATGCTGCGCAGCGCGCGCGTGGCGTAGTGACCATGTCTACCGGTAACTTCGGCCGCGGCCTGGCCTATGCCGGGCAGCGCCTGAGCGTCCCGATCACCGTGTGCATCTCGCGCCTGGTTCCAGCCAATAAAGTTGAGGCCTTGCGCGCCAGTGGTGCCGAACTGGTCATTCACGGCACCTGTCAGGACGATGCCGATCTCGAGGCGCGCCGGCTCAGCACCGAGCAGGGGCTGGCTTATATTCCGCCCTTCGACCACCCGCTGGTGATCGCCGGGCAGGGCACTTGCGGCCTGGAAATCATGGAAGAGCAGCCCGACATCGATCTTGTCTTCGCCGGCTTGTCCGGGGGCGGTTTGATTGCCGGCATTGGCTTGGCGGTGAAGAGCATCAATCCGGCCGTCGAAGTGATCGGCGTGAGCATGAACCAGGGGGCGGCGATGCTGGAAAGCCTCGCCATCGGGCATCCCGTGCAGGTGCCTGAGGTGCACTCGCTGGCCGACAGTCTGGGCGGCGGCATCGGTCTGGACAACGCCTGGACCTTCGCCATGACCCAGCGCTACATGGATCGCGGCTACAAGGTCGACGAGGCACAGATTGCCCGCGCCATGCTGCACTTCCTGTATGAGGAAAAAATGCTGGTGGAGGGCGCTGCTGCCGTCGGTGTTGCTGCCGTCGAACAGCACCGCCTCGATCTGTCGGGGCGGCGCGTGGCCATAGTGGTCAGCGGGCAGAACCTGTCGCATGAAACCTTTGCCGAGGCCCGTCGCCTGGCCGGAGAGTCAACCTATGCAGATCTATAACCGTCAGCAGATTGCCAGGCGGGTCAACCTGGATCGGGCCGCTCTTGAGGCGGTCGAAGCTGGTTTTGCCGCTCTCGGTCGTGGCGAGGTGGAGATGCCACCGATCCTCAGCATGAACATTGCCGAAAGCAATGGCGAAGTCGACGTGAAGACCGCACACATCCGTGGCTGGCCGCGTTTCGCGATCAAGATCAGCCCCGGCTTCTTCGATAATCCCGCGCTCGGTCTGCCCAGCCTTAATGGCCTGATGCTGCTGTTCTCGGCGAGAACCGGGCTGGTCGAGGCGGTGCTGTTCGACGAGGGTTATCTGACCGACATCCGCACGGCCCTGGCGGGCGCCATCGCCGCCAAGCACCTGGCTCGCGTCGAGGCCCGCAGCGTTGCGGTGATCGGCGCCGGTCTGCAGGCCGAGTTGCAGGTTGTCGCCTTGTGTCTGGTGCGCGAGATCCAGGAGGTGCATGTGTATGCCCGTGACCGGGCCAAGGCCGAGGTCTATGCCACTCACATGCGTGCTTACCACGGCCTGCCGGTGACCGTGCATGACAGTGTGGCCGGTGCCTGTGCCCAGGCCGACATCGTGGTCACCACCACCCCGGCGCGCGAGCCGGTGCTGCGCTGGAGCGACCTGCCCAGGGGCGTGCATGTCACCGCCATGGGCTCGGACAACCCGCACAAAAACGAGCTGGAGCCGGCCATCCTGGCCAACGCCGACGTCGTGGTGGTTGATCGCCTCAGCCAGTCACAGACCCTCGGCGAGCTGCACCACGCACCGGGGCTGCAGCGCGAGGTATTCGAGCTGGGCCGTCTGATTGCCGACGGCCGTCAGGCGCGCACCAGTGCCGAGCAGATCACGGTGTGCGACCTGACAGGCACCGGAGTGCAGGACACCGCAATCGCCAACTATGCCGCGCGCTTACTCGAGGGTACCTGACATGAGCGCCTCTTTTGCCGACTTCCAGAAGCTGCAACGGATTTTCCCCTATCAGCGGACGGCCGATGACGGGCATGTGCGGCTGGGCCTGGTGCAACTCGCCAGCGACTTCACGCTGGAAAACGAATGGCGCCAGCTACTCGGCGAGCGGATTGAGTTGTACAGCACCCGCACGCCCTGCAGCCCTTCGGTGAACCCCGATGGGCTGCGGGGGCTGGCTCAAGGCCTTGCCCAGTCCAGCGCGCTGCTGGTACCGGGTTTGCCGCTGGACGTGCTGGCATTCGGCTGCACCTCCGGCAGCATGTTGATCGGCGAACAGCAGGTAACCCGGCTGATCAGCCAGGCGCGCCCAGGCATCCCGGTGACTAATCCCTGGAGCGCGGTCAAGGCCGCTTTGCGCGGTCTAGATGCGCGGCGCATTGCGGTACTCACGCCCTACATCGGCGAGGTCAACTACCCGCTCTATCAGGGGCTGGAGCAGGCTGGGCATCAGGTTGTGGCCTTCGCCACCTTCGCCGTACTGGAGGATGCCGAGATCCCGCGCATTCCCGAGGCGGCGATCGAGCAGGCGGCGCGCGAGCTACTGATCGGTCAGCGGGTCGACGCGTTGTTTCTCGCCTGCACCAACCTGCGTACCCTGGGAATGCTCGATGAGCTGGAGCGCAGCCTGGGACTGCCGGTGATTGCCAGCAACCAGGCGATGTTCTGGCATGCCCTGCAACTGGCTGGCTGCGTGCACCGACCGCAGGGCTTTGGCAGCCTGCTGGCCGACAGTTGCCTTCAGGTCTGAGAGCCTAAGGGCACGCGCTGCATCAATGCCCGTCATTCAAGGAAGCAAAAAAGTGCAGGACAGACAGAAGGGCTTGCTGCTCACCGCCCTGGGCATGCTGGTGATCTCGCCGGATGCCCTGGTGTTGCGCTGGTTGGCCGGCGATGCCCTGCAAGTCCTGGCGTGGCGCGGCCTGCTGATGGCGATCGGCCTCGGGCTGCTGTTGACCTGGCGCTATCGGGGCGAGCTGCCCGGGGCGTTTCTCCGCTGCGGCTGGACCGGCGTCGGCTGTGCGCTCTGCTACTGCTTCAGTACCCTGTGTTTCGTCCATGCCATGGGCTTGGCCGGGGCGGCCAGTACCTTGTTGATCTTCAGCCTGTCGCCGCTGATCGCCGCAGCCTTGGCCTGGATTTGGCTGGGCGAGCGCCTGGCCCTGCGCACGCTGTTGACGATACTGGTGTGCCTGGGTGGCGTGCTGTTGATCGTCGTCGATGATTCACCGGGCAGCAGTCTGACCGGTAACTTGCTGGCACTGGTGGCCGCCACCTTGTTGGCCGGCAACTTCACCCTGGCACGCAGCCAGCCGACGGTGGACATGAGTCCGGCATTGATCCCCGGTGCCCTGTTGGTGTCGCTGCTGGGGTTCGTGTTCGGTGGCACCCCAAGCTTCGCCGTGCAGCAGTGGCTGGTGCTGGCACTTATGGCTGGTGTGCTGCTGCCGTTGGCGTTCATGCTGATTCAGCTTGGCCCGCGCTGGATCAGCGCTACCGAAGTGGGGTTGTTGCTACTGCTGGAAGTGGTGCTGGGACCGTTGTGGGTCTGGTGGTTACTCGACGAGGCCCCGAGCGCCCAGGTATTGCTGGGTGGCGGCATCATTCTCCTGGCGCTGCTTGGCCACAGTCTGCTGAGTTGGCGGCGTGGATCGCCGCCGGTTGCTGCCTGAGCCGCTTTAATCCAGCTTGAGTACCTTGGCCAGGAGGACCTTCGGCCCCTTCATCTTCTTGACGATGATGCGCAGGCCGCTGACTTCCAGCACTTCCTCTTCCTCGGGCATGCGCTTGAGGGTTTCGTAGATCAGCCCGGCCAGGGTTTCGGCCTCGACATGGTCGAGGTTGACCCCCAGTAGGCGCTCGACCTTGAACAACGGCGTGTCGCCGCGTACCAGCAGTTTGCCCGGCTGGTAGGCGAGGATGCCGCGCTCGGTCTTGTGGTGTTCGTCCTGGATATCGCCGACCAGGGCTTCGAGCACGTCTTCCATGGTCAGGTAGCCAATCACCTTGCCGTCGGCCTCTTCGACCAGGGCGAAGTGCGAGCCGCCCTGGCGGAACTGTTCGAGCAGGTTGGACAGCGGCATGTGCCGACTGACCCGTTCGATCGGGTGCATCAGGTCGGCCAGTTTCAGCGCCGAAGGCAGCATCTCCAGCAACGACAGGTGCAGCAGCAGGTCCTTGATGTGCAGCACGCCGACGAACTCGCCAGCGGCGTCGTCGAAGATCGGATAACGGCTGTACTTGTGCCGGCGGAACACGCTGAACACCTCGTGCAGCGGCGCGTGCAGTTGCAGATAGACCAGGTCCTCGCGGGAGTTGGCCCAGTCCACCACTTCCAGTTCGCCGAGCTCTACCGCCGAGGCCAGCACGCGCATGTCCTGGTCGCTGGGGTTGCTGGCGCGGCTGGAATGCAGGATCAGCTTGAGTTCGTCGCGGTTGTAATGATGCTCATGGTGCGGCCCCGGCTCACCCTGGCCAGCGATGCGCAGAATGGCGTTGGCGCTGGCATTGAGCAGGAAGATCGCCGGGTACATGAGCCAGTAGAACAGGTACAGCGGCGCGGCCGTCCACAGCGACAGCAGTTCGGGTTTGCGGATCGCCCAGGACTTGGGTGCCAGCCCACCAATCACGATGTGCAGGTAGGAAATAATCGCGAAGGCGGTGAAGAAGGCGATGCCATGCACCAGTTTGACGGACTCGATCCCAATGGCGCCGAGGAGCGGGATGAGCAATTCGGCAAAGGCTGGTTCGCCGATCCAGCCCAGGCCTAGGGAGGCCAGGGTGATGCCCAGTTGGCAGGCCGACAGGTAGGCGTCCATCTGGCTGTGTACGGTGCGCAGGATATGCCCGCGCCAGCCGTGTTGGCTGGCCAGGGCCTCGACCTTGGTGGCGCGCAGCCGGGCGATGGCGAACTCGGCGGCGACGAAGAAGCCGTTGAGCAGCACCAGCAGCAGGGCAATGAGAAGGAGGCCGAAATCGGCGAAAAAACTAGCGGCGGAGAGCGTCGTGGAAGGGTCCATAAAGGTTTCGGTAGGCCAATGACCGCTAGAGGTTGGGGCCATGCAAGCGGTTTTGCAAGGCTGCGTGTACGCGGCGCCCGGTTAGCCGCCGCGACGTACCACCTGAGTGTTGGGGAAGTGACAGGTGAAGGCGCTGCCCTGGCCCAGGTTGCTGGCGATCTCCAGGCGAGCGCGATGGCGCAGCAACACATGCTTGACGATGGCCAGGCCCAGGCCGGTACCGCCCGTATTACTGGCGCGGCTGGAGTCGACCCGATAGAAGCGTTCGGTCAGGCGTGGCAGGTGCTTGGCCTCGATACCCAGGCCGCTGTCCTGCACGCTGAGGTGCGCGCCCTGCTCGTCACCCCACCAGCGAATGCGAATCTCGCCTTCGTTGGGGGTGTACTTGACCGCATTGAACACCAGGTTGGAAAAGGCGCTGCGCAGCTCTGCCTCGCTGCCCTTGAGGCGTAAGTGCGGATCGGCCTCCAGGCTGATGCGGTGCATGCGTTCGCCAGACAGCGCCTGGGCATCGCTCTTGATACTCAGCAGCAGCAGGTCGATTGCCACGGGCTGGTTGTCCGACGGGTAGTCGGTGGCTTCCAGCTTGGCCAGCAGCAGCAAGTCATTGAGCAAGTTCTGCATGCGCCCGCCTTGCTGCTGCATTTGCTGCAGCGCGCGCAGCCAGCGCGGGTTGACGTCTTCGACGTTGTCCAGCAGGGTTTCCAGGTAGCCGGAAATCACCGTCAGCGGCGTGCGCAATTCGTGGGACACATTGGCGACGAAGTCCTTGCGCATCTGCTCGAGCTGATGCAGGCGGGTGATGTCGCGCACCAGCATCAGGTGTTCGCGGTTGCCGTACTGGGTGATGTGAAATTGCAGACGCCGGCGATCGCTGACCGGAGAGGGCAGCTCCAGCGGCTCGTTGTAATTGTGGTGTTCGAAATACTCGATAAAGCGCGGATCGCGTACCAGGTTGGTGATCGGCTGGCCGCTGTCTTGCGGGGTTTTCAGGCCGAGCAGGGTCTCCGCTGCGCGGTTCCACCACTCCAGGTTGCCCCTGTTGTCGAGCATGATCACCGCGTCATTCAGTGCGGCGGTGGATTCCTGCACCCGGTCGATCACGGCCTGCAGGCGCTCACGGGATCGCTGGTTGCGGCGTTGCAGGTGGTAGATCTTGTCGAACACCTCGCCCCATAAACCGGAGCTATCGGGTGGAGGTTCGCCCGGTTTATGTTCATCCAGCCATTTGTGCAGGCGCAGGAGGTGGTTCAGGGTCCAGCCCAGGTAGGCGGCCAGGCCGGCCACCAGTGCCCAGGCATAGGCGCCCGTTATCAGGCCGAGCAGCAGGCAGGCGCCGATTAACAACAGTAGGCGGCGCACCAGAGCGCCACGCCAGTTTTGCTTCACGTGGGAGTCATCCGCCAATCGATCCATTGAGCCGCTGGGACGAGCCGGCAATCCTAACCCAGTATGGCGCTGCTAGCTTTTAGTGGAGAAACGATAGCCGGTGCCGCGCACGGTCTGCACCAGATTCTCGTAGACCTCACCGAGTGCCTTGCGCAGGCGGCGGATATGCACGTCAACGGTGCGCTCCTCGACATACACGTTGCCGCCCCAGACCTGGTCGAGCAACTGGCCGCGGGTATAGGCGCGTTCCTGGTGGGTCATGAAGAATTGCAGCAGGCGATATTCGGTGGGGCCCATTTCGGCGGGCTTGCCGTCGATGGTCACGCGGTGGCTGACGGGGTCGAGCAGCAGGCCGCCGACTTCGATGGTTCCTTCGCTGTCGCTCGGCCCGGCGCGCCGCAACACGGCTTTCAGGCGGGCGACCAGTTCGCGCGGCGAGAATGGCTTGGTGATGTAGTCATCGGCACCGACTTCCAGGCCCTGGATCTTGTTGTCCTCCTCGCCCTTGGCAGTGAGCATGATGATCGGGATGTCGCAGGTCAGTTCGTCGCGCTTGAGGCGGCGCGCCAGTTCGATGCCGCTGGTGCCGGGGAGCATCCAGTCGAGCAGAATCAGGTCGGGCTTGCGGTCGACGATGATGGCGTGGGCCTGCTGGGTATTCTCCGCTTCCAGGCACTCGTAGCCGGCCATTTCCAGGGCCACCGCAATCATTTCGCGGATCGGTGCTTCGTCATCGACGATCAGGATGTTCTTGCCAACCATGGATCCAGCCTCGAGTCATTGAACAGTCATGCGTGGCATTAGATAACGGAATTATTGCAGTGATATGACAGCTGGGCTGCTGCGGGTGCCTGCCGCCGCAGCCGTTTACCGCGTCAGGCCAGCGAGTACCTCGCGGAAGCTGGCCAGGCCGGCTTCGATGTTCTTGATGATGTCCTCGGCCAGGTCGTCCGGTTCCGGCAGGTTGGCGGCGTCGCGCAGGGTGGTACAGAAGCTCCAGACGTTGGAGACGATGGCGTGGGTCTTGCTGCTCATAACGAAGTGTTCTGCTGATTCAGATGCGCCTGCCCGGCGGGCGTGAGGCGGTATTTTTGCAGTCGGCTATTGGGTTTGTCCGGCAGGCTGTATTCGATCAATCCGGCGCCCAGGAGCTGGCGCACCACCTGGTTGAGCGGCCCGGAAATGCGTTTTTGCCCGAGCGCGGCTGAAAGCGCCGCTTTGCTCAATGCGCCACCGAGCAGGCAGCGCAGCACCTTGGCCTCCAGCGACTCTGGCTGTGACTCTGGCTGTGACTCTGGCTGTGACTCTGGCTGTGAGCCGGTCGCGGTCCCAGTGAGCGCTGGCAAAACGCCGTTGACCAAGGCTAACTGCGGCAACATCACGGTCACGCGGAAGATCGACTCCTCGCTGAGAATCGGGTCCTGGCCGCCGAAGGCGCGGGCGTACTTGAACAGGTTGCGCACCCCGGAACCCAGCTCCTCGGCCCACTGCATCTCGCGGAACACCCGGGCGATCGCCGGGTTTTTCGGCGATGGGGCGAAGTCGTCCGGGCGCAGCAGGCCGATGCCGTGGGGGTTGTTGCTGTTTTCCGTGGTCACCCGGTCGCGCTGGATGATCAGCTTGGCCGGGAACGGGTTGAGATACTCGCGGTGGATCAGCAGATTGGCCACCACCTCGCGGAAGATCCGCTCGCGCAAGCTGACGCGCTGGTCGCCCTCCAGGTAGAAGGGGTCGACGATATGCTTGCCGACAAAGGCCATCAGCCGGTCGTAGCTTTCCAGCAGGTTGCTGCGGATATCGTCGCGGTCGTCGTAACGGTCCAGGTCGTGCACGCGCAAGATGGCGTCGGTGCGGTGGTGCGGCACCACGCCCAGCACCACCTCGTCGCGGCCGAACAGCAGGGCGCCGGCCAGGGAAATCCCCTCCTGCCCGGTCTGGTAGTCGCGCTGGTACAGCCGTGCGCTCTTCAGCAGCTCCAGATCGTCCAGCTCGGCCCAGGGATGACCGCTGCGTTGCAGGCGCACGTTATGCCGCACCCGCTCGATCAGGTCGCCGCGCAGGTCGTCCAGGCGAATAAACGGGAAGATGCGGTTCTCGCTGTAGCCGACCTGCTTGCGCAGGTACAGCTCGCCGAGCAGCTGCGAACGGCCGGTGATATCGAAATCGCCATCCTCGTTGCGGCTGAATACCCGGTTATTGCAGCTGTGCACCTGGGAGCTTTCCGGCACGCTGAGCACCAGCAGTGTCTGCCCGTCCAGCTCCAGCTGTTCGGCCAGCAGCGGCATCGGCGGGTTGATCTTCTGCGGGTTGTGCAGGGTATTGGCCAGGTCCTTGCGGATTTGCGCCACGGCCTCGGGCGCGATGCCGGTGACGCTGCCATCGTCCGCAACGCCCAGCACCAGGGTGCCGCCACGCTGGTTGAGAAAGGCGCAGATGGTCTCATACACATCGCGATTGAGCGCCTCGCGGGCGCGCTTGAACTCGACCGTCAGCCCTTCGCCATCACGCAGCAGGCGCGTCAGGTGTTCGGGCGTCATGGTCGGACCTTGCTGGCTGTGCACGAGCACAAAACCTGCAGGAGCGGGCTCGCTCCTGCGAGAGAAACGGCGCTGCTCATGCCCATATTGGCCTTGGGGCATGGTCTGGATTCTGCTTGAGCTGGGGATTGAGCGTCATGGACTGCCTTGTCTCGCATAACTGGGCGGGCGAGCCTGGATAGTAGCCCGCCGATGGCTCAGGGCAAAACGCCAGCCTACCCCCGCAGCGCGTAATCCAGCACGATCCCGACAAAGATCGCCAAACCGGCCCAGTGGTTGTGCAGGAAGGCGTTGAAACAGGCCGTCGGCTTGCGGTTGCGGGTCTTGTGGTATTGCCAGGCGAAGCAGGCTGCCGCCACGACCAGGCCGAGGTGGAAATACAGGCCCAGTTCGAAGCGTGCGGCGGCCAGCAGCAGACAGAGCAGGGCCAGGCCCTGGAGGATGACGATGATCAGGCGGTCGGCGTCGCCGAACAGGATGGCGGTGGATTTGAGCCCGATCTTCAGGTCGTCGTCGCGGTCGGCCATGGCGTAGTAGGTGTCGTAGGCCACCGTCCACAGCAGGTTGGCGATGTACAGCAGCCAGGCTTCTGGTGGCACGCCGCCGGTCTCAGCGGTGAAGGCCATCGGCATGCCCCAGGAGAACGCCGCACCGAGTACCACCTGCGGGTAGAAGGTGTAGCGCTTCATGAACGGGTAGCAGGCGGCCAGGGCCAGGCCGCCAAAGGACAGCCAGATGGTCGCGGCATTGGTGAACAGCACCAGCACAAAGGCCAGCGCCACCAGGGCGGCGAACAGCAGCAGTGCTTCGCGCGGCGTCACCTTGCCACTGGCCAGGGGGCGCGCCTGGGTGCGTTTGACGTGGCCGTCGAAATTGCGATCGGCGTAGTCGTTGATCACGCAGCCGGCGGCGCGCATCAGGATCACCCCGGCGACGAAGATCAACAGGTGCTTGGCGCTCGGCACGCCTTCGGCCGCGACCCACAGCGCCCACAGCGTCGGCCACAGCAGCAGGTAGATGCCGATGGGTTTTTCCAGGCGCATCAGCTGGATGAAATCCCAGGCGCGGGGGTGCAGGCGATTAAGTGAATGCAGCAGGCGGGTATACATCGGGCGCGTCTCCATGCGAGGTGCGGCTGATTATACGGAGGAAGACGGCAGTGGATAGCGAGGGGGAGCCGGGTAGGATGGGTGACGCTTCTTCATCCACCATAAGGGCGCAATGGTGGATGGGTGAAGCGTCATCCACCCTACGGCGTGTCGATCTCGGCGGCCTGCCAGAATTTGGGTAAGAACACCTCGGCCACCAATACGCCCAAAGCACCACGGCTGAAACACGAGCGCCGTGCCCACAGGCGCTCGCTGCAGGCTTCTGCTGGCAGCCACGGCGCGGGGTAGCGGCACACCTGCAACTCGCCACGATCGAAGGCGCGGTCGCTGAACAGCAGTTCGCCGAGCGAGCGGCTGCCGAGTTGCTCCAGGGCCAGGCCGGAGCCTTCCAGCGCGCTGCGCGCAGCCACGCTGCGGGCAAATACCCAGGGTTGGCCGTGGCCGCGCAAGTACACCTCACGCACCCAGCCCTGACTGCCGGCCGCTACGTCAAGGGCGCTGCATTCGTCGCGGCGCAGGCGCTGCCAGCCCTCGGTCAGCGGGGTCACGCTGAAGCTGTCAGCAGACAGCGCGGTCAGGCGTCGGGTCAGCGAGTCTTGATTGAACAGCCAGTCGCGCACACCTGCAGCGGGGGCCGGGTGCAGTTGGCTGGCGGTGAGCCAGCGTGGCGGACGGGCGAGGGCGGTGTGGGGCACGGCAGAAATCACCACGAATCGGAAGCGCGCGAGTCTAGCATGGTGCCGCCAGCGATTTGCCGAGTCGAATCGTAGGATGGGTGGGGCCGCCCAGGTTGAGCGTAGCGATACCCATCGCCGACATGCGCTGATGGGTAACGCCGCTTCGCGCCTGACCCATACGCCCCGTCACGCCCAACCCTCCAAACGCATGGTCGCGCGCACCAGGCGTTGTTCCTCCTGCTCGATCTCCTTGAGGTTGTCGCGGATGCTGAGGATGTGCTCGCGCGCCGCGCGTTGCGCCTGTTCCGGCAGGCGCTCGATCACCGCGTGGTAGAGGCGCGCATGCTGGCGGTCGATCTGGCGTTTCTGCAGCGGCCGGTGATAGAGGTTGTTTACCGAGGCGAACACCGAGTTGAGCATCAGATCGGTCAGCGACTGCAGGGTGTGCAGCAGCACCGGGTTGTGCGACGCCTCGCAGATGGCCAGGTGAAAGGCATGGTCGAGGCGCGCATGTTCGCGCGGTTCGACCTCGCTCGGTGCCTCCTTGTGGGCGGCGAGCATTTCTTCGTAACGCCGGGTCAGCAGGACGAAATCCGCGTCGGTACCGCGCAGGGCGGCCAGACGCGCCGACTCGGCCTCGAGCAGGGCGCGCACTTCGAGCAGGTCGAACAGGGTGCGTGGCTGCGAGCTGAACAAGTGCATCAGCGGGCTGGCATCGCGTGGCCCGTTCAGCGTGGCGACCCGCGAGTCGCGGCCTTGGGCGGTCTCGATGATGCCGCGCCCGCGCAGCACCTTGAGCCCTTCGCGCAGTGCCGAGCGGGAGATCCCCAGCTTCTCGCACAGGCGCCGTTCCGAGGGCAGGGCCTGGCCGACCTTGAGCACGCCATCGACGATCAGCCGTTCAATCTTTTCGGCCACCACATCGCTGACCTGGCGACGTACTGCGGGCTGTTCTGCATCCATTGTGGGGCGCTCGGTTACTGGTAGGACCAGTTTTGGTTTGTAGAAATCCTGCTGATCAATATAGGCCTGTTAGCCAGTCTGGACAAAGCCTGGTTCGATAAGTGGCGCCGCGTGAGTGTTGAAAAACTGGTCATACCAGTGTGATCGGCGATGGACGCCCCGGATGCCAGGGACTAAACATGCTGCACAACCAGCGCGCTGCTGTGCGGACGCGCCATAACGATTACACCCGCTACACCACTGAGTGAGCCTGCCATGAGCATTCTGTACGACGAGCGTGTCGACGGCCCGCTGCCCAGCGTCGATAAGCCAGCCCTGCTGGCGGCATTGCGCGAGCAGTTACCTGACCTGGAAGTGCTGCACACCCAGGAAGACCTCAAACCCTACGAATGTGATGGCCTCTCGGCTTACACCGCCACGCCGATGCTGGTGGTGCTGCCGGAGCGCATCGAGCAGGTCGAGCGTCTGCTCAAGCTCTGCTACCAGCGCGGTGTTCCGGTGGTGGCGCGCGGTGCAGGCACGGGTTTGTCCGGTGGTGCCTTGCCGCTGGAGCAGGGCATCCTGCTGGTGATGGCGCGCTTCAACACGATTATCGAGGTCAATCCGGCCGGGCGCTTTGCCCGGGTCCAGCCTGGGGTGCGCAACCTGGCGATTTCCCAGGCTGCCGCGCCCCATGAGCTGTATTACGCGCCGGACCCGTCTTCGCAGATCGCCTGTTCGATCGGCGGCAACGTGGCCGAAAACGCCGGCGGCGTGCATTGCCTGAAATACGGCCTGACCGTGCACAACCTGCTCAAGGTGGAGGTGCTCACGGTCGAGGGTGAGCGCATGACCCTCGGTTCGGATGCCCTGGATGCGCCGGGTTTCGACCTGCTCGCGCTGTTCACCGGCTCGGAAGGCATGCTCGGCATCATCACCGAGGTCACGGTCAAGCTGCTGCCCAAGCCGCAGGTGGCCAAGGTGCTGCTGGCCAGCTTCGATTCGGTGGAAAAAGCCGGGCGTGCGGTCGGCGCCATCATCGCCGCCGGCATCATCCCTGGCGGCCTGGAGATGATGGACAACCTGGCGATTCGCGCCGTTGAAGACTTTATCCATGCCGGCTACCCGGTCGAGGCCGAAGCCATCTTGCTGTGTGAACTGGATGGCGTCGAAGCCGACGTGCAGGACGACTGCGAACGAGTCCGTGCGGTGCTGGAGGCGGCCGGTGCCAGCGAAGTACGCCTGGCCCGCGATGAGGCCGAGCGGGTCAGGTTCTGGGCCGGGCGCAAGAACGCCTTCCCGGCGGTTGGGCGCATCTCGCCGGACTACTACTGCATGGACGGCACCATTCCACGCCGCGAGTTGCCGGGCGTGCTCAAGGGCATCGCCGACCTGTCGGCCGAGTATGGCCTGCGCGTGGCCAACGTGTTCCACGCCGGCGACGGCAATATGCACCCGCTGATCCTGTTCGATGCCAATCAGCCCGGCGAGCTGGAGCGCGCCGAAGCCATCGGCGGCAAGATCCTTGAACTCTGCGTGAAAGTCGGCGGCAGCATCACCGGCGAGCACGGCGTCGGCCGCGAGAAGATCAACCAGATGTGCGCCCAGTTCAACAGCGATGAGTTGACCCTGTTCCACGCGGTGAAAGCGGCCTTCGATCCCAAGGGCCTGCTCAACCCCGGCAAGAACATCCCGACTTTGCATCGCTGCGCCGAGTTCGGCGCCATGCATGTGCACCACGGCAAGCTACCTTTCCCCGACCTGGAGCGTTTCTGATGGTCATGCCGCATGATTTCGATGCCAGCACGGCGTTGCTGGAACAGGTCAACCACGCCCTCAATAATTCGCTGGCGCTGCGTATCCAGGGCGCTAACAGCAAAGCTTTTCTCGGGCGCAAGGTCGCGGGCGAGGTGATCGACAGCCGCGCTCATCGTGGCATCGTCAGCTACGACCCGACCGAATTGGTGATCACTGCCCGTGCCGGCACGCCGCTGGCCGAATTGCAGGCGGCGCTGGATGAAGCCGGACAGATGCTGCCCTGCGAGTCGCCGGGTGCCACAGCCGGTGCCACTGTCGGCGGCATGGTCGCCACGGGCCTGTCCGGGCCGCGCCGGCCCTGGGTCGGCTCGGTGCGTGACATGGTTCTGGGTACGCGCCTGATCACCGGCCACGGCAAGCACCTGCGCTTCGGCGGCGAGGTGATGAAGAACGTTGCCGGCTATGACCTGTCGCGCCTGCTGGTGGGCAGTTTCGGTTGCCTGGGGCTGATCACCGAAGTGTCGCTCAAGGTGCTGCCCAAGCCCCGACAATGCCTCAGCCTGCGCCTGCCGATGGACGCTGAAAGCGCCCTGCGCAAGCTCGCCGAGTGGGGCCAGCAGCCACTGCCGCTGAGCGCTGCCAGCCATGACGGCCGCGCCCTGCACCTGCGCCTGGAAGGCGGCGAAGGCTCGGTGGCTGCCGCCCGCAACAGCCTTGGTGGCGAGCTGCTCGCCCCGGCCTACTGGCAGCAGCTGAACGAGCAGCACCTGGAGTTCTTCACCGATCCACGGCCCCTGTGGCGCCTGTCGCTGCCCAACAATACGCCGCTGCTGGCGGTGCCCGGCGATCAGTTGATCGACTGGGGTGGCGCCCAGCGCTGGCTGAAATCGAGTGCCGAGGCGGCGCAGATCCGCAGCATTGTCAGTGCTGCCGGAGGCCATGCCACCTGCTTCACTGCGGGTGTCTGCGACACCCCGTTTCAGCCACTGTCCGCGCCGTTGTTGCGCTATCACCGCCAGTTGAAAACCCAGCTCGACCCGCAAGGGCTCTTCAACGCCGGCCGCATGTACGCCGAGGTCTAGATGCAGACGAATTTAACCGAACAGGCCAAGCGTCTGCCGCGCGGCGAAGAAGCCGAAAGCATCCTGCGCAGCTGTGTGCATTGCGGGTTCTGCAATGCCACCTGCCCGACCTACCAGTTGCTTGGCGACGAGCTGGATGGCCCGCGTGGGCGCATCTACCTGATCAAGCAGGTGCTGGAGGGCAATGCAGTCACCGCCAAGACCCAGCTGCACCTGGACCGCTGCCTGACTTGCCGCAACTGCGAAACCACCTGCCCGTCCGGGGTCGACTACCACAACCTGCTGGATATCGGTCGTGCGGTGGTCGACCAGGCGGTGCCGCGTCCGCTGGGCCAGCGCCTGCTGCGCGAAAGCCTGCGCGCCCTGGTGCCGCGTCCGACCCTGTTCAAGGCCCTGATTCAGGCCGGTGAAGCGTTCCGGCCGCTGCTGCCGGCGGTGCTCAAGGCCAAGCTGCCCAGGCAGATTCACCCGGCCAAGCCGCGTCCGCCGGTGCAGCACGGCCGTCGGGTGCTGATCCTCGAAGGCTGCGTGCAGGCGGGCCTGTCGCCCAACACCAACGCCGCCACCGCGCGGGTGCTCGATCGCCTCGGTATCAGCATCACCAATGTGCGTGAAGCCGGTTGTTGCGGCGCCGTGGATTACCACCTGAATGCCCAGGAACAGGGCCTGCAACGCGCCCGGCGCAATATCGATGCCTGGTGGCCGGCGATCGAGTTGGGCGCCGAAGCCATCGTGCAGACCGCCAGCGGTTGCGGCGCCTTCGTCAAGGATTACGGCCACCTGCTCGAACAGGATCCGGCCTACGCGGCGAAAGCCAAACGGGTCAGCGAACTGGCCAAGGACCTGGTCGAGGTGCTGCGCGGCGAGCCCCTGGAAGGCCTTGGGGTGCACAGCGAGCAGCGTCTGGCGTTCCATTGCCCCTGCACCCTGCAGCATGCGCAGAAGCTTGGCGGCGCTGTCGAAAGCGTACTCGGACGCCTGGGCTTCGAGCTCACCGCGGTGGCCGACGGGCACCTGTGTTGCGGTTCGGCCGGCACCTACTCGATCACTCAGCCGCAGCTGTCCAGGCAGTTGCGCGACAACAAGATGGACGCCCTGGAAAGCGGCAAGCCGCAGGTAATTGTCACCGCCAATATCGGCTGCCAGACCCACCTCGATGGCGCCGGTCGCACCCCGGTACGGCACTGGATCGAAGTGGTCGAGGACGCCATGGGCTGAGCGTCACGGGCCACGAATTCGCGCACTACGCGCCCAACAATCATGAGGAAAGAACATGCAAAGCAAAGCCGTACTGGGTCAAACCGACGTCACCCGCATCCTTGCCGCCGCGCGCGCCGAGGCGCAGCAGCACAACTGGGCCGTGAGCATTGCCGTGGTCGATGACGGGGGTCACCCGCTGGCCCTCGAACGCCTCGACGGTTGCGCAGCGATTGGCGCCTACATCGCCAGCGAAAAGGCGCGCAGTGCGGCGCTCGGCCGGCGCGAGACCAAGGGTTATGAAGACATGGTCAACGGCGGGCGCAGCGCCTTCCTCTCCGCACCGTTGCTGACCTCCCTCGAAGGCGGTGTGCCGCTGATCGTCGATGGCCAGGTGATTGGTGCGGTCGGTGTGTCCGGGGTCAAGGCCGATCAGGACGCCCAGGTCGCCAAGGCCGGTGTTGCCGTCCTGGTCTGAACGCAATTAGTGCGGCGGTTGCCCGGCAGCCGTCAGCGCAAAGCATCGAATCCGCCCTGATTCCCGCCGCTATTGCCGCGGGACAGGCGAAAACCGAATTGGAGAATCAAATATGACCGATCGCGTGAACATCCAGCGCCTGCAAGTGGCTGCCAACCTGCAACGTTTCGTCGATGAAGAAGTGCTGCCGGGTACTGGGCTGGCGCGCGAGGCGTTCTGGGCGGGTTTCGATGCCCTGGTGCATGAGCTGGCACCGCACAACCGGGCGCTGCTGGCCGAGCGCGATCGCTTGCAACGCGAACTGGATACCTGGCACCGCGCCCACCCGGGGCCGGTGACGGATATGCCGGCCTACCGCGCCTTCCTTACCGGCATCGGCTACCTGCTGGCGCCGCCGGCCAGCGTGCAGGCCAGCACCGCCCAGGTTGACAGTGAAATCAGCAGCCAGGCCGGCCCGCAGCTGGTGGTGCCGGTGATGAACGCGCGCTACGCGCTGAACGCCGCCAACGCCCGTTGGGGTTCGTTGTATGACGCGCTCTACGGTACCGACGCGATCAGCGAGGAGGGTGGGGCGCACAAAGGCCCCGGCTACAACCAGGTGCGCGGGGCCAAGGTGATTGCCTTCGCCCGGGCCTTCCTCGATCAGGCGGCGCCTCTGGCCAGTGGTTCGCATGCCGATGCCGTCAGCTACCAGGTGGTCGCCGGCCAGCTGCAGGTCGGTCTGGCCAATGGCACGCACAGCGGCCTGGGCCAGCCGGAAAAATTCCTCGGTCACCAGGGCGAGGCGGCGCAGCCCAGCGCTATCCTGCTGAAGAACCACGGCCTGCACGTGGAAATCCAGATCGACCCGAACAGCCTGATCGGCCAGACCGATGCCGCCGGGGTCAAGGACCTGCTGCTGGAAGCGGCGCTGTCGACCATCCTTGACTTGGAGGACTCGGTCGCCGCAGTGGATGCCGACGACAAGGTGCTGATCTACCGCAACTGGCTGGGCCTGATGAAGGGCGACCTCAGCGAGGAGCTGGAAAAGGGCGGCAAACGCATCACCCGCCGCCTCAATCCGGACCGCCAGTACAGTGGCGCTGACGGCAGCAACCTGACCCTGCATGGCCGTTCGTTGTTGTTCGTGCGCAACGTCGGCCATCTGATGAGCAACCCGGCGATTCTCGACGGTGAAGGCCGCGAGATCCCTGAAGGGATTCTCGATGGGGTGATAACCAGCCTGATCGCCCTGCATGACCTCAAGCGTCAGGGCAACTCGCGCAGTGGCAGCGTGTATATCGTCAAACCGAAGATGCACGGCCCGCTTGAAGTGGCCTTCGCCGACCAATTGTTCGGCCGTATCGAAGACCTCCTCGGGTTGCCACGCAACACCCTGAAGATGGGCATCATGGACGAGGAGCGGCGTACCAGCGTCAACCTCGGGGCCTGCATCGCCGCCGCCAGCGCGCGGGTGGCCTTCATCAATACCGGCTTCCTCGACCGCACCGGCGACGAGATGCACACGGCCATGGAGGCCGGGCCGATGTTGCGCAAGGGCGACATGAAGAGCACCCAGTGGATTCAGGCCTACGAGCGCAACAACGTGCTGGTCGGTCTCAGCTGCGGCCTGCGCGGCCGGGCGCAGATCGGCAAAGGCATGTGGGCCATGCCGGACCTGATGGCCGACATGCTCGAACAGAAAATCGCCCACCCCAAGGCCGGTGCCAACACCGCCTGGGTGCCATCGCCGACCGCCGCCGTGCTGCATGCCTTGCACTATCACCAGGTGGATGTGCAGGCGGTGCAGCGCGAGCTGGAAAACATCGATTTCAATGCCGAGCGCGACCGCCTGCTCAACGACCTGCTGACGGTGCCGGTGGCAGCCGAACGCAACTGGAGCGAGGCAGATATCCAGCAGGAACTGGACAACAACTGCCAGGGCATCCTCGGTTACGTGGTGCGCTGGGTCGAGCAGGGCGTCGGTTGCTCCAAGGTGCCGGACATTCACAACGTCGGCCTGATGGAAGACCGCGCCACCTTGCGCATCTCCAGCCAGCACATTGCCAACTGGCTGCACCACGGCGTGGTCGAGCGGGCGCAGGTTGAAGAAACCCTGCAGCGCATGGCCAGGGTGGTCGATGCGCAGAATGCCGGTGATCCGCTGTACCGGCCAATGGCGGCCAACTATGCCGGCTCGGCAGCGTTCCAGGCCGCCAGCGATCTGGTGTTCAAGGGGCGCGAACAGCCCAGCGGTTATACCGAGCCGCTGCTGCACGCCTGGCGCCTACGCTTCAAGCAGGAGGCGTAACGCCCTCGACGAACTATATTCAGCCCCGTACGCATAAGCGTGCGGGGCTTTTGAGCATGAATGCCGCAGGCGCGGTGTTCGCGGGCCTGACAGGTTCCGATGCGTAATACCGGGTGATCCCGGGCAACAGTGGTTCACAACAATTAAAAAGGACCTAACCCATGAATCAAACGCTACTGTCCATCCTTGCCTTCGTGCCTCTGGTGCTGGCGGGTGTGTTGCTGATCGGCTTTCGCTGGCCAGCCAAATACGCCATGCCGGTGATCTTTCTGCTCACGGCGATCATCGGCCTGACCGCCTGGGACATGTCCTTCACCCGGATCGTGGCTTCCAGCTTGCAGGGGCTGATCCTCACTGCGGCGATCCTCTGGATCATCTTCGGGGCGATCCTGCTGCTCAATACCCTCAAACATTCAGGTGGTATCAGCGCGATTCGCCGCGGCTTTGCCAATATCACCCCGGATCGGCGGGTGCAGGCCTTGATCGTTGCCTGGCTGTTCGGCTGCTTTATCGAAGGCGCCTCCGGCTTCGGCACGCCGGCAGCGGTGGCTGCGCCGCTGCTGGTCGCGTTGGGCTTCCCGGCCCTGGCGGCAGTCGTGCTGGGGATGATGGTGCAGTCCACGCCGGTGTCCTTTGGCGCGGTCGGTACGCCGATTCTGGTGGGTGTGGCCGGTGGCCTGGACAAGGTCGGCATGAGTGAGCAGTTGCTGGCCCTGAACAGTAACTGGGAGGTGTTCTTCCACCTGATCTATTCGCGGGTAGCGATCATGCATGGCCTGATCGGCCTGCTGATGCCGTTGATCATGGTGATGATCATGACCCGCTTCTTCGGCAAGAATAAGTCGTGGAAAGAGGGCCTGGCGGTGGCGCCATTCGCCATCTTCACTGCGATTTGCTTCTCGGTACCGTACATGGCCGCCGGGGTCTTCCTCGGTCCGGAATTCCCGTCGATGATCGGTGCGATGGTCGGCCTGGCCATCGTCGTGCCGGCTGCCAAGGCTGGCTTCCTGCTGCCGAAGCAGACCTGGGACTTCGCCGAAGCAAAAGACTGGCCGTCCGAGTGGATGGGCACGATCGAGATGAAGATCGAGGACATTGCGGGTAAGTCCCCGGTGTCCGTAGCCATGGCCTGGGCCCCTTATCTGCTGTTGGCGATCTTCCTGGTGGCCTCGCGGATTTTCCCCGAGCTCAAGGCGGCGCTGATCGCGGTCAGCTTTGGCTGGACCGACATCCTCGGCGAAACCGGCGTTTCCGGTGCTCTGCAGCCGCTTTACCTGCCGGGCGGTATCCTGTGCATGGTGGTGATCGTGACCTGCTTCCTGCACCGCATGCGCTTCAGTGAAGTAAAGGCCGCAGTCAGTGAGTCGAGCCGCACGCTGCTGGGTGCCGGTTTCGTGTTGATCTTCACCATTCCGATGGTGCGTATCCTGATCAACTCCGGGGTCAACGGTTCCGACCTGGTGTCGATGCCGGTGGCCATGGCGCAACTGGTGGCTGACAGCGTCGGCGGCGTGTATCCGTTCTTCTCCCCGGCGGTGGGCGCACTGGGCGCCTTTATCGCCGGCTCCAACACCGTGTCCAACCTGATGCTCTCGCAATTCCAGTTCAATACCGCCGGCCTGCTCGGCGTGTCCGGGGCGATGATGGTGGCGGCGCAGTCGGTCGGTGCGGCAGCGGGCAACATGATTGCGATCCACAACGTGGTGGCGGCGTCTGCGACCGTGGGCCTGCTCGGGCGCGAAGGCATCACCATGCGCAAGACCATGCTGCCAACGCTGTACTACCTCCTGGCAGCCGGCAGCCTGACCATGATCGCCATGTATGGCATGGCCATCACTGATCCACTGATGGTGGGTTAGGGGCGGCGGCAAAACGTACCGGTCTTGGTTCGTTAGGTTTTGCCAAGGTCATTACCTGACCAGGCGGTAAGCACTCCGTCGGCGTTGTGCAATTGCCCGGCCGGCGGCTTGGCGCTCCGGTGGATTTCCGGTAGCGTGCTTGTATGCACTACCCGAGAGGCACCTGAGGACGTTATGAAAAAGTGGCAATGTGTGGTCTGTGGATTGATTTACGACGAAAGCCAGGGCTGGCCCGACGAAGGCATCACCGCAGGTACGCTGTGGCAGGATGTGCCGCCAGACTGGCTATGCCCGGACTGCGGTGTGGGCAAGCTGGATTTCGAGATGATTGAAATCGGCTGATTACCAGCAAGAACAAACGGCGACCTCAGGGTCGCCTTTTTATTTGCTGATGTAGCAGTGGCATGTCTCGTTGGGCAGCCGGTCAATAGCCTTCTATGTGTGCTGCTGCCGTTAGGTGTCGATGGTAAGGCTGAGCTTGGTTTGGCGCAGGGCCGGCAGTTGCGTTAGGGTCTGATCAGGGTTTGTCGAGCAGAGGTGGTTATGCGCAAGTGGCAATGTATCGTCTGTGGCTTTATCTACGATGAAGCCGCAGGTCTGCCCGAAGAGGGTATTGCTCCGGGTACGCTCTGGGATGACATCCCCGCGGACTGGCTATGTCCGGACTGCGGCACCGGCAAGCAGGATTTCGAGATGATCGAAATCAGCTGATCCAGCAGATGTTCTGAATAAACCTTGCAGTGGTCACCGCCTCAGGCTGCCCTCTGTTTTGCCGATCGAGGAAGTGAAGATGAGTGCAGTTGAGTCGACGCCCGTGGTTACACCCGTGGTGATAGTCGGGACCGGTCTGGCCGGCTACAACCTGGCCCGGGAGTTGCGCAAGCTGGACAGTGAAACCCCGGTGCTGCTGATCAGCGCCGATGACGGGCGCTCCTACTCTAAGCCGATGTTGTCCACCGGTTTCGGCAAGCACAAGGACGCCGACGGCTTGAGCATGGCCGAACCCGGCGCCATGGCCGAACAGCTCAAGGCCGAGATCTATACCCATACGCGCATCACCGGCATCGATCCTGGGCAGCGGCGTCTGTGGATCGGCGCAGAGTCGCTGGTGTATCGCGACCTGGTGCTGGCCTGTGGCGCCGAGCCGATCCGGGTGCCGGTCGAGGGGGACGCCGGGGACAGGATCCTGTCGATCAACGACTTGGAGGACTACGCGCGCTTTCGTGCTGCTGCGGCCGGAAAGCAGCGTGTGTTGCTGCTCGGTGCCGGCCTGATCGGCTGCGAGTTCGCCAACGACCTCAGTCTCGGCGGTTACCAGGTCGAGCTGGTGGCGCCCTGCGAGCAGGTGATGCCCGGCTTGCTGCATCCGGCGGCAGCAGCAGCGGTGCAGGCGGGGCTGGAAAGTCTCGGTGCGCGCTTGCACCTCGGTCCCGTGTTGGCCAGCCTCAACCATGCCGCAGAGGGACTGCAGGCGCACCTGTCGGACGGCACGTTGATCGCTTGCGATCTGGTGCTCTCCGCGGTTGGGTTGCGTCCACGCACCGAGTTAGCTGCAGCAGCAGGGTTGACAGTCAACCGCGGGGTGGTGGTCGACCGTGAACTGCGCAGCTCCCACCCCAACATCTATGCGCTGGGCGATTGCGCCGAGGTCGACGGCCTCAATCTGCAGTACGTGATGCCGCTGATGCACTGCGCCCGCGCGCTGGCCCAGACCCTGGCGGGCAAACCGACAGCGGTCAGTTACGGCCCCATGCCGGTCACGGTGAAGACCCCGGTATGCCCGTTGGTGGTGTCACCGCCGCC
The DNA here is from genome assembly GCA_030656145.1 of Pseudomonas sp. GTDB lineage: Bacteria > Pseudomonadota > Gammaproteobacteria > Pseudomonadales > Pseudomonadaceae > Aquipseudomonas. The sequence goes on from JAUSOF010000067.1 coordinate 228,783, forward strand.
GCGTGGCCTGCAGGGCGAGTGGACGGTCGAGGGTAGCGGCAGCGATATCAAGGCACTGTGCCGTGATGCCGCCGGCAGCCTGCTTGGTTATGCCTTGACCGGCACCGCGGTGCAGGAAAAGCTCGCGTTGAATAAGCAGTTGCCAGCGCTGCTGGCGTGAATGACGGTTGTTGTGTCGGATACGCCCTGATCTTGCCTGTTCAAACTGTCAGGCAAGACTGGCGCAGGTCTGTATCACATGCCATTCTGCCTTTGGTCTGCCGCAGCGCAGAGCTGTTGCGGCGCCTTGGGCGCTGTTCAGGATGAGCAGCACGGACACAACAACAATAAACCGTCAAAGGGGCACTTATGCGTAAACCGGAACTCGCCGCCGCCATCGCCGAAAAGGCGGATCTGAGTAAAGATCAGGCTAATCGTGTACTCAATACCGTACTGGAAGAAATCACCGGTGCACTGAACCGCAAGGACAGTGTGACCCTGGTGGGCTTCGGTACTTTCGTGCAGCGCCACCGCGGTGCTCGCACCGGAAAAAATCCGCAAACCGGCCAGCCGGTGACAATCAAGGCCAGTAACACCGTGGCCTTCAAACCGGGGAAGTCCCTGAAAGACGCGGTCAACTGAGCCTCGCCATCCCGGAGCCGACTGGCTCCGGGTTCTCCACTCGAGACGTTATCGAGCCTGTCAAAGCAAGCGGATTGCTGTTGAGTGCCTGCCTCTTGCGGGCCAGTACTGTTGGGCTGTAGTCCCGCGAAAAAAACACTACAATGCGCCGCCTGTTATCTTCCCCCATTGAGGCCGTGCGCATGAAATTCCGTTTTCTCCTGTGGATGTTAGGCCGCCTGATGGCCAAGGCCAGCCGCAGCAACCCGGCTTTCCAGCAGCAATTGGTCGACCGTGACATGGTATTCCAGCTGCACACCCTGGACGGCAAAGTGGCCCGCCACTTCATCGTCAAGGATCAGCGCATCAGCAGCAAGCGCGGCCCGGCCAGCCAGCCAGCCTTCGCCCTGGGCTTCAAAGATGCCGCCTACGGCTTTGCCACCATGAGCGCGAAGAATAAGCAGCTGGCCTTTATGCAGGGTATCCAGAACAAGGATATCCAGATCCAGGGCAACCCGGCGCTGGTGATCTGGTTCCAGGGCCTGACCAAATACCTGATGCCGAAGAAGAAAACCAGCGAGAAAAAAGCCGCCTGATACCCCTCGCCAGCCTGCGCTGCTGGCCGGGGCGGGTTGCATTCGTTAGGCTGGGTCGCACGTCTCCGTGGATGCCCGCTTATGCGCTTGTCGATGTTTGTTTTGTTGCTTATCAGCCATCTGACACACGCCGGCCCGGCCAAGGTCGAAGCCTTTGTCCCGGTGTTTGAACTGGCGGGCATTCGCCTGCTCTGTGAGCAGAGCGCGCCGCTGCTGACGCGTGGCTTGAGTGAGCAGCAGCAGGCGCAACTGGGCGCCGCCTTCGCCGCCGATGAGCTATGCCTGGACCTCGCCAGGCAGCTCGCTGGCACCTTCGACCAGGCCCAGCTGCAGCAGATCCAGGGCGTGCTCGGCGGCCCTGTGGCACAGCGCTTCAGCGAGGCGGAACGCTCGGTCGGTGAAGACGGTGGCGAGGCACTGGCCAGCTACCGCGCACAACTTGCCCGACGTTCACCACGCGCAGATCGACTGGCGCTGGTGCGGCGCCTCGATGAGGCGGCGCACACCAGCACATTGGCCGGCCTGCTGCGTTACGAAGTGGGCAAGACCCAGGCGCTGTTGGCCCTCATGGCGCGTGGCGAAAGCCTTGACGAGCAGGCCTTGAGCCGCCAAACCGCGAGCCAGGCCGCCGCCCTGCACACGTCGAGTGCCGAGGCGGTGGCGTCGTTCATGCTCTATGCCTATCGGCAGATGCCCAGCGCGCAACTGGCCGAATACGCCGCGCTCTATGAGCAGCCGATGCTCAAGCTGTTGCTGGAACGCTGCGTGCAGGTGTTGCCGCAGCTGTTCGCCGAACGCCGGGAAATGCTCAGGAAGGCGCCAGCCAAGCAATAGGGTGCGCCGCGTAAGCCACCGTTATGATCGTGCCCACGCGCCCTATGCGGCTGTTGACTGGCGATGGGTATCGCTGCGCTCAACCGCATCCTACACAAGCCCTACACACGCGGCCGTAACCCGGGGGAGCGACTTCAGTGCGGTTAATGGAACTGCTTCGCCAGTTCGCGTAGCGCGACTTCGGCGGCGAGAACCTTGTTGACGGCTTCCTCGGCCTTCTCGCGGCTCAGGCCAAGCGTATCGAACAAGCTCTGCGGGATTTCGCAGGCCGGGCTGGCACCGATGCCGTGATTGCGCAACAGGTTGACGGCCAGGCACACCAGGTTCGGGTAGACCGCATGGGCACCGGCATATTCCGGGTCATGCTGAAAGCGCAGGGCGCTGGCCAGCTCTTCGGGCATGTCCCAGTGGCGCATCAACCACGTGCCGATCTGTTCGCGGCTGATGCCCAGCAGATGCTGTTCGATATAGCTGTGCGACAGGTGCGGGTTGACTTCCATGTGCCGACAGATCAGCGAGAAGTGCGGCGGGAACACATGCGCCAGCACCAGATAACCAAAGTTGTGCAGCAGGCCCGCGAGGTAGGTCAATCCAGCTTCCGGGCGCTGGGCGCGAGGCATTGCGCGGGTCAGGCCTTCGATCACTGCAGCCGTGTAGATCGCCTGTTGCCAGTAGGGCGTAGCCTGTTGGGGCTGGTCTTTGGGCAGGCTCAGGGTTTTGCCCAAGGCCAGGCCCAGGGCCAGGTTGATCACCAGATCGAAGCCGAGTACGCGGACGATGGCGTCTTCCACCGAGCGAATCTTGCCGGGCGCAGCGTAGTAGGGCGATGCAGCCCAACTGACCACCTGAGCGGCCAGCGCCGGGTCGGTTTCGACCACCCCGGTGATGTCGTCAATCGTGGCGTTGGGGTCAACACGCAGTTTGATGATTTTCTGCGCAGTTTCCGCCAGCGGCGGGATCTCGATGGTTTCTTCCAGGCGTTGCTGGATCCGCCGTGCGGTAAAGGCCTGCACCGCCTGGGTGATCTCGGCGCGGTCGTCGTCCGGGCGGTCGAGATTGGGTCGGATGTTGCTCAACGGCTCGCCGATACGGGCGGCGCTGGCTTTGCTCAGCAGGCTCTTGAAGGCCTCGCTGGCTATTTCCAGGAGCACGCCGGGTTGGCCGGACTCGACATACAGACTCGGCACCTGCAGCAGGCGTTCATCGTACAGGCAGGGCGAGCTGGTTAACTGCGGCAGGCCGGGCAATACGCCGAGCGTATGCTTGGCAAGCATGCGCTGCAGGCGCTCGGGGGTTACTGCGACAAGTTTGCGTCCCGTCAGCTCGGCCAGGCGATCCAGAGCGAGCAGCTGGCTTTGTGGATAGAGCACCAATAATGCGCCAACCGCATCATCAAGTAGCACGGCTTGGACGCGCTGCTCAGCGGCTAAGGTGGGGTGCTCGTGGAGCGCCCGATAGTTCAGGCCGAGCTTGTCCAGCAATTTCACGATTACCGGCGGCGGGGTCGCTGCGGTGTCTTGGGCCAAGGCTGCATCACTCATAACGACATCCGGTTCGAGGGGCGCAAGTGCCCGAATTATAAACAGCAGGCCACTGAGTCAAGGGATCAGAACCCCCTGTGAGCGGCTTCACACTTGTCCGTATTGTTGTCCATGACGTAACCAGCGTTCAAGCAGCGGGCTTACATGTTGTGGCCAGCGCTCCAGCAGGGCTTGCGCGGCATCGCGTACGGCGGGCAGCAGGTCGGCATCACGCATCAGGTCGGCGACCTTGAATTGCAACAAACCGGTTTGCCGGGTGCCGAGCATTTCCCCTGGACCGCGCAACTCCAGGTCTTTTTCGGCGATGACGAAACCATCGCAGGTCTCGCGCATGATGCCAAGCCGTTCCCGGCCTAATTGCGACAGCGGCGGGTGGTAGAGCAGTACGCAATGACTGGCGGCGCTGCCGCGGCCAACCCTGCCGCGCAACTGGTGCAGTTGGGCCAGGCCGAGGCGCTCGGGGTTCTCGATAATCATCAGGCTGGCATTGGGTACGTCGACGCCCACTTCGATCACCGTGGTGGCAACCAGCAGCTGCAGACGGCCCTGTTTGAACTGATCCATCACCGCGGCTTTTTCCGCGGGTTTCATGCGCCCGTGGATCAGCCCGACATGCAGGCCGCCGAGTGCACTGACCAGGTCCGTGAAGGTGGTCTCGGCAGCCTGGCAGGTCAGCTCCTCGGACTCCTCGATCAGGGTGCAGACCCAGTAGGCCTGGCGCCCTTCGTTACAGGCCGAGCGTACTCGCTCGATCACTTCCGGGCGCCGGCTGTCGGCGATTACCAGGGTGTTCACCGGGGTGCGGCCGGGCGGCAGCTCATCGAGGATCGAGGTGTCGAGGTCGGCGTAGGCGCTCATCGCCAAAGTGCGCGGAATGGGCGTGGCGGTCATGATCAACTGGTGCGGACACAGGCGTCCGCCGATGCCTTTCTGCCGTAGCGCCAGGCGCTGTTGCACGCCAAAGCGGTGCTGCTCGTCGATGATCACCAGGGCCAATCGGGCGAACTTGACCTCATCCTGAACCAGCGCATGGGTGCCGACCACCATGGCTGCACTGCCGGCAATCTGTTCCAGGGCCGCGGCCCGGACCTTGCCCTTGAGCTTACCGGCCAGCCAGGCGACCTCGATGCCCAGCGGCACCAGCCATTTAGTGAAGTTGAGGAAATGCTGCTCGGCGAGAATTTCGGTGGGTGCCATCAGGGCTACCTGATAGCCGGCCTCCAGTGCCTGGAGGGCGGCGAAGGCGGCGACCACGGTTTTGCCGGCGCCCACATCGCCCTGGATCAGGCGCAGCATGGGTTCGTCCTGGCTGAGGTCATAGGCGATCTCGGCACCGACCCGCTGCTGTGCGCCGGTTGGGGCAAAGCCCAGGTTGGCGAGAAACTGCTGCGGCAAGTGTTTGGCCAGTGGCATCGCTGGCGCCTGCTGGGCGCGCACGCTTTCGCGCAAGCGTTGCAGGGACAGCTGATGGGTTAGCAGCTCTTCGAAGGCCAGGCGGTGCTGCGCCCAGTGGCGGCCTTCGGCGAGTTCATCCTGGTCGGCGTCCGGTGGCGGTCGGTGCAGGTAGCGAATCGCCTGATCCAGCGGGCTGAGTTGGTAGTCGCGGGCCAGTTCGTGGGGGAGCCAATCCGGCAGGCTCTGCGGGCCGAGGAGGGCCAGGGCCTGCTCGCTCAAGCTGCGCAGGCGCTGCTGGGTCAGGCCTTCGGTGCTCGGATAGATCGGCGTCAGGGTCTGATCCATGGCAATCGGTTCGCTGCCCGAGAGCGCGCGGTATTCCGGGTGGTAGATCTCCAGGCCCGATGAGCCGGGGCGCACTTCGCCGTAGCAGCGCACCTGAGTGCCGCGCTTGAGGCCTTCCTTCTGCGCCTGGCTGAAGTGGTAGAAGCGCAAGGACAGGCTGCCGCTACCATCCTGCAGGCGTACCAGCAGACTGCGCCGGCGGCCCATGACCACATCGGCGCCGACCACCGTGCCCTCGACCACGGCGTCCTGACCTGGCCGCAGTTGGCCGATCGGCACGATACGGGTGCGGTCCTGGTAACGCAGCGGCAGATGGAACAGCACATCCTGCAGGGTCTCCAAGCCGACCTTGGCGAGCTTCTCGGCCAGGGCAGCGCCGACGCCTTTCAGCGCGGTGACGGAAACTGCAGCGAGCTCGGTCATGGGGCGCGCCTTAGGCGGGTTTTGCTTGCGGTTGGGCTACCGAGCACAGGCGGATCGAGTCGGCCAGGATTTCGATGGCTTTTGGCCGCGGAAAACTGGCACGCCAGGCGATGGCCACGGTGCGAAACGGTGCCGGCGGGCTGAGCGGCCGCACTTCGATGATTCCGGGGGCGTAGTGGTGGCTGTCGACCGCCGACAGCGGCAGGATCGACACGCCCAGGCCGGAGGCGACCATGTGGCGGATGGTTTCCAGCGAGCTGGATTCCACGGTGGTGTGTTGTGCGTGTTCTTCACCGCCCTTGCGCAGGCTCGGGCAGGCTTCCAGCACCTGGTCGCGGAAGCAATGGCCTTCGCCGAGCAGCAGCAGGCTCTTGTCATTGAGCAGTTTGCTGTCGATGGTCTTCATCGCCGCCCAGGGGTGCCCGGCTGGCAGCAGCGCATAGAACGGCTCGTCATACAGCGGCAGGGTCAGCACGTCGGCCTCGTGGAACGGCAGGGCGATGATGATTGCATCCAGCTCGCCGGTGCGCAGTTTGTCGCGCAGCACGTGGGTGAAATTCTCTTCGATATACAGCGGCATCTGCGCCGCCACCCGGTGCAGCTGCGGAATCAGGTGGGGGAACAGGTAGGGTCCGACGGTGTAGATAGCACCGATCTTCAGTGGCGCCGCCAGCTGGTTCTTGCCGGCCTGGGCCAGCTCGCGAATACCCTGGGCTTGCTCCAGCACCTTCTGCGCCTGGGTCACGATGCCTTCGCCAACCGGGGTCAGGCGCACCGCGCTCTTGCTGCGCTCGAAGATCAAGACGCCGAGTTCGTCCTCGAGTTTCTTCACCCCCACCGACAGGGTTGGCTGGCTGACGTGGCAGCGCTCGGCAGCACGGCCGAAGTGTTGTTCCTGGGCCAGAGTGACGATGTAGCGCAGTTCGGTGAGGGTCATAGTGGTTATCCATTAAGGTGCTGCCAAGCATAGCCTTTGCATTGCAATCAACCAACCGGGCTAGACTGTCTCTCTGTGAATTCCTGCTACCTGTGAATTCCTGTTACCGCTGCTTTGATGGAGAGTTTTATGTCGACTAGCCCGAGTCTGTTGATTGCCGGTTGCGGCGATGTCGGTACGCGGCTGGGCCTGCGTCTGGCCGCTGGCGGCTGGACGGTGCATGGCCTGCGGCGTGCGGTTGAGAAGTTGCCCGCGGCGATCCTGCCGGTTGCCGGCGATCTGCAGGCCGATGCCTGCCCGCCGAACTGGCCGGCGGGCGAACTGGATTACCTGGTGTACTGCGCGGCGGCGACCGAGCATGACGAGGCCGGCTATCGCGGCGCCTATGTCGAAGGCTTGCGCCGGGTGCTCGGCTGGTTGGCGCAGCATGGACAAATACCCAAGCGCCTGTTGTTCGTCTCCAGCAGCGGCGTATATGGTCAGCAAACTGGCGAGTGGGTTGACGAGTCTTCGCTGGCCGAGGCCACGGGCTTCTCTGGACGGATCATGCTGGAGGCCGAGCAGCTGGCTCTGCACAGCGCTTCTGCCGCGAGCGTGGTGCGCCTGACCGGGATATACGGGCCAGGGCGTAAATGGTTGCTTGGCCAGGTACAGCAGGGCTACAAGGTGGCGAGTGAGCCGCCGCTGTACGGCAATCGGATTCATGTCGACGATGCTGCCGGTCTGTTGGCATTCCTGCTGCAAGCCGATGCCCGCGGGGTGGTGCTGGATGACTGCTATATAGGCGTCGACGATGAGCCGGCGCCACTGCACGAGGTGGTGGCCTGGCTGCGCGGGCAGTTGGGTGTCAGCCACTGGGCCGAGCAGTCCAGCGTGCGCCGCGCTGGCAGCAAACGCTGCAGCAACGCCCGCGCCCGTGCCCTGGGCTGGGTGCCGCAATATCCGAGCTACCGCGAGGGCTATGCGGCGGTGCTGGCGGCGCCTTGAGGTCGTTGGATTATTTCATACGCTCGCGGATGCAATCGCCAGCGTTGAAATGTCGGTTAAGCGCTGTGTTGGGTTACGCGGCGTTCGGCGGGTATGGGCGTGTACCCTTTTCATCGGCCATTTGACCGCTGAAGCGACACTAGCGGCTTGTGCGCTCAAGCTGCCAGCGCAGTTCGCCCTTGTGGTAATCGGGCATTTCATCACCCTGCGCGCGGTTGAGCGCGGCAAAGATGCTCAGGTGCCGGTTATCGCGCTCGAATAGCCAGGTCTGCCCCTGCTCGGCTAATTGCAGCCAGATACTGTCGAACTCGCCGCTCATTGCGGCGCAGTCGCCGGCCAGGCACAGGGCATAGCGTTCGGCGCCAGGCAGGCCTTCGACGCGGCCGTCTTGCTGGAACAGCACCAGACCCCCTTCGCCCAGGCCCTGTTTGATCGTCCAGCTGCCGCCCAGATAGGCACTGTAGAGCGCTTGTTCAAAGCTGCTGCCTAGCGGTGCGTCCGCGACTGCCGGGGTTACCGGGCGGGTAAAGTGTTGTTCCGGCCAGGTGTCGCTGGCGGCCTGCAGTAATTCGTTACCACTGAGGCTGAGGTATTCGTGATGGTCGACGTAGAAGTCGACCCGCCAGCGTTTGTCGGTTTCGCCGAGCAGTTGGCCTTCGCCCCGCTCGAAGCCGTTGCTGTAGGTGGCGAGCCGGCGCTGCGGCTGGATCCGCCATTCAAGGTTGGGGCCATAGGCGAGCAGTGCTTCGCGCAGGTTGCCGCCTTCGGTAGCGGCATCAATTGCAGCCTGATTGATCCAGGTACCGCTGGGATCGCTGGATTTCCCCGCGCAGCCGCCGAGCAGTGAGGCGCAAAAAAACACCGCGAGAAGGGCGCGCATGAGGAATTCCTTGTGCAGAAAAGGGTGGCGGGGCGCTGCGCCCCGCCGGGGGGACTTATTCGAGTACCAGAATTGCGTCCATTTCCACTTGGGCGCCCTTGGGCAGCGCTGCTACGCCAATGGCGGCGCGGGCCGGATAGGGCTGTTGGAAATAGCGGCCCATGACTTCGTTGACGGTGGCGAAATGCGTCAGGTCGGTGAGGAAGATGTTCAGCTTGACCACGTCCTTGAACGAGCCGCCAGCGGCTTCCATGACGCACTTGAGATTCTCGAAGACTTGCACGGTCTGTGCTTCGAAGCCTTCAACCAGTTCCATGGTCAGCGGGTCCAGCGGGATCTGTCCGGACATGTAAACGGTGTTGCCGGCCTTGATCGCTTGGGAGTAGGTGCCGATGGCCGCCGGTGCTTTGTCGCTGTTGATAACGCTCTTGCTCATTAGGGGGTTCCTATTGGTCGAGATTCGGCGGGTTATAGCCCACCGGGGAATTTTAATAAATGTGCTGGGTCAGCGGTATGAGGGCGTTTGCGCCCATCTACTCAGGCGCGTGCACGGGTGATGCGCATCACGCCCTTGAGCGCGCGCAGCTTTTTGATCACCCGAGCCAGGTGCACACGGTCATGCACGCTGACCACCAGTTGCACGACGCTGATACGACCGTCGCGCTCGTCCATGCTGATCTTCTCGATATTGCCATCGGCGGCATTCACGCTGCCGGCCAGCAGGGCGATCAGGCCGCGCTGGTGTTCGAGTTCGATGCGCAGCTCGACATTGAATTCGCCGACCACGTCCTTGGCCCAGGACAGCTGGATGCACTTCTCCGGGTTGTGGCGGATCTCACCGATGTTTCGGCAGCTGTCCAGGTGCACCACCATGCCTTTACCGGCCGAGAGGTGACCGACGATCGGGTCGCCGGGTATCGGTGTGCAACATTTTGCGTAGCTCAGCACCAGGCCTTCGGTGCCACGAATCGCCAAGGGGCCCTCGGCGCACGGCAGCTGCTCGCCGTCGCTGGCCAGCAGGCGGCGCGCCACGACATAAGCCATGCGGTTGCCCAGGCCGATGTCTTCGAGCAGATCTTCGATCACTTCCTGGCGGTATTCGCCAAGCACGGCCTGCACGCGCTCGGGAACCAGCTTGTCCAGGTGGCTGTTGAAGCTGGTCAGGACCTTGTTCAGCAGGCGTTCGCCGAGGCTGATCGACTCGGAGCGGCGCTGCAGCTTGAGGGCGTGACGAATGTGCGTGCGTGCCTTGCCGGTGACCACGAAGTTGAGCCAGGCCGGGTTCGGTCGTGCGCCCGGGGCGCTGACGATTTCCACCGTCGAGCCGCTTTCCAGGGCCTGCGACAGGGGCGCCAAGCGCCGATTGATACGACAGGCGATGCAGGTATTGCCAACGTCGGTGTGCACCGCATAGGCGAAGTCGACCGCAGTCGAGCCTTTGGGCAGCTCCATGATGCGGCCCTTGGGCGTGAACACATAGACCTCGTCCGGGAACAGATCGATCTTTACGCTCTCGATGAATTCCAGCGAGTTGCCGGCGCGTTGCTGCATCTCCAGCACGCCCTTGACCCACTGCCGCGCGCGGGCGTGGGTGCCTTTGGGCTGGTCTACTTCGTTGGATTTGTAGAGCCAGTGCGCGGCGATACCATTGTTGGCCATCTCTTCCATTTCGCGGGTGCGGATCTGGATCTCGATGGGTACGCCATGCATGCCGAACAAGGTGGTGTGCAGTGACTGGTAGCCGTTAGCCTTGGGGATCGCGATGTAGTCTTTGAAGCGGCCGGGCAGTGGCTTGTACAGGTTGTGCACGGCGCCGAGTACGCGATAGCAGGTGTCGACCTTGTCGACGACGATGCGAAAGGCGTAGACGTCCATGATTTCGTTGAACGCTTTTCGCTTGCCGCGCATCTTCTGGTAAATACCGTAGATATGCTTTTCGCGGCCCAGCACTTCACCTTCCAGGCCTTCGCGGGTCAGGCAGTGGGTTAGCGATTCTTCGATCTTGTTGACGATTTCCTTGCGGTTGCCACGGGCGCGGCGTACGGCGGCACGAATACGCTCTGAGCGCATGGGGTACATGGCTTTGAAGCCAAGGTCCTCGAACTCTATACGCATGCTGTGCATGCCCAGGCGGTTGGCGATGGGGGCGTATATTTCCAGGGTTTCCTTGGCGATGCGCCGGCGTTTCTCGCCGGACAGCACTTCCAGGGTGCGCATGTTATGCAGGCGGTCGGCCAGCTTGACCAGGATCACGCGAATGTCGCGTGCCATGGCCATGGCCATTTTCTGGAAGTTTTCGGCCTGCGCCTCGGCCTTGGTCTCGAAGTTCATCTGGGTCAGCTTGCTGACCCCGTCCACCAGTTCGGCCACGGTCTCGCCGAACTGAGTGTTCAGCGCCTCTTTGGCAATTCCGGTGTCTTCGATTACGTCGTGCAGCATGGCGGCCATCAGGCTCTGATGGTCCATGTGCATGTCGGCCAGGATGTTTGCCACCGCCAAGGGGTGGGTCACATAGGCTTCGCCGCTGCGGCGGCGTTGGCCGTCGTGGGCTTGTTCGGCGTAGAAATAGGCGCGCCGCACCAAGTTGACCTGGTCGTTATCCAGGTAACTCAAAAGTCGATCGGCAAAAGCATCTATGCTCGGCATGGGTGATTCCCGTGCCGATTTTTATGACCCAGCGCCTCACGACTTCGTTCAGGCATAGGCTTACAGAGGCTCGTTGGCCTCATCTTCGAAGGCAGCGAACAGCGGCTCTTCTTCGATGATTTCGTCTTGGGCGATGACGTCATAGCTCATCAGGCCAGCCGCGATTTCACGCAGTGCGACTACAGTTGGCTTGTCATTTTCCCACGCGACTTTCGGCTCTTTGCCGCCGGTGGCGAGTTGGCGCGAACGCTTGGTGGCGAGCATGACCAGTTCAAAACGGTTCTCAACGTGATCCAGGCAATCTTCGACGGTAACGCGAGCCATGGTCTTCCTCGTAGCAAAAGCAAAATAAGGCTGGCCCAGAGGGGCGAGCGGACTGAGTAGTTTAAAAAACAACCAGTATTAATGGAAGCTTTGTTTTTATCGACTATAAGCTCAGGTCATAAGCAGATCGCTCTGCGTGTGCCTTAAAGCTTACAGGGTGCCGCGGACTTTAGGCCAGCAACTCGCTGAGCAGGCCGCGATGACGCTGTTGCTGCGAATGCTGCAGCAGCTGGTTGGCGCGGAACACGGCCTTCAGGTCGCTGAGCGCGTGGGCGAAATCGTCGTTGATCAGCAGGTAGTCATATTCGACGTAATGACTCATTTCGCTGACTGCTTCGCGCATGCGTTGTTCGATGATTTCGCCGCTGTCCTGTCCGCGATTGGTCAGGCGGTGGCGTAGCGCCTCCTGGGTTGGTGGCAGGATGAAGATGGACTTGGACTGGGGCATCAGGTGGCGTACTTGCTGCGCGCCCTGCCAGTCTATTTCCAGAATCAGGTCGAAACCGTCGGCGAGTGTCTGCTCGACCCAGGCTTGCGACGTGCCATAGAGGTTGCCGAAAACTTCGGCGTGCTCGAGCAGTTCGCTGTTGTCGATCATCGTATGAAACTGCTCGCGGGCGACGAAGTGGTAATTCACCCCGTCCACCTCGCCAGTGCGCATGGCACGCGTGGTGTGCGAGACCGATACGCGGATCTGTGCCTCGCTGTCGACCAGCGCCTTGACCAGGCTGGTCTTGCCGGCACCGGACGGTGCAGAAATGATGTAGAGGGTGCCGGTGGTGATGGCCATAAGAGTTTCCTGGGACGGGCTGTTCTTTATAGGGTCTTAAACATGTAGCGAGCTGGCGCAGTAGTTTTTACTCGATGTTCTGCACTTGCTCGCGCATCTGTTCGATCAATACCTTGAGGTTGACTGCGGCCTGGGTGCTGCGTGTGTCGAAGGCCTTGGAGCCGAGGGTGTTGGCTTCGCGGTTGAGTTCCTGCATCAGGAAATCCAGGCGCCGGCCGGCTGCGCCGCCGCTTTTCAGGACACGACGTACTTCGCTAACGTGGGTGGCCAGGCGATCCAGTTCTTCGGCGACATCGCTTTTCTGGGCGAGGATCACCAGCTCCTGCTCCAGGCGCTGCGGGTCGAGTTCGGCCTGTAGCTCGGCGCTGCGGTCGAGGATTTTCTGGCGCTGTATGGCGAGCATCTGTGGTACCAGCTCGCGCAGCGCTGCGACCTCGCTGTCGATGCTGTCCAGGCGATCGTTAAGCAACTTGGCCAGGTCAATGCCTTCGCGCAAGCGGCTTTGCTTCAGTTCATCCAGCGCCTGTTTGAACAGGTTCAGTGCGGTTTTGTTGAGTGCTTGCGGGTCTGCGGCATCGGCGACCAGTACGCCGGGCCAGCTCAAGACTTCCAGAGGGTTGAGCGGCGCCGGGTGCTTGATCAGGTTGGCGATGCTTTCTGCGGCGGCAACCAGTTGGGCGGCGCGCTCACGATCCACTTGCAGTGGCTTGCCGGCGCTGTCTTCGGCGAAGCGCAGGGTGCACTCGACTTTGCCGCGTGACAGGCCATTGCGCAGTGCTTCACGCACCGCGCCTTCGAGGTCGCGGAAGCTTTCTGGCAGGCGCAGGTGCGGCTCCAGGTAACGGTGGTTGACCGAGCGCAGCTCCCAGCTCAGGGTGCCATTGGTGCCGGCCTGCTCGGCGCGGGCGAAGGCAGTCATGCTGTGGATCATGGGCGAACCTCGCGAAAAGTCGGTGCTGACGGGCGTGCCATGCAGGGCGCGCGCAATCATGAAGGCCGTGCACGGCACGTCCGTTGCCCTCATCCGGCGCTACGCGCCACCTTCTCCCCGAGGGAGAAGGGTGCAAGGAGGGTGTCGCTACGCGACTTTCATGGTTAAAGGGGCGGGATTGTAGCGCAGTGCGTCGGCCGCTCCCAATTCGGCATGTCGTTGCCGGCGCGTGACCTCTATAATGGCGCGCAGATTTCTATCCAGAGCAGGTATTCCTTGATGAAACGTCCCAGTGGCCGCAGCGCCGATCAGTTGCGCTCGATCCGTATTACCCGTAACTACACCAAGCATGCCGAAGGCTCAGTGCTGGTGGAGTTCGGCGACACCAAGGTGATCTGTACGGTCAGTGTCGAGTCGGGCGTGCCGCGCTTCCTCAAGGGGCAGGGCCAGGGCTGGTTGACTGCCGAGTACGGCATGTTGCCGCGCGCCACGGGTGAGCGTAATCAGCGTGAGGCCAGCCGTGGTAAGCAGGGCGGCCGCACTCTGGAAATTCAGCGCTTGATCGGCCGCTCGCTCCGCGCTGCGCTGGACATGAGCAAGCTGGGCGAAAACACGCTGTACGTCGACTGCGACGTGATTCAGGCCGACGGTGGTACGCGTACGGCATCGATCACCGGCGCCATGGTGGCGCTGATTGATGCGCTGAAAGTGATCAAGAAGCGTGGCGGCCTGAAAGGTGGCGATCCGCTCAAGCAGATGATTGCAGCGGTGTCGGTCGGCATGTACCAGGGTGAGCCGGTACTCGATCTGGACTACCTGGAAGACTCCGCCGCGGAAACCGACCTGAACGTGGTGATGACCAGTGCCGGCGGCTTTATCGAGGTGCAGGGCACAGCCGAAGGCGCGCCGTTCCAGCCGCAAGACTTGAATGCAATGCTGGCATTGGCGCAAAAAGGCATAAATGAACTGTTCGAGTTGCAGCAAGCGGCATTGGCGGACTGATACGTTACGACGGCCGGCACCGAGTGCTGGCCGGGCTTATATGCGTGGTCATTTTTAACAGCCTGCTAAGGAGGGTAGTAATGGACGAAAATATGCAAACCCCGGTGCCTGCACCCAGTAAGGAAGCGCGCCAGTGGGCGATGTTTTGTCACTTTGCCGCATTCCTGGGGTTGGTGTTCCCGTTCGGCAATCTGCTCGGCCCGTTGATTGTCTGGCAGATCAAGAAGGATCTCGATCCTTTCGTTGATCAGCAGGGTAAGGAGGCGTTGAACTTTCAGATCAGCGTAGCGCTGGCGGTGGTGCTGTGCTTCCTGCTGATGGTGGTGGTGATCGGCTTCCCGTTGCTGGTTCTGGTGAGTATTGGCGCTCTTGTGTTGACCGTCATTGCCGGGATCAAGGCCAACGATGGTCAGGCCTATCGCTATCCCTTCAGCTGGCGCCTGGTGAAGTAAGCTTCATGGCAGAAACAATAAAGCCGGCGGATGCCGGCTTTATTGTTTCTGCTGGTCGCATTAAACGCTGAGGATCCAGTCGTAATCGACCGTCAGTGGCGCATGCTGCGAGAAGCGTGGCTGGCGCGGCAGGCGCGCGGTACGTACGCTGCGGCGCATGCCTGGGGTCAGCAATTGATAGTCGAAGCGATAGCCCAGGTTGAGCAGCTCCGCCTGTTCGCTATCTGGCCACCAGCTGAACTGGTCGCCTTCGCGGCTGACTTCGCGCAGGGCATCGACATAGCCCATGGTGCCGATCACTTCGTCCAGCCAGGCGCGCTCTGGTGCCAGAAAGCCGGGTGATTGCTGGCAGTCGCGCCAGTTTTTCACGTCGATCTTCTGGTGTGCCACGTGGAGCGAGCCGCAATAGATGTACTCGCGGCGCTTGCGGCGCTGTTTGTCCAAATAGTGGGTGAAGTCGTCCATGAACTTGAATTTCTGATTCAAGCTCTCATCACCCTGTTGCCCGGAGGGCATCAATAGGGTGGCAATACTTACCTTGTCGAAATCGGCCTGCAGGTAGCGCCCGTAGCGATCGGCCATTTCAAAGCCGAGGCCGCTGATTACCGCCTTGGGTTGCAACCGCGAGTACAGTGCCACGCCACCTTGGCTTGGCACTTCAGCATCGCAGGCATAGAGGAAATAGCCATCCAGTTGGAAGGCTTGGTCGTCCAGCTCAAAGGCGGAGGCGCGGGTGTCCTGCAGGCAGATGACGTCGGCATTCTGTGCTTGCAGCCAACTGAGCAAACCGCGCTCGACTGCAGCATGAATACCATTCACGTTCACACTGATGATCCGCATAAATGGCCCCTAAAAACACGTGCGTGTATGATACCCGAGCTCGTCTCTAATAAGCTAAATTCCTAGCTAAATCCGTGCCGTCCGGGGCTTTTCATGCAAGCGTACCAGCGCGACTTCATTCGTTTTGCCATTGAGCGCGGTGTTCTGCGCTTCGGTCAGTTCACTCTCAAGTCTGGGCGCATTAGCCCGTATTTCTTCAACGCGGGGCTGTTTGACAGCGGCCTGGCGCTGGCCCGGCTGGGGCGGTTTTACGCCGCTGCGGTAGTCGACAGTGGTATTTCCTTCGATGTGTTGTTTGGGCCGGCCTACAAGGGGATTCCCCTGGCGGCGACCACTGCAGTGGCCTTGGCCGAGCATCACCAGCGCGATGTGCCGTGGTGTTTCAATCGCAAAGAGGCCAAGGATCACGGCGAAGGCGGCACGCTGGTCGGCGCGCCGCTTGCGGGCAAGGTGCTGATTGTCGATGACGTGATCACTGCAGGCACCGCGATTCGTGAGGTGATGCAGATTATCCAGGCCCAGGGCGCGCAAGCCGCGGGCGTGCTGATTGCATTGAACCGTCAGGAGCGTGGTCAGGGCGAATTGTCGGCGATCCAGGAGGTCGAGCGCGACTTCGGCATGCCGGTGGTGAGCATCGTCTCGCTCGAGCTGGTACTGGAATATCTGGCAGACGATGCTGAACTCAAGCAGTATTTGCCAGCGGTACAAGCCTATCGCGCCGAATATGGAATTTAACTCCTCGACATAGGGTATTGCCTTGATGCGCAAGCCGGTTCTGCTCCGTTGTTCGCTGTTGTGCGGTTTGCTGCTGCCGATTGTTGCTGGCGCTGCCGAGTTGTATCGCTATATCGATGACCACGGCGTTACTGTGCTCGGTCGTCAGGGCGTGCCGCCGGAGTTTATCGGCAAGGGCTACGAGGTACTTAATGATCAGGGCCGGGTAGTCAAGGTCATCCCGCCGGCCCCGAGCGCCGAGGAAATGCAGCGTCTGTTGGCCGACAAGGCCCGCGCCAGCTCCGATGCCCAGCTACTGCGTTTGTACAGCACGCCCGAGGACATCGACCGGGCGCGCGACCGCAAGCTGGCCGAGGTGGATGGCTTGATCAGCGCGGCGCGTAGTAATTTGCAGGCAGCGCGCACTCAGCAGGGCAATTTGCAGAGCCAGGCCGCGGATCATGAGCGTGCTGGGCGTGAAGTGCCGGAGCACCTGTTGGCGCAGATCGACAACCAGAAAGATGAGCAGCTGCGTCAGTACAAGGACATTGCCCGCTACCAGCACGCGCGCAAGCAGCTCCAGGCCAGCTTTGCGGCCGATCACCAGCGTCTCGGCGAGCTGCTGGGCAAGCGGCGTTAAATCCGGCGGGCCTGGTTGTCTCAGGTGGTCTATTGCTAGTTGTGCCGAGGTGCGCAGTGGCGGCGGTTTTGCCGTTTCGAGCGCCGTGGGCCCCTCATCCCGCCGACTGCTGGTGCGCCAGCTTACCGTCAAGACTTATACAGGGCGTAGCCCGTACAAGAGACGAATCAGCCCGAACACGTCGGGCTGATTCGGCTGTCGCCGGTGTCAGTGGCGCTTGCGGTTGCAGATCTGCGTACCGACACCGCTGTCGGTGAAAATCTCCAGCAGTACCGCGTTGGGCACTCGACCATCGATGATGTGCGCGCTGGTGACGCCGCCCTGGACTGCTTCGAGGGCGCAGCGGATCTTCGGCAGCATGCCGCCGTAGATGGTGCCATCGGCGATGAGGGCGTCGACCTGTTCGGTAGTCAGGCCGGTGAGCACCTCGCCCTGCTTGTCCAGCAGGCCGGCGATGTTGGTCAGCAGGATCAACTTCTCGGCCTTCAAGGCTTCGGCCACCTTGCCGGCGACCAGGTCGGCGTTGATGTTGTACGACTCACCTTGCGCGCCGACGCCGATCGGTGCGATGACCGGGATGAAGTCGCCCTTGACCAGCATGTTGAGCAGGTCGGTATTGACCCCGATGACTTCGCCAACGTGGCCGATGTCGATGATTTCCGGCTGGGTCATCTCCGGGGTCTGGCGGGTTACGGTGAGCTTCTTGGCGCGAATCAGCTCGGCGTCCTTGCCAGTCAGGCCGATAGCGCTGCCGCCGTGGCGGTTGATCAGGTTGACGATGTCCTTGTTGACCTGGCCGCCGAGGACCATTTCAACCACGTCCATGGTTTGCGCATCAGTCACGCGCATGCCGTCGATGAAGTGGCTTTCGATCGACAGGCGCTTGAGCAGGTCACCAATTTGCGGGCCGCCACCATGCACCACCACCGGATTGATGCCGACGGCCTTCATCAGCACGATGTCACGGGCAAAGTTGGTTTTCAGCTCGTCGCTTTCCATGGCGTTGCCACCGTACTTGACCACCAGGGTCTTGCCGACGAAGCGGCGGATGTACGGCAGCGCTTCGGACAGAACTTTGGCGACGTTACTGGCAGCATCACGTTCGAGGGTCATGCGGGTCTCCATGGTTAATCTCAATCAAAACGGCAAAGTGATATCGGGTGCGGCGTTGAGCAGTTGGCTGCGGAATACGTCTTTGATGCGTTCGAGCTCCTCTTCGCTGTCGGCCTCGAAGCGCAGCACCAGCATTGGCGTGGTGTTGGAAGCGCGTACCAGGCCCCAGCCTTTAGGGTAGTCGACGCGTATGCCGTCCAGGGTGGTGAGGTTGGCTTCACCCCAATGGCCGTCGCGTTGCAGGGCATCAATAATGTCGAACTTGCTTTGCTCGGTAACCTGGATATTGATTTCCGGGGTGGAGATGTCGTTGGGGAAGGCACTGAACACCTGCTCGGCATCGCGCTTGTCCTGGCTGAGAATTTCCAGCAGGCGGGCGGCGCTGTAGATGCCGTCGTCGAAGCCAAACCAGCGTTCCTTGAAGAAGATGTGCCCGCTCATCTCGCCGGCCAGCAGCGCACCGGTTTCCTTCATCTTTTTCTTGATCAGCGAGTGGCCGGTTTTCCACATTACCGGACGACCGCCGTAGCCACTGATCAGCGGGGTCAGACGACGGGTACATTTGACGTCGAAGATGATGTCGGCACCCGGATTGCGCGAGACCACGTCCTTGGCGAACAGCATCAGCAGGCGGTCCGGGTAGATGATGGTGCCTTTATTGGTCACCACGCCGACGCGGTCGCCGTCGCCATCGAACGCCAGGCCGAGGTCGGCGTTCTCTTCCTTGACCTTGGCGATCAGGTCGACCAGGTTTTCCGGCTTGCCTGGGTCTGGATGGTGGTTGGGGAAGGTGCCGTCGACCTCGCAGAACAGTGGAATCACCGTGCAGCCCAGGGCTTCGATCAGCCGCGGGGCGATCACCCCGGCGGCGCCGTTGCCGCAATCGACCACGACCTTAATGGGTTTGGCCATGGCGATATCGTCACGGATCTGGTTGAAGTAGCGCTCCAGCACGTCGACCTGCTCAACCGTGCCGACACCACTGATCAGGTCGTTGTTGTCGATGCGAGCCTTGAGAGCTTGAATCTGCTCGTTGGCCAGGGTGTCACCGGCGATGACGATCTTGAAGCCGTTGTAGTCCGGCGGATTGTGGCTGCCGGTGAGCATCACCGCGGATTTGCCCGCAAGGATATGGCCGGCGTAGTAGACCACTGGGGTCGGCACCATGCCGACATCGCTGACGTTGCAGCCGCAGTCGAGCAGGCCTTGAATCAGCTGTTCGACCAGCTCCGGGCCGGACAGGCGACCGTCGCGGCCTACAGCAACGTTTGCTTCGCCCTGCGCCAGGCTCTGCGAGCCGATCGCGCGACCGACCCAGTAAGCGGTTTCGGCGGTCAGGCTGCTGCCGACCACGCCGCGAATGTCGTAGGCGCGGAAGATGTCAGCGGGCAGTTTTGGGGCGGTTTGCGGGGTATTCATAAGGGGTGTTTGCTCCAGTCCCAGAAGATCCAGGTCTTCGTCGAGAATGTCGATATCGAGGATATCCGTGTCTTGAAACAGCGGATCGATCAGCCCTGCTTCCTGGCCAGGTTCCGCTGTGGGCGAAGCATTGCTGGCGCTGTTGAGGTTTTCTGGTGGTTTGCTGGCGTGGCGCGATAGGCGGGCCAGGGTTTGTCTCAGGCTGTCGAGCGCCGGCAGGCTCATGCTGAAATTTTTGACGGCTTTACCGGCTGAGAGTTCGTTAACCAGTCGCTCAAGTTGCGCAGCGTCCTTGCGCAGACGCTGTTGCTGGCGGCTGTAGACCAGGTACAGGCCAAGCAGGCCGCCGGCCAGAGCCAGCAGAGCAGCCAGGCCCGGCAGTATTGGGGTGATGGTCGATGCGCTCAGGCTTGGGCCTGGGGTGAAGCCAAGCTGCCAGTTCGGGTTGCCGCTATCGAAGCGCTGGGCGTCGCCCTGGGCCTGGCCGCGTTGGGTCAACACCTGGCCGGCGCTATTGGCGAATTGCTGGATCAGTTGCAGTTGGCCGGCATCGGCTGGTAGCGGCGGCAAATTGGCCAGCAGGCGGTTCAGCTCGACGGCCAGCAGCAGCGTGCCCTGCGCCGGTTGATCATCGCTCTGGCGCAGTGGCGCTGCGCTGTAGACCAGCCAGCGTTGGCCGATCTTGTAGGCCTCGGCAGCAGGTGTCTGGCCGTTTTCTACCCGGCGCAGCATGTCCAGTGCAGCAAAGTTCATTGGTGCGTCCCGGCCCATGTCCTGAACGGCTTCGCCGCGGGCGTTGAGGTGCGCATCGACCACGCCATCCCAGTAGCGCAGGTTACCTTCGGCCTCTCGTAGCTGTTGGCTGTCGCGGCTCTGCACTGCCTGCAGTAGCTCGGGATTTCGTGCCGCGGCACTGGTATCGGCAGCCAGTTGCAGCAACGCCTGTTGCAGCGCCGCCGCCTGGGCACCTCCCCAGGCCTGAGTGAGTTGCTGCTGTTGCTGTTGCTGCATACCGTTGAACAGGCCAAACCAGAGCAGCGCACCGGCCAGCATCAACCCGCTGCTGACAGCCAGCAGGCCTGGTAGCAGAGCGCTGGCGGTCTGCTGACCGGTGAATTGTTGCCTGCCTGGGTTGGCGGCGGTTGCATCCTTGGCCGTGCGCTTGAAGCGTTTCATCGAACGTCTCCCTGGCGGTTCATCCTGGAAAGGGGAAAGGCACTCAGTGGCTGCCGGAATGGCCAAAGCCGCCGCTGCCGCGCTGACTTTGATCAAACTGCTCGACCAGCTCGAAGTGCGCCTGCACCACCGGCACCAGAATCAGTTGAGCGATGCGCTCGCCGATGGCCATGCTGAAGGCATTTTGCCCGCGGTTCCAGCAGGACACCATCAGTTCACCCTGGTAGTCCGAGTCGATCAGGCCGACCAGGTTGCCGAGGACGATGCCGTGCTTGTGACCGAGGCCCGAGCGCGGCAGGATCATCGCCGCCAGGCCAGGGTCGCCGATATAGATCGACAGGCCGGTGGGAATCAGCACGGTTTGCCCAGGCTCCAGGATCAACTCCTGTTTGAGCATGGCGCGCAGGTCGAGGCCGGCGGAGCCTGGCGTGGCGTACTGCGGCAAGGGAAATTCAGTGCCCAGGCGCGGGTCGAGGATTTTGGCTTGTAAGGCGTGCATGTCAGGCTCTGCGGTCGGTGAATGAGGGCATCAGGCGCGGTGCAAGCGGTCGGCGATAAAGTCCACCAGCTGACGGGCGATCTTGCTTTTGCTGGTCTGGGCGAAGCTGCTTTGCTGGAGATCGCGATCGATGATGGTGATCGCGTTTTCTTCGCTGTTGAAGCCGATACTGGGATTGGCGACGTCGTTGGCAACGATCAGGTCGAGGTTCTTGTCCTGCAATTTGCGCGAGGCATAGCCGAGCAGGTTCTCGGTCTCGGCCGCGAAGCCGACGCTGAACGGGCGATCCGCACGGCTCGCAAGTGTCGCGAGGATATCCGGGTTGCGCACCATTTGCAGGAGCAGGCCGTCGCCACTGCTGGGGTCTTTCTTCAATTTGTGCTGCGCGACCACTTCTGGGCGGTAGTCGGCGACGGCGGCGGCGGCGATCAGCAGGTCGCAGGGCATGGCGGCTTCGCAGGCGGCGAGCATGTCGCGGGCGCTGACCACGTCGATGCGGGTGACCCGGTCCGGGGTCGGCAAGTGCACCGGCCCGCTGATCAGGGTGACCTTGGCGCCGGCTTCGGCGGCGGCTTCGGCGAGAGCAAAGCCCATCTTTCCGGAGCTGTGGTTGGTGATGTAGCGCACCGGGTCGATGTTTTCCTGGGTCGGTCCCGCGGTGATCAGCACGTGTTTGCCGGTCAACGCCTGGCCCTGGAAGCAATCGGCGGCGCATTGCGCCAGCTCGTCGGCTTCCAGCATGCGGCCCAGGCCGACATCGCCGCAGGCCTGGCTGCCTGCTGCAGGGCCAAACAGGCGCATGCCGCGCTCGCCAAGCAGTTGGGCATTGGCCTGGGTGGCAGGGTCGCGCCACATTGCCTGGTTCATCGCCGGCGCCAGGGCAATCGGTGCGTCGGTGGCCAGCACCAGAGTGCTCAGCAAATCATCGGCGACACCCTGGGCCAGGCGTGCCATCAGGTCGGCGGTAGCTGGGGCGATCAGCACCAGATCAGCCCAGCGCGCCAGTTCGATATGGCCCATGGCGGCTTCGGCGGCGGGGTCGAGCAGGTCCAGGTGCACCGGGTGACCGGACAATGCCTGCAGGGTCAGCGGCGTGATGAACTCACGGCCACCGCGAGTCATGACCACATGCACGTCTGCGCCCTGATCGCGCAGGCGGCGAACCAGCTCTGCGCTCTTGTAGGCGGCGATGCCGCCGCCCACGCCTAGAACGATGCGCTTTCGATATAGCCGCTGCATAGGCCTGCCTTGTATTTGGGTGGATGTACGCCGCGACGGTGATGCCCATAGGCAGATCGTTGGGCTTTTGCAGTAGGACAGAGTCCCAAGTCCGACGGGCCGTCAGGCCAGTCGCCGCGCAAAAAAGATGGGCTAAGATAACACAGCAGCCGCAGTGAAAAAGCGGCGCCAGGAGCTTGCCAGACCCCGGCCGCAGTGGCCATTCAGGTTCGGCAGGCGCAAGACTCGACATGGAGGTGTTATGAGTATTCGCGATTGGCCCGTGGCGGAGCGTCCGCGGGAGAAGCTTCTGGCCCAAGGGGCTGCCACCCTGACGGACGCCGAGTTGTTGGCGATCTTCCTGCGTACCGGCGTAGCCGGGCAAAGCGCGGTGGATTTGGCGCGCCATCTACTGGGCGATTTTGGTGGGCTGCGCGCCCTGATGCAGGCGGACCTGCCATCGTTCAGCCAGCGCTTGGGACTGGGGCCGGCCAAGTTTGCCCAGCTGCAGGCGGTACTGGAAATGGCGCGTCGGCACTTGGCCGAGCAGTTGCGTCGCGACTCGGCGCTGGAAAGTCCGCAGGCGGTACGCGACTACCTCAAGGCGCTGTTGCGGCATGAGCCCCATGAGGTGTTCGGTTGTCTGTTTCTCGATGCCAAGCACCGCGTGCTGGCCTTCGAGGCGCTGTTCCACGGCTCCATCGACAGCGCCAGCGTCTATCCCCGTCAGGTGGTCAAGCGGGCGCTGGCGCACAACGCCGCGGCGCTGATCCTGACCCATAACCATCCTTCTGGCGTAGCAGAACCGAGCCAGGCGGATCGAGTGCTGACCAAGCGCCTGAAAGAAGCGCTGGAGTTGGTCGATGTACGGGTACTCGATCACTTCATCGTCGGTGACGGCGAGCCGCTGTCGATGGCCGAGTACGGCTGGTTGTAGGGGGGGGCTGAGCCCCGCAGCGGTGTCCGGCTGGACTTCGGCGATGCGTCTGCGATCGCCTGTTGGGTCTCGTGGCTGCGCTCATCAGCCCGACCTGCGGCTTGACCGGAGGTCGGGCCGCGGAGTGCGGCACAGGGCTGCTCAGGGATTCAAACGCACCTTGGCGAAATCCTGACGGCCGAAGGGGCTGACCTGATAGCCCTCGACTTCCTTGCGGATCAGGGCATAGGCGGTCGGGTGCGCGAGGGGCAGCCACAGCGCCTGCTGCTGGATGATCCGCTGCGCTTCTTTATAGATTTGGCTGCGCTGCGCCTGGTCGCTGACGGTCTTGCCATCGGCAATCAGCTTGTCCAGTTGCGGGTCGCAATAGCGGGCGAAGTTCAGTCCCGAGTCGAGCGAGGCGCAGGCGAATTGCGGGGTGAGGAAATTGTCCGGGTCGCCATTGTCACCGGCCCAGCCCATAAATAGCAGGTCGTGTTCGCCGGCCTTGGCGCGGCGAATCAGCTCACCCCATTCGATCACGCGGATCTGGGCCTGAATCCCGACTTTGCCCAGGTCAGCCTGCAGCAACTGGGCGCCCAGACTCGGATTGGGGTTGAGCAGGCTGCCGCTGGGGCGCGTCCAGATGGTGGTCTTGAAGCCATCCGCCAGGCCTGCTTCGGCCAGCAGGGCGCGAGCTCGGTCCGGGTCATGAGCATAGCCCGGCAGTTCTGCGGCGTAGCTCCAGGTGTTGGCGGGGTAGGGCCCGTTGGCCGCCTCGGCACTGTTCTCGAACACTGCTTTCAAGTAGCTGGCCTTGTCGAATGCCAGGTTGATTGCCTGGCGTACGGCGGTCTGATCCAGGGGCGGGTGCTGGCTGTTGATGCCGACGAAGGCGGTCATAAAGGCGGCGGTGTGTACGCTCTTCAGGTCAGCATCGGCGGCGCTGGCTTGCACATCCTGTGGCTTGGGTGAGAGGGCGATATGGCACTCACCGCGGCGCAGCTTCTGCAGGCGCACGTTGGCGTCCGGGGTGATGGCGAATACCAGGCTATCCACCGCGGGCTTGCCGGCAAAGTACTCGGGGTTGGCGTCATAGCGCACCACTGCATCTTTCTGGAAGCGCTTGAAGACGAAGGGGCCGCTGCCGATTGGCTGGCTGTTGAGTCGCTGCGGATTGCCAGCGGC
>JAUSOF010000084.1 GCA_030656145.1 Pseudomonas sp.
TTTCGCGCCATTGCCGACAAGGTCGGGGCCCTGTTGTTCGTCGATATGGCCCACGTCGCCGGCCTGGTCGCCGCTGGTCTGTACCCCAACCCGCTGCCTTACGCCGACGTGGTCACCACCACTACCCACAAGACCCTGCGCGGTCCGCGTGGCGGCCTGATCCTGGCCAAGAGCAATCCCGAGATCGAGAAGAAACTTAACTCGGCAGTATTTCCCGGCGCCCAGGGCGGCCCGTTGATGCACGTAATCGCCGGCAAGGCGGTGTGTTTCAAGGAAGCCATGGAGCCTGGTTTCAAGGACTACCAGCAGCAGGTGATCAATAACGCCCAGGCAATGGCCAAGGTCTTTATTGAGCGCGGCTTCGACGTGGTCTCCGGCGGCACCGATAACCACCTGTTCCTGGTTAGCCTGATCCGTCAGGGCCTGACCGGCAAAGATGCCGACGCCGCCCTTGGTCGTGCCGGCATCACGGTGAACAAGAACTCCGTGCCGAATGACCCGCAGTCGCCGTTCGTCACCTCGGGCCTGCGCATCGGCACCCCGGCAATCACCACTCGCGGCTTCAAGGAACAGCAGAGCATCGAGTTGGCTGGCTGGATCTGCGACATCCTCGATCACCTCGGCGATGCCGATGTCGAGGCCCAGGTGGCAACGCTGGCGGCAGGGCTCTGCGCCGACTACCCGGTTTATCGCTGAAAGCAATGATCCGGTAGGAGCGGGCCATGCCCGCGAAGTGTAGTGATCGCGGGCATGGCCCGCTCCTACAGACAAGGTTCCAGCTTTCCGTTTCAGGAGCATCCCATGCAACGTTATTCCGGCTTCGGCCTGCTCAAGCACTCTTTTAGCCACCACGAGAACTGGCAGCGCATGTGGCGCACGCCGACGCCCAAGCCGGTGTATGACGTGATCATCGTTGGCGGTGGCGGCCATGGTCTGGCCACTGCCTATTACCTGGCCAAGGAATTCGGCGTGCGCAATGTCGCGGTCATCGAAAAAGGCTGGCTCGGCGGCGGCAACACTGCGCGCAACACCACCATCGTGCGGTCCAACTACCTGTGGGACGAGTCGGCGCACCTTTACGAGCACGCCATGAAGCTGTGGGAAGGTCTGTCCCAGGACCTCAACTACAACGTGATGTTTTCCCAGCGCGGCGTGTTCAACCTCGGGCACACCCTGCAAGACATGCGCGACATCGAACGTCGGGTCAGTGCCAACCGGCTCAACGGCATCGACGGCGAGGTGCTCAATGCAAAGCAGGTCGAGGAGCTGGTCCCGTACATGGATTGCAGCAAGAACACCCGTTACCCGGTAATGGGCGCTTCCCTGCAGCGGCGTGGCGGCGTGGCCCGGCACGATGCCGTGGCCTGGGGCTACGCCCGCGCGGCAGACGCCCTTGGCGTCGACCTGATCCAGCAGACCGAAGTGATCGGTTTCCGCAAGGAAAACGGCGTATGCATCGGCGTGGAAACCAACAAGGGCTTTATCGGTGGCAAGCGCGTCGGCGTGGTCACCGCCGGTAACTCCGGGCACATGGCCAAGCTCGCCGGTTTCCGCCTGCCATTGGAATCGCACCCGTTGCAGGCGCTGGTGTCCGAGCCGATCAAGCCGATCATCGACAGCGTGATCATGTCCAACCAGGTGCATGGCTACATCAGCCAGTCGGACAAGGGCGACCTGGTCATCGGTGCCGGCATCGACGGTTACAACGGTTATGGCCAACGCGGCTCCTACCCGACCATCGAGCACACCCTGCAGGCCATCGTCGAACTGTTTCCGGTGCTCTCGCGGGTACGCATGAACCGCCAGTGGGGCGGCATCGTCGACACCACGCCGGACGCCTGCCCGATCATCGCCAAGACCCCGGTACCGAACCTGTTCTTCAACTGCGGCTGGGGCACCGGCGGCTTCAAGGCTACGCCAGGTTCAGGCCACGTGTTCGCCGCCAGCCTGGCCAAGGGCGAGATGCACCCGCTGGCCAAGGCGTTCTCGATCGAGCGCTTCCACAACGGCGCGCTGATCGACGAACACGGCGCGGCTGGGGTCGCACACTGATTTTGGCCCCCTCTCCCGGTGGGAGAGGGTGGATGGTTTTCTGGAGGTTCCGACCATGCTGCATATTTTCTGCCCTCACTGCGGTGAGTTGCGCTCCGAAGAGGAATTCCACGCCAAGGGCCAGGCTCACATCCCGCGCCCGCTGGATCCGAACGCCTGCACCGACGAGGAATGGGGCGACTACATCTTCTTCCGCGACAACCCGCGCGGCATCCACCACGAGCTGTGGATTCACGCCGCGGGCTGCCGCCAGTACTTCAATGTCACCCGCCACACGGTGACCTACGAAATTCTCGAAACCTACAAGATCGGCGAAAAACCCGGCGTGACTGAAGCCAGCGTCGCCGCGAAGAAGGCCGTCGCCCAAGGAGTAACGGCATGAGCCAGGTCAATCGTCTTTCCCAGGGTGGCCGCATTGACCGCAGCCAGCCGCTGAGCTTCAGCTTCAACGGCCAGACCTACCAGGGTTTTGTCGGTGACACCCTGGCCGCCGCCCTGCTGGCCAACGGCGTCGACATCGTCGGCCGCAGCTTCAAGTACTCGCGCCCGCGCGGCATCGTCGCCGCCGGTGCCGAAGAGCCGAATGCCGTGCTGCAGATCGGCGGCACCGAAGCGGCGCAAATTCCCAACGTCCGAGCCACCCAGCAGGCGCTCTACGCCGGCCTGGTGGCGGCCAGCACCAACGGCTGGCCAAGCGTCAACACCGACCTGATGGGTATTCTCGGCAAGGTCGGCGGGCAGATGATGCCGCCGGGGTTCTACTACAAGACCTTTATGTACCCGCAGAACCTCTGGCTGACCTACGAGAAGTACATCCGCAAGGCTGCCGGCCTGGGTCGCGCACCCAGGGAAAACGACCCGGACAGCTACGACTACATGAACCAGCACTGCGACGTGCTGGTGGTCGGCGGTGGTGCCGCCGGTCTGGCGGCAGCATTGGCCGCCGGGCGCAGCGGTGCGCGGGTAATTCTTGCCGACGAGCAGGAAGAGTTCGGCGGCAGCCTGCTCAGCACCCGCGAGACCCTCGACGGTAAACCGGCCAGCGACTGGGTGACCAAGGCTATCGCCGAACTGGAGAAAATGCCGGAAGTCACCCTGCTGCCGCGCGCCACGGTCAACGGCTACCACGACCACAACTTCCTCACCATCCACCAGCGCCTCACCGATCACCTCGGCGAAGTCGCTCCCATGGGCCAGGTGCGCCAGCGCATGCACCGCGTGCGCGCCAAGCGTGTGGTGCTGGCCACCGGTGCTCACGAACGGCCGCTGGTGTATGCCAACAACGACGTGCCGGGCAACATGCTGGCCGATGCAGTCTCCACCTATGTGCGGCGCTACGGCGTGGCGCCGGGCCGCCAACTGGTGCTGTCGACCACCAACGACTACGCCTACCGCGTGGTCCTCGACTGGCTCGATGCCGGTCAGCAGGTGGTCGCGGTTGCCGATGCGCGCAGTAACCCACGCGGCGTCTGGGTCGAAGAAGCGCGCAAGCGTGGCGTGCGCATCCTCACCGGCAGTGCCGTGGTCGAGGCGCGAGGCAGCAAGCGGGTCACCGCGGCGCGGATCTGCGCCATCGACCTGAAAACCCATAAAGTCACCAGCCCCGGCGAAGTGCTCGACTGCGACCTGATCGTCAGCTCCGGCGGCTACAGCCCGGTGGTGCACCTGGCCTCGCACCTCGGCGGCAAGCCGACCTGGCAGGAAGACATCCTCGCCTTCGTCCCCGGTGAAGGCCTGCAGAAGCGCCTGTGCGCCGGTGCGGTGAATGGCATCTTCGCCCTCGGCGACAGCCTCGCCGACGGTTTCGAGGCCGGCGCGACAGCTGCGGCCGAAGCGGGCTTCAAGCAGGTCACCGGCAGCCTGCCGAAGGTCGAGAAGCGCCATGAGGAGCCGGCCGTAGCGCTGTTCCAGGTGCCCCACGACAAATCCACGGCACGTGCGCCCAAGCAGTTCGTCGACCTGCAGAACGACGTCACCGCGGCCGGCATCGAGCTGGCCACCCGCGAGGGCTTCGAGTCGGTCGAGCACGTCAAGCGCTACACCGCGCTGGGCTTCGGCACCGACCAGGGCAAGCTGGGCAACATCAACGGCCTGGCCATCGCCGCCCGTTCGCTGGGCATCAGCATTCCCGCGATGGGCACCACCATGTTCCGCCCGAACTACACCCCGGTGACCTTCGGCGCCCTGGCCGGGCGCAACTGCGGGCCGCTGTTCGAGGCCAAGCGCTACACCGCCATGCAGGCCTGGCATCTGCAGAACGGTGCCGAGTTCGAGGACGTCGGCCAGTGGAAGCGTCCCTGGTACTTCCCGAAAGTCGGTGAAGACCTGCACGCCGCCGTGGCCCGCGAGTGCCTGGCGGTGCGCAACGCGGTGGGCATCCTCGACGCCTCGACCCTGGGCAAGATCGACATCCAGGGCCCGGACGCGCGCGAGTTCCTCAACCGCGTCTACACCAACGCCTGGACCAAGCTGGACGTGGGCAAGGCGCGCTACGGCCTGATGTGCAAGGAAGACGGCATGGTCTTCGACGACGGCGTGACCGCCTGCCTGGCCGACAACCACTTCCTGATGACCACCACCACCGGCGGCGCCGCGCGGGTGCTGGAATGGCTGGAAATCTACCACCAGACCGAATGGCCGGAACTCAAGGTGTACTTCACCTCGGTCACCGACCACTGGGCGACCATGACCCTGTCCGGCCCCAATAGCCGCAAGCTGCTGGCCGAGGTTACCGACATCGACCTGGACAAGGACGCCTTCCCGTTCATGACCTGGAAGGAAGGCACTGTCGGCGGCGTGCCGGCGCGAGTGTTCCGCATCTCCTTTACCGGTGAGCTGAGCTACGAAGTCAACGTGCAGGCCGACTACGCCCTGGGCGTCTGGGAAAAGATCATCGCCGCCGGCAAGAAACACGGCCTGACCCCCTATGGCACCGAGACCATGCACGTGCTGCGCGCCGAGAAGGGTTTCATCATCATCGGCCAGGACACCGACGGTTCGGTGACCCCGGACGACCTCGGCATGGGCTGGTGCGTCGGTCGGACCAAGCCTTTCTCCTGGATCGGCTGGCGCGGCATGAACCGCGAAGACTGCCTCAAGGCAGAACGCAAGCAGCTGGTGGGACTGAAACCGCTCGACCCGAGCAAGGTGCTGCCGGAAGGCGCGCAACTGGTGTTCGACCCCAAGCAGGCCATTCCGATGACCATGGTCGGCCACGTCACCTCCAGCTACATGAGCTCGGCGCTTAACTATTCGCTCGCCATGGCCCTGGTCAAGGGTGGCCTCAAGCGCATCGGCGAGCGAGTGTTCGCCCCGCTGGTGGATGGCAGCGTGATCGAAGCCGAAATCGTCAGCCCCGTGTTCTATGACCCAAAAGGGGATCGCCAGAATGTCTAACGTCAACGTTTACCAGCAACGCCCCGACGCCGGCCATGCCGAGTCGCCACTGTTTCACGCCGGCCTCGACGAGCTGGCACGCAAGGGCTCGCTGAGCAAGGGCGGCAAGGCCGGGATCACCCTGCGCGAAAAGAAACTGCTCGGCCACCTGACCCTGCGTGGCGACGCCGATGACAGCAACTTCGCTGGCGGCGTGCACAAGGCCCTCGGCCTGGAACTGCCGGTGGCGCTGACCCTGGTGGCCAATGGCGATACCTCGCTGCAGTGGCTGGGCCCGGACGAATGGCTACTGATCGTACCCGGCGGCACCGAGTTCGCCGTCGAGCAGAAGCTGCGCGCCGAACTGGAGGGTCAACACGTTGCGCTGGTGAATGTCAGCGGCGGCCAGACCCTGGTCGAGCTGAGCGGACCGAAAGTCCGCGAGATGCTGATGAAGTCGAGCATCTATGACGTCCACCCGAGCAACTTTCCGGTGGGCAAGGCGGTCGGCACCATGTTCGCCAAGTCGCAACTGGTGATTCGCCACACCGGCGACGACACCTGGGAACTGATCGTACGGCGCAGCTTCGCCGACTACATCTGGCTGTGGCTGCAGGATGCCAGCGCCGAGTATGGGCTGGCGATCAAGGCCTGAAGTGTAGGGTGGACGACGCTTTTTGCGTCCACCGGAGGACATCCAAGGTGGATGGGTGAAGCGTCAGCTACGCGCTCCGATCCACCCTACGCCTGGCAACAATTACCGGGAGCCTGACCATGAGCCGCACCCCCGACACCTGGATTCTCACCGCCCACTGCCCGAGCGTGCTCGGCACCGTGGACGCGGTGACGCGCTTTCTGTTCGAGCAGCGCTGCTACGTCACCGAGCACCATTCGTTCGATGACCGGCTGTCTTCGCGCTTCTTTATCCGGGTGGAATTCCGCCAGCCCGACGACTTCGATGAACAGGCCTTTCGCGCCGGCCTCGACGAGCGCCTGAGCGCCTTCGGCATGCAGATCGAGCTGACCCCGCCGGGCTACCGGGCCAAGGTGGTGCTGATGGTGAGCAAGGCCGATCACTGCCTCAACGACCTGCTCTATCGCCAGCGCATCGGCCACCTGGGCATGGACGTGGTGGCGGTGGTCTCCAACCACCCGGATCTGGAACCGCTGGCGCGCTGGCATGGCATTCCCTATCACCACTTCCCCCTCGATCCCAACGACAAACCGGCGCAGGAACGCAAGGTCATGCAAGTGATCGAGGACACGGGCGCCGAGCTGGTGGTCCTGGCTCGCTACATGCAGGTGCTCTCGCCCGAGTTGTGCCGCAAGCTCGATGGCTGGGCGATCAACATCCACCACTCGCTGCTGCCCGGTTTCAAGGGCGCCAAGCCCTATCACCAGGCGTACCAGAAGGGCGTCAAGCTGGTCGGCGCCACCGCCCACTACATCAACAACGACCTCGACGAGGGGCCGATCATCGCCCAGGGCGTGGAGTCGGTGGATCACGCCCACTACCCCGAAGACCTGGTTGCCAAGGGCCGCGACATCGAGTGCCAGACCCTGGCCAAGGCCATCGCCTACCACCTCGAACGGCGGGTGTTTTTGAACGCCAACCGCACGGTGGTGCTGCATGCCTAAAACACGTAACCCGTAGCCCGGGTCGAGCGCAGCGACACCCGGGAAAGGCTGCCCCTGGGGTATCGCTGCGCTCAACCCAGGCTACAAGCATCCGACAGCAGCACCGCTCAGCAACACAGAGATTCACGGGTGGATTCGCCGACTGCCATTCCTTCGGCGCCCATCTTGCGACAGATGAAACAAGCTCCAGTGCAAGGCCGCGCGGCCGCAGGTCGCGCCTTTGTATCCACAACAACAAAGGAGACATCCAATGTCAGGTAATCGTGGCGTCGTCTATCTCGGCGCAGGCAAGGTCGAAGTACAGAAGATCGACTATCCGAAAATGCAGGATCCGCGCGGCAAGAAGATCGAGCACGCCGTGATCTTGCGCGTGGTTTCCACCAACATCTGCGGCTCCGACCAGCACATGGTGCGCGGCCGGACCACCGCCCAAACCGGCCTGGTACTGGGTCATGAAATCACCGGCGAAGTGATCGAGAAGGGTCGCGACGTCGAGAACCTGCAGATCGGCGACCTGGTCTCGGTGCCGTTCAACGTCGCCTGCGGCCGCTGCCGCAGCTGCAAGGAACAACACACCGGGGTCTGCCTGTCGGTCAACCCGGCGCGTCCCGGCGGTGCCTACGGCTACGTCGACATGGGCGACTGGACCGGTGGCCAGGCCGAATACGCCATGGTGCCCTACGCCGACTTCAACCTGCTGAAACTGCCGGACCGCGACAAGGCGATGGAGAAGATCCGCGACCTGACCTGCCTGTCCGACATCCTGCCCACCGGTTACCACGGCGCAGTCACTGCCGGGGTTGGCCCGGGCAGCACCGTGTATATCGCCGGCGCCGGCCCGGTCGGCCTGGCAGCTGCCGCCTCGGCCCGTCTGCTCGGCGCCGCGGTGGTGATCGTCGGCGACGTCAACCCGGTGCGCCTGGCGCATGCCAAGGCGGTCGGCTTCGAGATCGCCGACCTGTCTCTGGATACCCCGCTGCACGAACAGATCGCCGCCCTGCTCGGCGAGCCGGAAGTCGATTGCGCCATTGATGCGGTGGGCTTCGAGGCCCGCGGTCACGGTCATGACGGCGTCAAGCACGAAGCCCCGGCCACCGTGCTCAACTCGTTGATGGGTGTGGTCCGGGTGGCCGGCAAGATCGGCATCCCCGGCCTCTACGTCACCGAAGACCCGGGCGCGGTGGATGCCGCGGCGAAGATCGGTGCCCTGAGCATCCGCTTCGGTCTGGGCTGGGCCAAGTCGCACAGCTTCCACA
Organism: Pseudomonas sp.; assembly: GCA_030656145.1. Lineage (GTDB taxonomy): Bacteria > Pseudomonadota > Gammaproteobacteria > Pseudomonadales > Pseudomonadaceae > Aquipseudomonas. The sequence goes on from JAUSOF010000084.1 coordinate 8,322, forward strand.
CCGGCCAGACCCCGGTGATGAAGTACAACCGCCAGCTGATGCAGGCCATCATGTGGGATCGTATCAACATCGCCGAGATCGTCGGGGTTCAGGTGATTTCCCTGGACGACGCACCCAAGGGCTATGGCGAGTTCGATGCCGGGGTACCGAAGAAATTCGTCATCGACCCGCACAAACTGTTCAGCGCGGCCTGAAACCAACGCCTAACCTGGGCCGCCCCCGCGTGTGGGCGGCGCCAGTCTTTCGGGAGCCTTTGGGCTCCCTTTTTTATGGCTGGAGTCTCGGTTACGTGGTGCTACTGGCCCCGATCAGCCGCTGAAGGCTGTGCGGCCATGCGGCCTCACTATCAGTGGCCTGACGTCATAACAAACAGGCCGTGCGCACCAACCGCCGTCTGCCCGTGGTGCGCAGGCGCCTACCCGGACCGGGCACGCGCCTGCGCGAACAACGTCAGCGTTGCAATACCCGGATCCGCGACAGCAGTTCGTCGCGGTCGATATAGCAGCCCTGGAAATGCCGCGCGCCAGTGGCCGGGTCGAAGGCGTGGCGGGCATGCAGGGTGCGGCGGTTATCGAAGCACCACATCTGCCCGGCCTCCAGGCGACGCACCAGTTGGAAGCGCGGCTCGCGGGTCAGGCCGATGAAGTGCCGGTAGGCGCGGTAGAACTCGCTCATGCGCTGCGCCGGCGCGTCGAAGGGGCCGCGCAGGAAGTTGGCGACGCGGATCTCGCTGACGTTGCCCAGTGCATCCAGAGCGATCAGCGGAGCCAGGCAGCGGTAGTCGCTGCGGCGGTCCTTGTTGCGGAACTCGATCGGCAGCTCGCACAGGGTGCGAAAACTCTGCGGCGCCTCGCGGCGCAACGCCTCGGCCACGGCGAAGCCATCGACGAACTGGCTGGCGCCACCGCGGGCATCGTTGACCAGGCAATGCAGGAACTGCAGCCCCGGCTGCAACTCGCGGGTCGGCAGGTCGGTGTGCAGCGGCAGGTTGAAGGCGGTGTAGGCATTGCTGTCGGCATCGGCCTTGGACTGCACGTTGAACAGCACGCCGAAATTGCTCTCGCGGATAAACGCGATGCGCTGGGCGATGCCCTGCAAACTGTCGACCTCGGTGGGCATGCCGGTGACCTGGCTAATGCCGAGGTCGCGCAGGGCCAGCAGCCACTGCAGCAGGACCTGGTCGTCCTGCATCAGCGCCCTGTAGTCGAACACCGGCAGCTGCTGGTTCATCTCCGCCTGCCATAGCCGGCGGGTGCCCTGCTGCGCCAGACGCTCGGCACGCGAGTCGTCGTCATAGGCGTGGGCGCGCAGCCAACCGGGGTGATAACGGCTGCGGTGGCCGCCCTGCCAGGCGATATCCAGGTAGCCATCGGCCGCGATAACGGCGTCGAGCGGGGCAATATCGGCGGCAACATCGACGATTTCCAGCACCTGTTCGCGGGTCACGCTGTACACGCACTCGGCGCAAGGACAGTTGTCGCGCAGCCACTGATGATGGAAGGGACTCAGACGGCCATCACTCCAGTGCAGCTCGAGCAAGTCTGGATGGCGCGCGAGGTCGAGCAGGTCGGCGACCCGCGGATAGCTTCGGTAATCGGCGACGGGGTTATGCACGGCACTCATGGGCAGTCTCCTGTTGTTGGGGTCAGCGGTCGTGAAAAATCGAGCGCCGTCGCGAGGCCGTCTCCAGGTGTTCACGTAGCGCAACACCGCAGCGGGCGTTTGGAGGCGGCCGCAGTAGGCGAGAGTTTTTTCACACGCTCTCAGTCAGGCCGGCAAGGCGATTACCCGCCCGACCCAGGCCGGCGGCGGCAGGTCGCGGTGCGCCTCGCCCAACGCCAGCACCCGCGCCAGTACCTGCTCGTCGAACGGCGCCGAACGCGCGCTACGACTGTCGATGCTCATCAGCATCTGCTCGCTGGCGGCCAGCAATTGCTCGCCGCCCGGGTAATAGAGCCCGTGGTGGATATGCAGGCGCTTGCGGTCATGCGCCAGCAGTTGGGTACGCACCTCGACCTCGGCGCCGAGCTTGATCTCGGCCAGGTAGTTGAGGTGGCACTCCAGGGTGTAGAGGGTGTGCCCCGTGCTCGCCCGCCCGGCCTCGTCGAGGCCGAGCTGGTCCATCAACGCGTCGGTGGCATAGCTGAAGATCAGCAGGTAGAAGGCATCGCGCAGGTGACCGTTGTAATCGACCCACTCGGGTTGGATGGCGGTGCGATAGGGGGTGAGCATGGCGCTGGTTTCCCATAGTTTGCGGAGTAGGAGTCATTGTGGGAGCGGCGGGGGCGCCTAGCCTTTAGCCGCGAAGCGGTCGTTGGGACGCAAAAGCTTCGCGGACAAGTCCGCTCCCACAGTTAGTGCATAACCTTGCCTACTCGGCGAAGGCGAAGCCGTGCTGCGCCTTGGTCTGCTTGATCGCGCCGAGCACGGCGAGCAGGCAGTCGTCGCGGTAGCGTTCCAGCTCGGCGATGCTTCGCTCACCCTGCTGTGCGCTGGTGCCTTCGACCACCTGATCGATCAGGGTTTCGGTCAGCTCCGGTGCTTTCAGGTAGGTCCAGGGTAGCTGCAGGGCCGGGCCGAACTGGGCCATGAAGTGGCGCATGCCGGCATCGCCGCCGGCCAGGGTGTAGGTCAGGAAGCTGCCCATGAACGACCAGCGCAGGCCGGCGCCGAAACGGATCGCGTCGTCGATCTCGCCGGTGGTCGCCACGCCGTCGTTGACCAGGTGCAGCGCCTCGCGCCACAGCGCTTCGAGCAGGCGGTCGGCGATAAAGCCCGGCACTTCCTTGCGCACATGCAACGGGCGCATGCCCAGTGACTCGTAGACCCGGATCGCCGCCTGCACCGCTTCCGGCGCAGTCTTGGCGCCGCCGACCACTTCCACCAGCGGCAGCAGGTAGACCGGGTTGAACGGGTGGCCGACCACGCAGCGCTCGGGGTGCACGGCATCGGCGTAGAACTCGCTGGGCAGCAGGCCCGAGGTGCTCGAGCCGATCAGTACGTTCGGGCGCGCCGCGGCGCTGATTTTTGCATGCAGGTCGAGTTTCAGCTCGAGGCGTTCCGGCGCGCTCTCCTGGATGAAATCGGCGTTCTCCACGCACTCCTCGATGCTGGCGACGAAGCGCAGGCGTTCCGACGCGGCGCCGGGGGCCAGGCCCTGTTTCTCCAGGGCCGGCCAGGCGTTGGCGATGCGTTGACGCAGCGCCGCTTCGGCGCCGGGCGCCGGGTCCCAGGCAATCACGTCGAGGCCGTGGGCCAGGGCGCGGGCGATCCAGCCGGCGCCGATCACGCCGGTGCCGAGGGCAGCGAAGGTTTTCAGCTCGGTGACAAAGGGCATGGTGACTCCTGTAGCCCGGATGCAATCCGGGGTTGGCAATTCAATCGGCCCCGGATTGCATCCGGATCCGGCAAAAACATCGCGGGCATGGGGCTGGGCGCCCGCCCGCTCCTACATTCAGCCCCTGCGTTTGAGCTTCATCTTTTCCCGGCCCTCGGCCGGGGTCAGGGCGCGGCCGCCCAGGCGTTCGATGATCTCGACCGCACGCTCGACCAGTTGCGCGTTAGTGGCATACACGCCGCGGTCGAGCCAGATGTTGTCTTCCAGGCCGACCCGCACGTGGCCACCGAGGAGCATGGCCTGGGCGACCATCGGCATCTGCATGCGGCCGATACCGAAACCGGCCCAGGTGGCGCCCGCCGGCAGGTTGTCGGCCATGGCCTTCATGCTGGTGGTGTCGGCCGGTGCCCCCCAGGGAATGCCCAGGCAGATCTGGAACAGCGGATCCTCGAGCAGGCCTTCCTTGAGCATCTGCTTGGCGAACCACAGGTGACCGGTGTCGAAGATCTCCAGCTCGGCCTTCACGCCCAGCTCGGTGATGCGCTTGGCGCCGGCGCGCAACTGCGCCGGCGTGGAGACGTAGATGTAATCACCGTCGCCGAAATTCAGGGTGCCGCAGTCCAGGGTGCAGATTTCCGGCAGCAGCGCCTCGATATGCTTGAGCCGCTCCAGCGGGCCGACCAGGTCGGTGCCGGCACCGAACTCCAGTGGATGCTCGCCGCGGCCGATCTCCAGGTCGCCGCCCATGCCGGCGGTGAGGTTGATGATCACGTCGGTGTCGCTCTCGCGGATACGCTCGACCAGCTCGCGATACAGCGCCACATCGCGGCTCGGCTTGCCGGTGTGCGGGTCGCGCACATGGCAGTGGGCAACGGTGGCGCCGGCCTTGGCCGCCTCGATGGCAGCGGCGGCGATCTGTTTCGGGGTGACGGGAATGGCCGGGTGCTTGCCGACGGTATCGCCGGCGCCGGTCACCGCACAGGTGACGATAACTTCGTAGTTCACGGTTCTGCATCCTTGGTTCAGGCGAGCGGAAGCCGTGCGCGGCGAACCGCGCAGGCGTATGGACAAAACTTACTTGAGTGCGGCTATGGCTACGTCGGCGCTGGAGCTGCCGTCGAAGGTGGTGACCCCGGCCAGCCAGCCCTTGACCACTTGCGGATTGGCCTTGAGCCAGGCGCGGGCGACCTTGTCCGGCGCCTCGCGCGCCATGATCGGCTGCATCAGCTCGGCTTCCTGGGCGCTGGTGAAGCGCATGCTGGTCAGCAGGCGATCAGCATTCGGGCAGCGCTGGGCGAAGTCCGGCGCGGTGACGGTGGACACGGTGGCGGCGCCGTCATTCGGGCCGAACACATCCTCACTGCCACTCAGGTACGTGATCGGCATCTGGATATTCATCGGGTGCGGTTTCCAACCGAAGAACACCACCGGCTTGTTGCTCTTCACCGCACGCGTGACCACGGTGAGCATGGCTGCTTCGCTGGACTCGATCAGTTTGAAGCCGCCGAGACCAAACTGGTTGCTGTCGATCATCTTCTTGATCGCGGTATTGGCCCCGGAGCCGGCCTCGATGCCGTAGATCTTGCCGTCCAGCTGATCCTTGAAGCGGGCAATGTCGGCAAAGCTCTGCAGCCCGGCTTCTGCGGTATAGGTCGGCACCGCGAGTACTGCGATGGCGTCGCTCAGCGAAGGCTCGGCAGCGACCCTGACCGCGCCGCTGGCAAGGAAGGGCTTGATGTTGTCGTCCATGATCGGCTTCCAGTAGCCGAGAAAGACGTCGATCTGGTTACGCTGGATGCCGGCGAAGATGATCTGCTGCGAGGCCTGGGTCTGGGTGGTCTGATAGCCCAGGCCATCAAGCAGTTCGGCAGCGACCGCAGTGGTGGCGACCACGTCGGTCCAACCGACCGCACCGATGCGGATGGTCTGGCAGCTGGCGTCTTCGGCGGCCAACAGTGAGGAACTGAACAGGGTGAGTGCGCAGCAAGCGGCGAGTGCATTGAGATGATTCATGAAAGCTCCCAGCCTTACGGTTGATCTGATTGTTGTGATGGAGCCTGGCGGCCCCCTCCGTACTCAGGCTTCACTGCGCCCGATGTGGCCAGATTACGCAGCGTAATAGGGCAAAAAACGAACTAAAGCGACTAGCTGTTGAACAGAAGCGACCAGTTGGCTTGCACTGGCGCCCGTCCTGTCTTGTAGTAAGGCGATCTGCACATCGTAGGCGCGGCGGGGGCACCTAGCTCCATGGCCGCGAAAGGACAGCGCCCACCATGGATCGCGGGCATGGTCCGCTCCTACAGGTACCTATAAGCCGATGGACGCAACTCCCCCCGCTTGCTGCGCCACAGCGCGGCGTCCGGACGACGGGGGATCTCCTACGAGACCGTAGCACTCGCGGAATGCCAACCATGCCCCAGACCCTGTGTTTTCTCCTGCTGCCCGGCTTCTCGATGATGGGCCTGATGGCGGCCATCGAGCCGCTGCGCGTGGCCAATCGCTTTCGCGGCGAGCTGTACCGCTGGCGTTTGCTCAGCCTGGATGGCGCCGCGGTGGCCGCAAGCAATGGCATGTCACTCAACGTCGACACCGCGCTGGAGCTGCCGGCCGCCGGCGCCAGCCTGTTCGTGGTCGCCGGCTTCGAGCCGCTGGCCAGTTTCGACGCGCACCTGGCGCACTGGCTGCACCGGGTCGAGCGTGAAGGCGTGCTGCTCGGCGGCATCGACACCGGCAGCTTCGTCCTCGCCGAGGCCGGCCTGTTCGGCCAGCAGCGCCTGACCCTGCACTGGGAGGCGATCGAGGCCTTTCAGGAGCGCTACCCACGCCTGGCGGTCACCCAGGAACTGTTCGAAATCGACGGCAAACGCATTACCAGCGCCGGCGGCACCGCCAGCCTCGACCTGATGCTCACCCTGATCGGCCGTGATCATGGCGAGGAACTGGCGCTGGCGGTGTCCGAGCAATTTGTCCTCGGGCGCATCCGCTCGCGCCAGGACCACCAGCGCATGCAGATTGCCAGCCGCTACGACGTGCACAACAAGAAGCTGGTGCAGGTGATCGGCGAAATGCAGCGCCACAGCGAGCAGCCGCTCGGCTCCCGGCAACTGGCCGAGCTGATCAACGTGACACCGCGCCAACTGGAACGGCTGTTCCGTCAGCACCTCAACGAAACCCCGTCGAACTTCTATCTCGCCCTGCGCCTGGACAAGGCCCGCCAGCTGCTGCGCCAGACCGACATGAGCGTGCTGGAAGTCGGCCTGGCTTGCGGTTTCGAGTCCTCCTCGTATTTCTCCCGCTGTTACCGTACGCGCTTCGCCACCTGCCCCAGCCAGGACCGCCACGAGCATCCGGCGGCCACGGCCTGACACCGCGGTAGTCGGGCGCGCCGGAGCGCCCTGTGGGAGCGGCGGGGACGCCTAGTCATTGGCCGCGAAGCTTTTCGGGCCGACCCCGTTCGCGGACAAGTCCGCTCCCACAAGGGCGGCGTTCACGACCAAGTACTCGGCGTTCCCACCGCACCCACAAAGGAAAGAGCTGCCCGCCCGGCGGCTTATCCGTTCGCGACCTGTCGTTGACGCTTTCGGCAATACCCCGGTCGCTTTTGCACCCGGTCGCTGCGCCCCCCAGGGATATGCTCATCACAAAGCGCCAACACCGGGATTGGCGACACCAGCTAAAGGGGACAGCCTGATGAGCCCAGCAGAAGTACACGCCGACAGCATCGTTATCGATGGCCTGATCATCGCCAAGTGGAACCGCGAACTGTTCGAAGACATGCGCAAGGGCGGCCTGACCGCGGCCAACTGCACGGTGTCGGTTTGGGAAGGGTTCCAGGCCACGGTCAACAACATAGTCGCCAGCCAGAAACTGATTCGCGACAACAGCGACCTGGTAATCCCGGTGCGCACCACCGCCGACATCCACGCCGCCAAGGCGCAGGGCAAGACCGGCATCCTCTTCGGCTTCCAGAACGCCCATGCCTTCGAGGACCAGCTCGGCTATGTCGAGGTGTTCAAGCAGCTCGGCGTCGGCATCGTGCAGATGTGCTACAACACCCAGAATCTGGTCGGCACCGGCTGCTACGAGCGCGATGGCGGCCTGTCCGGCTTCGGTCGCGAGATCGTCGCCGAGATGAACCGCGTCGGCATCATGTGCGACCTGTCCCACGTCGGCTCGAAGACTTCCGAGGAAGTCATCCTCGAATCGCAGAAGCCGGTGTGCTACTCGCACTGCCTGCCTTCCGGGCTGAAAGAACACCCGCGCAACAAGTCCGACGCCGAATTGAAGTTCATCGCCGACCACGGCGGCTTCGTCGGCGTGACCATGTTCGCCCCCTTCCTGGCCAAGGGCATCGACTCGACCATCGACGACTACGCCGAAGCCATCGAGTACGTGATGAACATCGTCGGCGAGGACGCCATCGGCATCGGCACCGACTTCACCCAGGGCCACGGCCAGGATTTCTTTGAAATGCTGACCCATGACAAGGGCTACGCCCGCCGCCTGACCAGCTTCGGCAAGATCATCAACCCGCTGGGCATCCGCACCGTCGGCGAATTCCCCAACCTCACCGAAACCCTGCTCAAACGCGGCATGCCCGAGCGCGTGGTGCGCAAGGCCATGGGCGAGAACTGGGTACGCGTGCTCAAGGATGTTTGGCACGAGTAAGACCCGAACACAACACGATCCAATGTGGAGGGGCCGGGCGGCGTTCCGCTTTAGCCGCGAAGCCCTTAAGAGCGCTGCCCCTTCGGGCCAGATCGCGGCTAAAGCCCCTCCCACCACACAAAATTCTGGAGTACCGAACACATGACCACCCACGCCCCCGAAATGCCCATCCTGGTCGACGACGAAACCGGCGTCTGGACCACCGACGCCCTGCCGATGCTCTATGTGCCACGGCACTTCTTCGTCAACAACCACATCGGCATCGAGGAAGTGCTGGGCGCCGACGCCTATGCCGAGATCCTCTACAAGGCCGGCTACAAGTCCGCCTGGCACTGGTGCGAGAAGGAAGCCGAGTGCCACGGCCTGGTCGGCGCCGAGGTGTTCGAGCATTACATGAAGCGCCTGTCGCAGCGCGGCTGGGGCCTGTTCAAGACCCTGGCGATCGACCTCGACAAGGGCACCTGCGAGGTGCGCCTGGACCATTCCGCCTTCGTCTACGTCTACGGCAAGTGCGGGCGCGCGGTGGACTACATGTTCACCGGCTGGTTCGCCGGCGCCATGGATCAGATTCTGGCCGCCCAGGGCAGCCCGATCCGCACAGTGGCCGAACAGGTCTACGGTGCCTCGCAAGAAGGCCACGATCATGGCCTGTTCATCGTCAAGCCGTTGTAAGCGGAGCGTATCGCCATGGCCTTTGAAGCAATGTTCCAGCCGATCCAGATCGGGAAACTGACCATCCGTAACCGCATAGTGTCCACCGCGCACGCCGAGGTCATGGCCACCGACGGCGGCATGACCACCGAGCGTTACGTCAAGTACTACGAAGAGAAGGCCAAGGGCGGCGTCGGCCTGGCCATCTGCGGCGGCTCCTCGGTGGTTTCCATCGACAGCCCGCATGGATGGTGGAGCTCGGTGAACCTGTCCACCGACCGCATCATTCCGCACTTCCAGAACCTGGCCGACGCCATGCACAAGCATGGCGCCAAGATCATGATCCAGATTACCCACATGGGTCGTCGCTCGCGCTGGGATGGTTTCGACTGGCCGACCCTGATGTCGCCGTCCGGCATCCGTGAACCGGTACACCGCGCCACCTGCAAGACCATCGAGCCGGAAGAGATGTGGCGCATCATCGGTGACTTCGCCAAGGCGGCGGCCCGGGCCAAAGCCGGCGGCCTGGACGGCGTCGAGCTGTCGGCCGTGCACCAGCACATGATCGATCAGTTCTGGTCGCCGCGGGTGAACAAGCGTACCGACGAATGGGGCGGCACCTTCGAGGGCCGGATGAAGTTCGGCCTGGAAGTGCTGAAAGCCGTGCGCAAGGAAGTCGGCGACGACTTCTGCGTGGGCCTGCGTATCTCCGGCGACGAGTTCCACCCGGACGGCTTGTCCCACGAGGACATGAAGCAGATCGCCAAGTACTACGACGACACCGGCCTGCTCGATTTTATCGGTGTGGTCGGCTCTGGCGCCGACACCCACAACACCCTGGCCAACGTCATCCCCAACATGAGCTTCCCGCCTGAGCCGTTCCTGCACCTGGCGGCCGGGATCAAGGAAGTGGTCAAGGTACCGGTGCTGCATGCGCAGAACATCAAGGACCCGAACCAGGCCACGCGCATCCTCGAGGGTGGCTACGTCGACATGGTCGGCATGACCCGCGCGTTCATCGCCGACCCGCACCTGATCGCCAAGGTCAAGATGGGCCAGGTCGACCAGATCAAGCAGTGCGTCGGTGCCAACTACTGCATCGACCGCCAGTACCAGGGCCTGGACGTGCTGTGCATCCAGAACGCCGCGACCTCGCGTGAGTACATGGGCTTGCCGCACATCATCGAGAAGACCACCGGCGTCAAGCGCAAGGTGGTGGTGGTTGGCGGAGGTCCCGCCGGCATGGAAGCGGCGCGCGTAGCGGCCGAACGTGGCCACGACGTGACGCTGTTTGAAAAGAAGGACGCCCTCGGCGGGCAGATCACCACGGCCTCCAAGGCGCCACAACGTGACCAGATCGCCGGCATCACCCGCTGGTACCAGCTGGAACTGGCGCGGCTGAAAATCGACCTGCGCCTGGGCACCGGTGCAGACCACGCAAGCATCATGGACCTGCGTCCGGATGTGGTAGTGCTGGCCAACGGCGGCCATCCGTTCCTCGAGCAGAACGAGCACTGGGGCGCGGCCGAAGGCCTGGTGGTGAGCAGCTGGGACGTGCTCGACGGCAAGGTCGCGCCGGGCAAGAACGTGCTGGTGTACGACACCATCTGTGAATTCACCGGCATGTCGGTCGCAGACTTCATCGCCGACAAGGGCAGTCAGGTCGAGATCGTCACCGACGACATCAAGCCGGGTGTCGGCATGGGCGGCACCTCGTTCCCCACGGCCTACCGCAGCATGTACCCGAAGGGCGTGATCATGACCAGCGACATGATGCTGGAAAAGGTCTATCGCGAGGGCGACAAGCTGGTGGCGGTGTTGGAGAACGAATACACCGGCGCCCAGGAAGAACGGGTGGTCGACCAGGTGGTGGTGGAGAACGGCGTGCGTCCGGACGAAACACTCTACTACGCACTCAAGGAAGGTTCGCGCAACAAGGGCCAGATCGACGTCGAAGCGCTGTTCGCGATCAAGCCGCAGCCGTGTTTGTCCGAGGTTGGCGACGGCTACCTGCTGTTCCGCATCGGCGACTGCGTGGCTCAGCGCAACACCCATGCGGCGATCTACGACGCCCTGCGCCTGTGCAAGGACTTCTGATCTAAACGCCGAACCCTGTAGGAGCGAGGGCGACGCCTAGTCCTTGCTCGCGATGGCTGACCGGCATTCGACATCGTCGTCGACGGTTATACCGTGATCGCGAGCAAGCTCGCTCCTACATGAACCATGGCCGGCCTGCGTCTTTTGCGTTTCGATGAGTTCGATAGGAGCCATCATGTTAAACACCCTACTCCCCATTCTGCTGTTCGCCGCCCTGGCCCTTGCGGTCATCGGCGCCGGCAAGCGCTTCCTCATGTGGCGCCGCGGGCGGCCGGCCAAGGTCGACTGGCTGGGCGGTCTCCTGGCCATGCCGCGGCGCTATATGGTCGATCTGCACCACGTGGTGGCCCGCGACAAATACATCGCCAACACCCACGTGGCCACCGCTGGCGGCTTCGTGCTGGCGGCGCTGCTGGCGATCGTCGTGCACGGCTTCGGCCTGCACAACCGGATCCTCGGCTTCGCCCTTCTGGCGGCCTGCGTGCTGATGTTCGTCGGTGCGCTGTTCGTCGCCAAGCGCCGGCGCAATCCGCCGGCGCGGCTGTCGAAAGGCCCGTGGATGCGCCTGCCGAAAAGCCTGCTGATGTTCGCCGGGAGCTTCTTTATCGCCACCCTGCCGGTTGCCGGGCTATTGCCCGCCGACTTTGGTGGCTGGCTGCTGGCTGGGATTATCGCCATAGGTGTGGCCTGGGGCGTGTCCGAGCTGTTCTTCGGCATGACCTGGGGCGGGCCGATGAAGCACGCCTTCGCCGGTGCCTTGCACCTGGCCTGGCACCGCCGCAGTGAGCGCTTTGACGGCGGTCGCTCGAGCGGTCTCAAGGCACTGAATCTGGACGACCCGAAAGCGCCGCTGGGCGTGGAAAAACCCACAGATTTCACCTGGAACCAGCTGCTCGGTTTCGACGCCTGCGTGCAGTGCGGCAAGTGTGAAGCTGCCTGCCCGGCCTTTGCTGCCGGCCAGCCGCTGAACCCGAAGAAGCTGATTCAGGACATGGTGGTTGGCCTGGCGGGTGGCACTGACGCCAAGTTTGCCGGCAGTCCTTACCCATCCCTTGACGGCGGTGGCAAGGCCATCGGCGAGCATAGCGGCGGCCCCCACCTGCCCATCGTCAATCTGAATGGCAAGGCCCTGGTCGATGCCGAGACGCTATGGTCGTGCACCACCTGCCGCGCCTGTGTCGAGGAATGCCCGATGATGATCGAGCACGTCGATGCCATCGTCGACATGCGCCGCCACCTGACCCTGGAAAAAGGCGCCACGCCGAACAAGGGCGCCGAGGTGCTGGACAACCTGATCGCCACCGACAACCCGGGCGGCTTCGCGCCGGGCGGGCGGCTGAACTGGGCGGCGGATCTGAATCTGCCGCTGCTCAGCGACAAACAAAGCGTCGACGTGTTGTTCTGGGTCGGCGACGGTGCCTTCGACATGCGCAACCAGCGCACCCTGCGCGCCTTCGTCAAAGTACTCAAGGCGGCCAACGTCGACTTCGCCGTGCTCGGTCTGGAAGAACGCGACAGCGGCGACGTGGCCCGCCGCCTGGGTGACGAAGCGACGTTCCAGCTGCTGGCCAAGCGCAATATCGCCACGCTGGGCAAATACCGTTTCAACACCATCGTGTCCTGCGATCCGCACAGCTTCCACGTGCTGAAGAACGAATACGGCGAACTCGGCGGCCACTATCAGGTGCTGCACCACAGCACCTATATGGAACAGCTGATCAGCGCACAGAAATTAAACCTTGGCCAACACAAAGGTGGCTCGGTCACCTACCACGACCCCTGCTACCTGGGCCGCTACAACGGCGAATATGAAGCGCCACGCGCGGTACTCAAGGCCATCGGCATCGAAGTCAAGGAGATGGAACGCTCGGGCTTCCGTTCGCGTTGCTGTGGCGGTGGCGGCGGCGCGCCGATCACCGACATCCCCGGCAAACAGCGGATTCCCGACATGCGCATGGTCGACATCAAGGAAACCGGCGCCGAGCTGGTGGCCGTTGGTTGCCCGCAATGCACCGCAATGCTCGAAGGCGTGGTCGAACCCCGGCCACAGATCAAGGACATCGCCGAACTGGTGGCCGACGTGCTGATCGAGGCGCCGCCCGCAGCAAAAAAGCCCGCAGCGGCCAAGCCTGAAGCCCTGGAGGTGCACTGATGAGCGACATCATCCGCCGTGACCCGCGTGCCGAATGGATCGCACGTAACCGCCTGCACCCGCTGCACGCGGCCATGCAGACGGCCCAAACCAGCTGGATGGGGCCCAACGGCCTGATCCGCAAGAACCCCCATGCAGTCGGCTTTATCGGCCCCAACGGGCTCAAACGCATCGACCGCAGCGGCGCCCAGCAGGGCGGCAGCGGCAAGCGCACAACCGCCAGCGCGGTGGTGCAACTGCCGCTGCATGTGATCGAACAACCGGCCTTCTATATCGCGGTGGTACCAGACATGGTCGGCGGCCGCCTGAGCAGCCACGACAAGGACCTGCTCGGCCTGGCCAACAAGCTGGCCGGCAACGATGGTGCCGTGGTTGCGGTGGTGTTTGGCGAGCACAAAGAGAGTGCCTTCGACACAGCCGGCGTCGACCGCCTGCTGCACCTCAACAGCGAGCTGTTCGATGGCTATGCCCCCGAACAACGGGTACTGGCCTTGAGCGCAGTGGAAAGCCAACTGGCCCCGCGCCACTGGCTGCTGCCTGACAGTCGCAACGGCGGTGGCGAACTGGGTCGCCGGCTGGCCGCAAAACTTGGCGAGCGCCCAGCCACACGGGTTTGGCAGGTCGCCGAGGGCCAATGCAGCGGTCGCGCCGGTGCCGGTCGCGAAGACTTGGTACGGCGTGCGCCGCGACTGATTCTGGCCGCCGTCGAGTGCGCCGAACCGGTCAGCGATACACGTCACGAAGTACGCCCACTCGAATTACAAAACCAGATCGCGCGCAACCTGCCACGCATCGAGGACCTCGGCGCGGTGGCCGTCGATCCGGCCTCGATTCCCATGGCCGAAGCGGAGTTCATCCTCTCCGGCGGCAATGGGGTCAAGGACTGGGCCCTGTTCCACCGAGCCGCCGTTGCCCTCGGCGCCACCGAAGGCGCCTCGCGGGTGGCGGTGGACGATGGTTTCATGGGTCGCGACCGTCAGGTCGGCGCATCCGGCATCTGGGTCACGGCGCGGGTCTACCTGGCCGTCGGCATCTCCGGGGCGATCCAGCACCTGCAAGGCATCGGCGCCTGCGACAAGGTGATCGCGATCAACCTGGATCCCAGCTGCGACATGATCAAACGTGCCGACTTGTCGGTAATCGGCGACTCGGCAGCGATCCTCGCTGCGCTGATCGAGCGCGTCGCGGCTTATCGCCAGGCAGGAGAACGCGATGCGGCGTAAACAGGCGGTGGACGTAAAACTCGTGGGGCGGATGACACTTCACCCATCCACCGGGAAAGACCGCACATTGATGGTGGAAGAAAAAAGCGTCTTCCACCCTACGGAGTCTCGCCATGACTGATCTCAACATCATTGCCCTGGTCTCGGTCGGCGCCCACCCGACGTCCGGCCGTGCGCGCCGCGCCGAACAGGACGCGCGCGCGGTTGAACTGGGCCTGAACCTGGCCGGCAACAAGCTGCAGATGCTGCACGCCGGCAACCCTGACGAAGAAGCACTGCGCGCTTATCTGGGCATGGGCCTGGACGAGATGGCGGTGCTCGAACAGCCGCCCGGTGCCGACGCCCTGCCAGTACTCGCCGACTATCTGCGCCATGCCGGCGCCCAACTGGTGCTCACCGGCAGCCAGGCGGAAACAGGCGAAGGCTCCGGCATGCTGCCGTTTCTGCTCGCCGAGCAGCTCGGCTGGCCACTGGTGGTTGGCTTGGCCGAGGTGGAGAAGATCGAAAATGGCATGGCTCAAGTGCTGCAGGCCTTGCCCCGCGGCCAGCGCCGGCGCCTCAAGGTCCGCCTGCCGTTTATCGCCAGCGTCGACAATGCCGCGCCAATCGCCCGCCAGAGTGCGTTTGGCCCGGCCCGTCGTGGCCAGTTGCACCCTTGCGAAGTGGCCATTATCGACGATAGCCTGCTCACTGAAGCCCAGTTGCAACCGGCGCGACCGCGACCGAAACGACTCAAGGTGATCAAGGCCAAGACCGGCGCCGAACGCATGAAGGCCGCTACAGCTAAAGCGACCGGCGGTGGTGGCCAGGTGCTCAAGGAGGTCTCGCCGCAGGTTGGCGCCGAGGCCATTTTCAAATTGCTGCTGGATGAAGGTGTGTTGCGCTAGGTGCAGCCCAATAAGTGGAGGAAGCGACAATGATGCATGCCGATCTGATCGACCAGGAAGACTTCCGTGAGCGCCTGGTTGCCCTGGGGTTCCCCATCCCGCCCGGCGCCAGCGCCGAGCAGGCCTGCGAACAGGCAGTGAGCGGCCTCAACCCGGAACGGGCACTGGCCCTGCGCCAGTTGGTCGAACAGCTACTGGGCGGCAGCGCCACCTTGTTGCCGACCGTGCGCGAAGCGATTTCACGCACCCTGTTACCGGCGCTGGTGCCCCGCTAAAGCGGAGCACGCTCGCCGCCACATGCTCCAGCAGCTAGGTTGGGTTAGTGGCGCCGACCGCGCGCTGACCAACGGCGCGTTTGCCGAGCGCCGCGTAACCCAACGCAGCATCCGCAAGCGCACCGCCATAGTTGGGTTACGCCGCGGCAAAAGCTGTAGCAATAAGCACAATGCTGCGCAGGCGGCTAACCCAACCTACGGGCCGGGTGCCCCGCTAAAGCGGAGCACGCTCGCCGCCACATGCCACTCAAAGCGCCAACCCGACCAGCACCACGCACTCGACCAATTCCTGCAGGGCGCCTGCGGTATCGCCGGTGGTGCCCTGCAGCCGGCGCATCAGCGCACGGCGCACACCGAACAAGGTGACCCCGGCCAGCAGCAGCGCCCAGAGTCCGGTGGTGCCGAACAACAGCAGGCAGCCGACCGCCACCGCCAGCAGCACGGCCTTGGCCGCCGGGTGCGGCAGGTGCGAGGCCAGCAATTGGCCGATTCCGCCTTGGCGCACATAGGGTGTACCGAGAATCAGCGCCAGCACGGCGCTGCGGCCCAGCAGCGGCGCCAGCAACAGTGCCGCCAGCGTCCCGCTCTCAAGCAGGGCCACTAACGCCGCGAACTTGAGCAGCAGCACCAGCAGCAGCACCACCACCGCCATTGGCCCGCAGCAGGGGTCTTTCATCAATGCCAGGGTGCGCTCGCGGTCACCCATCCCGCCCACCCAGGCATCGGCGCTGTCGGCCAGGCCGTCCAGGTGCAGCCCGCCGCTCAGCGCCACCCAGGCGGCCAGCAACAATGCCGCCTGGAGCAGTGGCGCAGTTCCAGCCAGCAGCTGCTGCAGCAGCCAGAGCAGGCCGCCGAGCAACAAGCCGACCAGCGGATAGTAGAGCAGCGAGCGGCCCTGCTGCTCGGCCGTCGGCATACCCGCCAGGCGGATCGGAATACGGGTGAGAAACTGCAGGGCGATCAACAGCGGTTGCAGGGCCGGCATGCTCAAGCCTCCCCGTTCAGACTGCGCTCATGCAGCGCGGACGGCGTGGCGCCGAGGGTCACGCCGTGCAGCGAGGCATGCGCCACCTCCACCGCCAGCAACTGGCTGCGCGGCAGCCCGCGGGCGCGCGCCAGCAGCAGGCGAATCACCCCGCCGTGACTGACCACCAGCACGCGCCGACGGCCATGGGTCTGGCGCAGGCGCTGCAGAGCGGCGTCGATGCGCGCCTCGAATTGCTGCAGCGGCTCACCCTGGGGTGGGGTAAAGGCATAGGGATCGGCCCAGAAGCGACCCAGTTCGTCGGCCTGATCGTGCATCAGGTCGGCCGCGCTGCGTCCTTCCCAGGCACCGAAATGCAGCTCGCGCAGATCCGCCTCGATATGCAGTGGCAGTTCCAGGCGGGCCGCCAGTTCTTCGGCAAAGGCGGCGCAGCGACGTAACGGCGAACTGACCAGCGCCTGCCAAGGCCCGCCCAGCACCACTGCGGCGCGCATCTGCGCCCAGCCCTCGGCCGTCAACTCGTCGTCCAGGCTGCCGCGCAAGCCACCGCCCAGCTCGGTCACACCATGACGCAGCAAATCCAGTTGCACGCTCATCAGCATCGCTCCTCTATCTGCGCTTCGGCGAAGGTCGCCATACCGCTGTGCAGCTCGCACGCCAGGCGCACCAGTGGCAATGCCAGCGCAGCGCCACTGCCCTCGCCCAGGCGCAGGCCCAGACCGATCAGCGGCGTGGCCTGCAACACTTCGAGCAGCGCGCCATGACCGCTCTCGGCGCTGGTATGGGCGAACAGCAACCAGGGCCGACAATCGGGGTTCAGGCGCACCGCACAGAGCGCGGCGGCGCTGCAAATGAAGCCATCGACCAACGCCGCAATACCCAACTGGGCGCAGGCCAGGTAGCTGCCGGTCAGCGCCGCCAGCTCCAGCCCGCCGACCCGCCGCAGCGCCTCGAATGGATCGTCCAGGGCCGTGCCATGCAGGGCCAGGCTGCGTTCCAGCACCGCCTGTTTGCGCGCCACACCGGCGCTATCCAGACCGGTGCCGCTGCCGACCAGGCGGGCTGGCGGCAAGCCGCTCAAGGCACAGGCCAGGGCGCTGGCGGCGGTGGTGTTGCCGATGCCCATCTCGCCAGCGAGAAACAGGTCGCAGCCACGCCGACTGGCCCGCTGCAGCGTCTCGCGGCCGGCGTGCAGGGCCGCTTGGCATTGCTCGAGCGTCATCGCCGCGGTGCGGCTGAAATTGGCGGTGCCTGGGGCAATGCGCAGGTGACGCACACCCGGCAGGTTGAGGCTGAGGTCGACCGTGCCCAGGTCGACCAGCTCCAGCGGCAACCCCTGAACCCTGGCCAGCACGCTGATGGCCGCGCCGCCAGCGACGAAGTTATGCAGCATCTGCCCGGTAACAGACTGCGGGAACAGCGAGATATTTTCCTCGACCACGCCATGGTCGCCGGCAAACAGGGCCAGGCGGGGCCGGTCGATCCGCGGGCACTCGCGACCTTGCAGGCCCGCCAGGCGAATCGCCAGTTCCTCCAACTGGCCGAGCGCACCCGCCGGTTTGGTCAGCTGCGCCTGACGGGCGCGGGCGGCGGCCTCGCTGGCCGCGTCAGGTTGTCGACAAGGCTCCTGCCACCAGCGGGCATCGTTCATAAGGGTTCTCCCTTCAGCAGCATGGGCAGACCCGCCACGGTGAAGATCACGCGCTGGCAACGTTCAGCCAGGGCCTGGTGCAGCCAGCCGGCCTGGTCGACATAACGGCGGCTCAGCTCGCCCAGCGGCACTACGCCGAGACCGGTCTCATTGCTGACCAGCAGGATGCGCCCCGGCAAACCAGGCAGGCACTCCAACAGGGCCGCGCACTCAGCCTCCAGGCGTGCCGGGTCATCGAGCATCAGCAGGTTGCTTAGCCACAGGGTCAGGCAGTCGACCAGCAGGCATTTATCTGCTGCGGCCTGTTCGCGCAGCACGCGCGCCAGTTCGAGCGGCTCTTCCAGCAACCCCCAATGCGCCGGCCGGCGCTGGCGATGTTGCTGAATGCGCGCGCTCATCTCAGCGTCGAGTGCCTCGCTGGTGGCGATATAGGTCACCGCCAGGCCAGAGTCGTCGGCCAGTTTCTCGGCCAGGCGACTCTTGCCGGAACGGGCACCGCCTAATATCAGTTCATGCATTGTTTCTCCCGTAGGGTGCGCCGTGCGCACCATTCGCATGTCCATTGGTGCGCGCGGCCTACGCCAGCCCGCACAGCTTGCGCAGCCGCTCGGTATCCAGGTGCGCCTCGACCAGATCGGCCAGACGCTCGATGTCGCGCTCGCGCAGGGCGTGGTAGTCGACCGTCTGCACATCATCCAGCCCGGCCCAGCGTAACAACGCGGCGCATGCCTGGCTCGACTCGAACAGGCCGTGCAGGTAGGTGCCGAGCACCTGACCGTCGGCGCTCAGGGCACCGTCGCAGCGCCCATCGTCCAGGCGTACGGCGACCGTTTCCAGGCCAATACCGCTGCTGACCCCGGCATGGATCTCGTAACCGGATACCGGCGCGTTTTCCAGGCACAAAAGGCCACTGACGTTGCGCAGCTGTTTATCGGGTTCCAGCACTGTGGCGAAATCCAGCAGACCCAGGCCTGGGCTGCTGCCAGCGGCGCCCTCCAGGCCGAGCGGGTCGTGAATCTGCTGACCGAGCATCTGCAGGCCGCCGCAGATACCGAGCAGCTTGCCGCCATAGCGCAGGTGCCTGTCGATGGCCGCGCCCCAGCCCTGCTCACGGAGGAAAGCCAGGTCGGCGCGCACGCTTTTCGAGCCGGGCAGGATGATCAGGTCGGCCGCCGGGATCGCTTGACCGGGGCCGACGAACACCAGCTCGACCTGCGGGTGCAGGCGCAGCGGATCGAAGTCGGTGTGATTGCTGATGCGCGGCAGCACCGGCACCACCACCCTGATGGTTTCGGCGGCCTTGGCGATCTGCCGGGTGTCGATGGCGTCCTCGGCTTCCAGGTGGAAGTCCATCAGGTAGGGCAGCACCCCCAGTACCGGCTTGCCGGTGCGCTGCTGCAGCCAATCCAGGCCCGGTTGCAGCAGGGCGATGTCGCCGCGAAAACGGTTGATCACGAAGCCCTGGATACGCGCCTGCTCCGATGGGCTGAGCAGGTCGAGGGTGCCGACCAGATGGGCGAACACGCCGCCCTTGTCGATGTCGGCGATCAGGATCACCGGGCAATCCACCGCTTCGGCGAAGCCCATGTTGGCGATATCGCCGGCACGCAGGTTGATCTCCGCTGGCGAGCCGGCGCCCTCGACCATCACCACCGCATAGCTTGCCGACAGGCGCCGGTGCGACTGCAGCACAGCCTGCATCGCCACCTGTTTGTAGTCGTGGTAGGCCGCTGCATCCATGTTGCTCAGGGCGCGGCCGTGGATGATCACCTGGGCGCCGGTGTCGCTGTTGGGCTTGAGCAGCACCGGGTTCATGTCGGTATGCGGCGCCAACCCGGCGGCCTGGGCCTGCACCGCCTGGGCGCGGCCGATCTCGCCGCCGTCGGCGGTCACGGCACTGTTGAGCGCCATGTTCTGCGGTTTGAATGGCACCACGCTGACGCCCTGGCGCTTGAGCCAGCGGCACAACGCAGTCACCAGAGTGCTCTTGCCAGCGTCCGAAGTCGTGCCTTGGACCATCAACGTGGCCGGCACTGCGGTGACTGACATTCCGTTGCTCATACAAACTCCTTGGCAAATACCTGTAAAGCCTGCTCCAGCCGCTGCCAGCCCGACTCGTCCGGCGGCAGGCCGAAACGCAGGCTCACAGGACTGGCGAACAGGCGGGTAAGGATGCCGTTGCCGGCGAGAAATTCGTGCAGCAGCGCCGCTTGCGCCGCAACCAGCCACTGAAACAATGCGCAGCCGCCGGTCGGCGCTAAACCATTGGCGCAGAGCAACGCGGCCAAACGCTCGCTGTCGCCGTGCAAACGTTGGCGTTGCACCTGCTGCCCGGCGTGATCCTGCAACAGCGCCATTGCCACCACCCGGCTCGGGCCGCTGACGGTCCAGGGCCCGAGCAGCTCGGCCAGCTGTTCGAGCAGCGCCGGTTGCGCCAGGACGAAGCCCAGGCGGATGCCGGCCATGCCGAAGAACTTGCCGAACGAGCGCAATACGATCAGCCCTGGCCGCTCGCTGAACGCCGCCAGGCTGTGCGCCGGGGTGCAGTCGATAAAGGCCTCGTCGACCACCAGCCAGCCGCCGCGCTCGGCCAGGCGTGCATGCCAGCTGAGCAGTTGCGCCGGTGCGAAGCAGCGGCCGGTGGGGTTGTTCGGGTTGATCAGCAGCAGCACATCGAGACGCTCCAGCGCGCGATTGACCCCGGCTTCGCTGAGCTCCAGCACGCGATGGCCTTCACGCTGCCAGGCTGCCGCATGCTCGGCATAGGCGGGCGAAACGATGCCGACCCGGGCATTACGCAGCAGCCGTGGCAGCGCCTGGATCGCCGCCTGGGAGCCGGCCACCGGCAGCAGATTGGCCACCCCGTAATAATCCCGTGCGGCGATTTCCAGACCGTCATTCTGCTCGGGCAGACGGGTCCAGGCCGTAGCTGGAATCAGCGGCAGCGGCCAGCCGTAGGGCGCGATACCGGTGGACAGGTCCAGCCAATCGGCCAGGGCAATGCCATAACGCTGGGACGCCGCGCGCAGGCGGCCGCCATGTTCAAGCCCGCCCGACTTAAACACGGCAGAGCCCCCAGATAATCAGCAGCGCCAGCCACAGCAGCACGCCACCATTGACCAGATTGAGTGCCCGCTCGATATCGCGCGCCCTGGGCGGTGGCCCTGCCCCGAGGTCGGGCCGTACATGCAGCTCGCCGTGGTACTCGGCCGCACCACCCAGGCTCACGCCGAGCGCGCCGGCACCGGCCGCCATCACCGGGCCGGCATTCGGGCTGTCCCACTGCGGCGCCTGCTGCCGCCAACAACGCAGGGCCAGGGCAGTCTTGCCGAGCAGTGCATAGGTCAGCGCCACCAGCCGGGCGGGGACGTAGTTGAGCCCATCGTCGATCTTCGCCGCGGCCCAGCCGAAACGCTCGTAGCGCTCGTTGCGGTAGCCCCACATGGCGTCCAGGGTATTGCTCAGGCGATACAGCACCACGCCCGGCGCGCCAGCGACGAGGAACCAGAACAAGGCGGCGAATACCGCATCCGAGCCGTTTTCCAGTACCGACTCGGTGCCGGCACGGGCCACACCTGTGGCATCCAGCGCGGCGGTGTTGCGGCTGACCATATAGCCGACCCGCTCGCGCGCCAGTTGCAGATCGCCCAGGCGCAGGGCCTGGGCCACCGGCCGCGCATGTTCACCCAGGCTCTTCAAGCCGAGGGCGGCATACAGGGCGAGAATCTCCACCACCCAGCCAATAGACGCCACCTGCGCCAGCACCCCGACCAGCAGGGTCAGGGGCAACACCGCCAGGCACCAGGCGCTGACGCCATGGCTGCGCCAGCCACTGCCGCCGGCGTTGAAGCGCTGTTCGATGCGCGCAGCCAGGCGACCGAAGGCCACCAGCGGATGCCAGCGCTTAGGCTCGCCGAGCAGCCCGTCCAGGACCACGCCGGCCACGGCACTAAATATCAGGCTCATGCCCGCCCCTCGCCGACTTCACTGTGCATGCTTGCCCCATTGATCCTCAAACAGCAGTTCACTCAATGACCGCGGTTCGGCCCAGCCCTGTTGCACCAGCATCGGCAGCGGATAAAACTCCGTCACCGGCCCCAGACAAAGCACCGCCAGCGGCTTGCTGCCCGGCGGCATGGCCAACAACTCGGCCAATGCTTGTGGCTCGAACAACGACACCCAGCCCATCCCCAGGCCTTCGGCGCGGGCGGCCAGCCAGAGGTTCTGGATCGCGCAGGCCATGGAGGCCAGGTCCATTTCCGGCAGGGTGCGCCGGCCAAAGACATGGGCCTCGCGGCCATCCATCAAGGCGACCACCAGCAGTTCGGCGCAGTCGCCGATACCCTCGACCTTGAGCTGCATGAATTCATCGGCGCGCTCGCCCAGGGCTTCGGCGGTGCGCAGCCGCTCTTCTTCCACCAGGGCCTGGATCGCCGTACGTAACGCCGGGCGGGTAATGCGGATAAAGCGCCAGGGCTGCATCAACCCGACACTGGGCGCCTGATGCGCGGCCTCGAGCAGGCGCGCGAGCAGTTCGGGGGCCACCGCGCCGCCACAGAAGTGGCGCATGTCGCGCCGCTCGGCAATGGCGCGATACACCGCCGCACGCTCCTCGGCACTGAAGGCATGCGCGTTCATGGCTGCTCACAGGGGCGAAACAGCGCGGCCGCGGCGACGGGGTCTGAAGGCATATAAAAGTGAATATAGGAGGCCGTCAGCCTCCCCTCGCGATAGACCGCCTCGGCGGTGCGTTTGTAGTTCGGGCACTCGCCGCGAGTGAGCGGAGCAAGCGTGCTGGTCAACGCGGAGTAATGAAAACTGTGGCCGCGCAACTGACCCTCGGGCAATTCGGCATGCTGCAGGGCCATGGCCGTCATGCGTGGCTGCAGGGTCGCCTCGCCCGCCAGCAGTCCGAGCATACGGCCACTGACGCCCTGCTTGTCGGTCAGCCGGTCGAGTAGATAGAGCATGCCGCCACACTCGGCGTGGATCGGCTTGCCGGCTGCGTGATGATCGCGAATCGCCTGGGCCATGGCCTGATTGGCCTCGAGCTGCGCCAAATGCAACTCCGGGTAGCCTCCGGGCAGGTAGAGGCTGTCGACCTCAGGCAGCACCTGATCGGCCAGCGGCGAGAAGAAATGCAACTCAGCGCCCAGCTCGCCCAGCAGATCCAGGTTGGCCTGGTAGAGAAAGGCAAAGGCACTGTCGCGGGCCACGCCGATGCGCACCCCGGCGAGCAAGGCCGGGATCTCACACGGCGCGGGCACCGCGAACTCGACCGCCGGCGGCAAGGCCACATCGGCACTGGCAGCCAGGGCATCGGCGGCGGCATCCAGACGGGCATCCAGATCGGCCAACTCAGCAGCCTGCACCAAGCCCAGGTGACGGCTCGGCAAGCCGACTTCGGCACTGCGCGGCAGGGCGCCGTACCAGCGGATAGACTCAGGCAGCGCATCGCGCAATATCTCGCCATGCCGGGTGCTGCCGACCCGGTTACCGAGCACCCCGGAAAACGGCAAGCCCGGCTGAAAAGTCGCCAGGCCGTGGGCCATGGCGCCGAAGGTCTGGGCCATGGCCGAAGCGTCGATCACCGCCAGCACCGGCACATTGAAGCGCCGCGCCAGGTCGGCCGCCGACGGCGTGCCATCGAACAACCCCATCACCCCTTCGATCAGGATCAGGTCGGCCACGCCCGCCGCCTGCCAGAGCAGGCGGCGGCTCTCGGCCTCGCCCACCATCCACAGATCGAGCTGATACACCGGCGCGCCGCTGGCCCGGGCGAGAATCATCGGGTCAAGAAAGTCCGGCCCACACTTGAACACCCGTACCCGCTTGCCCTGACGGCTGTGCAAGCGCGCCAGGGCGGCGGTGACCGTGGTCTTGCCCTGCCCCGAAGCGGGTGCGGCAATTAATAGCGCCGGGCAGCTTCTAGCGCTCATCGCGACCTCTCGTCAGCCACTGCGCTGCGCGCGAGGAAGCGCCACGCAGACAGTACGCTTTGGTACGGCAAGTGGCGCTGACGAAGCGCCCGGCGTATTGGTGGCGAGAGCATCAGAACTCCACCCCTTGCTGCGCCTTGACGCCAGCTTTGAACGCATGCTTGACCAGGCTCATTTCGGTGACGGTATCCGCCGCCTCGATCAGACCCGGCAAGGCGCCACGCCCGGTCACCACCACATGCTGCAGCAGCGGCCGCGACTCGATATCGGCGAGCACAGTCTCCAGCTCCAGGTAGCCGTATTTCAGGGCGATATTCAGCTCGTCCAGCACCACCAGGCCGATGCCCGGGTCGCTGAGCAACTGGCGCGCCACTTGCCACGCCTCGTGAGCCTTGTCGATGTCACGCTGGCGGTCCTGGGTTTCCCAGGTAAATCCCTCACCCATCACGTGGTAACTGACTTCATCAGGGAAACGGCGAAAGAACGTCTCTTCGCCGGTGCTGGCCGCGCCCTTGATGAACTGCACCACGCCGACCTTCATGCCATGCCCAAGGGCGCGCGCCACCATGCCGAAGGCGCTGCTGCTCTTGCCCTTGCCATTGCCGCTGTGCACCAGCAGCAGGCCGTATTGATCCTGGGCCTGGGCGATCTTCTGGTCGATCAGCGCCTTCTTGCGCGCCATGCGCGCCTTATGCCGTGCGTCGCGTTCGCTCGATTCGCTCATGACTTCACCTCAAATTGCAGTTGCGCGCCCTGCCAGAAGCGGGCGCCAATATAGAGAATGCCCGCCAGGCCGATACCGATTGGCCGCTGGGGAGGGAGTGATAACTGCATCCATGTAGCTCCAGAATCGGTGGCTGGCTCAAAGCGCCTGGTAGCGCACGGTCAGGTAGACCGCCTGGCCGGGCTGGTTGAAGCCTTCGACGGTCGCATAGTCGACGTCCAGCAGGTTGGCAATGCGCGCCTGCAAGCGCCACTCGGGGCTGAGGCGATATTCGCTACGCAGGTCGAGGGTGGCGAAGCCGGACAGCTCTTTCTGGTTTTCCAGATCGTCATAGGTGGCGTTCTGCGCGTGCAGACTGGCGCCGAGGCCAAGGCCACCGAAGTTGCGGTCAAGGTCAAGATTGAACAACTGGCTCGGCCGCCGGTTGAGATCCTTGCCGTAGTAAGCGATGCCATTTTTGACGCGCCGTGACCGGTTCTCGGCCTCCATCACGCTGTAGTTAGCCTGCCAGCGCCATCCCAGCAGCTCGCTGCCCAGCAGCAGTTCGACACCACGAATGCGTGCATCGTCCACCCCCTCGGCCTGGCTCACGCTTCTGTTATTGATCTGGGTGGTAACGGTGGCGATCAGGTCTGCGATCTCGGTACGGTAGGCATTCACCGCCCAGTGCCCCCAGGCATGCTCCGCCGCCAGACCCACTTCCAGACTCCTGGAGGTTTCCGCATCGAGATCCGGATTACCGAAACCGGGGTAATACAACTGGTTAAAGGTTGGCGCCTTGAACGCCGAGCCATAGTTGAGGGTCGCGCGCAACCAGTCGCTCAGCGCATAGCCGTAACCAATATTGCCGGTGGCGTGCTGGCCGAACTGCTGATTGTCATCGCCGCGCAACGCCATTTGCCAGTTGTGCCGGCCGACCTCACCGAGGTACTGGACAAAGGCGCCGCTGTTGTCGCGTGAGTCCTCGGCGTAGGCGGTACTGCCGTTGACCTGGTCGCGCTGGTGATCGGCACCCAGGGTCAGGGTATGCCCGACGGCCAGGGTCAGATCGTTCTGCCAGCTGGCGCTGTCGCGGCGGCTGTCAAAGCGTGAGTAAAAAGCCCCGTCCTGGTAGGCATCGGACTTGTCCTCGCTGCGTCCAAGCTGCAGGGTCACCGCCCAGGGTTCGAGCGGGGTGAAGCGGGCGCGGCTACCGACTACCGTGGACAGATTGTCGGCATGGGCGCGAAAGCCAGAGGTGCGTCTGCTGTTGACCTGGTCGTAATCGTTGTGGGATTTGGCCTGCAGCAGGTTGGCGTCCAGTTCCAGGCCATTGGCGAAGCGATAACCGCCGCTCAACGCGCCGGACAGGTTGCGGTAACCGTCGCTATCGTCCTCATAACCGCTGCTGCCGATCGGCTTGACGTTGATGCCGTCGGTGTCCAGGCCGCTTAGGGCCAGGCTGTACCAGCCGCTACCCGCGCCACCGGAGACTCCGGCGCTGCCACTGTAGCTGTCGTGGGTGCCGTAGCCGGCGGAGAAGAACGGCTTGGCGCCGCTGGCATCGCCCCTGCGGGTGAAGATCTGGATCACCCCGCCGATGGCTTCCGAGCCGTACAGGCTGGAACGCGGCCCGCGCACCACCTCGATCCGTTCGATCAGCTCCAGGGGCAGATCCTGCAGCGCAGCGCCTCCGGAGGTGGCCGAGCCGATCTTGATCCCGTCGACCAGCACCAGTACATGACTGGCATTGGTGCCGCGCATGTACAGCGCGGTGTTCTTGCCCGGCCCGCCGTTGTTGGTCAGGGACACGCCCGGCACCTTCTGCAGCAACTCGGGCAGGGAGCTGGCCTGGCTCTGCTCGATCTGCGCGCGGTCGAACACCGTCACCGCGGCCAGGCTCTGCTGCGCGGTCTGCACGGTACGGGTGGCGGTCACCAGCTGGTCGTCAAGCCAGGCATGTTCGGCCGCATGGGCCTGGGAGATACAGGGAATAGCGCACAGCAGCATGGCTGCCGGCTTGTACAAGGCATTGCTCATCGCGTCGTAGCTCCGTCGCCCCACCCGGGCGATTTGCTGAGAAAGACACGCGGAGAACCAGCGACGAATGATCTGCAACGGCGCAGCCACACGCCCGACAACGCCCTCCGCGATGCCATGGACTGCGACAGGCCGGTCTCCGGGCTTACGAGCGGTGTTCCAAACAGGCGGAACACCACCAAACGCACCTTCCCATGCGAGGCTACTGTCGGGTTTGTCCGTTCGTTGCGAAGAAATAGCCAAAACTCGGCTTTGCGCAGCAGAACAGCGTTAACGTCGACAGACACCTAAAAGCACAGTGGTTGAAAAAGCGCTGGCTTGACTCGTCTACCGTTGCGGGGGCAGCGTCGGAATTGTTGGCGTGAGCACGCACAACGCACCGACTTCCCAGTTTCACCGCCAGCCATTGCCAGCGGTCACCTGAAGCAAGAGGGCGCGAGTCTAGAGACTCGCGCCGGCAACGTCCATCCGCAGAGCGCTGCATACCGCCAGGCAACGACGCGCAGCCCCGTGCGCCCACGCACCAGGCTTGATCCGACGCTCGAGGGGCCAGCAGCGATTTTATCGCCAGCGCAGCGGCGCTTGGCGAACCGCCTAGGGTAGATCGACATTGACCCTATCCCGGTCGGTTGTTAGGTTGCGCTCACTCGCGGGACCAACGGCACTATCACGGTGAGAATCTGCGCGCCATCAGGGGACAACATGCACTTATTATTGGTCCGCCCGCGCGGCTTGCCGGCCTGGCTTGTCGGCCTCGCGGCGACACTGCTGGCGCCAGTGCTGCTGGCGGCACCGATCTGCGTGGTCGACGATGCGCAGCGCGAACTGTGCCTGGCGGCGCCAGCGCAACGCATCGCCGCGCTGTCGCCAGGCGCCACCGAGCTGGTCTTCGCGGCCGGCGGCGGTGATCGTGTGGTGGCCGTGGTGGCCTTCAGCGACTATCCGCCCGAGGCGCGTGCGCTGCCATCGGTGGGCGGTCACAGCCGCCTGGATCTGGAGCGCTTGCTGACCCTGCAACCCGACTTGGCGATCGTCTGGGGCAGTGGCAACCCCGCCGAGCAAATGGCGGCCCTGGAAGATTTCGGCATACCGATGTTTTATCTCGAACCGAAAAATATCGAGGGCATCTCGCAGGCCATTGAGCGCCTGGCGCGCCTGACCGACAGCGAGACAGTAGGCCAGCAGGCCGCCCAGCAGTTTCGCCAGGGCATGGCCGAGCTGGCCGAGCAGTACCGTTCAGCCGAGCCGGTGACGGTGTTCTACCAGGTCTGGAACAAACCGTTGATGACGGTGAACGAGTCCCATCTGATCGGCCAGGTCATCCGCCTGTGTGGCGGGCGCAATGTCTTCGCCGATCTGCCGCGGCAGATCCCGCGCATCGGTCTCGAAGCCGTGCTGATTGCCAATCCACACGCCATCCTGGCCGGTGGCATGGGTGAGGAGAACCGCGACTGGCTGACCGAGTGGCGCGCCTATCCTGGCCTGCAGGCCGTGCAGCACGACAATCTGTTCTTCATCCCGCCGTCGCTGGTGCAACGCCCCACCCCGCGCCTGCTGGCGGGCAGCCGCTTGCTCTGCGAAAGCCTGGAGACAGCCCGTGCACGTCGCTAAACCCGCCGCCGGCACGCTCAAGACTGGCCCTCTGCGCTCGCGCGGCTGGCTGCTAAGCATGCTCGGGCTGGTCGCGCTGGCCGCCATGACGCTGTCGGTCAGCGTCGGCAGCAGCGCCCTGAGCCTGGTCGATGTATTGACTACGCTGGCCGGGCAAGGCAGCGACCTGCAGCGCACCCTGATCTTCGAACTGCGTTTGCCACGTACCCTCTCGGCCTTCGCCACTGGTGGTTTGCTGGCAGTAGCCGGGGCGCTGATGCAGGTGCTGCTGCGCAACCCGCTGGCTGACCCCTACGTGCTCGGCCTGTCCGGCGGTGCCGCAGTCGGCGCACTGCTGGCCATGCTGGCGGGTTTCGGCGGCTTGCTGATCTCCGGCTCGGCCTTCGCCGGGGCGTTTCTCGCCACCCTGCTGGTGTTTGGCCTGGCCCACGGCACTGGCAGCTGGACCCCATCACGGCTGCTACTGACCGGCGTGGTGGTGGCGTCTGGCTGGGGCGCGATCATCACCCTGATGCTGGCGATCAGCCCGGCCGAACGCCTGCCCGGCATGCTCTATTGGCTGATGGGTGACCTGTCTTATGCACGCACGCCCTGGCCCGCGCTCGGCCTGCTGCTCGGCGTGAGCCTGCTGCTGCTGCCGCTGGGCCGCAGCCTCAATGTGCTGGCGCGCGGCCCGCTGCAGGCGGCGGCGCTGGGGGTGGCGGTGCGTCCACTGGAATGGAGCATCTACGTGATCGCCAGCCTGCTGACCGCACTGGCGGTCACCAGTGCCGGCAGCATCGGTTTTGTCGGTCTGGTGGTGCCGCACATGCTGCGTTTGCTGCTGGGCAACGACCAGCGCCTGATATTGCCCGCCTGCGCCTTGAGCGGCGGCATCCTGCTGGTGCTGGCCGACACCCTGGCGCGCACGGTAATCGCGCCGGAACAGCTGCCCGTGGGGGTGATCACCGCGCTGCTCGGGGTGCCGACTTTCCTCTACCTGCTGCACCGGAGCCGCTGATGAGCCGCCTGCAGACCCGCGAACTAGTGATCGACGTACCAGGGCGCGCCAACGGCCGAGCGCTGAATTTCAGCCTGCTGCCCGGCCAGGTCTGGGGCGTGCTGGGGCCCAACGGTGCGGGCAAGACCACCCTGTTGCACACCCTGGCCGGGCTCCTGGCGCCCCGCGCGGGCGAGGTGCTGCTGGACGACCAGCCGCTCGCGCGTCTCAGCCGGCGGCAGATCGCCCAGCGCCTGGGCCTGGTGTTCCAGGAGCGCCAGGACGGCTTTCCCGCCACGGTGCTGGAGACCGCGCTGATCGGCCGCCACCCCTTCCTGCCGGCCTGGCAAATGGAGGGTGCCGCAGACCTGCTAGCGGCCCAACAGGCGCTGAGCCGCCTGGATGTGGCGCACCTGAGCGAGCGCCTGGTCAGCACCCTGTCCGGCGGCGAACGCCAGCGCGTGGCCATCGCCACCGTGCTGACCCAGGCACCGGCGCTGTGGCTGGCGGACGAGCCGACCAATCACCTGGACTTGCATCACCAGGTCGCCGTGCTCGAGTTACTCGCGGCGCAGGCGAGCGCAGGCTGCGCGGTATTCATGTGCCTGCACGACCTCAATCTGGCTGCCCGCTGGTGCGATCAGATCCTCCTGCTCTACTCCGACGGCGAGGCCTGCTGGGGGCCAGTGGCCGACATGCTGCAGCCGGCGGCACTGGAGCAGCTCTACGGCCAGCGCCTGCTGACCTGTGAGATAGACGGCAGCCCGGTGTTCATCCCGGCACGCTGACCACCAGGCCCGATCGCAGGTTTTTGCGGGAGAGGCTTGAGTCGCGATAGCCGCGCTCAAGGTCTTGCGCGCCAGCGCCGGCCACGGTCAATTCAAGGACTCAACTTGAACCGACCATTCCCGGCAAGGCCTGGCATTCGAGCGTCATTTCAACGCTGTTGCGACGCTAGAGCCGCACGCTGGCAAAGGTCGACTCGCCTTGCGCGCGGCTCATCGCAGCCAGCGCTGAAGCCGAGGCCGGCCGCAGCAGGTCTTCTGGCAGAGGGATCAAAGACCTCACGCCACCCTGGTTCTGCCCGCTGCGCTCGTCGCGCGGCGGGATACCGAAGTATTCCCGGTAGCATTTGGAGAAGTGCGGGGTGGACACGAAGCCGCACACCGAGGCCACCTCGATGATCGATATCGAGGTCTGCTTGAGCAACTGACGCGCACGGATCAGGCGCAGCTTGAGGTAATAGCGCGACGGCGAGCAGTGCAGGTATTTCTGGAACAATCGTTCGAGCTGACGGCGCGAGACATCGACATAGCTGGCCAGGCCATCGAGGTCAATCGGCTCCTCCAGGTTGGCCTCCATCAATACGACTATTTCCTGCAACTTCGGCTGATTAGTGCCAAGCATGTGCTTGAGCGGCACACGCTGATGATCCTGCTCGTTGCGGATGCGCTCGTAGATGAACATGTCAGAGATCGCCGCCGCCAATTCGCGACCATGCTCGCGGCCGATCAGGTGCAGCATCATGTCCATCGGTGCGGTGCCGCCCGACGAGGTGTAGCGCGTGCGGTCGATCGAGAACAGGCGCGTGGTAACGATGACCCGCGGACAGGCTTCCTGCATCGCCGCGAGGACTTCCCAGTGCACGCTGCATTCGTACCCGTCGAGCAAGCCCGCCTTGGCCAGAGCCCAACTGCCGGTGCATACCGCGCCCATCTGGCGACCATGGCGCGCCTGGCCCTGCAGCCAGTGCAGGTGTTCGCGGGTGACGCTGTGCTGGATATCCACGCCGCCGCAGACCAGTACCGCATCCAGCACTGGCGCATTGCTCAGGCCGGCATCCGGGGTGATCTGCAGACCGTCGCTGGCGCACACTGGCAGGCCGCTTTGGGTCAGGGTATGCCAGCGGTAAAGCTCCTTACCGGACAACTGGTTGGCCATGCGCAGGGGCTCGATTGCCGAGGCCAGGGAGATCAGGGTGAAGTTGTCCAGCAGGAGAAAACCGATGGACTGCGGCACACGGTTCTGGGGCTGTGCCCCTGGATTGAACGGCGACATAAAGCAAACCCTCACGCAAAAGCAAAACACGGTGTTGAGCCGGCGCTCATGGCGGGGCTCTATTCTTGTGGTTCTGGTAAATCGCTGCCCCAGATGGCCTGGAATAATTTGCAAAGGTCGTGCCTATATTGTTTGGACGTTCAATATAAATACGCAGCGTTGTCCGAGGCCCGTACTACAAGGCGTTGGCAGGAGCGACAAGAGCATTCTGTTTGCGACCGCGAGAACCCGGTGGGCGGGGCTCCTGAGCATTTCGGTAGCACTCGCCGAAACCCCCGATGTCACCTCGTTACGCGCGGGAATAACCACGGTAACGCCCCAGTAACAGGCCGAATGACCGGGCGGTCACAGCGGCCGATGCAAGCGTCCAGGCGAACGCGCACCAAAAGCTAACAAGCACCCCGGCCATGGCCAAAAACAGGGCGGCCATGGCCGGTATCGACGCCGCCTCAACCGGCTGACTGGGTGCCTTGACTCAACACTCGATGGCGCTGACGGCCAGGCCACCGCGCGAGGTTTCCTTGTACTTGTCGTGCATGTCGGCGCCGGTGTCGCGCATGGTGCGGATCACCCGATCGAGCGAGATGAAGTGCTGACCGTCGCCGCGCAAAGCCAGTTGCGCGGCATTGATCGCCTTCACTGCGGCGATCGCGTTGCGCTCGATGCACGGCACCTGGACCAGGCCGCCGACCGGGTCGCAGGTCAGCCCGAGGTTGTGTTCCAGGCCGATCTCGGCGGCGTTTTCCAGCTGC
>JAUSOF010000087.1 GCA_030656145.1 Pseudomonas sp.
CTCATGCGTGGGCTGCCGACCCAGCGCACCTGTTCGTCTGGCGAGGCACTGAGTTGACCGTTACGGCTGTGATAGAGGTTCGGTGTCCATTCGGCGACCCAACCACGGGCCTGCCATTGCTGAACCACATCGACAAAGCGCCGGTCGCGCGCAGTGAAGTATTGCGCGCCCAGATCGAGGGCGCCGACATCACTGCGTTTGCTGGCCATGCGGCCGCCGCTGCCGCGGCTTTTATCGAACAACTGAACCTCATGTCCGGCGGCGTGCAACGCTTGGGCGGCGGACAGACCGGCGATGCCGGTACCGATGATGGCGATGGGTGCGGTCATGTTTACCTCTTGACTTCAGGGCGCTCGCAGGCTGAAAAAAAGCTACTGCGCTCAACTATGCAGCGTTGCAATCGACCTCGGCAAGCTGCTCGCTAGCAGCGTGCTTCAGTGGGTCGATTGGTGTCATGTCACTCATGAAATCTCGTATCACGTGCTGGGCGGGCTGCGCAGATCACGGCGCAACGGATCTTGCTGGTTTATCGCTATCGGCAGCGTAAGTCCGGGTTGGCGGCTTACTGGTCAGGTCGCGATTGACCGCGGCTTCGGCGCTGCCGTCCCAATGGGCACGACCCGCAGCTTTAACTGAGCCGGTAATCTCCAGTAGTGCGTGCCTGCCCCGGCCGTTTTCCATTCATCCGGGTGTGCTCGATTGCCCTTTGCCGGTTAGCTCTTGAGCTTCTGTGCAAGGCTACGCTTTATACAAAACCTATACAATATTGTTTGTATGTATAGGGATTATCGGATTCAATCACATCATGTCGATGTTTAAGACAATTTTGCGCCGGATTAAAGGCACGTTGTCCGGCCATAAGTCAGACTGATGGTCATCAGGTTGGCTAACGTAACGCGAGGAGGATGCCATGCACATATTGCTCACCGGTGGGACCGGCTTGATCGGTCGTGGTCTTTGTCAGCATTGGGCGCTGCAGGGCCACCAGTTGACCGTGTGGAGCCGCAGTCCGCAGCAGGTTGCGGGGCTTTGCGGGGCGCAGGTGCGCGGCATCGGCCGGCTCGAAGAGCTGGGCGACGAACAGGTGGACGCGGTGGTCAACCTGGCGGGTGCGCCAATTGCCGACCGACCCTGGAGCAGCAAGCGCAAGAGCCTGCTCTGGGCCAGTCGTATCGGCCTTACCGAGCAATTGCTGAGCTGGTTGCAGGCGCGCGCAAACAAGCCGCGGGTGTTGCTGTCCGGTTCGGCGGTGGGTTGGTATGGCGATGGTGGCGAGCGCGAACTGCACGAGGAT
>JAUSOF010000002.1 GCA_030656145.1 Pseudomonas sp.
AGGTGAATCTGCTCAGAATCTATCAACACAGTTATCCACAGATAATGTGGGTAACTTGAGTGGCTCAGTTGCGTTCGGCGAGCAGCAGCAGGTTGCGTGGGGTGAGCTGGCTTGGGCAGAAGCTGCCGAGGCGCACGCTGAAGTCCTGCTCTTGCAGGTAGAGGGCGCGGTCGAGCAGCAGCCAGAGTTCCAGTGGGCGGCGGAACAAGCCGCGTAGCAGTTCCAGGTTGCGCACCTGGGCCAGTCGTTGCCAGCCTTGGGCCTGCAGTTGTTGCCAGTCTGTTGCGACGTTTGGCGCGGGCAGTTGTTTCAGGGCGGCGAGGTCGGTGCAGTAGTCGGCGAAGTCTTTTGCCAGCCAGGCCGGCGGCAGGGAGGGGGTGGGCAGGTACTGGTCGACGCCACGCAGTTCACGCTGCAGTACGTCGAACGCCAGGCGCCAGGCCATCGACTGGTCGCGCTGGCGGCGCACGCGGGCGCCGGCGGTGACGGTCTCGCTGAGTGGCAGAGCCAGGTCATCCAGCGAGAGTTGCAGGTTAGAGGCTTGGGCGGTGGCGGAGAGTGCCTGGTAATAGGGGGCGGTGATGCGGTTGTAGCAGCACGGTGCTATGGCCAATTGCTTGCAGCCGGCCGCGCTGGCGAGTCGCATCAGGCGTACATGCAGGTCGCCGCAGGCATGTAGGGCGACCGGGGTGTGCTCATGGCCGAGTTGCGCGCCGGCATCGGCGTCGAGTACGTCTTGTTGCAGGTGGCGGGCGTTGAGTCCCAGGCGCTGGCTGAGCAGTTGGCCGCTGAGTACCAGTTCGGGGTTGTGTTCCAGGCAGGTCAGGGGACGCCCGTCATGCGCGAGCATGCGGCCGAGGTGGCCTTTGCCGGCGCACCAGTCGAGCCAGTGTTGTACCGGTTGTTGAAACTG
Source organism: Pseudomonas sp. (assembly GCA_030656145.1). Taxonomy (GTDB): domain Bacteria; phylum Pseudomonadota; class Gammaproteobacteria; order Pseudomonadales; family Pseudomonadaceae; genus Aquipseudomonas. Next base: position 914 of record JAUSOF010000002.1, read on the forward strand.
CAGGCTGCTGGCGAAGGCCTGGATCTGTTGCCACTTGCGCCCCGGTACGTCGACCGAGAAGCGCGCCGGCAGTGGCGGCAGCGCTTGTGGCGCGAAGGCGCCGACTTGGCTCAGGGCGCTCGCTTGGGTGGCAAGCTCGGTAAAGGGCGCGGGTGCGGCGAGCAGGTGCGGTTGGTTGTGGCTGGCCTCGGCCTGGTCCAGGCTGCGCGATCTGAGCCAGAGCGCGAGTTCTGAGTGCTGGCGCTCCCACGGCAGTTGCTGCTGGGTGAATGGTCGCGGTTGCCATAGCGCCTGGTGCTGCAGCAAAAATGCATCCAGCGCCTGGAAGCGCTGGAGCAGAATATCACCGCTCAGAGGGGAGTCGTTCATGGTCGTGTCGTCAGGTCAGGATGGCGCTGCCCCGTCGCGTTAGCGGCCCTGGCAGGCGTCGACCCTTAGCCAGTTTTCCAGCAGCTTGAAACCACGCACCAGCAGGAAGGCGATCAGCAGGTAGAACATGCCCGCGGCGAAGAAGATCTCCACCGGCAGGTAGGTGCGGGCGATGATGGTGCGCGCCATCCCGGTCAGCTCCAGCAAGGTAACGGTGCTGGCCAGGGAGCTGGCCTTGAGCATCAGAATCACTTCGTTGCTGTAGGCGGGCAGGCCGATGCGTGCGGCGCGCGGCAGAATGATATAGAGCATGGTCTGCCAGCGGGCCATGCCCAGGGCGCGGGCCGCCTCCACTTCGCCTGGCGGTACGGCCTGAATCGCACCACGCAGGATTTCGGCGATGTAGGCCGCGGTGTGCAGGGTCATGGTCAGGATGGCGCACCAGTAAGGTGAGCGCAGGTAAGGCCACAGCGGCCCCTCGCGCACCGCATCGAACTGCGCCAGGCCGTAATACACCAGAAACAACTGCACCAGCAGCGGAGTGCCGCGGAAGAAGAAGATGTAGCCGTAGGGCACTGCGCGAACAAACCAATGTTTGGATGCCCGAGCGATACCCATGGGGATTGCCAGAATCAGGCCGGCGACTACCGCGATGGCGACCAGCTCCAGGGTCAGCACCGCGCCTTCGGCCAGGCGTGGCAGCCATTTGATAATCACTTCCCAGTTCATGAGTTGCTCCTGATGAAGCCGCGACTGGCTCGCTGTTCAAGGAAGTGCAGGCCGATCATGGCGACCACGGTGAGGCCCAGGTAGATAAAGGCCGCCACCAGGAAGAAGGTGAAGGGCTCTTTGCTCGAGGTCACGGCGATCTGCGAGCGACGCATGATTTCTTCCAGGCCGATCACCGACACCAGGGCAGTGTCTTTCATCAGGATCATGAACAGGTTGCCTAGGCCGGGCAGGGCGATGCGCCACATTTGCGGCAGGATCAGGCGCCAGAAAATTCGTGGTCTGGACATCCCCAGGGCTTGGCCGGCCTCGCGATGACCCTTGGGGATGGCGAGAATGGCACCGCGAAAAACTTCGGTGGCGTAAGCGCCAAAACAAATACCCAGGGCGATGGTGCCGGCGGCGAACGCGCTCAGTTCGAGGCTGTCGATACCCAGCAGATCTGCCAGGTTGCGCATCAATTGCACGGTGCCGAAATAGATCAGCAGTACCCAGAGCAGCTCGGGGATGCCGCGCACGATGGTCGAATAGGTGCCGCCAAACCATTGCAGTGGTTTGTACGGCGAAGTCTTGGCCAGGGCGCCGAGCAGGCCGAGCACCAGACCCAGGGCCAGCGCGCAGAGCGCCAGCTTGATGGTCATCAGGGTGCCGGCGGCCAGGGCCGGGCCGAATCCGTAGAGGTCTAAATTCATGGGGGGTCAGAAGCCTGCATCGCCCGCTAGGGCGACGCAGGGCAGGCTGCTCAGTAGATGCTGAACGGGAAATATTTGTCGTTGATCTTCTTGTAGGTGCCATCTTCGATGATGGCCTGCAGCGCGGTATTCAGCTTCTCGCGCAGCGGGTCGCCCTTGCGTACAGCGATGCCAATCTTGTCGTTGTCGAATACCGGCTCGCCCTTGAATTCGAAGCTCTTGCCGGCGTCGCTCTTCAGCCATTCCCACTGCACGAATGTGTCCGCGAGGATGCCATCAAGACGGCCCGAGGAGAGGTCGAGGTAGGCGTTTTCCTGGGTGTCGTAGAGCTTGATGTCGACTACCTTGTCCAGGTTGTCTTCCAGCCAGGTGCCGGCGATGGTGGCACGCTGGGCGCCGATTACCTTGCCTTTGAGGTTGGCCTTGTCGGACTTGAAGTCGCTGCCTTTCGGTGCAATGAATTGCAGCTTGTTGGTGTAGTAGGGCTCGGTGAAGTCGACAGCCACCTTGCGCTCTTCGGTGATCGACATCGAGGCCACCAGGAAGTCGAACTTCTTGGCATTGAGGGCCGGGATGATGCCGTCCCAGTCGGAGGTGACTACTTCGCACTCGGCTTGCATCTTGGCGCACAAGGCCTGGCCGATCTCTACGTCAAAACCGCCCACTTGGCCGCTGGCGTCGATCAGGTTGAACGGCGGATAAGCGCCCTCGGTGCCCATCTTGAGTTTGTCAGCAGCTACGGCGCTGGTACCGAAAGCCAGGGTGGCGGCCGCGGCCAGCAGAATCTTTTTGTATTTCAGCATGCGGGAGTTGCTCCGTGTTTAGCGATTGCCGGACATGAATTGTTTGCAGCGTGCCGAGACCGGGTTGTCGAACACTTGCTCGGGTGAGCCTTGTTCTTCGACCAAGCCCTGGTGGAGGAACACTACTTCACTGGATACCTGACGGGCAAAGCCCATCTCATGGGTAACCAGCAACATGGTGCGACCTTCATCGGCGAGCGAGCGGATCACATTAAGCACTTCTTGTACCATCTCCGGGTCGAGGGCCGAGGTTGGCTCATCGAACAGGATTACTTTCGGCTGCATGGCCAGGGTGCGAGCAATAGCGGCGCGCTGCTGCTGGCCGCCGGACAGCTGGTTGGGGTAGACGTGGCGTTTTTCGCCGATGCCGACCTTGGCCAGTAGCGCCTCGGCCCGTTCGATGGCCTCAGCCTTGCTCAGGCCCAGCACTCGGCGCGGCGCTTCGATAATGTTGTCGAGCACGCTCATGTGCGGCCACAGATTGAAATTCTGGAAGACGAAGCCGATCTCGCTGCGCATGCGATTGATCTGCTTGCTGTCGGCGGCCACCAGCTCGCCATTTTTTGCGGCTTTAAGCTTGAGCTCCTCGCCTGCGACGATGATCTGACCTTTATGCGGGTTTTCCAGCAGGTTGATGCAGCGCAGAAAGGTCGACTTGCCTGAACCGGATGAGCCAAGAATGGAGATGACAGCGCCGTCGTGAGCAGTCAGGGAGATGCCTTTGAGCACCTCGAGGTCGCCGTAGCGTTTGTGTAAATCACGAATTTCCAGCGCGGGCGTGGCCTCGGCCATGGGGTGTCCTCTTCTTGTTCGGGTGCGCTCAGGCGTTGCGTGGCCTTCCTGGCGAGGCGTCAACCTAGCATAGCGTTTCAGTGACCGCCAAGCCGTTTACCAGCCTGGAGGTGCTCGCTTGGTCGCGCTGTCGCCTGGCTACAGTTTGCTGACGCGTAGACGCAAAAATTAACGGGAACAATTTTTAATTTTAACGTCACACAGCAGTCACCACCGTTGGCGGCCATTAGGGATGATGCGCCGCTGAACGCCAGCCGAGTGCCGGGTCGGTTGGTGTTGATCTTGATTGCCCTGATAGGCACGTCCGGGCTGCAGTTTGCGAGTAGGCTCGCGCAGCGGCGTGACTCGGTATGCGGCGTCATGGTGAGGTGTTTGACCCGGCCGTAGCCCTTCGTGCGTTCAGTCCAGGATTCTTTGACAGTTACCGTGCTCAGCTCGCCTGCGGACACGCAGGCTGACTGTTCTGTGTGGCTGATGGCGCAGGGTTAGCGAGGGCAGCCATTTTTTCTGCAGGCAAAAAAAAGGCCCACATCGCTGTGAGCCTTTTTCTGTATATGGTGCCCGGGGACGGAATCGAACCGCCGACACGGGGATTTTCAATCCCCTGCTCTACCGACTGAGCTACCCGGGCCAACGGCGGCTATTAGACGGATTTGAAGGGGGGGTGTCAAGCGCGTTTTTGAAAAATATTTAACTATTACGGGTGGTTAGGTGTCGCATCGGTGTTTTGAGCGGTGAGTAGGGTGTGCCGTGCGCACCTTTGTAGGTTGTGACGCACCCTACGGGGTCGCCCGCGCCAACAGGTGAGTGTGGTGCGTGGTTATTCGCTGGGCGGCACGTAGCCTTCGGCCTGGGCGTAGTCTTCGCCGGAGAGGAACTTGTCCATCTCGGCCTGGAGGAATTTGCGGTCTTCGGCGTTCATCATGTTCAGGCGCCGTTCGTTGATCAGCAGGGTCTGGTGCTTCTGCCATTCATCCCAGGCCTGCTTGGAGACGTTGCTGAAAATGTCTTCGCCTTTGGCGCCCGGATAGGGAGGGCGGTCGAGGCCGGGCAGTTCTTGTTTGTGCTTGCGGCACAGTACGGTACGGGTCATGGCTGCTCTCCAGGGGTCTGTTCGGTCGCGAGTGTGTCGGCCGCGCGCTTCAGCAGTTTCTTCACTGGGGCGGCAAGGCCCAGGCGCGGCGGGGTGGCGAGGTTATACCAGAGCCAGTCGGCCTCGGCCACGGCGCTGGGCGCGGCTTCGACGCGGATCAGCCAGGGTTCGATGGCCAGCTGGAAGTGGCTGAAGGTGTGGGTCAGACCGGCCAGTTCGCGGCGTGCGCCCAGTTGCAGGGCGTGACGGCTGGCCAGCAGGTCGAGGTCGGGCAGGTCGTCCAGTTCCGGTAGGCTCCACAAGCCGCCCCAGAGGCCGCTGGAGGGGCGGCGGTAGAGCAGAACCTCGCCAGCCCTGGTCAGAATCGGCATCAGGGTGCGCCTCTGTGGCAGCGCCTTGCGCGGTTTGGCGATCGGGTAGCGAATCTCCAGGCCGAGCAGGTGGGCCTGGCAGCCGCTCTTGAGCGGGCAGAGCAGGCAGCTGGGTTTGCTGCGGGTACACAGGGTGGCGCCCAGATCCATCATCGCCTGGGTGTAATGGTTGACCCGCGCCTGTGGGGTAAAACGTTCGGCCACGTCCCACAGCTGCTTGGCGACTTTCGGCTCGCCCGGATAGCCTTCCTGGGCCACATAGCGCGCCAGCACGCGCTTGACGTTGCCGTCGAGGATCGGTGCGCGCAGGCCCATGCTCAGGCTGGCGATGGCGCCGGCTGTGGAGCGGCCGATGCCCGGGAGTTCGGTCAGTTTGTCGGCATCGTGGGGGAATATGCCGCCATGTTCGGCCATGACGATTTGCGCGGTCTTCTGCAGGTTGCGCGCGCGGGTGTAGTAACCGAGGCCGGTCCACAGGTGCAGCACTTCGTCTTCCGGCGCGGCGGCCAGGTCACTTACCGTCGGTAATGCGGCCATGAAGCGGTCGAAATAGCCGAGCACGGTGCTGACCTGGGTCTGTTGCAGCATGATTTCCGAGACCCACACGCGGTAAGGGTTGATGCCCTGTTGCCAGGGCAGATCCTTGCGCCCGTGCTGGTCGTACCAGTCGAGTACCGCGGTGGAGAACTGCGCCGGGCTCATCGGTTGAACAGGCCCTTGAGGGCGTCTTTCAGTTCGGGGCTGACCTTGTCGCCGAGTTTTTCTTCGAGCTTCTGGTTGATCTTGTCGCCGGCCAGTTTGGCGGCGACCTTGCCCATGCCGTCCTGATCCAGGCGGCAGGCCTTGCCGCCCATTTCCAGCGGGCCACGGCAGCGGATCGGCCAGTCGATGCCGACATAGCGCTCGTTGACCTGGCAGGCCGGGTCGGGCATTTCGCGTTGGTCGCCGATCAGGGCGATGCCGACGCGGTAGTCGAGGCTGAGTACGCGCAGGTCCAGGTCGCCATTGCCGCTGACGCGCAGGCCGGGGAGGCTGGCTTTGAGGTCCGGGTTGTGGGCCACGCCGTTGATGAAGGTCAGGTTGCCTTGCAGGGTATCGAAGGGCGTGTCCTTGGCTCGCGGCTCGCTGCTCAGGGCTTTGCGGTTGAGTGCGGCAATGCCACGGCAGAGTTGTTGTTCAAGGTTGGCGCCAACCAGCACGCCGTCGCTGAGGGCGAAGCTGGCCGTGCCGTTGAGGCCGTCGACCCAGGCTTTCTGGCTGTTGCCGCGGGTGCTCAGGTTGGCCTGCAGGTTGAGCAGGCCTTTGAGTGGCGAGGGCTGTTGTTCACTCTTGAGGAAGGGCTCTACGCTGATCTGGCTCAGGCGGTTTTGCACGCTCAGCAGGGGGATGGCCGGGCGTGTATCGACGGTTGCCTTGAGGTCGAAATTGCCGCTGCCGAGCTGGCCGCGCATTTCTTCCAAGGTCAGCAGACCGGCCCGGCTCTTGGCTTTGAGGGTGAAGGCGCTGATGGCTTGCTGGTCGTAAGTCAGCTGGTCGAGGCTCAGTGCCAGTTGCAGGTCGAGGCTGCGCAGGCGTTCGATCGGCAGCACCGTGGCGGCGCTCCAGGCGTGCTGGGTGGGCGCCTGGGGTAGCGGTGTGCTGCCGCTCTGGCCGGCACTGGCGACGCTTTGCTTGACCTCGGCCTGGCGCGCGGCGCCGGCGTCAGTGCTGTCCTGGGACTTGCTCGGCAGGTAGCGGTCGAGATTCAGGCTGTCGCCCTTGAGTTGCACACGCAGGGCTTGTTTGGCGAAGTCGGCGACGCCGATCTGGCCGCTGAAGCTGCTGTCGTCGAGCTTCAGTTTCAGCTCTTGCAGGGTCAGGCTGGTCGGGCTGCCGCTGAGGCGGGTGACCAGTTCGAACTGGCCAAGGGCTTTGGCGTCACTCATCGGCGGTAGTTTCTGGCCGATGGTGGCGAAAAATTCACGCAGGTTGACGGGGGCGACGGACAGGCCGCCGGTCAGTTTAGGCGCGCTATCAAGGTCGCGGATTTTAACTTCGCCGAGGGCGCGCAACTGGTTGGCCGAGAGCTTCAGGCCATTTAATTCGGCGACCTGTGCGGCCAGATCGACCAGCAGTTGGCCTTGCAGGGAATAGGTCAGGGTTTGTCCGTCGAAGGGTTCGCCGGATGCTTCACCGGAAAGCCTGGCGTCTTCCAGTTGATAGCGCTTGAGCACGCGGTCGAAGCGCAGCTCGCCTTGCAGTTCGCTGCGCGCCCGCATGACCGGCTGATTGGTGCCGAAGAAGGCGCTAAGTTTGATCGGGATGGCCGCCCCTTCACGGATCGCGCCGGTGGTCAGCTGGATGCTTTCGGCGCTGAATTGCTGGCCTTTCTGTGTGTCGTGATAGTCGATGCGTGCGCTGTTGACGATCAGGCTGTCGATATCCAGCTTGATCGGTTGGGCGCCTGATGGCGTGCTTGCTGGCTGCTCGTCAGCGCTGGCTGCAGGCGTTGCGTTGGCGGCTGTGCTGGTGGTTGCGGCGGGTTGTGGCGGACGGCCAACATCTTCCCAGTTGCTGCGGCCTTTTTCATCGCGCTGCAGGTTCAGGTTGAGGCCATCGACGCGGATGTCGCTCATTTGCACTTCGCGGCGCAGCAGCGGTAGCACGCGGACCGACAAGCCGAGTAGGCGCAGGTCGGCAAAAGGCTGGTCTGGGGTCGTGACACTGGCCAGAGTGGCGTCGGTCAGTTCCAGGCCAAGCCAGGGAAACAGGCTCCAGCCGATGTCACCCCTGAGGGTCAGTTCCAGGTTGGCCTTGTCGCGGGCCAGTTGTTGAATTTCGTCTTTGTAGTCGTTGGGATCGAACAGGTGGGTCAGGGCAAAGCCCAAGGCCACCAGGATCAGCAACAGCCCGAGAAAAAACAGACCCAGGATTTTGCCGAGCGCTTTCATGGACGATTCCTTGTTTCGAATGACTTGAATTGAGTTGGCGAGTATAGCGCCGCCAGTATTAATAGGCCGATGAAAGTCCAGGTTGCGCCGCGATTATGCAAGCGGCGGTTACAGGTTGTGGGCCACGCGTTCGGCAATTGCCAGGCTGGCGGTCAGCCCGGGCGACTCGATACCGAACAGGTTGACCAGGCCTGGCAAGCCGTGATCGCTGGCGGTTTGGATAAGGAAGTCGGCAGCGGGTTCCCCCATACCTGCGAGTTTCGGCCGGATGCCGCTGTAGCCTGGCACCAGGCGCGTGCTGTCGAGGCGCGGGAAGTAGCGGCGGATCGCCTTGGCAAAGGGTTCGCGCAGCTGCTCGTCAACCCGGTAAGCGATATGGTCGAGGTATTCGGTGTCCGGCCCGAAGCGCACCTGGCCGCCAAGGTCCAGGGTGGCATGGATGCCCAGGCCCGAGGTGTTGGCTTCCGGTAGCGGGTAGATCAGGCGCTGGAAGGGCGCCCGGCCGCTGTAGCCGAAGTAGTGGCCGCGGCACAGATGCAGTGCTGGGATCTGCGCGGCGTCCAGGCCGATTGTGCGCTGCGCCAGTTGCTGGGCGAACAGACCGCCGGCATTGATCACCCGCTGCGCCTTGAGCTGAAAGGCTTCGCCAGCGCTGCGGCCAGTGACTATCCAGCCGTCCGGGCCGGGTTCGAGCTGTTCGATGCGGGTCTGCAGAACCAGTTGTGCGCCCTGCTTTTCGGCGGCGGCGAGCAGCGATTGCAGGTAGGCATGGCTGTCGATGATCCCGGTGCTCGGCGACAGCAGTGCCGCGACGCCGCGCACGGCGGGTTCCAGATCGGCGAGCCGGGCTTGCTCGATATATTCCAGATCATGTACGCCGCAGATCTCGGCATTGGCGGCCAGCGCATCGAGCTTGCCGCGCTCGGCCGCGCTGACCGCCACCAGCAGTTTGCCGATCTGGCGGTGCGCCACCTGATGCTGGCGACACCAGGCATACAGGCGCTCGCGTCCCTCCCGGCACAGCTCGGCCTTGAGCGAGCCGGGAGCATAGTAGAGGCCGGCGTGGATCACTTCTGAGTTGCGGCTGGAGGTGTGGCTGCCGATCAGGCTTTCTGCCTCGACGATCAGGCAGCTGTCACCCGGCTTGGCCAGGCGCGCGGCGCAGGCCAGGCCGATGGCGCCGGCGCCGATAATCAGGGTGTCGATACTGTCCATGACGAGTGCGCTGCCGGGGTGCCAGGTTTGGCTGCCGAGCATAGCAATATCCGCGAGCTGGCTGGTTTGTCCATGCAGCGCTTTTCGGGCGGCGTTCAACGCTAACAGCGGCATGCGCGGCTAACTCAACTTGCTACAGTGCTTCAGCCGCAAAGGTGTATGCCCCCTCCGATTGTCTCGCGGCTAAAGCCCCTCCCACCCTGATCGAGGCAGGTCGCAGCATCGGTGCACGCCGACGAGTTGTTTGTGGGAGGGGCCGGGCGGCGATCCGCTTTAGCCGCGAAATCTGTCGCTTACTGCAACCGATGACGGTCGTGCAAAAAGCTCAGCACCGCCCGGCGGCAGCGGTTGTACTCCGGGTCGTCGGCCAAGGCGATGCGGTCGCGCGGGCGCGGCAGGTCGACGCTGAGGATCTCGCCGATGGTGGCCGAGGGGCCGTTGGTCATCATCACGATGCGATCCGAGAGCAGCACCGCTTCGTCGACATCGTGGGTGATCATCATCATGGTGTTGCCGAGGTCCGCCTGGATACGCATCACCTCGTCTTGCAGGTGGGCGCGGGTCAGGGCGTCGAGGGCGCCGAAGGGTTCGTCGAGCAGCAGCACCTTGGGCTTCATGGCCAGGGCGCGGGCGATGCCGACGCGCTGCTTCATGCCGCCGGAAATCTCCTGTGGGTACTTGTCCAGGGCATGGCCCATGCTCACCAGCTTGAGGTTGTGCTCGATCCACTCGCGGCGCTCGGCCTTGCTCATGCTGCGCTTGAACACCTTGTTGACCGCCACTGCGACGTTTTCGAACACGGTTAGCCAGGGCAGCAGCGAGTGGTTCTGGAACACCATGCCGCGATCTGGCCCTGGCCCGTTGACTTCCTTGCCGTCGAGGATGACCACGCCGAGGCTGGGGTCGAGCAGGCCGGCGACGATGTTCAGTACCGTGGATTTGCCGCAGCCGGAGTGGCCGATGATCGAGATGAATTCGCCCTTGTCGATGCGCAGGTTGACGTTTTTCAGCACCTGGGAGGCCAGGTTGCCGCGCACGAAGCTTTTGTCCAGTTGTTCGATGGAGAGGTAGCTCATGTTCGAATCCTCAGGCGGCGGGGATGCCACGGGTGATACGCTGGCCGACGTAGGCCACCAGGCGGTCGAGGAAGAAGCCGACCACGCCGATATAGACCAGGGCGAGAATGATGTCGCTGATGCGCGAGGCGTTCCAGGCATCCCAGATGAAGAAGCCGATGCCGACGCCGCCGATGAGCATTTCCGCGGCGATGATCGCCAGCCAGGACAGGCCGACGCCGATACGCAGGCCGGTGAAAATGTAGGGTGCGGCGGCTGGCAGCATGATCAGATGGAAGTACTCCCAGGCATTCAGTTGGATCACCTGGGCGACGTTGCGGTAGTCCTGGGGAATATTACGGATGCCCACCGAGGTGTTGATGATGATCGGCCAGATCGCGGTGATAAAAATCACGAAGATCGCCGACGGATGACTGTCCTGAAAGCCCGCCAGGGACAGCGGCAGCCAGGCCAGTGGCGGCACGGTGCGCAGCACCTGGAACAGCGGGTCGAGGCCGCGCATGGCCCAGTCCGACTGGCCGATCAGTACGCCCAGGGCGACGCCGGCGAACACCGCGAGCATATAGCCCACCGCGACCCGCTTGAGGCTGGCCAGCAGTTGCCAGGCCAGGCCGACGTCATTGCCGCCATTGTCGTAGAACGGGTTGACGATCAGTTCCCAGGTCTCGCTGATCACCTGGGAGGGCGGCGGCAGGGCCGCGCCAGCGCCCGAGCAGAGCATCTCCCAGATCAGGCCGAGCGTCAGCAGAATCACCAGTGGCGGCAGCAGATCCTGCAGCAGGGTTTGCTGCACGCGGGTGCTGATACGGCTAAGCCGCGAGGGTCCGGTTGGCGGAGCCGGGCTGGCCACGGCGGCGGGCTCGAGTTTGACGTTGGCATTCATGGGGTAGTTCCTCGCGGGCGATGCATGGCGATCAGGCCATGGCCTTGATGGTCAGGCTGTCCAGGTAGGCTTGCGGGTTTTCGGGGTCGAACACCTTGCCGTCGAAGAAGGTCTCGATGCCGCGCGAGGTCGAGGTAGGGATCTGCTCGGCCGGCAGGTTCATGGCAGCGGCAGCGGCGCGCCAGATGTCCTCACGGTTGACCTGGGCGATCAGCGCCTGGGTGTCGAAGTCAGTCGGCAGGTAGCCCCAGCGCTGGTTCTCGACGAGGAACCAGAGGTCGTGGCTCTTGAACGGGTAAGAGGCGAAATCGTCCCAGTAGCGCATCTGCTCGGGGTGATTCTCGACGACCTTGCCGGTGCCGTAGGCGAAGTTGCCCTTCATACGGTCGATGATGTCGGCGTAAGGTGCGCCGATCCAGCGCCGCTGCGAGCAGATCTTCGCCACTTCTTCCTTGTTTTCCGGCTTTTCGCAGAATATCTGCGCTTCCATGATGGCCATGGTCAGCGCCTGGGCGGCTTTCGGGTTGGCGGCCACATAATCGCTGCGCATGGCGAAGGATTTTTCCGGGTGGTTGTGCCACAACTCGCCAGTGGTGTTGGCCGTGTAGCCGATCTTTTGGCTGATCAGCTGGGCGTTCCACGGCTCGCACACGCAGAAGGTGTCCATGCTGCCGACCTTCATGTTGGCGACCATCTGCGCCGGAGGCACGGTGATGGTGCTGATGTCGTTGTTCGGGTCGATGCCGCCGGCCGCCAGCCAGTAGCGCATCCACAGGTCATGGGTGCCGCCGGGGAAGGTCATGGCCGCGCTGACTTTCTTGCCGGTGGCTTTCTTGGCCTCCAGCGCTGCCTTGAACGGGGTGCTGTCGACGCCGATCTGCAGGTCGCGGTATTCCTCACCCACCGAGATGCACTGGCCGGCCAGGTTGAGGCGGGCGAGGATGGAAATCGGCACTGGCTGGTTGTTCGGGGTGACGACGCCGGCGCTGATCAGGTAGGGCATGGGGGTGAGGATGTGGGCGCCGTCGATGCCGTTTCTGGCCGAGCCAAGCACCAGGTTGTCGCGGGTGGTGCCCCAGGACGATTGCTTGAGCACTTCGACGTCGGTCATGCCGTATTTGGCGAAGAAGCCTTTTTCGGCCGCGACGAACAAAGGCGCAGCGTCGGTCAGGGCGATGAAGCCAAGCTTGGCCTTGGTGGTCTCTACGTCGGTTCCGGCGGCCCAGGCGCTGGACGACAGGCCCAGGGGCATGCCGCCGAGCAGGGCCATGCCGCTGGCGGCGACAATCGACTGTTTCAGGAAGCGCCGGCGCGAGGCCATGAGTGCGCTGTTGCTGTCGTCATTGCTTGGCTTGTCAGTCATGGTCCGGTTTCCTCTGGGCAAAAAAAAACGATGTCACGCTGACCAGATGAGCTGGTGGGCGTGGACATCGTTGTCCTGTGGGATTGTGGCGCGAGGCATTGCTGCCGGGCTTGTTATGTTCTTAGCGAAAGCCATGCCAGGATGTGCTGAGCGTCCTAACTGCTGCTCTATTTTTGTTTTTTTAATATCTAAATCAAAGGCTTGTGATTGTTTTAAGGTTGCTGCCAGATCGCCTGCCCGGTCGGCGATGCCTGCTCGCAGTGCGCGTTTGCAGTGCGGTGGCGGTGACCTGTGCCTGAGATCAGTGCCTTACCGTGGCCTGGAGGTGGTCGGGGGTGGCTCGGTATCGAGTGCCAGCAGGCGTTGGGCGACCTCGTCCAGGCGCAAGCCCTGATTCATGGCCGCACGCCGCAGCCGCGCATGGGCTTCGCTCTCGCTGCAGCCTTGCTGCTTGATCAGCAATTGTTTGGCGCGCTCTACCTGTTTGCGCTCATCCAGGGCCTGGCGTGCTTCGCGCAGTTCGTCGTGCATGGCCTGCAGGCGCTGGGTCTGAGTCTGCAGCAAGGCCAGGGTCGAGCGTGCCAGATTAGCGCTTACGCCGTCTTCGGCCGTGCTGTCGAGGTGGCTGCTGTGCACGCTGAACAGCCTGGTCTGCTCGGCGGCGGCATGCATGTCACTGAGGCCGTCGAGCAGGCGGCGATGGCTGTGCAGGTCGCTGCGGATGCGTTGCATGCTTTGCTGGCAGTGTTGCAGCAGGTCTTGTTCCAGGCGGGTTTCGACGCTTTTCATCGTATCGATGCGTGCGGTGTGCAGCTCGAACCAGAGCTCACCAAGTTGGCAGTCGACCTGGGCGTCGGGGCGAGTGCGTCGGGCAATCTCGCGCAGGCGACAGGCCTGGGTGCTGTTGGGGCTGGCGCAGAGTTGGTGCCAGAGTTCCAGGGCGGTCGGGCTGGCGAAGCGGCTAAAGGTTTCGAAACAGCGCTCCTGGCTCTCCAGTAGTTGCTCCAGGCGCTCGAGCATTTCGCTCGTGAAGTAGCCACTGGCGAAACCGGCGACGCCGAGGGCGCGTTCCTGTCCGGCCAGTTCCTTGCCCTGCATGAAGTTGAACAGCGCCACCAGGCTACGGGTTATGTCGGGGTCGGTGGCGGTGTCGGCAGCCTCGAAGACCACGGCCAGTAGGCCGCCGATCAGGCGTACCAAGGTGGCGGTGGCGTCCTGCATGCTGATGCGGTGCTCGCGGATCTTGCGCCGCAGCGCTGGCAATTCGTCGAGGTTATGCAGGGCGTAGGCGATGCGGGTGAACAAGCGGGTCTTGTCGGCCGAGCCGAGGCCGTTCTGGTCGATGTGCTCCAGGTCGTCGCGGAGCTGGCCCTCCAGGCTGTCGACCGCCTGGCTCAGGCTGTCCAGTTGCAGGCGCTGGTGCGGGGCGTTGCCGCTCAGGTAGAGGTTCGAGTAGCCGCGCTCTTTTTGCAGGGCATGCACCAACTGGCTGATGCGGGTCACCAGCTCGCAGGTCTGCGCCAGGTCTTCCAGGCCGAGCAGTTCGCTGCGCCGGGCGGCCAACATAAAGCGCAGGGTGGCCGGCATTTTCCGTTCGTGCATGGTTGCCATCTCCGGCCAGTAAATGCCCGGCTACTTGCAAGATACAGTCCAGCAGGAGAGGTGCGTATCGCCAGTGCAGCTTTGCCCTTATAATGGCAGCCTTTTTCCGTGGGCAATTTCTGGAGCTGGTGATGACCGAACGTACGGCATCCGTCGAGCGCAATACCCTGGAGACCCAGATCAAGGTCTCGATCAACCTGGATGGCACCGGCAAGGCCAAGTTCGATATTGGCGTGCCGTTCCTTGAACACATGCTCGATCAGATTGCCCGTCATGGCCTGATCGACCTGGATATCCAGTGCAAAGGCGACCTGCAGATCGACGATCACCACACCGTCGAAGATGTTGGTATCACCCTCGGCCAGGCCTTTACCAAGGCCATTGGCGACAAGAAAGGCATGACTCGCTACGGTCATTCCTATGTGCCGCTGGATGAAGCCCTGTCGCGTGTGGTGATCGATTTCTCTGGTCGTCCCGGCTTGCAGATGCATGTGCCGTTCACCCGTGCGGTGGTTGGCGGTTTTGACGTGGACCTGTTCCAGGAGTTCTTCCAGGGCTTCGTCAACCACGCCCTGGTCAGCCTGCACATCGACAATCTGCGTGGCACCAACACCCACCACCAGATCGAGACGGTATTCAAGGCCTTCGGCCGCGCCCTGCGCATGGCCATCGAGCTGGACCCGCGTATGGCCGGGCAGATGCCGTCGACCAAGGGTTGTTTGTAAATGCAGACAGTTGCAGTAATCGACTACGGCATGGGCAACCTGCACTCGGTAGCCAAGGCGCTGGAACATGTGGGCGCCGGCAAGGTGCTGGTGACCAGCGACGCCAAGGTGATTCGCGAGGCCGATCGGGTGGTATTTCCCGGGGTTGGCGCAATCCGCGACTGCATGGCCGAGATCAAGCGCCTGGGCTTTGATGAGCTGGTGCGTGAAGTCAGCGCCGACCGGCCGTTTCTCGGCATTTGCGTCGGCATGCAGGCCTTGCTTGAGCGCAGCGAAGAGAACGATGGGGTCGACTGCATCGGTCTGTTTCCCGGTCAGGTGCGCTTCTTCGGCAAAGGCATGGTCGAGAACGGCGAGCAGCTGAAGGTGCCGCATATGGGCTGGAACGAAGTGGCGCAGACGGTCAAGCACCCGCTGTGGCACGACATCCCGGATCTGGCGCGCTTCTACTTCGTGCACAGCTATTACGTCGAGGCGGGCAATCCCAAGCAAGTGGTCGGTCGTGGCCATTACGGCAAGGATTTCGCTGCAGCGCTGGCTGACGGTTCGCGTTTTGCCGTGCAGTTCCACCCGGAGAAGAGCCACACCCACGGCCTGCAGTTACTGCAGAACTTCGCCGCCTGGGATGGCCGCTGGTAAATGAGCCGGGCCAAGAACAAGCCACCGATCATGACCTTGAGCGCCGAGCAGGAGCGTGAAGCCTGCTTGGCACTCAAGCGCTTCATGGCCGAGCGTTTCGAGCTGGAGCTGGGTAGTTTCGAGGCCGCCGAGGTGCTGGAGCTGTTTGCCCGCGAGATTGCACCGCATTACTACAACCGGGCGATTTTCGATGTGCAGACTCACCTGAAAGAACGGTTTGAGAGCATCGAAAGCGACCTCTGGGCACTCGAGAAGAGCTGACCCACCGAATTCACACGACTTGAACAGGTTCAACCGATGCTGATTATTCCCGCTATCGATCTGAAAGACGGCGCTTGTGTGCGCTTGCGCCAGGGCCGCATGGAAGACTCCACGGTGTTCTCCGATGACCCGGTGAGCATGGCCGCCAAGTGGGTCGAGGGCGGCTGCCGTCGTCTGCACCTGGTCGACCTGAATGGCGCCTTTGAAGGTCAGCCGGTCAACGGTGAAGTGGTCACCGCCATCGCCAAGCGCTACCCGCACCTGCCGATCCAGATTGGCGGCGGTATCCGCACCCTGGAAACCATCGAGCACTACGTGCGTGCCGGCGTCAGCTACGTGATCATCGGCACCAAGGCGGTGAAAGATCCACAGTTCGTCACCGATGCCTGCAAAGCCTTCCCCGGTAAAGTCATCGTGGGCCTGGATGCCAAAGACGGCTTCGTCGCCACCGACGGTTGGGCGGAAGTGTCTACCGTGCAAGCCACTGACCTGGCCAAGCGTTTCGAAGCCGATGGCGTGTCGGCCATCGTTTATACCGACATCGCCAAAGACGGCATGATGCAGGGCTGCAACGTCGAAGCCACCGCCGCCCTGGCCGCTGCCAGCCGCATTCCGGTAATTGCCTCCGGTGGCATCCACAACCTGAGTGATATCGAGAAGCTGCTGCTGGCGCGCTCGCCGGGCATCATCGGTGCCATCACTGGGCGTGCGATCTATGAAGGCACTTTGGATGTGGCTGAGGCTCAGGCCTTCTGCGATTCGTTCAAGGGCTGATTCGGGCGTAGGGTGGGTTAGCTGCGGCGCGGCGTAACCCACCGATGCAGTCATCCGTTGGCGCAACGATGGGTATCGCTGCGCTCAACCCATCCTACGGAATACTGTTATGGCTTTAGCTAAACGCATTATCCCCTGCCTCGACGTCGACAACGGCCGTGTGGTCAAGGGCGTGCAGTTCGAGAACATCCGCGATGCCGGCGACCCGGTGGAGATCGCCCGCCGTTACGATGAGCAGGGCGCCGACGAGATTACCTTTCTCGATATCACCGCCAGCGTCGATGGCCGCGACACCACCTTGCACACCGTTGAACGCATGGCCAGCCAGGTGTTTATCCCGCTCACCGTGGGCGGTGGCGTGCGCACCGTGCAGGACATTCGCAACCTGCTGAACGCTGGCGCGGACAAGGTCTCGATCAATACCGCGGCGGTCTTTACCCCGGAGTTCGTGGGTGAGGCGGCTGCGCGTTTCGGCTCGCAGTGCATCGTGGTCGCCATCGACGCCAAACAAGTTGCGCCGGGGCGCTGGGAAATCTTCACCCACGGCGGGCGCAAGCCGACTGGCCTGGATGCGGTGCTCTGGGCGAAGAAGATGGAAGACCTCGGCGCTGGCGAAATTCTCCTGACCAGCATGGATCAGGACGGCGTGAAGCGCGGCTATGACCTGGGCGTGACCCGTGCCATCAGCGAGCTGGTCGGTATTCCGGTGATCGCCTCCGGTGGCGTCGGCAACCTGGAACACCTGGCCGCCGGCATTCTCGAAGGCAAGGCCGATGCGGTGCTGGCTGCGAGTATCTTCCACTTCGGCGAATACACCGTCCCCGAAGCCAAGGCTTATCTGGCCAGTCGCGGCATTGTGGTGCGCTGAGAGGCACTGTCGGGCCGGGCTGGGCGCGAGTCGACAGCGCCATCAGCCGCTCTACGTTAATATGTTTGCCGGTTTCCATCGATGTTCAAATGGGTCGGGCCGATTGGTCCGGATGACTGGGTGCTGCTGGGGCGAGGCGGCTTCGCCATCAGCCTGACCAGGCTGGAGCAGACCACGTCATACAAGGTCGGCGCCTACAAGGGCGACGCGATTGCCGAGCATCTACTGGCGAAAGGCGTGGAGCCGATCACGGTGCTGCGCGACCAGCAAAACGCCAGGAAGCTCATGGTCGGGCAGATCGATTTGTGGGCCACTGGCGATCCTGCGTTTCGACAGCGCCGAGTTGTATCTGGCATCAACAAGGATGTGCCCGACGAGGTGGTACAGAAGCTGCAGACTGAGCTGGAGCAGATGCGCAGCGAAGGATTGGTCGATGACATCCTGAGCCGCTATCTGTAGAACAGTACACAGCAGGTTGGCCACGAGCCGGTCTGCCGCTAGCCATAATCACAACACACGCGGGCGGAAGACTTATGTTGAAAATGATCAAAAGTAGTTTGCTGTTCGGTCTGCTCTTCAGCGCCTGCGCGGCCCACGCTGAATTGCCTTACGGTTACAAGGTGGTGCTGCTGACCGAAAACTTCCCGCCGTTCAACATGTCGGTCGACGACAAGAACTTCGCTCGCGACGACGGCATCGACGGCATCAGCGCCGAGATCGTCCGTGCGATGTTCAAGCGTGCCAAGATCGACTACAGCCTGAGCCTGCGCTTTCCCTGGGATCGGTTGTACCGCCTGACCCTGGACAAGCCCAACTACGGACTGTTCTCCACCACCTTTACGCCAGAGCGCCAGCCGTTGTTCAAGTGGGTGGGGCCGCTCGCCAAGACCGGTTGGGTGCTGCTTGCCGCGCCAGGCAATACCCTCAGCGTGGCGAGCTTGAAAGAAGCCGCGCAATACAAGGTCGGCGCCTATAAGAACGATGCGGTCAGCCAGCATCTGGAAGGCCAGGGGCTGACGCCGATCAATGCGCTGCGCGACCAGGAAAACGTCAAGAAGCTGATCAGCGGCAAGATCGACCTGTGGGCCACCACTGACCCGGTTGGCCGCTACCTGGCCAAGCAGGAGGGCGTCAGCGGCCTGACCACCGTGCTGCGCTTCAATGAGGCCGAGCTGTACCTGGCGCTGAACAAGGACACCCCGGACGAGGTGGTGCAGCGCTTGCAAAAGGCGCTGGACGAACTGCGCAGCGAAGGTTTTGTCGAGGACATGACCAATAGTTATCTGTAACGCAGGTATGCCCCGCCCGGCCCATCAGGCCGGTACTCGGTGCCATGGCCGTTATTGCTTATGGGTTACGCCGCGCTTGCCGAGCGTCGCGTAACCCAGGCAACCGCTCGCCGTTGTATGGGTACTGCGCGCGTCGCCTCCAGCTTTTGCCGTGCGCCAGTCATGATCGCTGCATCAGCATCCTTGCCAGCGCGGCGCGCCAGTGTAAGTCTTGGCAGCACACACATCGGGAGATTGGCCATGCGCCGGATACTCACCTGCCTGCTACTGCTACTGGCATTGCCGGCCAGTGCGCAAATCTACAAATACACTGACGCCAGCGGCAATACCGTATTCACCAACCAACCTCCGCAAGGCGTGGATACGCAGCCCGTTGAGCTGCCGCCAACCAACACCGTGGAGATGCAAACCCCTGGTGTATCTGCAACGCCCGAGCGCAGCGAAGCCCCTGCACAAGCGCCTTATCGGCTTCTGCGGTTAACCGACCTGCCCAGCGCTGAAGCGCTGCGCGCGAACAACGGCACCTTCAGCGTTGGGGTTGAGTTGGAGCCACGCCTGGCTTCCGGTCACCGCTTGCGCCTGCTGCTCGATGGCCAGCCTTACGGCCAGCCGAGTACCGTGCTGAGCCTGCAGGTGATCAATGTCGATCGCGGCGAACATAGTCTGGCGGTCGAAGTGTTGAGTGGCGACGTATCGATCCAGCAGAGTGCTGCAGTGCAGTTTACGGTGCAGCGGGTCAATACCAGTAGCCCGGCGCTGCGCCAACCGCCCCCCAAACCCAAGCCGGCGCCCTGAACCATGCGCAACCTATTGCTTTGCCTGCTGCTGATCAGCGTGCCGGCTGCTGCCCAGGTCTATACCTACATAGATGCTGAGGGTAATCGGGTCTTTACCGACAAGCCCCGGCAGGCTAATGCTGAGCGTATTCAATTGGCGCCTACCAATGAAATACGCAACGAACCCCGCGTGCAGGCTCCAGCGGTGGTGCCGCCGATGGCCCCGGCACTGGGCTACCAGATGCTGCGCATTCTGGTGCCACACCCCGACGCGACCATTCGCGATAACGCCGGCAACCTGATCGTTACCGCTACCAGCGAGCCGGCGCTGCACAGCGGGCACAGCTTTCGCCTGCTGCTGGACGGCCAGGTGGTAGGTGCAACGGGGCGCAGCCCGGTTTTCCCGCTGGAAAATATCGACCGTGGCACCCACCAACTGGCGGTTGAAATTGTCGATAGCCAGGGCCGCACCGTAGAGCGGACCCCGAGTCAGCCGCTGCATATGCAGCGTATTTCCCTGGCGCAGAAACGCATGGTCAGGCCCTGCAAAAGAGCCGATTACGGTGTGCGTCCGGAATGCCCGCTCAAGGACAAGCCGGTAGAAAAGAAAGACATCCCCTTCGTCCCCTTTATCTGATGCGCTGAGCAACGCACTAGATTGGTGCGCAATGTTGCACCATAAGCTACGCTGTGCCTGTTTTAGGGCGCCCACACCGCCTACCGCTTTGCCCAAAGCACCGCCGAACGCCACCATTGCTGATTGCGCGCGTCTTTTCGGGGCTTTGGTTTGCTTCTTGCATTTTCCTGCCTCATTGCCGGAAGCCTTTGCCTATGACTATCAATGACGCACTACACCGCCTGTTGCTCGATAACCTGACCACCGCCACGCTACTGCTCAACGCCGACCTGCGCCTTGAGTACATGAACCCTGCGGCAGAAATGCTTCTGGCCGTCAGCGGCCAGCGCAGTCACGGACAATTTATCAGCGAGCTGTTCACAGAGTCGGCCGATGCCCTGAGCGCATTGCGCCAGGCGGTCGAACAAGCGCATCCGTTCAATAAGCGCGAGGCGGTACTGACGGCCGTCACCGGCCAGACGCTTACCGTCGATTACGCGGTCACGCCGATCCTCAGTCGCGGCGAGACCTTGCTGCTGCTGGAGGTGCACCCGCGCGACCGGCTGTTGCGCATCACCAAGGAAGAAGCGCAGCTGTCCAAGCAGGAAACCACCAAGATGCTGGTGCGCGGCCTGGCCCACGAGATCAAGAATCCGCTTGGCGGGATTCGTGGCGCCGCCCAGCTGCTGGCGCGTGAGCTGCCCAACGAAGAGCTCAAGGACTACACCAACGTCATCATCGAGGAAGCCGATCGCTTGCGAAACCTGGTTGATCGCATGCTCGGCTCGAACAAGTTGCCATCGCTGGCAATGACCAACGTGCACGAGGTGCTGGAGCGGGTAGGCAGTCTGGTCGAGGCGGAAAGCCAGGGTGGCATCATTTTGGTGCGTGATTACGACCCAAGCATTCCCGATGTCCTGATCGACCGCGAGCAGATGATCCAGGCTGTACTCAATATCGTGCGCAACGCTATGCAGGCCGTCGGTTCGCAGAACGAAATGCGCCTGGGCCGCATCACCTTGCGCACGCGCACCCTGCGCCAGTTCACCATCGGCCACATCCGCCATCGCCTGGTGGCGCGCCTGCAAATTATCGACAACGGCCCCGGCATACCTGCCGAGCTGCAGGAAACCATCTTCTATCCCATGGTCAGCGGGCGTGCCGACGGCACCGGGCTGGGCCTGGCGATAACCCAGAACATCATTAGTCAGCATCAGGGTCTGATCGAGTGCGAAAGCCATCCGGGTCACACCGTGTTCTCGATCTTCCTGCCGCTTGAACAAGGAGTAACGCCGTCATGAGTCGCAGTGAAACCGTATGGATCGTCGACGACGACCGCTCCATCCGCTGGGTGCTGGAAAAAGCCCTGCAACAGGAAGGCATGACCACCCAAAGCTTCGACAGCGCCGACGGCGTCCTTAGCCACCTTACCCGGCAGCAACCGGATGTGATCGTCTCGGACATCCGCATGCCCGGCTCCAGCGGCCTGGAACTGCTGGCGCGGATTCGCGAGCTCTACCCGCGCCTGCCGGTCATTATCATGACCGCTCATTCCGACCTGGACAGCGCAGTGGCGTCCTATCAGGGCGGGGCTTTCGAGTACCTGCCCAAGCCGTTCGATGTCGATGAGGCGGTGTCCCTGGTCAAGCGTGCCTACCAGCATGCGCAGGAGCAGCAAGGCCTGCAGGTGCCTGTCGAGCAGCCGCGCACACCGGAAATCATCGGTGAAGCACCGGCCATGCAGGAGGTGTTTCGCGCCATCGGCCGGCTTTCTCACTCCAATATCACGGTATTGATCAACGGCGAGTCCGGCACCGGCAAGGAGCTGGTCGCCCACGCCCTGCACCGGCATAGCCCGCGGGCTGCCTCGCCCTTTATCGCGCTGAACATGGCGGCGATCCCGAAAGACCTGATGGAGTCCGAGCTGTTCGGCCACGAGAAAGGCGCCTTCACCGGGGCGGCCAATCAGCGTCGCGGACGCTTCGAGCAAGCCGACGGCGGCACCCTGTTCCTCGACGAAATCGGCGACATGCCGGCCGATACCCAGACCCGACTGTTGCGCGTGCTGGCCGATGGCGAGTTCTACCGGGTTGGCGGCCACACGCCGGTCAAGGTGGATGTGCGGATCATCGCCGCCACCCACCAGAACCTGGAAACCCTGGTCCAGGAAGGCAAATTCCGCGAAGACCTGTTTCACCGCCTCAATGTGATTCGCATCCATATTCCGCGCCTGTCCGACCGTCGCGAAGACATCCCGACCCTGGCTCGTCATTTTCTCGCGCGCGCCGCGCTGGAGCTGGCGGTCGAGCCCAAGTTGCTGAAAAGCGAGACTGAGGACTATCTGCAGCACCTGCCCTGGCCGGGTAACGTGCGTCAGCTGGAAAACACCTGCCGCTGGATCACTGTGATGGCCTCCGGGCGCGAGGTGCATGTCAGCGACCTGCCCCCGGAACTGCTCAGCCAGCCACAAGACAGCGCGCCGGTGAACAACTGGGAGCAAGCCCTGCGTCAATGGGCGGACCAGGCCCTGGCCCGTGGCCAGACTGACCTGCTGGACAGCGCTGTACCGGCCTTCGAGCGGATCATGATCGAAACCGCACTCAAGCACACGGCCGGCCGCCGCCGTGACGCTGCCTTATTGCTCGGCTGGGGGCGCAACACCCTGACCCGCAAGATCAAGGAACTGGGTATGAAGGTCGACGGCACCGACGACGACGACAGCGACGACAACTGAGCACGCAGTGTGCTGCGCGACAGCGCGGCGTCTGGATGACGGGGCGACTTCATCCAGGCCGCACACTCATTGCCAATAAAAAAGCGATGTACCCGCCATGTGTTGCCCATGTAGGAGCCAGCTTGCTGGCGATCCGGGCCAACAAAAAGCACAAAAGCCTCGTCGGAGCGCCAGGCCGGAGCGAGCGGGTTCCTGCAAAGAGCTTCGGCTCATCGCCTCACAACACGCAATGGGTACATAGCCAATAAAAAGGCTATGTACCAGTTGCATGTTGCACGACTTGCGCTGACAGCACCTCAGGAGAGATGACCAGTAAAAAGGCAGACGCGTCTGTAGGAGCCAGCTTGCTGGCGATCCGGGCCAGCAAGCCCATGCAACAGCATCGCCAGCAAGCTGGCTCCTACAGGGCATTGCTGCATGCAACACATAACGGGTACATAGCCAATAAAAAGCCCGGGCATCGCGTCCGGGCTTTTTCGTGTTTGCGTCAGCGACTCAATCGCCGCGGGTCACGTTCAGGCCTTTGAGCAGGTTGAGTGCCTGGCTCAGTTGGTAGTCGTCATCCTGTGGTCGTGCCGGCTGGCCGGGTTTGCTCTTGCTGGGTTTGTCCGCGCCGCCGTTACCGTTACCGAGGTGACCCTGCAGGTCGGCTTCCTTGATGTTGGCGTCATCCTGCTCGCGGGTCAGCTTGGCGCGCGCCACTTCGATGTCCGGCACTATGCCCTGGGCCTGGATCGAGCGGCCATTGGGGGTGTAGTACAGCGCAGTGGTCAGTTTCAGGGCGCGGTCGTTGTTCAGCGGCAGCACGGTTTGCACCGAGCCTTTGCCGAAGCTGTCGGTGCCCATCAATACGCCGCGTTTATGATCCTGCAGGGCGCCGGCAACGATTTCCGAGGCCGAAGCGCTGCCGCCATTGATCAGCACCACCAGCGGCACGCCTTCGCTGGCATCCGCCGGGTCGGCGGAGAAGCGCAATTCGGAGTTGGCGATACGCCCTTCGGTGTAGACGATCAGGCCTTTCTTGAGGAAGTGGTCAGAGACCTCGACTGCGGCTTGAAGTACGCCGCCGGGGTTGTTGCGCAGATCGAGCACCAGGCCACGCAGCTTCTTGCCGTTGTCCTTGCGCAGCTTGTTCAGTGCCTTGCCGACTTCTTCACCGGTGTTGACCTGGAACTGGGTGATGCGCAGGTAGCCGTAGCCATCGTCGAGCAACTGGCTGCGCACGCTCCTGACTTTGATCACTGCGCGGGTCAACTCCACATCAAAGGGCTTGCCGCCCTCGCGCACCAGGGTCAAGAGGATCTTGCTGCCTGCGGCGCCGCGCATCTTGTCCACGGCCTCCAGCATCGACAGGCCTTTGGTTGGTTGACCGTCGATCTTGACGATCAGGTCGCCCGGCTGGATCCCGGCTTTCGAGGCGGGGGTGTCGTCGATCGGCGAGACCACCTTGACGAAGCCATCCTCCATGCCGACTTCGATGCCCAGGCCACCGAACTCGCCGCTGGTGCTTTCCTGCAGCTCGCGGAAGGTTTGCGGGTCGAGGTAGGCAGAGTGCGGGTCGAGGTTGCTGAGCATGCCCTTGATCGCATTTTCCAGCAGGGTCTTGTCGCTGACGGGTTCGACGTAGGCCGCCTTGATGCGATCCATCACCTCGGCAAAGGTGCGCAGTTCGTCGAGTGGTAACGGGGCATTCACGGTGGCTGCCGCTGGCGACGGTTCTGCCGCGTGCAGCAGGTGAGGGCTGCCGAGCAGTGCGATAGCCAGGGCCAGAGAGGTGAGGCGAGACAAATGCGGCATATCGAACTAACTCCTAAAGAGGTGAGCGCAGTGCTTATCCTTGCGTGCGGCACCATTGTGCAGGGTCGCTTGGGCGACCCTGCTGGCGAATCGCGAAATACAGCGCGGGCGTATCTTGCCCGCCGCTGGTGCCGACTGTAGCGATAGATTCGCCAGCCTTGACCACATCGCCGGCGTCTTTGAGCAGGCTTTGGTTGTGTCCATACAGGCTCAGGTAGCCATTGCCATGGTCGAGAATGACCAGAAGCCCGGCACCGCGCAACCAGTCGGCAAATACCACGCGCCCACCGTGCACGGCCCGAACCTGGCTCCCGGCGCTGGCGCCGATTAATACGCCATCCCACTTAGTCCGAGCGTCAGTGCCGCGCGGGGTTCCGTAACGGGCGACCAAACGGCCATCAACCGGCCATGGCAGCTTGCCACGCGCCTGGGCGAAAGGTCCGCCATAGGTAGTGCCGGAGCTTACCAGTGGACCATTGTCCGGGCTTGCGCTGGCGGCAGGTGTGCTGCGCTGTTGCTGTTGCTGTTGCTCGCGTGCTGCGATCAAGGCCCGCTGGCGTGCCTCCTCGGCTTCCCGCGCCTGGCGGGCGAGGGTGGCTTCGATGGTTTTCAATACGCGGGTCAGTTGCGCCTGCTCTTGCTGGCGGGCCTTGAACTTCTTGTCGCGGGCGGAATATTCCTGGTTCAGTTTGGCCAGGGCCAACTGGCGTTCCTTGCGCGCCTGGGCAAGTTGCTCAACGCGTGTATCCAGGACGGCTTTGCTTTCCAGCAATTGGTTTTGCTGGGTGACGATGTCTTGTTCGACGTTGGCCAGCTGGCGCAGGGTTTCGTTGAATGTGGCCAACTGCTCCATGCGCGCTTCGCTGAGGTAGTCGTAATAGGTCAGGGTGCGCGAGACTTTTTCCGGGTTTTGTTGGTTTAGCAGCAGTTTCAGATATTCCTGGCGGCCGCTCTGGTAGGCGGCGCGAGCCTGAATGCCGATCAGGCGTTGCTGCTCGAGGCGCGCGTCATGGAGTTTTTTTTTCTCCTGATTCAGGCGCCGGATGTCCTCTTCGCTGTCCTTCAGGTTTTTTTTCAGGTCGTTGACCTGCTTTTCCAGCTCGCCCATTTCGGTTTCGGTTTTCTGCAGGTCTTTCTGCACGCCGGATTTGTCCTGTTGCAACTTATCCAGCAGCTTTTTCAGCTCGGCCACATCGCTGCTGGCAGCTTCCAGCTGTTTCTGGGCGTTGGCTTTCTCGTCGGCAAACGCCGGAGTCAGCAGGCAAGCGAGGAAAATCAGGGCAAGGAGGCGAAACATGGTACTGGCGACACCTGGGCGGGAGACGGGCCTAGTATGCCTAAAAATCCGGCGGCAAGCTGCAACATGCGTCGGCCTGCGCCGCCAGCAGTCCCGGGGTTGCCGGGTTGTTGGGCTTCGCGGCGCTCAGCCCAACTTCGGCCGGCTACTTCAGCTGAATGATGCTGGTGCCGGTCATCTCCGCCGGGATCGGCAGGCCCATCAGGGTCAGCATGGTCGGCGCCACGTCGGCCAGTACGCCGTCGTCGCGCAGGTTCAGCGGACGCTTGCCAACGTAGATGAAGGGCACCGGCTCGCAGGTGTGGGCGGTGTGCGCCTGACCGGTGCAGGCATCCTCCATTTGCTCGACGTTGCCGTGGTCGGCGGTGAGCAGGGCTTCGCCGCCGACCTTGTCCAGCGCCGCGACGATGCGCCCGACGCAGCTGTCCAGGCACTCCACGGCTTTGACTGCGGCGTCGAACACCCCGGTATGGCCGACCATGTCGCCGTTGGCGTAGTTGACGATGATCACGTCATAACGCTGTTGCTCGATGGCCTCGACGATCCGGTCGGTGACTTGCGGCGCATTCATCTCGGGCTGCAGGTCGTAGGTGGCGACATTCGGCGACGGGATCAGGATGCGCTCCTCGCCCTCGAAGGGTTCTTCGCGGCCGCCGGAAAAGAAGAACGTGACGTGGGCGTACTTCTCGGTCTCGGCGATGCGCAGTTGGGTCTTGCCATTCTTGGCCAGGTATTCGCCGAGCACATTGCTCAGGCTGGCCGGCGCGAAGGCGCTGGGCGCCGGAATGCTTGCGGCGTACTGGGTGAGCATGACGAAGCTGGCCAGTTGCGGCAGGCGCGCGCGCGGGAACTCCTGGAAATCGGCTTCGACGAAGGCGCGGGTCAGTTCGCGGGCGCGGTCGGCGCGGAAGTTCATGAACACCACGGCGTCGCCATCGTCCACCTTGACCGGCTCACCGAGGGTGGTGGCCTTGACGAACTCGTCGTTCTCGCCACGGGCGTAGGCGGCCTGCAAGCCTTCCAGTGCGTTTCCGGCGTTGAATTGGCCCTGGCCGTTGACGATCAGGTTGTAGGCCTGCTCGACGCGGTCCCAGCGGTTGTCGCGGTCCATGGCGAAGTAGCGGCCGACCAGGCTGGCGATGCGGCCCTTGCCGAGCCTGGCGAAGGTTGCGTCGAGCAGCTCGATGGAGGCTTGGGCGCTTTTCGGCGGGGTGTCGCGACCGTCGAGGAAGGCGTGCAGGTAAATTTTCTCGGCACCGCGCTGGGCGGCCAGTTCGGCCATGGCGACCAGGTGATCCTGGTGGCTGTGCACCCCGCCATCGGACAGCAGGCCGAGGATATGCACGGCCTTGCCGGCGCTTACCGCCTGGTCTACCGCGCGAGTGATTGCCGGATTGTCGAAGAATTCGCCGTCGCGGATGGCCTTGGTCACCCGGGTGAAGTCCTGGTACACCACGCGGCCTGCGCCGAGGTTCATGTGCCCGACCTCGGAATTGCCCATCTGGCCGTCCGGCAGGCCGACGTCCATGCCTGAGCCTGAGATCAAACTGTGTGGCTGAGTGGCGCGCAAGTGGTCGTAAACTGGCGTGTTGGCCGCATGGATGGCGTTGTATTCGGTGCTGTCACTGTGACCGAAACCATCGAGAATGATCAGGACCAAAGGTTTGGGCGTGGCGCTCATTAATCTGGCTCGCTGTGCATAGGGGCAAAAAGGCCGGGCATTTTAAAGCCTGGTGTCAGATCCGTCACCGCCGGGCGGGGTGTGGCCGACCTGTGGGGCTGTGTATACTGCCGGGATTTTACCGTCCCGGAACCACCTCATGCTTGCCAATCTGATTGAATTTGCCTCTACCCACTTTGTATTGAGCGGATTGTTCGTTGTTCTGCTGGCGTTGCTGATCTTCACGGAGCTGCGCAAAGGCGGGCAAAGCCTGAGCAGCCGCGAGCTGACCGCCCTGATTAACAGCGAGCAAGGCTTGGTCCTCGATGTGCGCGGGCAGAAGGACTTTTCTGCCGGCCATATCGTCGGCGCCCTGCATATCCCTTATGAAAAAATCACCAGCCGCATCGGCGAACTGGAAAAGCACAAAGGCAAGACCCTGATCGTGGTCGATGCCATGGGCCAGCATGCCGGTACGGTCAGTCGCGACCTGAAAAAAGCCGGTTTCAATGCCGCCAAGCTATCTGGCGGGATTGCCAGCTGGCGCGGTGACAACCTGCCATTGGTGAAGTGATATGCCTGCGGTCGTGATTTATTCCAGCGATTGGTGCCCCTACTGCATGCGTGCCAAGCAGCTATTGGCCCAGAAGGGCGTGAACTTCGACGAAATCAAGGTTGACGGTAAACCCGAGGTGCGCGCGGAGATGACCCGCAAGGCGCGCCAGACGTCGGTGCCGCAGATCTGGATCGGCAGCAGTCACGTTGGTGGCTGCGACGATCTGTATGCCCTGGAGCGCGCGGGTAAGCTGGATGCGCTGCTCGAGGCATAGCAGGCCGCTGAATATGGCATTGGATTTAGCCTCAAAATGCTCATGTGCAGCTCATACACTGCGTGTTCCAGGCTAACGTCGCCTTGCCTGGCCATCGCTGGCTACATTTTTCAGCAGCCTGCTAGTACCCTCCTCATCTTCAGTACCCACGACAAGAAGGCTTTGCCATGACAGAACAAGCTAACAACGACGTCGCCGCTCAGGACGAACAGGCTCCGCAGTTTTCCCTGCAGCGTATTTATGTCCGCGACCTGTCTTTTGAGGCACCGAAGAGCCCGGAAATATTCCGTAAGGAGTGGACGCCGAGCGTTGCCCTGGACCTGAATACCCGGCAGAAGCCGCTGGAAGGTGACTTCCACGAAGTGGTACTGACCCTGTCGGTCACCGTGAAGAATGGCGAAGAAACCGCCTTCATCGCCGAAGTCCAGCAAGCCGGGATCTTCCTGGTCAAGGGCCTGGACGCCGCGTCCATGAGCCACACCCTGGGCGCGTTCTGCCCGAACATCCTGTTCCCGTATGCACGCGAAACCCTGGACAGCCTGGTCGTGCGTGGCTCTTTCCCCGCGCTGATGCTGGCGCCGGTGAACTTCGATGCACTCTATGCGCAAGAACTGCAGCGCATTCAGCAGCAGGCTGTCGAGGCTGCTCCGACCCACTAAGTTTTAGCCCGGGTTGAAAAAAAGCGCCTTGCGGGGCGCTTTTTTGTGCGTGGCAGGCGGCGTTGTGAATAGCGCGGTGCGCATGGCGCACCCTACTCGGCTAGCGCTGCAGTTTTTTATGGTGCTGTGGCGAAGTCCTGCTGGCGCCAGGCCTCATAGACGGCCACGGCTACGGTATTGGATAGATTCAGGCTGCGACAGCCTTCGCGCATGGGCAAGCGCAGGCGCTGCTCGACAGGCAGGCTGTCGCGAATCTCCTGGGGCAAGCCGCGGCTCTCCGGGCCGAAGAGAAAGGCGTCGCCGGGCTGGTAGCGTACCTGGTGGTAGGGCTGCGAGCCTTTGGTGGTAAAGGCGAAGACGCGGGGCTGGCCGAGGCTCTCCAGGCAGCTGGGGAGGTCCGCATGACGCTGCAGGGTTGCATACTCGTGGTAGTCGAGCCCGGCGCGGCGCAGGCGCTTGTCATCCAGTTCGAAGCCCAGTGGCTCGATCAGGTGCAGGTGGCAGCCGCTGTTGGCACAGAGCCTGATAATGTTGCCGGTATTGGGTGGGATTTCTGGTTGAAAAAGGATCACGTGGAACATGCTCGGCTCCAAGCCTGAATACGCTGAATATTCTACTCCTGATCCGGGTCCACGGCCGCGTCCTTGGGTGCGGGTTATTAGCTCCCTGGCATTATTCGGTTTTTTGATAGGGTTGATGGTCGGCCGTTTGTTGCAGCCCGATCAGCTGCGTCTGGCCAGTGTGGAGGAGGTGGAGCAGGGGCTGCAGTTGTGGTTTAACGTCGAGCCGACGGTGCGTATCGATCACATCCAGGGGGTGTTTTTTCTGCGGGTCGAAAGCATGGGCCGCGAGCAGCAAGGGCAATTGCGTCTGCAGGGCAAGGTCGTCAATTGGGGGATTCAGCGCGAGAGGCGGGTGTTGCTGCTACGAGTGGTGGCGGCCCGTCCGCTGCGCGGCGAGTGGCGCGCTGAGAAGCTGGACGGGCGCTGGCGGCTGACGGTCAGCCTGGCGTACGAATAAAAGAGGGGAATCCCCGGCCTGCCTGTACCAAGGTCCCCGAAACTGGGATTGCTTAAGCATATGCAGACTGTGTGCCAGTTTTATTACGATGAGCCATGCCCTCTGTCTATATGGGCTGCGGCCCTGCTCCTGGGCCTTGCTGGGGGCGTGAGGCGGACAAAAATGTTCCTTGGCTGTGCGCGTGTGCGCGTCGTGGTGCCGAATGGGTGCACAGGCAGGCTGTCAAACAACCTCCTGCCTGCGGCGCTTGCGCCACATGCTGCCGCCCTATGGATCGGCAAATACAGCGGGTTCTTCGTTTGGCGCGTGGCGGACATTTCTCTTTAATGGCCGCGGGCTATAGTGCGCCGGCCTGTTTCAACCTGAATGGACCGATGATCAATGTACATACCGCCTTCCGAGCATGCTGCTCCGCCACCCGTCAGCCTGGCTGAGGCGTTCTGGTTCTGGCTCAAGCTGGGCCTGATCAGCTTCGGCGGCCCGGCCGGGCAGATTTCGATCATGCACCAGGAGCTGGTGGAGAAGCGCCGCTGGTTGTCGGAGCGGCGTTTTCTGCATGCGCTGAATTACTGCATGCTGTTGCCCGGCCCCGAGGCGCAGCAGCTGGCCACCTATATTGGCTGGTTGATGCACCGTACCTGGGGGGGAGTGATCGCCGGGGTACTGTTCGTGCTGCCGTCGCTGTTTATCCTGATCGGCCTGTCCTGGGTGTATATCGCCTTCGGCGACGTGCCGCTGGTGGCGGGGATCTTCTATGGGATCAAGCCGGCGGTCACCGCCATTGTCATGCAGGCCGCCTGGCGCATCGGTTCGCGTGCGCTGAAGAACAACTGGCTGTGGGGCATCGCCGGGGCGTCCTTCGTCGCCATTTTTGCCCTCAATGTGCCGTTCCCGTTGATTGTGCTCGGCGCGGCGTTGCTGGGTTATATCGGCGGCCGGTTGCTGCCGGCGCAGTTCAGCATCGGCGGTGGCCATGCGGCGACGGACACGTCGTTCGGTCCGGCGCTGATCGACGACGACACCCCTACACCAGTCCATGCGCGGTTTCGCGCCTCGCGCCTGGTCCTGATCGTGGCGGCCGGTGCGCTGCTCTGGCTGGTGCCGATGGGCCTGCTGACCTGGCTGTACGGCTGGGAGGGCACCCTGACCCAGATGGCCTGGTTTTTCACCAAGGCCGCGCTGCTGACCTTCGGTGGCGCCTATGCGGTGCTGCCGTATGTCTACCAGGGCGCCATCGGCCATTACGCCTGGCTGACGCCGACGCAGATGATCGACGGCCTGGCGCTGGGCGAAACTACGCCGGGCCCGCTGATCATGGTGGTGGCCTTCGTCGCGTTTGTGGGTGCCTATGTGCAGCAGGTATTCGGCCCCGAACAGGTGTTTGTCGCTGGCGCCCTGGCGGCGACGCTGGTGACCTGGTTCACCTTCCTGCCGTCCTTTTTGTTCATCCTCGCCGGTGGGCCGCTGGTGGAGTCGACCCACGGCGAGCTGAAATTCACCGCGCCCCTGACCGGCATTACCGCCGCGGTGGTCGGGGTGATCCTCAACCTGGCGCTGTTCTTCGCTTACCACGTGCTCTGGCCACAGGGTTTTGCCGGTGTCTTCGACTGGCCCTCGGCGCTGATCGCGTTGGCGGCGGCGCTGGCGTTGCTGCGCTACAAGCGCGGAGTGATCGAGGTGATCGGCGCCTGTGCGCTGGCGGGTTTGTTGGTGCATCTGGTCTGACTGGTTAGGGGCTGCAGGACGCCGGCTCGTAGGGTGACGCGGAGGCGCCTAGGCCGTGCGCACCACCGGTACCTGGTGGTGCGCACGGCGCACCCTACACCGGTCCGCCACAGCTGCTTGAGCAATGGACTATTACAGGAACCAACGGTACTCCCGCGCACTGACTTCCTGCATGAAGGCCAGGTGATCCTGGCGCTTGTTCTCGCAATAGACCATGACGAATTCTTCGCCCAGGCCCTGGTTGACCACTGGATGGTCGCGCATGGCGCTGACCGCACTGAGCATGTCCTGGGGGAAGTCGATGCCGCTCTGGCGATTGTCGTTGAGCGGGGCAATCGGCTCAAAGCCGGCATCCAGACCGTGCTCCATGCCGATCAGAATCGCCGCCAGCACCAGGTAAGGGTTGGCGTCGGCGCCGGCCAGGCGGTGTTCGATGCGCAGGTTGCGGCCGTCCGACTCGGGGATGCGGATGCACGCATCGCGATCCTCGTAACCCCAGCTGGCGCGGCTGGCAGCGTTGACCATGGCGCCGTAGCGGCGGAAGGCATTGTGGTTGGCGGCGAAGATCGGCATGCAGTGCGGCAGCAGCTCCAGGCAGCCGGCCACCGCATGGCGCAATGGGCGCTGGTCGTCGCCGTCGAGCAGGTTGTTGCCTGCGGCGTCATACAGGCTGACGTGCACATGCATGCCGCTGCCCGGTGCCTGCAGGTAAGGCTTGCTCATAAAGCTGGCGCGCTGGCCGTGCTTGAGCGCCACGCCACGGGTGCTGCGGCAGAACAGGGCGGCCCAGTCGGCGGCGCGCAGGCCGTCATCGCAATGGCCGAAGTTGATTTCGAACTGGCCGGGGCCAAGTTCGGCGGTGATCACGTTGGCGTCCACGCCCTGCTCATTGGCGGCGTCGACGATCTCATGCAGCACATCGGAGAAGCGCGACAGGCGTTCGATGTGCATGTTCGGCTGGTCATCTGCATCGCCGCACAGCGGGTCGCGGGGGAACTGCGGCAGGCCATCCTTGAGTGCGCGGTCGAACAGGTAGAACTCCAGCTCGAAGGCCACCACCGGGCGCATGCCGCGTGCTTCCAGGCGCTTTAGCACGCGGGCCAGCACTTCACGCGGCTCAAACTCGATGGGTGCATTGGTGCCGTCGGAGCTGATCAGCATCTGCCCCAGCGCCTGGCTTTCCCAGCGCACTGGCTTGAGCGTGCCGGGAATCAGCCGGCGCGGCGCGTCCGGGTCACCGTCGTTGAAGCAGTAATCGCCAATCGGGTGCAGGCCGCCCTGGGCGCCAAGTAGCACGCAGTTCTGCGGGATCTTCAGCGGGCTGCCGGCGGCGACCTTCTCGAGCATGTCGATGGGGTAGCGCTTGCCATAGAAGTGCCCGGGGATGTCCAGGCTGATCAGGTCAACGTAGCGCACCGCTGGATTCTGGGCGCGGAAGGCGCGGACTTCGCTGAGCAGATCGGGAAAGCTTGTTGTTGTGGTCATGCGCAATGATCCTGCGGGCCTGAGAGATGTGTGGTGCGATGTTTCACGGGTTGCCGGTGCGGCCTCCGTAGGAGCCAGGGGGACGCCTAGTCCTTGCTGCGGTTCGGCGCTCCGACGATGCTTTTGACCTACAAAGATCGCCAGCAAGCTGGCTCCTACAAAAAGCCAATGCTCCGCGTTCGTTGTTGGGCTATGGCTAGCGGAACACCCAGAGCACCCGTGTCGGTTGCTCGGTGAGGTTGGCGTAACGGAATTGACTGTGCGGTGGTAATTGAAAGCTGTCGTTGGGGCCAAGGGTCACGGCTTGTGGGTCGTCGCCCAGCCAGATGCTCAACGCGCCTTCAAGGACGAAACCACCTTGTTCGGAGCTGTCGTCCAGATGCCCTTCGCCGCTGCTGGCGCCAGGCGCCAGATGGCTTTCGAGCATGGAAAAACCGGCCGACATGCTCGGCGACACCAGTACGTCGGTGATCCCGCCGGCGTAGTACAGGGTGCGGCGCTCGTCGGGGCGGGTTACCCAGCGCAGTGCGCGTGGTTTGCTCAGGCTGTAGAAATAGGTGGTTGGCACGCCGAGGGTTTCGCTGATTGCGGTCAGGTCAGCCACGGTCGGTCGGGACAGGCCGCGTTCGACCTGGGAGAGAAAGCCCACCGAGCGGTCGATGCGCTCGGCCAGTTCGCCAAGGGTGAGGTTCTTGTGCTTGCGCAGGTCGCGAATCAGGATCGCCAGACCTTCGACTTCTTCCTGCATGTCCATGCTCATGTCCTTCATGGGGTCGGATTGATGGGTATCGCACGCTCAACCCATCTTACGGTTCTGGAGCCTTGTTTAAACCACGTCGCGCAGTCGATACCAGGCCTTGCCCGCGGCTTCGATCGGTGCGGCGAGCAGGTCGCCGCCGGGAAAGCGCGGGTTGCTCAGGCCCTGGTACAACTCAAGCAGATCGGCGTCACCGAGGATCGCGTCGCTCACCGCGCGGGCCGCGGCCAGGGTCGGCAAAATGCCGTGGCCAGAGAAGCCTTGCAGCCAGTACTTCTGCCCGTTGCGTCCGACGTCCGGGGTGCGCTGCATCGTGCAGTCGATATGCCCGCCCCAGCCGTAGTCGATCTGCACCCCGCGCAGTTGCGGGAACACTCGCTCCAGATAGGGCCGGGTGGCTGCTGGCACATCCTTGGGGATGCCGCCCAGGTAGGTGCAGCCGCCGCCGAACAGCAGGCGATTGTCCGGAGTGACGCGGAAGTAGTCGGGGACGAACTGGTTATCGATGGCGCAAGTGCCGCGCGGGAGTAACGAGCGCGCCAGTTCCGGGTCCAGCGGCGCGGTGGTGACCTGATAGGAGCCGACTGGCAGCAGACGCTTCGACAGTTGCGCATCGAGTTTGTCGATGTAGGCGTTACAGGCCAGGACCAGCGTGTGGCTGCGCACTTCGCCCTGTTCGGTGCGTGCCACAAAACCGTCCGCTGTCTCGCTGTAGCTGAGCGCCTGGGTCTGCTCGAAGAGCTTTCCGCCGGCTTTCTCGATGGCAGCGGCCAGGCCTTGGGCCAACTTCAGCGGGTTGAGCTGGGCGCCGCCGCTGTCATGCACGGCGGCCAGGTAGCGCGGGCTGGCGATCCACTGCGGCAGTTCGTCTTTGGCAATAAAGCTCAGCTGCGTGTAGCCGTATTTCTGCTCGGCTTCTTCGATGCTGTCCTGCAGCTGGCGCACGCGGCGCGGCAGCACGGCGGTGTAGATCGCGCCGCTGCGGTAGTCGATATCGACGTCATGGCGCTGCGGCAGTTCGCGCATTTCATCGGCAGCCCAGACCATGCTGTCCCACAGGCGGCGGGCACGTTCCAGGCCAAGGGCCTTCTCCAGCGGCGGCATATCGCAGGACCAACCCGGCAGCGCCTGACCGCCGTTACGGCCCGAGGCCGCCCAGGCCAGGCGGCTGGCTTCCAGCAGCACCACTTTTTTGCCGGCCAGGGCCAGGCGCAAGCCGGTGTGCAGGCCGCTGAAGCCGCCGCCAATGATCAGCACATCGCACTGCAAGGCTTCTTGCAAACGCGGGCGCAGTGGAATATGCCCCGGGTAGGTGGCGGCGTAATACGTGCCGATATGCTGGGCGGATTGTTTAAACATTGCGCGCCTCGTGAAATTAAATATAAATAATTTCATGAAAATCTACGCTATAAATTTCACAAAGCCAAGCTGGCATGTTCTGACCGCGGCGCTTCCAAGAAAAAGGCCGACCCCCTTTCGGGTGTCGGCCTTGGTCCGGCGAGCGAGTGGTTACTTGGGCATTACCACGCTGTCGATGACGTGGATAACGCCATTGCTGGTTTCGATGTCGGCGGTGCTGACGGTGGCGCCGTCGACGCTGACGCCGTTACTGGTGTCTAGCGTCAGTTCACCACCTTGTACAGTTTTCAGGCTGGTCTTGCCGGCCAGGTCGGCGGCCATCAGCTTGCCCGGAACCACGTGGTAGGTGAGCACGGCAGTCAGCTTGTCCTTGTCGGCCAGCAGGGCGTCGAGGTCTGCCTTGGGGACTTTAGCGAAGGCCGCATCATTGGGTGCGAAGACGGTGAAAGGACCTTCGCCTTTAAGGGTTTCGACCAGGCCGGCAGCGGTCACGGCGGTCACCAGGGTGGTGAACTGGCCCGCAGCGACCGCCGTGTCTACGATGTCCTTCTTGCCACCATGGCTGTCGGCAAATGCCGGCGCGGCCGCCAGGGTAAGAGCGGCGGAGGTGATCATCAGGGCGCGTTTGAAGCTTTGGGCGGTTGCATTGAACTGAGCAAACATACAATTCTCCTAGTACAGGGTTATTTGTTTTGCACAGTATTTGTACAGTTATGGCGCGCTGAGTTCCCGGCTCGACATGATTTGTAAAGGTTGCCGGGCAGCACGCGGGCAATCAGCGTCGGGGGTAGGAAAGCCCGTTAGGGTGCTGCCGGCGCGGCGGCGTATAAAACCGCTGCGGCTAACGGACCTGGTTGCGACCGCCGTGCTTGGCTGCATAGAGTGCGCGGTCGGCGCGTTCCAGCAGTTCGCCGGCATCGTTTGCTTCTTGCTCAGTCGAGGCGATACCCGCACTCAGGGTGACCGAGAATTCGCTGCCGCCGGCAATGAAATGCAGCTCGGCAAAGCGCTGGCGAATTTCATCGAGAACTATCAGGGCTTGGTCCGCCGGGCAGTCGGGCAGCACCACGAGAAACTCTTCACCGCCGTAGCGGCCCAGGCTATCGACCCGGCGCAGGCGCTGGCGCAACAGGTTGGCCAGGGCGCGTATCACGTTATCGCCGGCAACATGGCCGTAGCTGTCGTTGACCTTCTTGAAGAAGTCGATATCGAGCATCGCCACGCTGGCCGGTTTGCCGCTGCGCTGCGCGCGTTCCAGTTCGATGCCGACTTGTTCCTTGATATCAGCGTGCTTGAGCAGGCCGGTCAGGCTGTCGCGTGACAAGGCAACGCTCAGCAGGCGCGCGCGCTGGGCGCGGGAGAATACGGTGGTGACCAGGGCGTTGTCGGAAATCGGTTTGGTGACGAAGTCATCGCCGGCCTTGATCAGGGCTTTCATCTGTCGAGTGATGTCAGTCTCTGCCGACAGGTAGATGATCGGCACTCGCAGCCAGTCGTCGTTGAAACGGATGATCTGCGCCAGCTCGGGGCCGGTGCAGTCCGGCATGTTGACGTCGAGCAGCACCACTTCCGGGTTGAAACGGCTCATGGCCGCGAAGATATCCGCGGGGTTTTCCAGTACTTCAACCTGCATGTTGGCGCCGCGCAGGACCAGGCTGTAGCGGCTGGCCAGGTCACGGTCATCATCGACGATCAGGACCCGGTAGGGCTCGCCCTGCTGATGCGCGAAGCAGCGCTCCAGGCGGTTCTCCAGCTGGGGGATGTCCACCGGTTTGGTGAAATAGCCCATGGCGCCGACCCGTACCGCCTCCAGGTGGGTAGCGAAGTCGTTCTTGGTGGTAATTACCAGCAGCGGCAGAGGTTGTTCCAGCCGCTGCTGCAGGGTGGCGGCATACGCCAAACCTGTTTGCTCGGCATCGCCCAAGTTGACATCAATGATTAGCGCATCCGGCAGGCGCCGTTGCAGTGCTGCGTCGAAATCGGCGATACGGCTGAAGTGTTCGGCGTGGTAGCCGAAGTTGCCCAAGGTCAGGCGCATGTTTTCGCCGATGCTGGCCTCGTCCTCGAGAATGTAGATGCAGCGCATGTGCGCCTCGGTTTTTTGCGGCGGTTTCGGGCGCGCGGGACTGTTCTGCGTCTGCTCGCTCTGCACGTCTTGAGTGGCGAATTGCTGCAGTTGGTCGATGAATGCCGGCAGCTCCTGAGTGTTCAGGCGCCCGTTCTCCAGCCAGTGCGTAGCCTGTTGTTCTAACGCATGGGCATGTTGGCCGATGTTGGTGAAGCCGAATGTGCCGGCTGCGCCTGCCAGCTTGTGCAGCTGATCGCGCAGGCTGCGCAGTTGCTGCAGTTGCGTCTGCGGGTCAGCGGTGTGCAGCCGTTGCGCTTGGCTTGCCAGTTCGGGCAGTTCTTCGGCCAGGCGCTCGGCGAATTTTTCGCTGAGTAGTTGCAGTTGGTGTGCCAGCTCGTTGGCCGCTGTGGGCTGCTCAGCCATGAACACTGCTCCATATTTGTCGAACCTGGGCGGCCAGTTGCATTGGGTCGAAGGGTTTGATGATCACATCCCGCGCGCCCAGGCTGCGGTAATGTTCGATCTCGCTGGGCTGTACCTTGGCGGTCATGAACGCCACCGGAATCTGCCCGATATCCAGCAACTGACTAAGCCGCTCCAGGGTTTGCTGTCCGTCCATGCCTGGCATCATCACATCCAGCAGGATGAAGTCGGGGGCAAAGCCCAGTACCTGATCCAGTGCATCCTGACCCCCGCTGCAGCTGAGTACCTGAAAACCGCCCACCACCTCGAGGGCTACTCGTGCCACAGCCTGGATCGAGGGGTCATCTTCCACATGCAGGATGCGCTTGAGTTCAGGCATGGTGGATCTCCTTTTGTGGCAGTAGGCGGGCCAAAACCCTAAGGAAGTGCTGCGTGTCGGTGCGCGACTTGGCCAGGGCGGCCTCGACCTGGCTGAGTTGCTCGGTGGACAGCTCGGCTGAAGACAGTACCACCACTGGTAGGCCGGGGTGCAAGCGGTGAATGTCTTCAATCAGCTCCATGCCGTTACCGTCAGGCAAGCCCAAATCAAGCAATATCAGGTCGAGCGAGCGCTGCTCAAGCAGTGCGCGGGCCTCGGCCAAGCTGCGTGCCGGAATAAAATCAGCCAGGTGCGCGCCTTGTGCGGCGATTACCCGTTGCAGGTCGATATCGTCCTCGATATGCAGCACCTGCGGCTTGTCAGGCAATCCTTTTAGAGCCTGGCTCAGGCTGCTTAGCAGGCGTTGCGGGTTGATGGGTTTATCCAGCCAGTCAATGGCCTGGAAGCCGCCTTGCAGGCTTAACTGTCCCTGCTCGCTGGTGGCGGAGATGATCAGTATGGGGGTCTCACCCCTAGTGGGATGGTTACGCAGTTCCTGAATCAGCTGCAGGCCATCACCATCGGGCAGGCGCAGATCCAGGGTAATGGCTGCTACCTGTTCACTGGCTAATAGCGCGCGTGCCTGGCTCAAGCTGTAAGCCTGGATCACCCGGTAGCCGGCGCCCTGGAGCAATAACTGCAGCAGGCGGGCAATGTCGGGATCATCTTCCACCACCAGAATGCCGGGCCTCTGGGGCTCGGTCGTGGGCAGCGCATTGCTCAGCATGGGCAGTTCGAACCAGAAGGTGCTGCCCTGGCCTTCGATCGAATCGAAACCGACCTGGCCACCCATACGTTCGATCAGTTCTTTGCTGATCGCGAGGCCCAGGCCGGTACCGCCTTTCTGCCGTTGGTCGCCGCTCTCGGCCTGGGAGAATTTCTGGAAAATATGGCCGCGAAAATGCTCGGGTATACCGCGCCCCTGATCGCTTACGCTGACTCTCACCCGGCCATCACGCAAGGTGCTGTGCAGGTGCACCTTGCTGCCGGCGTTGGAGAACTTGATGGCGTTGGACAGGAAGTTGGCCAGCACCTGCTGCAGGCGCATGGCATCGGCCTGTACCTTGGCTGGCAGGGTGGTATCCAGAACCAGTTCAATCTGATGCTGGTAGGCATAGGACTGGTTACTTTGCAGGCTCTCACGCAGCTGCTTGTCGAGATCAAGGGCGCTTAGTTCGAAGTTGAGCTTGCCGGCTGCCAGCTTGTCCATATCCAGCAGGTCGTTGATCAGGTGGCCAAGACGTTGACTGTTCTGCTGGGCAATTTCCAGCATGGGCCGCATGGCCTCGGGCACCTCGCCGAGGGCGCCGGCATTGACCAGTCCAAGGGAGCCGGCAATCGAGGTCAGTGGGGTACGCAGCTCATGGCTTACGGTGGAGACGAAGTCGCTCTTCAGCTGTTCGATGCGCTTTTGCTCGCGCAGGTCCATGGCCGTGCCACTGATACGCTCGGGCTGGCCGCTGACTGAATACTGAACCAATCCCCTCAACAGCACGGGTAAAGGCTGGCCATCGTGCTGAAGCAGGCGGCATTCATGGTTGAGGTAGATCTGCTGCTTGTCTGGCTTGGCTTGTAATAGCCCCAGCAGTGGCGGCAGGTCGTCAGGATGGATCAGCAGTTGCCAGTTTTGTATTGGGGGTTGCGGGCCCTCTTCAGGGTAGCCAAGCAATTGCCAGGCCTGGGGCGATGCGAAAAAGCTGCGCGCTTGCAAATCCAGATCCCACCAGCCGTCGTGGCCGCCTTGCAGCACCAGGTTAAGGCGCTCTTCACTGCGCCTTAGCATGGCTTCCTGGTCGCGTAACTGAGCGGTCATGCCGTGGGCCAGCTCCATGGCTTGCTGCTGGCTACGGGCCAGGATGCCGACAATGGCGAATAGCAGCAGGCTGATCATGCTGCCAAATAACAAAAGAGCGTACTGGCCCTGCTTAAAACGCTGGTAAAAGCCCGGCTGGGGATAAAAGTCGACTGTCCAGGTTTGCCCCAACAGCTGCATCTGCGCCTGGGTCTTGCCGGCCTGCCCAGGCACAACACGGGGATCGCTGCTGTACAGCAGTTGCTCGGGCTGGTTTACGGGCCCGGAAAACAGGGCGAAGTCAATCTCCAGCTGACGGCCACCGAGTATGCCATCCATCAGGTCACTGACCCGGTAGGGGCTGTAGACAAAGCCTTTGAGGGCCGCCAGGCGCTCCTCGGGAGAGTTGAGAGGCTGAGTCGTATTGTATACCGGTACATACATCAGCAAGCCGGCCTGGACCGGGCCGTGGGTTTCCTGCATCAGTGTCACCCGGTCGCTTAGCTGGGCCTGGCCGCTGCGTGCGGCCTCAAGCATGGCGGCGCGGCGAACCGGTTCCGAATACATGTCAAAGCCGAAGGCTGCCAGGTTGCGCCCGGAGAAGGGCTCCAGAAAAACAATCGAGGTATACAGCTCGCGTTCACCTGCAGGGCGCACCGCGAAGTTGAGAAAGCCTTCAGCGCGTACTTGGCTCTCGAAGGCTGCAAGCTCCGCTGGGCGTATCACCTGGCTGTATCCCACGCCCTGAATACCGGGATAATTGAGCTCCAGCTCCAGAAGCTTTACATAGTCTTGCCACTCGACGCGGTCGATTGACTGGCTGGCATTGAACAGCCCGGCCGCCCCCAGCAGTATCTGCCGATGGTTGCTCAAGCGCTTTTCCACGGCCTCCAGCACTTCATGACTCAGCGTCTGGAATCTTTCATCCGCTACCTCGAATTGGCTGGCACGAAAATTTTGCCAGGCAGCGAGGGTGGCCAGTAGCCCGCAGAGCAAGACGATAAAAGGTATCAGCCGAGGGCGCTGCTGTAATTGCTTGAGTCCGTTCTGTAGCAGGCTCATGGGTTAACTCCACTTCCTTGGGGCAGTTCGATCCAGAATGTACTGCCCTGGCCTTGTTGTGTGTCGAAGCCGATACGGCCGCCCATATGTTCTATGAGTGCCTTGCTGATGGCCAGCCCCAGGCCGCTACCGCCTTTCTGCCGGCCATCACTGGCGTCGGCTTGGGAGAACTTGTCGAATATACGGCCGATAAACTCAGCCGGTATGCCCGGGCCCTGATCAATCACAAGAATACGAGCCTGCTGATTCACCAGTTGACTGTGCAAGCGCACTTCGCTTTGGCTTGGGGAGAATTTGAGCGCGTTGGACAACAGATTGCTGAGTACCTGCTGCAGGCGGAATGGGTCGGCCAGTACGCTTATCTCGGGACCTGGCGTATGCCGCAGGGTGATTTCGTGATGTTGGGCGAAGCCTTGGTGGCTGGCGCTGCATTCGGCCAGCAACGTATTGAGGTCCAGCTGCTGCAGGTCGAAGTCCATCTTGCCGGCAATCAACTTGTCCATATCCAGTAAATCGTCGATCAATAGGCGCAGGCGCTGGCTGTTCTGTTCAGCGATTTTGAGCATGCCCTGCATGGCCGGCGGTACTTCGCCCAATGCGCCGCCATTGACCAGGCCAAGGGAGCCGGCGATAGACGTCAGTGGTGTGCGCAGTTCATGGCTGACAGTGGAGACAAACTCGCTCTTGAGGCGGTCTATTTGTTTGCGCTCGCTGATGTCGGTGATAAAGCCGTGCCACAGCACGCTGCCATCGGCTTTACGCTGTGGCGAGGCCTTGCCCTCGACCCACAGCAGCCCCTTGCTTGGATGTAGCACACGGTATTCCTGTTGCCACTGGCTGAGGTCGCTGGCTGACACGCTAATACTGTCGCCCACGCTGCGCAAATCATCCGGGTGGATGACCCTGAAGGCCGGGCTGGCGTCGTCCTTGACCGAGGCGGGCGATAACCCGTAGATCATTTCAAGTCCCTGGCTGGCGTAGGGGAAGCAGCTCGTACCGTCCGGGCGCAACTGGTACTGGTAGACCACGCCTGGCAAATGAGCGGCCAGCTTCTGCAGGCGTTGCAGGGCCTCTTCGCGGTAGCTCAGGTCATGGGCGATGCACAGATAGCCCAAAGGCGCTTGTGCCTCCAGGCTTATGGGCGCCAGGGTCATGAGTACCGGCACGCCATGGCAGTCGTGATGCTGCAATTGCACTTCGTGCACCTGGCCCTGTCCCGCCAATGTTGGTAGTTGCGGACGCAGCGGCTCATCGGGCAGCTGACACGTGTTCTGAGGTAGCAGCAGCTCCAGGGGCTGGCCCTGCAGCTGCTCGGGGTCATAACCGAGCAGGGTGGCGACGCCGGAGCTGGCCTGCTGGATCATGCCGTCGAGATCGGTGACCAGCACCGCATTGCCGGCGCTGCGGAACATGGCCTTATGCAGGGCGGCTTGCTCGTGCTGGCGGCGGGCCTGCAGGCGCAGTTCGAACAGCTGTACGGTCTGTTCGGCTAACAGGCGCAGGGCCTGGCGTTGCTCATCATTCAGGTGGCGTGGCTGGCGGTCGATCACGCACAGGGTGCCCAGGTTGTGGCCCTGGCCATCGCTGAGCGGCATGCCGGCATAGAAGCGGATATCCGGGGCGCTGGTGACCAGTGGGTTGTCGCAAAAGCGCGGATCGAGCAGGG
This sequence comes from Pseudomonas sp., assembly GCA_030656145.1. GTDB lineage: Bacteria > Pseudomonadota > Gammaproteobacteria > Pseudomonadales > Pseudomonadaceae > Aquipseudomonas. Next base: position 43,532 of record JAUSOF010000002.1, read on the forward strand.
TGTTGTCTACCTCGAACAGTGTTTCGCCGTTGATGGCATGGGCGCAGAAGGCCAGCTCGCGCGGGGTTTCGCTGGCATCCAGGCCGACTCGGCTCTTGAACCACTGGCGCTCGGCATCCACCAGCGAGATAAGCGCGATGGGCGTACCGCAGATTTGCGCGGCCAGGGCGGTGATGTTGTCGAACATCTGCTCGGAGGGCGTATCCAGCAGCTCAAACTCAAGCAGGGCGGCCAGGCGACCGGGCTCGTCGGCTGGAGTAGGTGGGTGACCTGGTCGCTTCTTCATGGCGTGGCACTCTGGGGGGGGGCAGTGCTGATGGGCAGTTCGATCCAGAATGTGCTGCCCTGGCCCTCAATCGAGTCGAAGCCGATTTTGCCGTCCATACGTTCTATAAGCTCCTTGCTGATGGCCAGGCCCAGACCAGTACCGCCCTTCTGTCGGGTATCGGTCGCGTCGGCCTGGGAGAACTTGCTGAATAGTCTGGGTTTGAAATCGTCGGCGATACCCGGGCCCTGGTCGCTCACGTTAACCCTCACCTGGTCGTTTTGTTGTTGCATGGTCAATTGCACAACGCCTCCCGGCGGAGAAAATTTGGCGGCATTGGATAACAGGTTAGCCAGCACCTGGCCTAGGCGCTTTTCGTCGATCTCCACCGTTAGCCGTGTGGGTGGCCCCAGCAGTTGCAGCGCTACCCGGTGTTGTTCGGCATAGGGCTGGTTGTGGGCAATTGCCTGCTCGAGCAAGGGCCAGAGTGGCTGGGTTCGTGGCTCAAAGCGCATCTTGCCGGCCAGTAGCTTATCCATATCCAGCAGGTCATTGATCAGCTCCTGCAAGCGAAGGCTGTTGCCTTGGGCAATTTCCAGCATGCCGCGCATGGCCTGGGGCACCTCGCCCAGGGCGCCGCCATTGATCAGCCCCAGTGAGCCGGCAATGGCGGTCAGCGGTGTGCGCAGTTCGTGGCTGACACTGGCGGTGAACTCATTTTGCAGGCGTTGCAGACGCTGGCGCTCGCGTGCATCGTGAATATGCAGGATGCATACCTCAACGTCGTCCATGTAGCCGAGAAGGGCCGCGCTGCACTCCACGGCGATAGGCTGCTGCTGGCTATCGAATAGGTGCTGTGTCCAGCTGCGGGTACTGCCTTGGATGATTGCCGCCAAGTGCTCAAGCGTCTGCTCCCGTTCATTATCAGGACAGAGGCCCGTGATGGTGTGCTGCAGGAGTTGTTCGGCGGGGGCTTGCAGTAGCTGACATAGCGTTTGGTTTACCACCTTGAAGCGGCCGCTCGTATCTATCAGTGCCATGCCCTGGGGGGCCAATTCAAATGCTTGCATAAACTGACTCTGGCTACGATTCAGTGCCGTCAGTAGGGCCGTCTGGCGTTGTTGGCTGAGCAGGGCGAGCCCGACCAGCAGGCTGGTAGCGAGCGCCATGGCCCATCCCGCTGGTCGCAGCCATAGGGGCAGGGCTTTTTCGGGTTGCAAGTCTTGGGCGTACAGGTCCCAGCTGCTATCTGTCATGGTCAGCGGGAGGGTAAGGGTCACCCGATCATGGTCGTGGGTTACAGCAGCCTGGCGGTCGTTGTCAGCGCGCTTTAGTTCAACGGCAATTTCGCGCTGTCGAGCAACGCCTTGAGCCTGGCCGAACAGGCTGTCGAAGTCGATGACAGTGCTGACAATCCCCCAGTACTGATCCCCGGGCAGAAATACCGGGATGCGGTAAACCAAGCCCTGGCCGCCCTGGATCAGTGGTAGCGGGCCATCCAGTCCGGGCTTGCCGCTGGCGATAACACGCTGTACCGAGGGCCATTGACTGGGTATATCCGGGTAATAGAGGCCTAGTACGCTTTCATTGCCCAGAATTGGGTAAAGGAAGCTGATGCGATTGTCGGGAGCCAGGCCAATATTGCGGATATGCCGTCCATGCCGGAACAACCCCTGTAACCAGGGCTGTATCTCCTGCGCGTCGATCTTGCCGTCGCGCGCCTGAATATAGCTGGCCATCCCCGTGGCCAGGTGCAAGGTGGCATTGAGCTCACCTAGCAGCACGGCGCGTACTTCGTTGGCATGGGCCAGCAAGCGCTGCTGAGTAGCGTGCTGCTGACGCAGGCCGTACTGTTGCAAGAGCAGTTCGACGCCCAGGCCGAGCAGCAGAAACAGCCCCAGGGGGATGCCCCAGGTCAGTCCGCGATGTGAGCCAGGGGGTTTCATCGTGTTGTTTCCATTGGCAGCTCAAACCAGAAGGTGCTGCCCTGGCCCTCAATCGAGTCGAAGCCGATCCGTCCATCCATGCGTTCGATCAGCTCCTTGCTGATGGCCAGGCCGAGGCCGGTGCCGCCTTTCTGTCGGGTATCGGTCGCGTCGGCCTGTGAGAACTTGCTGAAAATGCGTTTCTTGAAAGCCTCGGGTATGCCAGAGCCGTGATCGCTGACACTGACGCGTACCTGCCCAGCCTGAGTGCTAACGGCGATATTCACCGTGCTCCCCGCCGGGGAGAACTTGGCGGCGTTGGACAGCAGGTTGGCCATGACCTGGGCCAGGCGCTGGCTGTCTACCGTCACCTCAAGTTGCGGTATGGGCTCAAGCAGGCATAGCTGTACTTGATGCTGGGCGGCATAGGCCTGGTTGTGCGCCACCGCCTCTACCAGCATGGGCTGCAGGGCTTGCCGTTGCAGGTCAAGGGGCATCTTGCCCGCGACCAGTTTGTCCATGTCCAGCAGGTCGTTGATCAGGGCCTGCAGGCGTTGGCTGTTGGCTTGGGCGATCTGCAGCATCTGCTGCATGGTGTCTGGCACCTGGCCGAGGGCGCCACCATTGATCAGCCCAAGGGAGCCGGCTATCGCAGTCAGGGGGGTACGCAGTTCATGACTGACAGTGGAAACAAACTCGTTCTTCATCTGCTCGATGCGTTTGCGCTCGCTGATATCGCGGATTACCGCAATAAAGCGGCGCTGACTCTTATGGGTGATCTTCGATACGGCCAGTTCCATGATGAACTGCTCGCCATTGCTGCGCTGCGCTGGCAGTTCAACCTCCTTGCCAAGAATGTGCCCGACACCGCTCTGCAAGTAGTCCGCCAGGTATTCATCGTGCCGTGAACGATGGGGTTCAGCCATCAGCAGCTTGACGTTGCGCCCCTGCACCTGGTCCAGGCGATAGCCGAAAATACGCTCTGCGGCCGGGTTGAAGGTTTCGATCAGACCCTGTTCATCAATGGTTATGATGGCGTCGATGACGTTGTCGAGCAGGGTGCGTAAATAGTCTTCGCGTTCGCGCAGGGCCCGCTCGGCCTCTATACGCTCATTGATATCCTGTATCTGGGAAACAAAGTGCAGCGGTTGTCCGGATAGATCCCGCACCAGCGATACGCTCAGGTGAATCCAGATAATGTGCCCCTGTTTATCCAGGTAGCGTTTGTCCATTTCATAGGTGCTGATTTCACCAGCCAGTAACTGATCGATCAGCTGCAGGTCGGGGGTCAGATCGTCGGGGTGGGTGATGCGCTGGAAGTCCAGGCTGAGCAGTTCATCGCGGCTGTATCCAAGCATCCTGCACAGGTGGTCATTGACCGCCATCCAGCGGCCGTCAAGTGCGACCAGGGCCATGCCCTGGGGGGCATTATTGAAGGCCGTGCTGAAACGCTGCTGGCTGACCTGCAGGGCATCCTCGGCGGCCTTGCGGTCGCTGATATCCCAGATAAAACCTGACACCCAGAGTAATTGACCCTCCAGGTCGTACTCGCCGCGGCCTTTTTCGCGGACCCAGACGCTGTGGCCGTCTGCATGCACTAAACGATAGGTGAGTTCGAATACTTCCTGGCGTTCTATGGCTCCGATCGACTGGTAGGTGATGTGCAGGTCATCCGGGTGAAGCGAGCTGGAGAAGCTGCGAACGCGGTTATCAATAAAGTCGCTGGCCGGGTAACCGGTGAGGCTGGCCACCTCATCACTCATATAGCGCATGGTCCAGTCGGCATCATTGTCGCAGCGATACACCACCCCCGGCAGGTTGGCGACCAGGCCGCGGAAGCGCTTTTCGCTTTTTTGCAGAGCGCGGGTAGCCGCTTGTAGTTCGCTGATATCGCTGGCAATGCCGAGGAAGCCAGTGATCTGGTTGTCGCTATCAAATATGGCGCTGACGGTCAGGTTGACCCGGCGGTGGCTGCCATCCTTGCGCACATAGGTCCATTGCTGAGTATGTGGCTCGCCGCTGCGGGCGTTATGCACAAAAACCTCGAAGCCGGCAATCTCATAGCCCGCTTGCTCGGTTTGCTGAACACTGCGTTTTTTCACCTCATCGCTCAGGTGGAACAGGGCCGGGCTATGCCGTCCGATGACCTCATCGGCAGGGTAGCCAAGCAGACGTTCGGCGCCACTGTTAAACAGGGTAATGAGGCCATCGGGGTCGGTGGCGATAACGGTGACGCCGGTAGCCGAGTCCAGCACTGTTTGCAGGTAGGCACGAGCCTGGCGCACCGCCTCCTGCTGCTGGCGTGCGTCGCTGACATCGGCGTGGGTGCCGTACATCATCAGCGGCTGGCCGTCGGCGCTCCAGCTCACCACCCGGCCACGGTCATGCACCCAGACCCAGCGCCCATCTTTGTGGCGCATGCGGCACTGGCAGTCGTAGTAGGATTTTTCGCCGCTAAAGTGCGCCTGTAGTAAAGCGCCGGACTGCTCCAGGTCTTCGGGGTGGGCGTGGGCCATCCAGGTATTGATGTCAATGGGGGCCAGCTCGTCCAGGCTATAGCCGATGATCTGCGCCCAGCGCTCATTGAATACCGTGGCGCCGGTTTGCACGTTCCATTCCCAGGTGCCGATATGGGTGCCTTCGATAATGCTGGACAGGCGCTGGCGCTCGCTCTGCAGCGCCACTTCGGCCAGGGCCTGCTCGGTCACGTCCTGCACGGTGCCGATCAGGCGTACCAGGCGGCCTTCATGATCCGGTTGCAGGCGTGCCAGCTCATGCACCCAGCGCACCTCGCCATCCGGGCGAATGATGCGGTGACGTACGTCATGCATGCCGCCCGCCATCACCCGCGCCTCGCTGGCCTCAACCAGCGGCATATCGTCGGGGTGCACGCTGCGTTTGAAATTCTCCACGCTGGGTTGGTAGTGCGCAGGATCAAGGCCGAAGATGCTGTAAATAGTGTCCGACCAGTACAGGCTGCCATCGTCCAGATTGGCTTCCCAGTGGCCCAGGCGGGCAATGCGCTGGGATTCGTCTAGACGTTGTAGCAAAGCCTGCCGGGCCTGCTCCTGCTGCTGGCGCTCCAGGGTGGCGCTAACCCAGCGGGCAAACAGGCGCAGGAACTCGCGCTCGGTATCGTCGAAGGGCGCTGCGCGCCTGTCCTCCGCGCAGAAGGCCAGGGTGCCGAAGGGCTGGCCGCCGACCCGGATGGCGATGCCGATATAGGTTTCCAGCTGGAACAGCGGGTAGCAGGGGTGGCGGGCGTGTTCGGTTTCGCCCATATGGTCGATGGCCAGTACATCGCTGCTGTGCAGGGCGAGGCTGCAGTATGTGTCGCCCAGGCTGAAGCGTTGACCATCCTTCAGGCCGTTCGGCGGCGACACCTGGGCCATGACCCGGTAGTCGTCACCTTCGATACGGCTGATCAGGCCCAGAGGCAGGCCGTAGAAGTCGGCACCCAGCTGCAGTGCTGCGCGCAGTTGTGCCTGGCTGTCCAGATAGGACAACGCCGCGATTTCGTTGAGCGCACGCAGGGCGTTTTGCTGGCGCCTCAGCTGTTGCTGGGTTTGTTCGCGCTGTATATCGCGGCGTAGCGCCGCAATCAGCTGGCCGAGTGTGGCCAGCAGGGGTTGCAGTTGGGCGGGCAGGTCTTCGGCATAGCCGTCGGGGCAGTTGGCCAGGCCGAGCATGCCGATCAGCTCACCGTTGCTGAAAATAGGCAGGCCGGCAAAGGCCTCCAGCGGCGGATGGCCAGGTGGCAGGCCGCCACTACGGGGGTCTGCTGCAGGGTTATTGCTGATCAATGGCGTGGCCGTGCGCATCACCTGGCCGAACAGGGTGTCGAGGTTGCGAAACTCCATGCCCAGTGGCGCGCGCTCGGTATAGAAATCGGCGCTGGCCTGATTCCAGGCGATATTGCTGATGGCGTAGGTGCGCAGGTAAGGCGCGCCCAGGCTGTCGTGCAGCACTTCACCGATAAAACCAAACTGGCTGTCGGTCAGGGTGAGAATGCGATTAAGCAGGGCGTCGAAGGTTTCGCGCTGCTTGTCTGTCTTGATAAAGGCGGCCTGGGTTTCAGCAATCAGGGCCAGTAACTGGCGGGATTGCTCGCTTTGCTGGTGCTTGTGCAGCAGTTCGTCGCGGTGACGACGCGTCAGCGTCTGGCTGGTATGGCGGGTACTCAGCAGTAGCAGGAGCAGGGCTTCGGCGCCGAGCCAGGCCAGTAGCCATTTGCCAATCAGCCACTGGCGGTCGCTCTGGTGCTGCGCGACCTGCTCGCTGATGTCGCGCCAGGTCAGGGCGAGGACCGAAGTGCTTTGCTTGGGGTCGGCTAGCGATGTGTAACCAGGCAGCAGTACCTGATTGAGCAAGTAAGTACGGCCCTGATCCTCGAGCAACCTCAGCCTGTTGCCAGCGTCTGGGGCGGACAATAATTGTTGGGTTTCCCAATGCTGGATCTGGGGGCGTGAGAAACCTTCAAGGGACCAGTCAGCGTGGTTGTCGCTCAGGCCGCGCAGCGCCTCGCCGCCGAACCCGGGTGCTTGCGGGCTGCGCTTGAACAGCAGGGCGATACCGGCATCCAGTTCCTGATCCAGTTGTTGCAAATCACTATCCAGGCTCAGGGTGACTTCCAGGGCGCCAATGACCATGGGCTTGAGCGTGCCATCGACCTGCAAGGGGGTTATGGCACGCATCACCAGGCTGTCGGCGCCAAGACCCAGTCCCGCTTTATTGCGCTGGTCATGCAGGGCGTCGGTGAGCATCAAGCGGTGAGCGTCGGGTTGGTCGCCAAAGTGTTCGGGTTGGTGTACGCGCAGCAGGACCTGCGCCGAAGGTGCAAGGTGGATGTAGAGCTTGAACGGGTGGCTGCTCTGCAGGTTGCGCCAGCGTGGCGCCAGGCGGGTATAGAGCTGGTTGCGGATGGCGTTTGAGGCGTCCTGATCCGGGCTGCCGCTGTTGTGCAGGGCGTAGGCTTGACGCACCAGCTCAATGACCCAGGAATCGGCGGCAATGCTCTGCGCCAGTAACAGTGCCTGATCGTGCTGACGCCGTTGCGTGCCCTGCAGCACCAGGCGCTGCACCTCCGTCTGCTTGGCCATCTGTTGCTGCCAGAAGGTTTCCTGTTCGCTCAGGGCGAACCCGCCCAGCGTGGCAAAAAAAAGTGCCAGGATGACGCTGGCCAGGCCCACTTTCCAGCGGATGGACGCGGGTTTCTTTTCGCTATTCATGGGCGATCTCCTGAGCGAGCGTGCGGCATTCAGGCCAGTCCGGCGAGGCGACGCAGGCGGGCCTGGTCCTTGCTGTCGGGAACTGGATCCTGTTCACAGGCCGCCAGGCGCATGACCACCATTTCGCGTTTTACGCTGTTGTTGGGCAGGGCGTAGCAGGCGCCAATCAGATCGCGCAGGGCCATGGGTAACTGCCAGCGCGCCTTGAGGTCAATGGCGAAGGATGAGCTGAAGTGGCCAAGCGCGTGCACTACTTGTTCCTCGCTGAGACTGTGGCCATCGTTTTCCCAGGCCTGCGCCAGGTAGAGCACGCAGAGTTCACCCATGCGGTGCAGCAGTGCTGCGCAATGAAAGGGCGCCGGGTCCAGGTTGCACTGGCGGGCCAGGACCATGCTGGTTTCGGCCAGGCGTTCGCTGGCATCCAGATGCTCTTCGGCAAACATGCGTAACAGGGCGTTATCCAGTGCGCTGGACTGGCGCAGAGCCAGGCCCATGGCAAGGTTGAGGCTGGTCGCTACGCCGAGCTTTTGCAGCGCTTCGATCAGGCTGATGCATGGGCGCCCGCTCCCCTTGTAGGCACTGCTGTTGGCCACGCTGATCAGCCGGGCATTCAGCGCCGGATCGTGGCGCCAGCCTTCGGCCAGTTCGCGCATGCCCAATTGCTCACCCTTGAAGCTTTGCAGGAGGCGATCGCGGATGCTTTTGCTCAGTGGTAGATCCAGTTCGCTGGCGGGCAGTTGCTTCAGGTAGGCGTCGAAGTCTTGGTTGCTCAGGGGGCGGGCTGGGGCGTTCTCTGGCCCGGCCGCAGGCAGCAACTTGTCCAGGCTGGCGGCTACGCGCGAGGCTTGGAACGGCTTGCTGATGAAGGCGCTGATACCCAGGGCGCGTACTTCTACTACGCTGCTGCGGTCGGTGCGCCCGGTGATCATCACCAGGGGCACGTCGCGATTCTGCTGGCGCACTTGCTTGAACAATTGAGTGCCTTCGCCGTCTGGCAGGTTCCAGTCGGAGATCACCAGGTCGCTGGCGTTTAGTTGCCAGTCCGCCAGGGCTTCGGCAACGCTGGCCAGACAGGCGATCTCGGCGTAGGGGCGTAAACTCAGAACGATCTGCTTGAGCAGATCGGCGATCCAGTGATCGTCTTCGAGAATCAATACCCGCATAGGTGTCAGCTATTCCTTGGTTCTGTTGCGCATGATGCTTGATTGATCAGGGCGCTGCTACGGTTGGTTCCGGCTCGGATGTGACGGGTTGTGGCCGGCCGAACAAATAGCCCTGGCCATAGTCACAGCCGATTTCCCGGAGGAATTGCATCTGTTCCGGCCGCTCAATGCCCTCGGCCAGAACCTTGAGCTCCAGGCTGTGGCCCAAGGCTACTACCGCGCGGGTAATAGCGGCATCATCGCTGTCGTGGGGCAGGCCGCGGACGAAGCTCATGTCGAGCTTGAGTTTGTGCACCGGCAGGCGCTTGAGTCGGGCCAGGGAGCTGTAACCGGTGCCGAAGTCGTCGATGGCCAGGCGTACGCCCAGAGCGCGCAGGCGGTCGAGCAGCGCCAGGGCGGCATCCGGGTTGTCCATCACAGCGCTTTCGGTGACTTCCAGCTCCAGGTAGGCGGGCTCTAGTCCGGTTTCGGCGAGTACGCCTGCCACCAGCAGATCCAGCCCGCCGCGGCTGAATAGTCGGCTGGAGACGTTCACTGCGACGAATTGCGGTGCCTGCACCTGGCCTTTCCAGCGCATCATCTGTCTGCATGCCTGCTGCAATACCCAGGCATCAATGGCGCCGATCAGGCCGCTGTCTTCGGCGATCGGGATGAACTCCCCAGGCGCGACCAGGCCGCGTTGCGGGTGCTGCCAGCGGACCAGTGCTTCGGCACCGATCAGTTCGCCGCTGGCAAGGTCATGCAGCGGTTGGTAGTAAACGCGCAGCTCGTGGTTGTCCAGTGCGTGGTGTAGGGCGCTGACCAAGTCGACACGATGACGGGCGAACTCGGTCAGCTCCTGGGTATAGAAGGCATAGCCTTCGCGGCCGCTGGTCTTGGCCTTGGACAGCGCCGAGTCGGCATTGCGCAACACCTGCTCGAAGGTTTCAGCATCGCCGGGGAACAGGCTGATGCCGATGCTGGCGCTCATGTAGAACTCATGACCGTTGAGGCAGAAGGGTGAGCCGAGACTGTTGAGCAGTTGCTGCGCCAGGCTGGCGGCCTGGGGCGCATCCAGGCAGTTCTCGCAGAGCAGGCCGAACTCGTCACCGCCGAGGCGCGCCAGGGTCATGCCGTTGTCGAGTTGGCTGGCCAGGCGTTCACCGACCGCCTTTATCAGCAGGTCGCCGATGTTGTGGCCGAGGCTTTCATTGATGTGCTTGAAATGATCGAGGTCGATCAGCAATACCGCGCCTTGTTGTTCGGATTTCGCCCGGTTGAGGGCGTTTTCGACCCGCTCGGTGAATAGCAGACGATTGGGCAGGCCGCTCAGCGGATCATGGTGGGCCAGGTGATCGAGTTCGCTCTGCGAACGCTTCAACGCGCTGATGTCGGAGAACACCGCAACGTAGTGGCTGAGCTCGCCTTGTTCATCGCGGATGGCGCGAATGCAGTGCCATTGCGGGTAGATTTCGCCGTTCTTGCGCCGGTTCCAGACTTCTCCGCTCCAGCTGCCTCGGGTTGTCAGCGCGTGCCACAGGCGTTGGTAGAACGCTTGGTCGTGCCGGCCCGAACTCAGGTGGCTGGGCTGGCGTCCGATGATTTCTTCGGGGGTGTAGCCGGTGATGCGGGTAAAAGCCGGATTGACGTGGACAATCTGCTGCTTGCTGTCGGTGACCAGCACCCCATCCTGGGTCGCATCGAATACGGCGGCGGCCTGGCGCAGGCTGTGTTCGTCGGCTCGGCGCTGGCTGATGTCGCTGGCGGTGCCGATAACGCGCTCCGCTCGACCCATGGCGTCGAGCTGCAATTGCCCGCGTGACTGAATCCAGCGGTAGTCGCCATCCTGGTGGCGCAGGCGCAAGGTCACCTCGAATGCCTCCTGGCTGCCAGTGTCCAGGAGGCTGGCGAGGGTTTGCTCATAATGAGCGAGGTCGTCAGGGTGCAGCAGTTGCAACCAGTGCCCTCGGGTTTTGCCCAGGGCGTCAGGTTGCAGGCCAAGCAGGGCGGCATAACCCGCCGAGAAAAACACCTTGTCGCTGCGCAGCTCCCAGTCCCACAAGCCTTCCTGGGCCGACTCCAGGGCCAGGTTCAGGCGCTCTTCGCTGGCGCGCAAGGTTCTGCGCATGCGGGTCTGCTGGCGCAGGCCGGAGCACAGGACCAGGTATAACAGGGCGCTGCTGAGCAGGACGAAGCCTAACCCCTTGAGCAGCTGCAGCTTTTCTGCCAGTTCGGTAGGCAGGTGCAAGCTGGCCAGCAGGGCGTCACTGAAAAATATCCAGAGCCCGGCAGCCAGCAGGTAGATCAGGGTCAGGCGCACCGCTCCTTGGTGTAGGCTCATAAGGTGTCCATCGGCTCGCTAGGGGGGCACTGTGATCGTAGAGTAAGTAACGACCGAGTATTGTTATCTAAAAGGCCAACTGGTTTTTTGATCCATGTCGGTGATAATGCACTGTGGTCTGAGTCTCTCAGGCATGCCATGTTTTTCTTTCAAGAGGCACCCGACTCATGTGGTACAACGGTTTTCTTGACCTATCGGTCTGGCAGTTGATTGCGGTCACTCTGGTTATGACGCATATCACTATCGTCGGCGTCACGGTGTACCTGCACCGTTACTCTGCCCATCGCGCTCTGGAGCTGCACCCGGCGCTGAAGCACTTCTTTCGTTTCTGGTTGTGGATGACCACGGGGCAAAACACCCGTGAGTGGACCGCCATCCACCGCAAGCACCACGCCAAGTGCGAAACCGTAGACGACCCCCATAGTCCGGTGATCAAAGGCCTGAGTACGGTGCTGCGCACCGGCGCCGAGCTGTATCAGCAGGAAGCGAAGAACCCGGATACCCTGCGGATCTATGGCAAGAATTGCCCCGATGACTGGATCGAGCGCAACCTGTATTCGCGCTATACCTTCGGCGGCGTGATCCTGATGGCACTCATCGACCTGGCCTTGTTCGGCGTGATTGGCATCACTATCTGGGCGATTCAGATGATGTGGATTCCGGTCTGGGCTGCCGGCGTCATCAATGGTCTCGGCCATGCCGTTGGCTATCGCAACTTCGAGTGCCGCGACGCCGCGACCAATCTACTCCCTTGGGGCATCCTGATCGGTGGTGAAGAACTGCACAACAACCATCACACCTATCCCAACTCGGCCAAGCTGTCGGTGCGCGCATGGGAGTTCGACATGGGCTGGGCCTGGATCCAGTTGTTCAGCCTGCTCGGCCTGGCCAAGGTGCAGCGCGTGGCGCCGATTGCCCATCGCATCGAGGGTAAGCGCCATCTGGATATGGACACCGCGATGGCGATCCTCAACAACCGTTTCCAGATCATGGCGCAGTACCGCAAGCTGGTGATCGGTCCGCTGGTCAAGCAGGAACTGGCCAAGGCCGACGCGTCGGTGCGTCATCAGTTTCATCGTGCCAAACGCCTGCTGGGTCGTGAGCCGAGCCTGTTGCACGACCAGCAACAACGGCGCATTGACGCCATGTTGGCGCACAGTCAGGCGCTCAAAGTGATTTACGAGAAGCGTCTGGCGCTGCAGCAGATCTGGCTCAAGACCAGCTCCAATGGCCACGAAATGCTCGAGGCGATCAAGCAGTGGGTCCACGAGGCCGAAGCCAGTGGTATCCACTCGCTGCGTGACTTCGCCGAGCAGTTGAAGACTTACTCACTGCGTCCGGCGACTGTCGCTTGACGGTTACTGGTCGGTAAAACGCTGCCCTGCCCGCCGTTTGGCGGGCTTTTTGTTTCTGTGGCGACAACCTTCTATGCTGCCCTCTGAACCTTGGCCAGGATGGTGTCTGTTATGGATGAGCCCAGTAACTCCCCCACGCAACTGGAAGACCTGACCCTGGCGCTGCTGCACAGTCGTGCTGAAGTTGAGCGCCTGCGTGAGCGCGAGCAACTCTTCAGCACCCTGCTCGGTAGCGTCAATGCGGTGCTCTGGGCATTCGACTGGCAGGCGGGGCGGGTGATTTATGTCAGCCCGGCCTACGAGCGCACGTTCGGTCGGTCCGCGGCGTTGCTGTTGGCCGATTACGGCGAGTGGCGCAACAGTATCTACCCGGACGACCTTGACTACGCTGCCGAGAGCCTGGCCAAGGTGCTGGAGACGGGCGCAGTGGAGGCTCGCGAGTACCGCATCATCCGCGCCGACGGGCAGTTGCGTTGGCTCAGCGACAAATGCTTTATCAGTCGCTCGACTGAGGCCGGACAAGCACAGATCATTGTCGGCATCGCCGAAGACATCACCGACAAGAAGCAGCTGGAAGGCGAGTTGCATCGCCTGGCAACCACCGATGTGCTGACCCAGAGCAGCAATCGCCGGCACTTCTTCGAGTGTGCCCAGCGCGAGTTCGAGCATGCCCGCCAGTTCGGCAGCCCCTTGGCTTTTCTCTTGCTCGATGTCGATAACTTCAAGCAGATCAACGACAGATTCGGCCACCAGATGGGCGACCAGGTGTTGCAGCACCTGGCCAGTTGCGGCGCCTCGGTGTTGCGCCGCGGTGATCTGTTTGGGCGCATCGGCGGTGAAGAGTTCGCTGTGCTGTTGCCGGGCTGCGAGCCGGTCCTGGCCGAGCAGATTGCCGAGCGCCTGCAGCGGGAGGTACAGCGTTTGCGCTTCAACCACGCCCAGGCCCCGTTCGGTGTCACGGTGAGCCAGGGGCTGACCAGTCTGCGCGGTGACGACCTCAGTCTGGATGCCCTTTTTGCCCGCGCCGATGCGGCGATGTACCAGGCGAAACGCCAGGGTAAGAACCAGGTCGTGCTCGGCTGATACGCGTGGCGTGTTTGGCGAAATCCCGCCGCTGGCGCGCTAGGTGTCGGCGATAATCCGCTTGTTCATGCTCTCGGCGACGCCGCTACGGCGTTCATCTGCACCCGGCAAAGTCCCGCAATAGAGGTGTCGCAGCTCGATGGTGGGCAACTGGCACAGTATCCGCATAGGGCTCTTCGTAACACTGACCTGCCGCCATGGCAGGCACACAATAAAAACGAAGAGACCTGCCAATGAAATTCTTCTGCCTGGCCGACGCTACGCCTATCTCTGATTACCCGACGTTTGCTCTGCGCGGGACTGCGCACCCCTGATTTTTATTCGCCCCAACGCTGGCCTGTTAGGTCTGGCGCCCGTTCGGCTGTGAGTCTGACGTGGCCCGCTGGGGTGAATTATCAAATTCGGCGTGTGCCTGCCTCTTCGTATTTCGAAGCCTGCGCACATGCCGATGTGCTACCCATAAAAACACTGGAGAAAACCATAATGAGAAAGACCTCCCTGGCGCTGGCCGTAGCCGCCGGCACCCTGGGCTTGACCCTGAGCCACGTCGCCAATGCCGAGTTCATCAAGGACAGCAAGGCCAGCATCGAAGCGCGCAATTTCTATTTCAATAGCGATTTCCGCGAAGGTGCCGGTCAGTCCAAGCAGGAAGAGTGGGCGCAGGGCTTCCTGCTGCGCATGGAGTCGGGCTACACCGAAGGCACCGTCGGTTTTGGCGTCGACGCGCTGGCCACCTTCGGTTTCAAACTGGACTCGGGTGACGGCACCGCCGGCAGCGGGCTGTTGGTGCCAGATGGCTCCGGTGGCTCGCAAGACAATTACAGTGGTCTCGGGCTGACCGCCAAAGCCAAGGCTGGCGAGAGCGTGCTCAAAGTGGGTGCGCTGCAGTTGAAGAATCAGGCCATCGGCTCCAGTGATAGCCGTCTGCTGCCGCAAGTCTTTCGCGGAGCCAACCTGGTTTCCAAGGATATCGCTGGGCTGACCCTCGACCTGGGCTATCTGGATGAGGTCAATAATCGCAATTCCAGCGACTATCAGGACATGCGCCTGAACACCTTCACCAATAGCGGTATTACCGTGAAGGGCGGCAGCAGCGCCAATCACTCCAACCAGTTCGTGTTTGCCGGTGGTAGCTACAAGCTAACCGACACTCTGACCGGGGGTTACTACTACAGCAACCTGGAAGACATGTACAAACAGCACTCCTTCAACCTGGTGCATGTGCTGCCGATCGCCGACAAGCAATCGCTGAAGAGCGATCTGCGTTACGCCCGCTCCACCGACGACGGCTTGAGTAACGTCGACAACAAAGCCTTTGGGGCCATGTTCACCTATGCCTTGAGCGGCCACAGCTTGGGCCTTGGTTACCAGAAAATGAGCGGCGATACCGGCTTTGCCTATATCGGCGACAGCGTTGACCCCTTCCTGGTCAACTACGTGCAGATCGGCAACTTCGCCGCCAAAGATGAGACCTCCTGGCAGGCGCGTTACGACTTCAACTTTGGCAGCGTAGGCATTCCGGGCCTGACCTTCATGACCCGCTACCTGACCGGTGACAACATCGACCGTCCAAATAACGCCGATGGTAAAGAGTGGGAGCGCAACATGGATATCGCCTACGTGATCCAGGAAGGTTCGCTGAAGAACCTCGGTGTGAGATGGCGTAACGCGACCATGCGCAATAACTTCGGCCGTGATGTCGATCAAAACCGTCTGATCGTCAGCTACACCTTGCCGTTGTTCTGATCGGTGCCCCGTGGTTAGCGGGGCTGCTGAGTAGGGCTGAGCAGTTGCATCCTGTTCAGTCGTGACACACCCAAAGCCCGGACTCTGTTCCGGGCTTTCTTGTGCTGGCTCATCAGGCAGCGCGACAACCGCTATCGCGCGGTGCCTGCTGACGCCGCCTAATCTGGAAAGCCGCAATCCGGATGGGTTAGCCGCCGAGACGATGTCAGGCAGGCTGCATTTAAACGCGGCGTAACCCATCAGCGATAGTGGCCACGGCGCCGAGCACAGGCATAACGCGGTTGATGGGTATCGCTGTGCTCAACGCCATCCTACGAGGGCTGATGTGCCATCCGGGGTTTCTGTTGCGGGTGGCATTGCCAATGCCAGACCTCACTGGGAGATAGCTGTTGCCGATTTCTGCTTGCATAATAATATATAAAAAAATATATTGTTTTTAGGTTAATTGAAGGTTGGCTGATGAACGCTCCCGAACAGACACTCGATATCCAGCAGTTGCGCGTCAACGCCGATGCGGCCGGGCAGTTGCTCAAGGCCTTGGCCAACCCTGACCGCCTGTTACTGCTCTGCCAGCTCTCGCAAGGCGAGCGCAACGTCAGCGAGCTGGAAAGCCTGCTCGGTATCCAGCAGCCGACATTGTCGCAGCAGTTGGCGGTATTGCGCCGTGAAGGGCTGGTGGAGACTCGTCGTGAAGGCAAGCTGATCCACTACCGGATCAGCAGCCCGGCCGCCTTGGCGGTGATCAATACGCTCTACCAGTTGTTCTGCGCAGGAGAGGTGTGATGAGTATCGATTGGTTGAATTTCACCCCATGGAGTTCGCTCGCGGGCGGGGCGCTGATCGGTCTGGCGGCCAGTCTTTTCGTGCTGTGCAACGGTCGCATCGCGGGCATCAGCGGTTTACTCGGATCAGTTCTGGAGGGCGGCGAGGGGCGGGCTGAGAAGGGCATGTTCCTCCTCGGTCTGCTGCTGGCGCCGCTGCTCTGGGGGCTGTTCAGCGTGCTCCCGGCAATCGAATTCCAGAGTGGCTGGCTGGGTTTGCTGGTGGCCGGGTTGCTGGTGGGTGTGGGTACCCGCTATGGCTCCGGTTGCACCAGTGGTCATGGCGTCTGTGGTGTTTCCCGGTTATCCCCGCGTTCGCTGGTGGCGACGCTGGCTTTTATGGCGGCCGGTTTCGTCACGGTCTTTGTTCTACGTCATCTGTTGGGAGGGTGAGCATGCGCAAACTGACTGCATTGCTGGCCGGCTTGCTGTTCGGTATCGGTCTGTTGCTGGCGGGTATGGCCAATCCGACCAAGGTATTGGGTTTTCTTGATCTGGCGGGTGCCTGGGATCCGTCGTTGGCCCTGGTGATGGTGGGCGCCATCGCGGTTGCCGCGGGGCCGTTGGCTTGGGCCAAGCGCCGCGGGCATTCGTTGCTCGGCGCGCCGATGCAAATACCGGCCAAGCGCGAGCTGGATCGGCGTCTTATCGGTGGCAGCCTGCTGTTCGGTATTGGCTGGGGCGTTGCCGGGATTTGCCCGGGGCCGGCGCTGGCGATTCTGCTTAGCGGCCATTGGCAGGTCATCGTTTTCGTTCTGGCCATGCTGGCCGGGATGCTGTTGTTCACCGCGCTGGAACGCCAGCGCAGTCATTAAATCTGGAGATCACCATGAAAACCAACGTTGGCAGCATCGACCGTAGCCTGCGCATCGCCGCCGGTTTGATTCTGATTGGCTTGACCCTGAGCGGCATGGTCGGCCTGTGGGGCTGGATCGGTGTCGTGCCGCTGGCCACTGGTCTATTCCGTATGTGCCCGGCGTATACGTTGCTGGGCATCAATACCTGCAAGCGCACCTGAGCCGGCTAGCCGGTACGGACATGACGGGCGCCTCTAGGGCGCCCGTTGTCGTTGGTGAGGGACGATCGCGGGCATAGGGTGGGGCGGAAGTAGCCTGCAGTCTTATATGACTAATAGTTCTAAGCATAGAATCAAAAAACAGTTACGATAATCCTTAATTAAGTACCCCTAGGGGTATATCAAAAGAGGACCGTCAGCATGAACGCGCACGTAGAAGCTTTTTTTGATCCGGCCACCTTCACCTACAGCTATGTGGTCAGTGACCCGCTGACCCAGCGCTGCGCCATCGTCGACTCGGTGCTCGACTACGATCCGGCGTCAGGCCGTACCTCGCACAATAACGCCGACCGTCTGATTGCCTATGTGCGCGAGCAGGGCCTGACGGTTGACTGGCTGCTGGAAACCCATGTGCATGCCGACCACCTGTCTGCAGCGCTCTACCTCAAGCGCGAGCTGGGCGGCCAGTTGGCTATTGGCGAGCAGATCACGGTGGTGCAGAACACGTTCGGCACGCTGTTCAATGCCGGGCCGGAGTTCGCCACCGATGGCCGCCAGTTCGACCGCCTGTTCACTGACGGCGAACACTTCCAGATTGGCAGCATCGAGGCCCGCGCCATACATACACCCGGGCATACGCCGGCCTGCCTGACCTATGTGATCGGCGACGCTGCCTTTGTCGGCGATACCCTGTTCATGCCCGACTACGGCACAGCGCGTTGCGACTTTCCCGGTGGCGATGCGCGGGTGCTGTTCCGCTCGATTCGCAAATTGTTCGAGTTGCCGGACGCGACCCGGCTGTTCATGTGCCATGACTACAAGGCGCCGGGGCGCGAGGAATTCCTCAACCAAACCACGGTGGCCGAGGAGCGCGCGCACAACGTGCATGTGCACGAAGGGGTCAGCGAGGACGATTTCGTTGCCATGCGCAGCGCGCGTGATGCCACCCTGGGCATGCCGACCCTGATCCTGCCGTCGGTGCAGGTGAACATGCGCGCCGGCCAGCTGCCGCCAGCCGAGGACAATGGCATGCGCTACCTGAAAATCCCCCTCGACGTACTCTGAGGTGCCGCCCATGGACTCGCTCAAGCGCTTGACGCCGTTCATTGCTGTAGCGGCCCAGTTGCAGCCCAGTGACATGGGTACTCTGGCTGCTGCCGGCTTTCGCAGTGTGATCAACAACCGTCCAGATGGCGAAGGCGAAGGTCAGCCGAGCTCGGCCGAGATGGCAGCCGCGGCCCGCGCCAGTGGCCTGGACTATCACTACCAGCCGGTGATCTCCGGGCAGATCGGCGAGGAGGATGTGGCGGCCTTTGCCGCGTTGCTCGAGCAGCTGCGCGGCCCGGTCCTGGCTTTCTGTCGGACCGGTACTCGCTCGAGCAGCCTGTGGGCGCTGAGCGAGGCGCGCCACCTCGACCCCGAGGTCTTGTTGGCCACTGCCAAAGGTGCTGGTTATGATTTGTCCGGTCTGCTGCCGCGCTTGCAACAGCGTTGGCAGCAGGCGCCGCAGGCCGCCGACAGTCCCCCGCTGGCGCCTACCCAGCGCTACGACGTGCTGGTGGTGGGCGCTGGCGCGGCAGGTTGTGCGGTGACCGCCAGCCTGCTACGGCGCAATCCGCAGTTGCGCATCGCGCTGATCGAGCCGCGTGAGCAGCATTACTACCAGCCGGGCTGGACGCTGGTCGGGGCCGGGGTGTTCGACCGCGCGCAGACTGAACGACCGATGGCTCGCTGCATTCCCCATGGTGCACAGTGGCTACACGCCGCGGTAGCCGCCTTTGAACCCGAGCAGCAGCGCGTGGTGCTGGAAGACGGCAACCGGGTCGGTTATCGCGCGCTGATCGTCTGCCCGGGGCTCAGCCTTGACTGGGATGGGATTGAAGGGCTGAAGGAAACCCTGGGCAAGCATGGTGTGACCTCCAATTACCAGTTCGAGTTGGCCCCTTATACCTGGCAGCTGGTGCAGAGCCTGCGCCGCGGCCGTGCGCTGTTTACTCAGCCGCCGATGCCGATCAAGTGTGCCGGCGCACCGCAGAAGGCTATGTACCTGTCCTGCGACTGGTGGCAGAAGCAAGGCGTGCTGCAGGATATCGAGGTGGAGTTCTGCACGGCCGGAGCCGTGTTGTTCGGCGTCGCCGACTTCGTGCCGCCGCTGATGCAGTATGTCGAGCGCTATGGCGCGCAGCTCAACTTCAGCAGCACCCTGACGGCGGTCGATGGGCCGGGGCACAAGGCCTGGTTCAAACAGGTGGATGCCGAAGGCAACGTCAGCATGCTGGAAAAAGATTTCGATTTCCTGCATGTAGTACCGCCGCAGCGGGCGCCCGAATTCATCCGCCAGAGCCCGCTGGCGAATGCCGACGGCTGGCTCGAGGCCGACCATGAAACCCTGCGTCACCCGCGCTACGGCAATATCTTCAGCCTCGGCGATGTGTGCGCCGCACCCAATGCCAAGACCGCGGCGGCGGTGCGCAAGCAGGCGCCGGTGGTGGCCGAGAACGTCCTCGCGGTGCTTGCCGGGCGTGGCCCGCGCGCGCTCTACGATGGTTATGGCTCCTGCCCGCTGACGGTGGAACGGGGCAAGGTGGTGCTGGCCGAGTTTGGTTATGGTGGCAAGCTACTGCCGACCTTTGCCCTCGATCCAACGGTGCCGCGCTGGCTAGCCTGGGAGTTGAAGGTCAAGCTGATGCCGAAGATCTATTTCGACTTGATGCTGCGTGGCCACGAATGGCTGGCCGCGCCCAAGCGCCTGCCGCACGATCCCTTGCCGGTGGACGCGCCAGCCGCCTGCAACTTCGAACAGGAGAAGAAATAAATGAACCTGCGCCGCTGGCTGCCTTGCCTCGACTGGGGGCGGCGTTACAACCGCGCCACCGCCGCGCAGGATGGCCTGGCGGCGCTGATCGTCACCCTGATGCTGATTCCGCAGAGCCTGGCCTACGCCATGCTCGCCGGCCTGCCGCCGGTAACTGGATTGTATGCCAGCATCCTGCCGCTGCTGGCTTACGCCCTGTTTGGTTCCAGTCGCACCCTGGCGGTCGGCCCGGTGGCGGTGGTGTCGCTGATGACCGCTGCCGCCCTGGGGCCATTATTCCCCGCCGGCAGTGCCGAGTATGTTGGCGCGGCCATGCTGCTGGCGCTGCTGTCCGGGTTGATGCTGGCCGGTATGGCCCTGTTGCGTCTGGGCTTTGTTGCCAATTTTCTCAGCCATCCGGTGATTTCCGGTTTTATCAGCGCTTCCGGGATTCTGATCGCGGTCGGCCAGCTCAAGCATATCTTCGGTATTTCCGCCTCTGGCGAGAACCTGCAGCAACTGTTGCCGGCATTGCTGCACAACCTGCCGGCGGTACACGGCCCGACCCTGTTGATCGGCGCCTGCAGCCTGCTGTTTCTCTGGTGGGTGCGTGGCCAGCTCAAGCCCTTGTTGATGCGCCTGGGCCTGGGTGCCGGCATGGCTGGCAACCTGGCCAAGGCCGGGCCGGTGTTGGCAATCATCGTCGCCATTCTGGCGGTCAGTCTGCTGCAGTTGGAGCAGGCTGGG
The DNA here is from genome assembly GCA_030656145.1 of Pseudomonas sp. Lineage (GTDB taxonomy): Bacteria > Pseudomonadota > Gammaproteobacteria > Pseudomonadales > Pseudomonadaceae > Aquipseudomonas. Next base: position 63,994 of record JAUSOF010000002.1, read on the forward strand.
GTCAAGGTCGTCGGCATGGTGCCCCAGGGGTTGCCGGGGCTGAGCCTGCCAACCATGGACTACAGTCTGGCCCTGCAGCTATTGCCGGCGGCGCTGTTGATCAGCCTGGTCGGCTTCGTCGAGTCGGTGTCGGTGGCGCAGACCCTGGCGGCCAAGCGCCGTCAGCGCATCGAGCCGGACAATGAGCTGTTAGGGCTGGGCGGCGCCAACCTGGCGGCGGCCTTTAGCGGTGGTTTTCCGGTTACCGGCGGCTTTGCCCGCTCGGTGGTCAACTTCGATGCCGGGGCGCAGACGCCCATGGCCGGGGTGCTGACCGCAGGCGGTATCGCCCTCAGCGTGCTGCTGTTGACGCCGCTGCTGCACAACCTGCCGCAGGCGGTGCTGGCCGCGACCATTATCATCGCGGTGCTCAGCCTGGTTGATCTCAAGGCCCTGGGCCGCATCTGGCGCTATTCCCGCCAGGATGGTGCGGCCCAGGCGGCAACCCTCGGCGGGGTGCTGCTGCTCGGTGTCGAGGTGGGCATCCTGATGGGCGTCGGACTGTCGTTGCTGCTGTTCCTCTGGCGCACCAGCCGCCCACATGTGGCGGTGGTAGGGCAGGTGCCGGGCAGTGAGCACTTTCGCAATATCGAACGCTTCGCGGTGGTGGAAAGCCCCAGCGTGCTGTCGCTGCGGGTCGACGAGAGCCTGTATTTCCCCAATGCGCGCTTTCTCGAAGAGCGTATTGGCGAGCTGATCGCGGCGCGACCGCAGGTCCGCCATCTGGTGCTGATGTGTCCGGGGGTCAACCTGATCGATGCCAGCGCCCTGGAAAGCCTGGAAGCCATCGTCGAGCGTCTGCATGCGGCCGGGGTGCAACTGCACCTGTCGGAAGTGAAGGGGCCGGTGATGGATCAGCTGCGCCGCTCGGATTTCCTCGAACACTTTGGCGGCCAGGTATTCGTCAGCCAGTACCAGGCACTGCGCGTGCTTGACCCGCTGAGCACGCGGCGCGCCCTGGCGCAGGGGTAGTGGGGAGAGCTTCGCCTACTGAGATGCTATTCAGGTAAGCCAAGTGAGCCGCATTCTTTTGTAGCCCGGATGCAATCCGTCTGGCGCCTGAGTAATCGCTTCCGGGTGCATCCGGGCTTGGGCGGTAAAAAGCATCGCGGGCATGGCCCGCTCCTACGAGCTCTACGTCCTGCGAGGCTTGTGTATAAACCGAGGATCTACGCGTTAGGAGGCTTCGGGCGACGGCGCTCGATATGTTCGCCGCCTCTGCGTCAGCTACAGCAACAACAGCGTGGCCAGGCCGAGGAAGGCGAAAAAGCCGACGACATCGGTCACCGTGGTCAGGATCACGCTGCCGGCCAGTGCCGGGTCTATACCCATGCGATCGAGGATCAGCGGGATGCCCCAGCCGGCCAGTGCCGCGCACAGCAGGTTGATCAAGATGGCGGCGCCGAGTACTGCACCTATGCCCCAGTCGCCGAACCAGAGCACGGAGAGCAAGGCGATCACCACCGACCACAACAGGCCGTTGAGGATGGAGATGCCCAGCTCGCGGTTGAGCAGGATGCGGATGTTGCCTTTCTGCACCTGGCCCAGGGCCAGGCCGCGAATCACCAGGGTCAGGGTCTGGCTGCCGGCGATACCGCCCATGCTCGCCACGATGGGCATCAGCACGGCGAGAGCCACCAGTTGCTCGAGAGTGGCCTGAAACATACCGATCACCCAGGCGGCGCTGAAGGCGGTGATCAGGTTGATGCCTAGCCATACTGCGCGGCGGCGCGAGCTGACCAGTACCGGCGCGAACATATCGGCTTCGTCATCGAGACCGGCCATCTGCATCAGGGCGCGATCCGAATCTTCACGAATCAGATCGACCACGTCGTCGATGGTGATGCGGCCGATCACCCGGTTGTGCTCATCCACTACCGGGGCGGAGAGCAGGTCGAGGTCCTGGAACAGCTGGGCGACTTCGCTGCCTTTGCGGGTCACCGCGATGCCTGCGATGTCGCGGTCGATCAGTTCGGCCACCGGGCGGCCCAGATCGGCGGTGACCAGGGTGCTCAGGCGCAGGCCACCCTGGTAATGGCCTTTGCGGTCAACCACCATCAGCATGTCGGTTTGCGGCGGCAGTTTTTCCAGCAGGCGCAGATAGCGCAGCACCGTACTCGCTTTGACATCGGCGCGGATCTGGATCGCATCGGCGTTCATCAGGCCGCCGGCCGAGTCCTCGGGATAAGACAGCAGCGACTCGAGCTGCTTGCGCTGGCTGGCGCTGCTGGCGTGCAACAGTCTGTCGCCCAGCTCGGCGGGCAAGGTCTGGATCAGGTCGACCCGGTCATCGAGTTCGAGGTGATCAGCGGAGGCGATCAGATCCTCGATATCCAGGTCGAGGGCCAGGGCGATGCGTATCTCATCGTGCAGGTAGGTCAGTACTTTACCGGCCCGCTCGGTGTCGACCATGCTCCATACGCTGCGCCGTTCCTGTGGCGGCAGCGCTTCGAGCAGTCCGGCAATCTTGGCCGGGTGCATGCGGTGCAAAATTTTGCCGACGCGCTTGAGCTTCTTCAGGTTCAAGGCATCGCGTACGGCTTCCAGGTGGTTGACCGTGCTTGGCGCGGACTCCTGCTCTGGCCTGGCATAGGTCGTATCCGCGGAATCGCCGGCCAGCTGGCCGATCAGTTCGAGGCTGAGGTGGGGCAAGATGCGCCCTTCGAGTGCCGGATCGATCTGTTGCCACAGCGCCATGCGTTGCTCGGTGTCGAGCATCTCGAACATGGCCGCGATCTTGGCTGGGTGCATGCGGCTTAGCAGCTTGCGCGCACGCTTGTTTTTCCCCGCCTTGAGGGCTTGGGTAATCTGTTCGCTTTCAGTGCGAGTGTGTTGCTCGTCACTGACGTTTGGGGCTGGTTTGATCGAATTCATGGCCGCCAGAATAACACCAGCACGGGTGTTGTCGGGTGACTAACCCGCGCTGCCCCTCACCTGCGCGCAGCTAGATGAAGGCAGGCGAGGGACCGGTGCTCGCGGATCAGGTGTGTTGCGGTGCGGGTTGCTGCTGGGTGATGCAGTGGATGTTGCCGCCACCGAGCAGAATCTCGCGGCCGGGCACCAGCACGATGCGGTGTTCGGGGAATATGCGCCCAAGAATGGCGCGGGCTTGCTCGTCCAGCGGGTCGTCGAAGCTCGGCGCGATGATGCCGCCGTTGACGATCAGGAAGTTGACGTAGGAGCCAGCCAGACGCACCTCCGGGCTGCGTTCCTGGCTGCCTGCGACCAGGTCGACGCCCGCGCATTCCTCGGCAGTGGCATGCAGCGGGCCGGGGATCGGCATCTTGTGCACGATCAACTGGCGGCCTTTGGCATCGCGTGCATGTTCGAGTACCTGCATGGCTGCCTGGCAGCGTGGGTAGTTGGGGTTTTGCGGGTCGTCGGTCCAGGCCAGCAGTACTTCTCCGGGGCGCACATAGCAGCAGAAGTTGTCGACGTGGCCGTCGGTCTCGTCATTGAACAGGCCGTCCGGCAGCCAGATCACCGTGTCGACCGCAAGGTGTGTACGCAGTACGTCTTCGATCGCTTCGCGGTTTAGATGCGGGTTGCGATTGCGATTGAGCAGGCATTCCTCGGTGGTAATCAGGGTGCCTTCGCCGTCGACGTGGATCGAGCCGCCTTCGAGGATGAAGCCTTCAGTGCGATAGCGCGCGCAACCTTCGATCTCGAGGATCTTGCGGGCCACCTGGTCGTCGCGGTTCCACGGGCAGTACAGGCCGCCATCGAAGCCGCCCCAGGCATTGAAGGCCCAGTCGACACCACGGACTTCGCCATGCGGGTTGGTGACGAAGGTTGGGCCTGTATCGCGGACCCAGGCATCATCACTGCTCATTTCGAGCACGCGGATATTGCTGTGATCGAGGCGCGCGCGGGCGTTTTCGAATTGCCCGGCGGAGACGCAAACGGTCACCGGCTCGAATTCGGCAATGGCCTTGGCCACGGCGGTGAAAGCGATCTGCGCAGGTTTGCCGCCGAGGCGCCAGTTGTCCGGGCGCTCGGGCCAGACCATCCAGGTCTGGCTATGGGGTTCCCACTCGGCCGGCATGCGGAAGCCGTCGGCGAGAGGTGTGCTGGTGAGAGTGGTCATGTCTCGGTTCCGTAGGGTGCGCCATGCGCACCAGCGAAGGGGCCAGGTGGCAAGGTGCGCGCGGCGCACCCTACCCGTTACGCGCAGTTATTCCGACGGTGTTTCGCCGTCCAGGGTCTTGATCGGCCCATACAGGTTCGGTCGGCGGTCGCGGAAGCTGCCCCAGGCGCTGCGGATATGCTCCAGTTGATCGAGGTCGAAGCTGTGCACCAGCACCCCCTCCTCGGTCTCGCCCAGCTCTTCGACCTTGGCGCCGAACTGGTCGGCGATGAACGAGGAGCCATAGAAGTTGATGTGGTAATCGTCCTGGTCTTCGCGGCCGATGCGGTTGCTCGCCACCAGCGGCATCAGGTTGGCGCCGGCGTGGCCCTGTTGCACGCGCTGCCAATGGTCGCGCGAGCTGATGGTCGGGTCGTGCGGCTCGGTGCCAATGGCAGTCGGGTAGAACAAAATCTCGGCGCCGAGCAGGGCCATGCTGCGCGCGCACTCGGGGAACCACTGATCCCAGCAGATGCCCACGCCGATCTTGGCGTAGCGGGTGTTCCACACCTTGAAGCCGGTATCGCCTGGGTTGAAGTAATACTTCTCGTGGTAGCCGGGGCCGTCCGGGATATGGCTTTTCCGATAAATCCCGAGGTTGCTGCCGTCGGCATCGATGATCACGATGCTGTTGAACCGCGCCCGCCCGGCCAGCTCGAAGAAGCTGATCGGCAGCACCACCTGCAGCTCCTTGGCGACCTTCTGGAAGTGGGCGATGGCCTCATTGGCCTCGACTGTGGTGGCCAGTTGCAGGTAGTCCGGGTTGGGCTTCTGGCAGAAGTACGGGGTCTCGAACAGTTCCTGGATCAGGATGATCTGCGCGCCCTTGGCCGCGGCCTGGCGCACCAGTTTCTCGGCGTTGGCGATGTTGGCGGCGCGATCCCAGGAACAGGCCATCTGGGTGGCGGCGACGGTAACGGTGCGGGACATGGAACACCTCGTAGGAGCAATGGACGGCGGTCGTTACACGCTAGCAGACGACCGATGACGACGCCGTGTCAGTGGGCGATTATTTGACTTTATAGTCGATAAAAATCTGTTTTTAAAGCTTTAATTTTCTTGAGTTAGGTTTTTATTGATTAAATTGCAGATAAATATCTGTATTGGTGGGTGTGTCTCCCGGCGATCCGTGAGCGCCCCGATCCCCTACAGCGCGGCGCCGCGTTTCGGCAGATAAGGCGGCAGGTACAGGCCCAGGTAGGCGTCGAATACGCGCATGCCTTCTTCGGCCAGGCGCGGGGTGATACTGCCGTGCAGTTGCACCGAGCGGGCGTAGACGCGGTCACCCAGTTCCATGGCCAGGGCGAACACGTCGACATCCTCCGGCAGGGCGGGCAGGTCGAAATGCCGCTCGAAAAGGGCCTGCATCAGTCGGCCCAGTTCGAGGTCGTGCTGGCGGTCGGCCTGGGTTACCTCGCTCAGGCCATGCTGGGCAAGGATCAACTGGCGTGCGGCAGCGTCACTGGCGTAGATCGCCAGCATGCGCTGCTCGACAATGCACGACAGGTCGCGCCAGCTGTGCAGTTCGGCATGGCTGATGGGGGCCTGCAGGCTGGCGCGAAAGGCGGCGTGGATATCGGCAGTCAAGCCTTCGAGCAGAGCCGGTACGCTGGCGAAGAAGTGGTAAACCGATGACGCCGGAATGGCCGCGCGCTCGGCCACACTGTAGATCGACAGGCTGGCCACGCCTTGTTCTGCGAGCAGGGCGCGGGCGGCGCTGAGGATCACGGCAATCCGTGCCTGGCTGCTGGCGCGGGGTTTGCGGGCGGTGGCGGTTCGCTGCATGGCGCTGATCTCGGCAAGGGACGCGCTATTGGACGCCAGCCGGTGGTGTGCAGGCAAGTCGGCTGGGCGTCTATACCACCGCGTGCCGGGTGGGCTTTAGTCCAGCACTTCCCGCGGTGGGCTGAAAAGGAGCCTCGCCCGGCGCACTTTACAGGTTTGTCCCGCCGTCACGGAAAGGTGGCCACACTCGATCACGGGCCTGCATGTGCTTTTCCGGCAGCGCCTCAAGAGCGTGCAGGCGACGCTTGGTCGCAGCGTCCGGGTAAAGGCCGGGCTGGCCGCGCAGAGTGGCATCGAGAAACGCCTTGGAGTCGGCGTTGCCGCTGGGATAGAGGGTTTGCGTGGTGATCAGCGCGGCGACCTCGGGCCGCATCAGGTAGTCGATGAAGCGGTGGGCCAGGTCGGCGCGACGGGCGTTATGCGGGATCACCAGGTTGTCGATGAACAGCACTGACCCCTCATCAGGCACCAGAAAACGCACCGGCTGGCCGGCATCGGCGGCAGCCAGGGCGTCGCCGACCCAGGCCATGGCCACGCACAGACGGCCCTTGCTGAGGTCATCGATATAGCGCTCGCTGTCGACGTAGCGCAGGTTGGGGCGCAGGCCGGCGAGCACGCTGCCGGCGCGTTCGATGCGGCTCGCTGCGCTGCGGGTCAGGCTGCGCCCTTGGTAGTTGAGCAGTAGCGCCAGGGTTTCGTCCGGTGCATCCAGCACGCTGATGCCGCAACTGGCCAGGCGCGCGCTCTGCGCGGGGTCGAACAACAGGCTCCAGCTGTCGGGCAGTGGACCACCGAACGCAGCTTCGGCCTGCGGCGTATTGATCGCCAGGCCGACTGCGCCCCACAGGTAAGGCACCGCGTAGCGGTTGCTCGGATCGACTGCAGCGAGTTTGCTCAGCAGCTCTTTGTCCAGGTGCTTGCGGTTGGGCAGCAGGCTGAAATTCAGGGGTTGCAGCAGGCCGCCCCTGATCAGGCGCGGCAAGTCATTGTGTGTGGGCACGATGATGTCGATTGGCTCGTTGCCGCCGAGCGCCGCATGCATTTCTTCGGCACTGCTAAAGGTGCGGTAGTCGATGTGGATCCCTGTTTCGTTCTCGAAGCTCTCGAGTACCTGCGGCGCTATGTAGTCGTTCCAGTTGTAGACCTGCAGGCTGTCATCGGTTTTCTCCAGCGGATCGTCCGCTGCAGCCTGAGCCAATGTCGGCAGCAGCACCAGTAGTAGCGAAGCGAACAGGCGCAGCATGGGGTTCTCCTTGGCGGTGCGTCCACGGCTGAATTTGGCGCAGCAGTACCCCGTCGCGGCAGGCGCGCTCGGTTGTCCGGGTCGTAGGCCATTCGGCAGATTCGGCTGGATAAAACGACGCCGGCATGGCCGGCGTCGGGGAGTGCTTACACGGTGTGCAGGTACCAGTTGTATTCGAGGTCGGAGATGGAGTTCTCGAACTCGGCCAGCTCGCTTTCCTTGCAGGCGACGAAAATATCGATGTATTTCGGGTCGATATAGCGCGCCAGGATCTCGCTGTCGTCCAGCTCGCGCAGGGCGTCGCGCAGGTTGTTTGGCAGGCTCTGCTCGTTCTGCTCGTAGGAATTGCCTTCCACCGGTGCGTTGGGCTCGATCTTGTTGGTCAGGCCATGGTGCACGCCCGCCAGCACTGCCGAAAGCAGCAGGTAGGGGTTGGCATCCGCGCCCGCGACGCGGTGTTCGATACGTACCGCATCGGCCGTGTCGTTGGGTACGCGCAGGGCTACAGTACGGTTGTCGATACCCCAGCACGGCGAGTTCGGTACGTAGTATTGCGCACCAAAGCGGCGGTACGAATTGACGTTCGGGCAGAGAAAGGCCATCGACGCCGGCATGGTCTCCAGCACGCCACCAATGGCGTGGCGCAGGGCATCGTTCTGCTCAGGGTCTTCGCAGGCAAAAATATTCTTGCCGTCCTTGTCGAGGATCGAGATGTGTACATGCAGCCCGTTGCCCGCCTGATTGGGGTACGGCTTGGCCATGAAGGTGGTGTCCATTTCATGGTCGTAGGCGATGTTCTTCACCAGGCGCTTGAGCAGCAGCGCGTAGTCGCAGGCCTTGATCGGGTCGGCGACGTGGTGCAGGTTGACCTCGAACTGCGCCGGGGCGCTTTCCTTGACGATGGCATCGGCCGGGATGCCTTGCTCCTTGGCACCCTCGAGGATGTCCTGCAGGCATTCGGCGTATTCGTCGAGATCGTCGATCAGGTAGACCTGGGTCGAATGTGGGCGCTTGCCCGACAGCGGCGACAGTGGCGGCTGTGGGCGGCCGTTCACATTGGCCTGATCGATCAGGTAGAACTCAAGTTCGAAAGCGGCACAAATGGTAAGGCCCAGCTCGTCGAACTTCGCCACCACCTGACGCAACACTTCCCGTGGGTCGGCAAAGAACGGCTCGCCTTCCATTTCGTGCATGGTCATCAACAGTTGCGCGGTAGGGCGCTTCTGCCAAGGTTCATTGCACAGGGTGTTGGGGATGGGGTAGCAGATACGATCGGCATCGCCGATATCCAGGCCCAGGCCAGTGCTTTCCACTGTCGAACCGTTGATATCCAGAGCGAACAAAGACGCCGGGAGGTTGATGCCGCGCTCGTAAACCTTGTGCAGGCTTGCACGCTCGATGCGCTTGCCGCGCACCACGCCATTCATATCGGCAATAAGAAGGTCGACGAACAGGACCTCAGGATGTTTCTTAAGGAACGCGTTCGCTTCGTTAAGCTGAACGGCACGCGGGGGTACCGACATGATGTAACACCTTTCTTGTTAAAAATATCAATCATTAAACAGCGATGAGTTGAGTCAATCTTAAACCTTGAGGCCTGTCAAGGGTGGTTTATTTTGCCCTAAAAAAGCGCGTCGTGGCCATTAATAGGGCGTTACAGGGCAGTCTAACCTCGCTCGGAGCCTTGCCTGGCGCGGTGCTCACTGGGGTGTGTTCAATTTTTTACATGGCTATTGTGTAAAAAAATGAACAAGGCTAAGCTCGGATTCAACCCCAACTAACAGCAATAAAATGGGTGTCCCATGTCGCGCCTGCCGTTGATCGGCGTCACCGCCTGCTCTAAACAGGTTGGTCTGCATCCTCACCATATAACAGGTGACAAATACGTTCGCGCAGTAGCGATTGGTGCCGGTGGCTTGCCGCTGATCATTCCGGCGCTGGGCGAACTGATCGATCAGGCGACCCTGCTCGATAATCTGCACGGTTTGCTGTTCACCGGCTCCCCGACAAATATCGAACCTCATCAGTATAGCGGCTCGGCCAGCGAGGCTGGTACACCGCATGACCCCGAGCGTGACCGCACCACCTTGCCGCTGATCCGTCAGGCAATCGAGGCAGGCGTCCCCGTGCTCGGCATCTGTCGCGGTTTTCAGGAGATGAACGTGGCCTACGGTGGCACCCTGCACCAGAAAGTGCATGAGGTCCCTGGCATGCTTGATCACCGTGAGCAAGCGGATGAGCCACTCGATGTGCAATATGCGCCCCGCCATCTTCTGCGCGTGCAACCGGGCGGCGTGCTTGCCGGCCTCGGCTTGCCGAGCGAAATTGCCGTCAACTCCATTCATGGTCAGGGCGTTGAGCGTCTGGCGCCGGGCCTTCGCGTCGAAGCACTGGCGCCTGACGGGTTGATCGAAGCCTTCTCCGTCGAAGGGGCCAAAAGCTTCGCATTGGGGGTGCAATGGCACCCCGAGTGGCAGGTACGCTCCAACCCGAATTATCTCGCCATCTTCCAGGCCTTTGGTGAGGCTTGCAGGAAGAGGGCGGGGCAACGTTGAACCGATTCTATATAAGTCGGCTCTCATCAACCCTGAGGTCTCTATGAGCACCAAACTGGACCAGCTTTCGAGCTGGCTGAAAGAACGCAAAATCACCGAAGTTGAATGCATGATCAGCGATCTCACCGGCATTGCCCGGGGCAAGATTTCGCCGACCAACAAGTTCCTCGACGAGAAGGGCATGCGCCTCCCCGAGAGTGTGCTGTTGCAGACCGTGACCGGCGACTACGTCGAGGACGACATCTACTACGCCCTGCTGGATGAAGCAGACATCGACATGTTCTGCCGTCCCGATGAAAACGCAGTGTTCCTGGTGCCGTGGGCCATCGAGCCGACCGCCATGGTTATCCACGACACCTTCGACAAACAGGGCAACCCGATCGAGTTGTCGCCGCGCAACATTCTCAAGAATGTGCTCAAGCTGTATGCCGACAAGGGCTGGAAGCCGATCGTGGCCCCGGAAATGGAATTCTATCTGACCAAGCGTTGTAGCGACCCGGACTTCCCGCTGGAAGCGCCCATGGGCCGCTCCGGTCGCCCGGAAGTCGGTCGTCAGTCGTTCTCCATCGATGCCGCCAACGAATTCGACCCGCTGTTCGAAGATGTCTACGACTGGTGCGAAATCCAGGGCCTGGACCTCGATACGCTGATCCACGAAGACGGGCCGGCGCAGATGGAAATCAACTTCCGGCATGGCGAAGCCCTGCACCTGGCCGACCAGATCACCGTGTTCAAGCGCACCATGCGTGAAGCGGCGCTCAAGCATGACGTGGCGGCGACCTTCATGGCCAAGCCGATCACCGACCAGCCGGGCAGCGCCATGCACATTCACCAGAGTGTGGTGGATATCAAAACCGGGGAGAACCTGTTCTCCAATGCCGATGGCAGCATGAGCCAACTGTTTATGCAGCACATTGGTGGTCTGCAGAAGTACATCCCTGAGCTACTGCCGCTGTTTGCGCCCAACGTCAACTCGTTCCGCCGTTTCCTGCCGGATACCTCGGCGCCGGTAAACGTCGAGTGGGGCGAAGAGAACCGCACCGTGGGCCTGCGTGTTCCAGAAGCCACGCCGCAGAACCGCCGCGTGGAAAACCGTCTGGCCGGCGCCGATGCCAACCCCTATCTGGTGCTGGCCGCCACGCTGCTGTGCGGTTACATGGGCATGGTGGAGCAGCTCGAGCCTGGCGCACCCGTCAAGGGGCGGGGTTACGAGCGGCGCAACCTGCGTCTGCCGATTACCATCGAGCACGCGCTGGAGCGGATGGAGGCCTGCAAGGCGGCGGAAGAATACCTGGGTGAAAAATTCATCCGCGGTTACGTGGCCGTAAAGCGTGCCGAACACGAAAACTACAAGCGTGTGATCAGCTCCTGGGAGCGCGAGTTCCTGCTGCTCTCGGTCTGATCGAACGGGTGCCGAGGCGCATAGCCTGCGGCACCCGCTGATGGCGTACATTTTTGAGGTGGATATGACTAAGCAAGCAAGCAACCCGCAAACGCTTGAGTGGCAGGCCATGAGCCGTGACCATCATTTGGCACCGTTCAGTGACTTCAAGCAGTTGGCGCAGAGTGGCCCGCGCATCATCACCAAGGCCGATGGCGTCTACTTGTGGGACAGCGAAGGGAACAAGATCCTCGACGGCATGGCCGGTCTCTGGTGCGTGGCCATCGGTTATGGTCGCGACGAGTTGGCCGATGCCGCCAGTAAACAGATGAAGCAGCTGCCTTTCTACAATCTGTTCTTCCAGACCGCCCATCCGCCGGTGCTGGAACTGGCCAAGACCCTCGCCGAGATCGCCCCCGCGGGCATGAATCATGTGTTCTTCACCGGTTCGGGCTCCGAAGGCAATGACACCATGCTGCGCATGGTGCGCCATTACTGGGCGATCAAGGGCCAGCCAAGCAAGAAGGTCATCATCAGCCGCATCAACGGCTATCACGGCTCCACCGTGGCCGGCGCGAGTCTCGGCGGGATGAAGTTCATGCATGAGCAAGGCGACCTGCCGATTCCGGGCATCGAGCACATTCCCCAGCCTTACTGGTTTGGCGAAGGCGGCGACATGAGCCCAGAGGCTTTTGGTATCTGGGCTGCTGACCAGTTGGAGAAGAAGATTCTCGAGGTCGGCGAGGACAACGTCGCGGCCTTCATCGCCGAGCCGATCCAGGGCGCAGGTGGTGTGATCATCCCGCCAGACAGCTACTGGCCGCGGATTCGCGAGATTCTCGCCAAGTACGACATTCTGTTCGTTGCCGACGAGGTGATCTGTGGTTTCGGCCGTACCGGCGAATGGTTCGGCAGCGACTTCTACGGCAACACGCCGGACATGATGACCATCGCCAAGGGCCTGACCAGCGGCTACATCCCCATGGGCGGTTTGATCGTGCGCGATGAAATCGTCGAAGTGCTCAATCAGGGCGGCGACTTCAACCATGGCTTCACCTACTCCGGGCATCCGGTGGCGGCGGCCGTGGCGCTGGAAAACATCCGCATTCTGCGCGATGAAAAAATCATCGAGCGGGTCAAGGCAGAAACGGCACCTTATTTGCAAAAGCGTTTGCGTGAGCTGGCTGATCATCCGTTGGTGGGTGAGGTGCGTGGCGTCGGTATGCTCGGTGCGATCGAGCTGGTGAAGAACAAGGCTACGCGTGAGCGCTATTCGAGTGAGACTGGAGTCGGCATGATTTGCCGCAGTCACTGTTTTGCCAACGGCCTGATCATGCGCGCCGTGGGCGACACCATGATCATTTCGCCGCCGCTGGTCATCAGCAAGGCCGAGATCGACGAACTGGTAGACAAGGCGCGTCAATGCCTCGACTTGACCGCCGCAGAACTTGTTAGCTGAAGCACAGCGCTCTTTATGCCATTCAGCGCATTGCGCCGAACGTTGTAAAGAGTGGCGTGATCTTGCCAAACTGGGCTAGTGCCTTGGTCCGGCTCTCCAGGACATGCTGTGGCCAGGCTGCGCATCTGCTGGAAACTTTTACAACAACAGGAGCTGTACGCATGAAAATATTCGGCAAAACCCTCTTAGCGTTGTCCATGGCGGGCGCCATTGCTGGTGCTGCCCAGGCCCAGAATAAAGTGCTGCACATTTACAACTGGTCGGATTACATCGCCGAAGACACCCTGGACAACTTCCAGAAAGAAACCGGCATCAAAGTGGTTTACGACGTCTTTGACAGCAACGAGACTCTGGAAGCCAAGCTGCTTTCCGGCCGTTCGGGCTATGACGTGGTCGTGCCGTCCAACCAATTTCTGGCCAAGCAAATCAAGGCCGGCGTGTTCCAGAAACTGGACATGTCGAAACTGCCGAATTGGAAACACCTCAATCCGGATCTGATGAAAGCACTGGAAACCGCCGACCCGGGTAACCAGTACGCCTTCCCCTATCTGTGGGGCACTACCGGTATCGGTTACAACCCGGATAAGGTCAAGGCCGCGCTAGGTATCGATACCATCGATTCCTGGGATGTGCTGTTCAAGCCGGAAAACATGGAAAAGCTCAAGGCCTGTGGCGTCGCCATGCTCGACGCACCGGATGAAGTCTATGCCGCTGCGCTGCATTACCAAGGCCTGAACCCTAACCCTACCAGCGTCGACGACGTGAAGAAGGCCGAAGAACTGCTGAGTAAGGTGCGTCCCTATATCACCTACTTCCATTCTTCCAAGTACATTTCAGACCTGGCTAACGGCAACATCTGCGTAGCGCTGGGCTGGTCCGGCGATGTGTTCCAGGCCCAGGCGCGTGCCGAGGAAGCGGAAAACAATGTACCGGTCGCCTATGCGATTCCGAAAGAGGGCGCTGCTTCGTTCTTCGACATGATGGCCATTCCGGCCGATGCCAAGAACGTCGAAGAGGCGCATATCTTCCTCAATTACATCCTGACCCCGGAAGTGATCGCGCCGATCTCTGATTATGTCGCCTATCCGAACGGCAACAGCAGCGCCACCCCGCTGGTCGCCGAGGAAATTCGCACCAATCCAGGCATCTATCCGACTGCAGAAGCGTCGAAGAAGCTGTACACCTTCTCTGAGTTGGACCCGAAGGTGCAGCGCGCGGTTACCCGCAGCTGGACCAAGATTAAATCCGGTCGCTGATAGCGTGCCCGGCAAGGTGGTGAATGCAGTCGGTCTGCTGAGCCACCCTGTTCCTGGCGGGGCATCTCGCCAGGAACCCTGATAATAAAAAGGAAGCCCCTATGCATTGCTCAGCTCAGCTGGCCGGCCTCGTGTCCGCGCCATTGGCCATCCTGTTGCCTGCTGTTCGCTCGACAAACCAGCACCGCTTGCCTGAATACGATGCGTGCTGATGCCGATCGGCTGCACGACAAGGTCTTCCCGTGTAGGCGCGCGATGCCTTTGCCGGCGGCCAATTCCAGCAAGGCGCAACGGGTGCAAGCAGTCGGCGGCAGGCCCGCATTAATTGCCGGGGCCAGCGCTTACCTTGGCTACGCTCATCATCAGGAGCTGCTCAGGGCGTAGCCAGTGCTGTAGCGGTTGATCCGCTGCGAGCAGTTTTACTCAGGTTGTTTATTTCGGCGCGGTCGTCGATCAAGCTAAAAGACCAATGACCCGAAGCTGGAACAGGGTCGACACAGGTCGGTAATTTCAAGCGCCCGGCCGTCGGGGTTGGGCGCTACTTTTGCGGGAGTTTTGGTAATGGCAGTTGCTTCCAGTGCCTATAAAAAGGTTCTTGAGGGGGATCAACAACCGAAAGAGGTGTTGGTCAAAATCGATCGAGTGACGAAGAAGTTTGATGAAACCATCGCCGTCGACGACGTCTCTCTGACCATCAACAAAGGCGAGATTTTCGCCCTGCTCGGCGGTTCGGGTTCGGGTAAATCCACCTTGTTGCGCATGCTGGCCGGCTTTGAGCGGCCGACCGAGGGGCGCATCTACCTCGATGGTGAGGACATCACCGACCTGCCGCCCTACGAGCGACCGATCAACATGATGTTCCAGTCCTACGCGTTGTTCCCGCACATGAGCGTGGCCGACAACATCGCCTTTGGCCTCAAGCAGGACAAGATGTCCCGGGCCGAAATCGACGCGCGGGTCGCCGAGATGCTCAAGCTGGTGCAGATGAGCCAATACGCCAAGCGCAAGCCGCACCAACTGTCCGGCGGGCAGCGTCAGCGTGTGGCCCTGGCCCGCTCCCTGGCAAAAAGCCCGAAACTGCTGCTGCTCGACGAGCCGATGGGCGCTCTGGATAAAAAGCTCCGCTCGCAGATGCAGTTGGAGTTGGTGGAGATCATCGAACGGGTCGGCGTGACCTGCGTCATGGTGACCCACGACCAGGAAGAGGCCATGACCATGGCCCAGCGCATCGCCATCATGCACCTGGGCTGGATCGCCCAGATCGGCAGCCCGATCGATATCTACGAGACGCCGACCAGCCGTCTGGTCTGCGAGTTCATTGGTAACGTCAACCTGTTTGAAGGTCAGGTAGTCGAGGACATGGAAGGCCATGCACTGATCGACAGCCCCGACCTTGAGCGCAACATCTTCGTCGGCCACGGCGTCAGCACCTCGGTGCAGGACAAGAGCATCACCTACGCCATTCGCCCGGAGAAGTTGCTGGTCACCACCGAGCAGCCGACCTGCGAATACAACTGGTCACGCGGTATCGTGCACGACATCGCCTATCTGGGCGGCCATTCGGTGTTCCACGTGCAGTTGCCGAGCGGCAAGATCGTCCAGTCTTTCGTCGCCAACGCCGAACGTCGTGGCGCGCGTCCGACCTGGGACGATCAGGTCTATGTGTGGTGGGAGGATGACAGCGGGGTGGCATTGCGCTCATGAACATTTCCCGAAGCATCAGCCGCCGCTTGCCCAAGGGTAGGCACTTCGTCATCGGAGTGCCTTTTCTCTGGTTGTTCATGTTCTTCCTGCTGCCCTTCATCATCGTCTTGAAGATCAGCTTTGCCGAAGCCGAAGTTTCGATTCCGCCCTACACCGACGTCTACACCTGGGTGGAAAACAAGCTCTCGGTGGTGATCAACCTGGGTAATTACATTTTCCTCAGTGAAGATGATCTGTACCTGGCTGCCTACCTCGGCTCGCTGAAGATGGCCTTCTTCAGCACCTTGCTGTGTTTGTTGCTCGGCTACCCGATGGCCTATGCCATCGCCCGCGCCGACAAGGAAATGCAGCTGGTGTTCCTGCTGCTGATCATGATGCCGACCTGGACCGCAATCCTGATTCGCGTGTATGCCTGGATGGGCATTCTCAGCAATAACGGCCTGCTCAATGGTTTCCTGCAGAGCATCGGCCTGATCGATACGCCGCTGCAGATCCTCAACACCAACATCGCGGTCTATATCGGGATTGTGTACTCGTACTTGCCGTTCATGGTGCTGCCGCTCTATGCCAACCTGGTCAAGCACGACCAGAGCCTGCTGGAGGCCGCGGCCGACCTGGGGTCGAGCACCTACAACAGCTTCTGGAAAATCACCGTGCCGCTGTCCAAGAACGGCATCATTGCCGGCTGCATGCTGGTATTCATCCCGGTGGTCGGCGAGTTCGTGATCCCTGAGCTGCTCGGTGGCCCGGAGACCCTGATGATCGGCAAGGTGCTGTGGCAGGAGTTCTTCAATAACCGAGACTGGCCGGTGGCTTCCGCGTTGGCGGTGGTGATGCTGGCAATCCTGATCATTCCAATCATCCTGTTCAACCGCAACCAAGCGAAAGAGATGGAGGGCCGCGCATGAAGCGTTTCAGTTTCTCCGGCGTCATGCTGTGGGTCGGCCTGCTGTTCATCTACCTGCCGATGCTGATCCTGGTCATCTACTCGTTCAATGGCTCGCGCCTGGTGACGGTATGGGGCGGCTGGTCGCTGAAGTGGTATGTCGGCCTGCTCGATAACAGCCAGTTGATGAACGCGGTGATGCGCTCCCTGGAAATCGCCTGCTACACCGCGATCGCGGCAGTGGCCCTGGGTACTATGGCGGCGTTCGTACTGACCCGGGTGACCCGTTTCAAGGGGCGCACCCTGTTCGGTGGCCTGGTTACCGCGCCGCTGGTGATGCCTGAGGTGATCACCGGTCTGTCGTTGCTGCTGCTGTTCGTGGCCATGGCGCAATTGGTTGGCTGGCCTGCCGAGCGCGGCATCATGACCATCTGGATTGCCCACACCACGTTCTGCTCCGCCTATGTAGCGGTGGTGGTGTCGGCGCGCTTGCGTGAGCTGGACCTGTCTATCGAGGAGGCGGCCATGGACCTGGGCGCCAAGCCGTGGAAGGTGTTCTTCCTGATCACTATCCCGATGATTGCGCCATCGCTGGCGGCTGGCGGCATGATGTCCTTCGCCTTGTCGCTGGACGACCTGGTACTCGCCAGCTTCGTCTCGGGTCCTGGTTCCACCACCCTGCCGATGGAGATCTTCTCCGCCGTGCGCCTGGGCGTGAAGCCGGAGATCAATGCGGTAGCCAGCCTGATCCTGCTTTCAGTATCGCTGATGACCTTCATCATCTGGTTCTTTGCCCACCGCGCCGAGGAACGACGCAAGAAGGCGATCCAGCAAGCCATGGACGAAAGCACCGGCGCCCACCTGCAAAGTGGCCCGGACAGCCGCCGCGATCCGTCGCAGAACCACGCCCCCGCTTAAGCGCAGGCTTGGGTAAACCTAAAAGGGTCACCGCGGTGACCCTTTTTTGTGGCCGTGTCGGGTAGGGGGCGCCGTGCGCACCGGCCACTGCTGGCAAGGGCAAGGGTGAGGGCGGCCTCGGCGCGAAGCGACAGCCCGCGCAGATGGCGCCGCGCCGACACTTCATGGCGTACTGGCTGCGGCGAGTAGTGCCCTACGGCTTACGCGGCGATTTCGCCTTGGTGGCATTGCGGTCGGAATGCCGCGTACATTAACTGTACATCCATACAGATTAAGCTTGCCTGAGACTGCGTCACTGCGCATGCTGTGCAGCATTGTGACAAGGAACCAATGATGGCGGCCATGCGGCTCTTCCTCTGTGAAAAACCTTCCCAGGCCAAGGACATCGCCAAGGTGCTCGGCGCCACCCGGCGCGGCGACGGCTGCTGGCTGGGTAGCAATCTGACAGTGACCTGGTGCATCGGCCACCTGCTGGAAACCGCACCGCCGGACGCCTACGACCCACGCTACAAGCGCTGGGTACTGAGTGACCTGCCGATTATCCCCGAGCGCTGGAAGATGCTGGTCAAGCCCAAGACCGCCGGCCAGTTCAAGGCGGTCAAGCGCCTGCTCGGCGAGGCCGACGAGCTGGTCATCGCCACCGACGCCGACCGCGAGGGTGAGATGATCGCCCGCGAGCTGGTCGAGCACTGCCGCTATCGCGGCCCGATTCAACGCCTGTGGCTGTCGGCCCTGGATGATGCGTCCATCCGCAAGGCCCTGGCCGCGCTCAAGCCCGGTAGCGAGACCTTCAGCCTCTACCATTCGGCGCTAGGGCGCTCGCGCGCCGACTGGTTGATCGGCATGAACATGAGCCGGCTATTCACCCTGCTCGGCCAGCAGTCCGGTTATCAGGGCGTGCTGCCGGTGGGCCGGGTGCAGACTCCGACCCTGCGCCTGGTGGTCGACCGCGATCGCAGTATTGCCGCCTTCGTGCCGCTGCCGTACTGGGCCATCGAGGTGCCGCTGCTGGCCGACGGCACCGCGTTCAGCGCCCAGTGGCGCGCCGCCCCGGACGTCTGCGACGAGCAGGGCCGCTGCCTCAATCAGGCGCTGGCGCAAGCGGCGGCGACGGCCATGGGCAACGCCGCCAGCGCCCAGGTGGTGAAACTGCGCACCGAGCGCCTGCGCGAGGCGCCACCGCTGCCGTTCGATCTCGGCACCCTGCAGGAAGTCTGCTCGAAGAAGCTCGGTCTCGGCGCCCAGGAAACCCTGGATATCGCCCAGGCGCTGTACGAAACCCACAAGCTGATCACCTACCCGCGCAGCGATTGCGGCTACCTGCCGCTCAGCCAGCACGCCGAGGCAGCGGCCATCCTCGCCGCCCTGGGCCGCGCCGATCCCGCTCTGGCCGGCCTGCGCGAACACCTGCAGCCGCAACGGCGCTCGCGGGCCTGGAACGATAGCAAGGTCAGCGCCCACCACGGCATCATCCCGACCGCCGCCGCGCAGAACCTGCAGCGCTTGGACGGCAAACCGCGGGCCGTCTACAGCCTGATCCGTGCGCGCTACCTGGCGCAGTTCCTGCCCAATCACGAGTACGATCGCACCCAGGCCGACTTCGACTGTGCCGGCCAGGCTCTGCGTGCGGTTGGCAAGGTGATCGTCGAGTCCGGCTGGCGCCGCGCCCTGCCCGAAGCCCTGACCCCGGCCAAGGGCCGCGAAGCGCCTCCTGCGCAAGCCCTGCCGGCGTTGCGCGAAGGGCAGGACTGCAGCGTGACCGGCGTGACCCTCAAGGACCTCTGGACCCAGCCGCCGAAACCCTTCACCGAAGGCGACCTGATCAAGGCAATGAAGAACGTCGCCAAACTGGTCGACGACCCGCGCCTCAAGCAGAAACTCAAGGACACCACCGGTATCGGCACCGAAGCGACCCGCGCCGGGATCATTCAGGGTTTGCTTGATCGAGGCTACCTGCTCAAACAGGGCAAGGCCCTGGCCGCCACCCCGGCCGCCTGCAGCCTGATCGACGCTGTCCCTCGCGCCATCGCCGACCCCGGCACCACGGCGATCTGGGAGCAGGCGCTGGACATGGTGCAGAGCGGCGAGATGAGCCTGGATGAATTCGTCGCCAAGCAATCGGCCTGGATGAGCAAGCAGGTGCAACGCTGCGCCGGCCTGCGCCTGACCATTAGCGGTCCCGCCAGCCCGGCCGCTGCCGCGCCCTGGAAGGGCAAGCGCAAACCCGGCAAGCGCAAGGCAGCGGTGAGCAAGCGTGGCGTGCCGCCAGCGCCAGGTCGCGCGGGAAAGGCCTGAGGGCGGCCATAACCTGCGCGCAGCCAGATGCAATTGTAGGAGCGGGCTTGCCCGCGAGGCGCAGGCAAGCAAAGCCATACACCCGGAACACGGCGGATATTCCCATACAAACAGGCTGTTACGGCGTTTTCAGCGTCACCGTGGGGATGGGGTCGGTATTGGTAATCACGGGGCGCTGCGGCAGGTAATTAAGCAGCAACTCGGTTTCCTTTTTGACCGCGCCGTAGCACTCACAACTCAGGGTTTCAAGTTTCGCTCGGTCAAGCACCTTGATCAATCCACGCGAATATGAAATTACGCCGAGCTGCTGCAACTTCGACGCCGCATGGGTGACGCCTTCGCGGCGAACGCCGAGCATGTTGGCGATGAACTCCTGTGTCATGGTCAGGTGGCCGTGTGACAGGCGATCCATGGACAGCAGGAGCCAGCGGCATAGCTGCTGGTCGATTGAATGGTGCCGGTTGCAAACTGCAGTCTGAGAGACTTGCGTGATCAGGGCCTGCGTGTAACGCAGCATCAGCATCAACAACTGGCCGTGGCGATTGAACTCTTCCTTAACTCGCACTCTGGGGAGTCGATAGGCGTAACCGGCGCTCTGTACCAGTGATCGGTTCGGCGTGCTTTCGCCACCCAGAAACAAGGTGATGCCTAGCAACCCCTCGTTGCCCACCACAGAGATCGCGGTTGATGCCCCGTTTTCCATCACGTACTGCAACGAAACGATGGAGTCGGTAGGAAAGTAAACGTGACGCATGGGGCGTCGCGACTCATACAAAACTGCGCGCAACGGCAGTGGCACCAGCTCCAGGTGCGGAAACAGGCGGCACTGGACTTCGGGCGCCAAGGCGGCCAGAAGATGATTTTGCTGGGGCTGTGGTGGGGGCTGGGATTTGGCGGACACTTCTGTGCTCTTGGCGCTGATCAGATGGCAGAGATTACCCGATCGTCGCCGTTTCAGCGTACTTTTTGCACTGCGCCAATTCCGTACATTAGCCCTCCGATGATGGTGCCATGAGAGCGCGTATGAGGCGTGCCGGTGCTTGATTTAGCAGGCCAGCGATTGCGCTGAGGTCAGGGCGGCGTTGCCTGAGGCGTCGCGCGAGACATGCCACTGCCTGGCGTAGCTTCGCTGCGCTCATCCCGCGCGGCTGCTCATCGCGTAGCCGTTCGTTTCGGGCGCTACGCAGCGTAATGCGACCCGCGATCCCGTCACGCTCGTTGCAATGCAAGTGAACCCATGCGCGCGCAGAGTGTCTGTCAGCTGGGGGGTGCTGGGATGGCGTCATGTTCCGCTAGGGGAAATTTCTCTGTGTGTACCCCGTCGTGCTGCGGTAGTTCCATGCCCGCTTTCAGGCTGCGCCGGCGCACGCTGCTGGCTGTCGCGTGCGGGTTCATCGGTTCAGTCAGCGGACTCTATTTCTCCCATTTCCTGTGAAGATCACCATGTCCCTATCGAGTTATCTGTCTGCACTGCGTTTCCATCTTTCCTGGCTCCAGTGTTGTGTCCTTGGCGCTAGCCTGCTCGCCGTTTTCGCAAGCGTCGGTGTGCAGGCCGCCGAGAGTCAACGCTGGGTCAGCGACAGCCTGAGCACCTATGTGCGCAGCGGCCCGACTGACGGCTATCGGATTGTCGGCACCCTAAAGTCCGGGCAAAAGGTCGAGTTACTCGGGGTGCAGGGTGAATACAGTCGGGTTCGTAGCGAGTCAGGTGATGCGGTGTGGATTCCCAGTCGAGATCTGCAGGAGGTGCCCGGCCAGGCCGAGCGACTGCCGCAACTGGAGCAGCAAGTGGCCGAACTCAGCGCCCAGCTCACGACTATTGATGACAGCTGGAAGGTCAGGATCCAGGGCATGCAGGAGACGCTGGATTCGCGCAAGGCGCTGATCGAAGAGCTGGAAGCCCGACGTAAGGCTCTCGATGCGGAGTTGACCAGCAGTCAGTCAGAGCTCCGCACTGTCCAGGCGCAGCTGGGTGATGAGAACAATCTGCTGTTGATGCGCTACCTGGTATACGGCGGCGGTATTGCGGGTATCGGCCTGCTGCTCGGGCTGATCCTGCCAGCCCTGACCCGTGGACGTAAGCGCAATGACCGCTGGTTCTAAGCCGGTATCTGCCGCAGCACAACTGGCCGGGCTTGGGTAATCCCCGGCCGGCGACCGCATTGCGACGATGCGCAACGGGTCTTGCTGGCGTAGCGCTAGCCCGACGCTTCCGGCAGCTTGCTAGCGGCTGCTGACAGTGAAGCGTTGACTCAAACTACTCAGGCGCGCAGCCAGTGAGCCCAAGTGCTGGCTGTTGTTGTCGAGTGCGGCGGCATCGCTGACATTCTGTTCGGTCACTTGCTGCACGCTGGCCAGGTGCTGGCTGACTTCGTTGCTGACAGCGGCCTGTTGATGGGTGGCGCTGGCGATCAGTTCATTCATCTGCGAGATCGCGTTGATGTCGTGCACTGCCGCAGCCAGCATCTCGGCGGTGTTCTGGCTGTCGCTGACGCAGCGCTGCACGCTGTCACGGCTTTGCTGCATGGCACTGGCCGCCTGGCGACTGCTGAGTTGCAGACGGGTGATGATTTCCTGGATTTCGGCGGTGGACAGAGCTGTTTTGCGCGCCAGGTTACGCACCTCGTCGGCGACCACGGCAAAGCCGCGGCCCTGATCGCCAGCCCGCGCCGCTTCGATGGCGGCGTTTAGGGCCAGCAGGTTGGTTTGCTCGGCAATGCTGCGGATCACTTCGAGTACCTTGCCGATCTGCTCCGCCTGGGTTGCCAGCGATTGCACTTCATTGTCGGTGCCATCGATGTGCTCGGCCAGCTTGGCAATCTCGCTGCGGGTATGGTTGACCGAGCGGCTGCCTTCCTCCGCCTGCTGATTGGCCGCCTGTGCTGAGCGTGCGGCCTGGTCGGCGTGCTTGGCAACCTCATCAATGGCGCCGACTATCTGTTGCATGGCGGCACTCATGTAGCGGGTTTCGCCTTGCTGGCGCTCGGCCCCTTCGCGCAGGTGGCGGGTTGCCTCGGCGAGCCGTTGGCCCATGTCGCCGAGCCCCTTGGTTTCGTTGATCACCTGGCCGACCACTTGATCCAGCTGGTCGAGAAAGTGGTTGAAGCGCCCCGTGACCTCGCCGTGCGCAGCACTGCGATTACGCAGGTCAATCATGCTTTCGTGTTCTGTAAGTCGTGCCGCTGTTTGCATCAGTGCCGCGCTTTCTCTTGCCTCGCTGTACGTCTGCTGCGCCAGATAGACGAGAATGCTGCTCTCCAGCACCACATAGAAGGCATGCACAAACACCACCGGCCAGCTGCCATTTTCAAGCACAAAGACATTGGCACCCTGCTGCTGCAGGGCGAAGAAGCTCAAGTGGTGCAGGGCGATGACTGCGGCGGCAATCACGATCGGCAGCCAGTCGCGGTAATAAACCAAAAATGCCAGAAACACGAAGATGCCGAAGTGCATCTCCAGCAAGCCACCAGTCTGGTTGATGTGCAGGGCCGACATGACCATGAACGCCGCGCCAATCGCACAGCGCAACAAGCGGCTGCCAGGGATCATGTTTTGCAGCAGGGTCATGGTCAGTGCTGTGCCGCCGCCCACCAGCAGTGCCTGGCCCCAGGTGCCATACAAATAGGCCAGGCCCATGGCATAGATGAACATAAACCAGAGTACCGCCAGCATGATGCGATCGGCTTTACGGTAATGGGTGTTGAGGAAGGAGTTGCTACTGCTCATGCCGTGCGACCTCATTGGGCGGAGTAGGGCCTGAAATTGCCGCAGCTGCAGGGGTAAACAGTGCGGTCAGGCTGTGTACATATCTTATACATAAACAAATTTATGTATAGGTTTTGTCGGGTAGTACGGGAGCGCTGGGGGTTTTTATGGTTTTGGTTGGCGTGTGGGCGGATTGGCTGGCCGTTTGTCGCGAATCGAGGTCTGCGAGTGGATGCCGTGAACTGCAGCGTCATCACGGGTTCTTGCGCTGCGAGCGCTACTTAACTGCATGTTGCAGCCTCGAACCAAACCGGGTGCCGAATACACCCGCTCTAGATTTAAAGTAGCCGCTTTCTGGCAATAGTGCAGCAGCGAGATTGGTCAGGCCCGGCTGGCTTTTAGCGACTTGTTTCAGGCCACTCGCAGAAGCAGCCCACTGCCATGGTGTTGCTGGCGTTGACCGGACGCCCGGCGTTCAGGGCTTCGAGGATCGGCTCGATGAAGCTATTGCTCGATGTACAGGTGACGCCTTCGCTGTAGGGGCCGAAATAGGCCAGTTGGCCTTGCTTGTCCCAGATCGCCACTGCCGGGCTGGCGGGTATGCCGGCGCTGCCGGAGAGTGGGGCGAGGGCCTGCATGGCGCTCAGGGTCGCGGGTAACTGGCCCTTGCTGCCAGGCTTTTGTACGGCATGGAAGCTCACACCCAGGGGGGCGAAGTGCTCGATTAATTCGGCCAGGTGTTGCTGGTTACCGATGTTGCACGGGCAGGCCGGATCCCAGAAGTGCACCAGGCGAATCGGCCCGGGGCCAGCCAGTTCGGCGGGTAGGCGCAGTTCGGCGCCGGCGAACAATGCAGTTTGTTGGTCGAACGCGCGCACGTAGCGCGCCTCGAACCACCAGAAGGCGGTAAGCATGGCCGCTATCCAGAGCAGTGCGATGAGGCTGGCGAGCAGGGTTTTGCGGCTGGGGCGAGGCATGGCAGGATCGGTCGATGAGTGGACGCATAGCTTGCCATGGCCGGCCGGGCAGCAGAATATCTTTAACCGGCCGTGTGGTTGCATAGGCCCCGCGGGAAGTCCGCCTGATTTGATGGAAAGCCTTATGCCAGAACGTTTTCAGCCCGCAGACCTGGTCGCTAATCTGCGACCCTTGGCCGCAGCGACGACGGCCCTGCCGCATGAGCAGGCCTATCGGCGGTTCTATGGTTTCGAGCAGTTACCAACCGAGGGTGGCCTGTTTGGCTACTTTCAGGTCGGCGCTTACCGGATTGCCGCCCAGGTCTGGCTGCCGCCAGCGCCGCGCGCCACGTTGGTTTTGTTGCATGGTTATTACGACCATAGCGGCCTGTATCGCCATGTGATCGAGTGGGCGTTAGGCCTGGGATTTGCTGTGCTGGCGGTCGACTTGCCTGGGCATGGGTTGTCCAGCGGTGCGCGTGCCAGCATTGACGACTTCGCCGAGTATCAGCAGGTATTGCAGGGCGCACTGGAGCAAGCCGTCGCCCTTGATTTGCCGCAGCCCTGGCACCTATGCGGGCAAAGTACCGGCGGCGCGATCCTGATCGACTACCTGTTGACCGGTAAGCCCGCGCCCGAAGTGGGCGAAACGATTCTGCTGGCACCGTTGGTGCGCCCGCGCGCCTGGGGCTGGTCGCAGTTGAGCTATCGCCTGCTGAAGCCCTTTGTGCGCGAGATTCCCCGGCGCTTCAGCGATAACTCGAGCGACTCCGCGTTTATCGACTTTGTGCATAACCGTGACCCCTTGCAGGCGCGCAGCCTGCCAACCGCCTGGGTCGGTGCCTTGAGTCAATGGGTGCCGCGGATCGAGGGCGCTCCTCGCAGCACGCGCAGCCCGCTGATCATCCAGGGCGAAGCGGACATGACCGTGGACTGGTCGCACAACCTGGAAATCTTGCAGGACAAGTTCGCCGCGCCGCAGATATTGCGCCTGGCCGAGGCGCGCCACCACCTGGCCAACGAATCGCCGGCCTTACGCGAGCGCTATTTCGATTTTCTTCGCGAGCGGCTGGTCTGAGTGCCCCGCTGATTGCAGCTCCGTAGGCGGTGCATGCAGCTGTTTGGCAGGCGCCGCGTAACCCAGCGCAAAACAAGCGACTGCGATGTGATTACCGTCAGATTCCCTGAGGTGGTGGTGCCAGGTTGGCGGTGCTCTGGCCTACCGCCAGGCCGGCGCGAATGGCTGCGAGGGCCGCCTGGTAATAAGCCTGGCCTTCTGCCGACTGGGCGAAGCTGACGAACTCTTCCAGTTCCGGGTCAGACAGTTCGCGGTAGACATGCAGCAGGGTGTTGTCCAGGTCCGCGCCGATCTGCTCCATCAGACGCTGGCGCTGGGTGTTGAGCAGGCTTTGCGCGCTACCGCCGCCGAACAGGCCGGGCAGCATCTGGCTGAGGCTGTCGGCTGCGACTCCGGCCAGGGCCAGGCTGACTTCGGCGCCGGCTTCCTTGGCTGGCAGCGCCTGGGCCAGGTGGCGAATCAGCAAGCGCCGGGTGGCGCTGGCGTCGATGCGCGGCAAGCCATTGGCATGCAGTGCCAGCTGGTCGCGGCGGGTGGCGAGTTGTTCGGCGGCCACCACTTTGCGGCCCAGTGCCGACTGGAAAAACTGCAGGGCAGGCTGCGGGTCACCGAGGTTTTGCTGCAGGCTCTGCTGGGCGCGGTGATCGATCGCCGGTGGGGCAAAGCGCTGGTTGCTGTTGCTTACCAGCGCTTCATACACCGCTGGCGGCAGGCTGCTGCGATAGCGCGCTTGCGCAGCACTCAATGCATCGTTGAAATGCGCGCGTTGTTGTGGCCAGCCGGCTGCCTGATAGAGCTGGACCTGGGCATCTGCCAGGCTGGTGAGGCTGAGGAACAACAGTAAAACTATGGATAAGACGCGCATACAGACTCCTGTCTAGCGGGCGACTATTTTCGATGGCTTGGCGGCGCTTGTCGAGGCATAGCCAGCAGGCTGATAGAATCGCCGGATGGCTATTTCAACTGATTCTGCACTGTTAACGCACATCATCGACGACCTGGCCGAGCAAGGCTGGTCGTTGCAGCCGATGTTCGCCCCGCAAGCTCTGACCCTCGAACTGGCCGATGAGTGCCGCAAACGTGCTGCGCAGGGTGATTTAATCCCGGCGAGCATCGGTCGTGGTGCCGGCCAGGAGATACGCGAAGGGGTGCGGGGCGACCGTATTCAATGGCTGGATGCCGGCTGGTCGCCGGCTTGCGATCATTACCTGGCGCTGATGGAGGGGCTGCGCCAAGCGCTCAACCGTGAGCTGTATCTGGGGCTTGAGGATTACGAGTGCCATTTCGCCTTGTATCCGCCGGGCGCCTTTTATCAGAAGCATCTCGATCGCTTTCGCGATGACGACCGCCGCGCGGTATCGGCGGTGTTCTATCTCAATCAGGATTGGCAATACCAGCAGGGTGGCGCCTTGCGCCTTTACCTGGCGGACGAGACCACGCGCGATGTACAGCCCCAGGCTGGCAGTTTGCTGGTGTTCCTTTCCGCAGACATGCCCCATGAAGTGTTGCCGGCCAGTCGCGAGCGCTTGTCGCTGACCGGCTGGTTCCGTCGGCGCGGTGACGATCCGTTGTAGTGCCTGTGGTGGCTGTTTTAGGTTCGCCAAGCACCCGTCTGGAAGGATATATGCAGAAGATTCTGGTCAGTCGCTGCCTGCTCGGCCATCGCGTGCGCTATGACGGCGGCGCCCACGGCCCCTTTGCGCTGCTCCAGCGTTGGCAGGCCGAGGGGCGGGTGGTTGCACTCTGCCCGGAAGTCGCCGGGGGCTTGATGACGCCGCGGCCCGCGGCTGAAATCGCCTCCGGCCAGGGCGCGCAGGTGCTCGATGGCCGGCTGTCGGTGCGGACTATCAATGGCGAGGATGTCACGGCGGCCTTTGTCGCTGGCGCCGAGCAGGCTCTGGCGTTGGTTCGCCAGCACGGCATTCGCCTGGCGTTGCTCAAGGCGCGCAGCCCGTCGTGCGGCAATCGCGAGAATTACGATGGGAGCTTCAGCGGCGTCAAGGTTGCCGGTGAAGGCGTGACCGCTGCCGCCCTGCGTCGCGCAGGGGTGCAGGTGTTCAGCGAGGAGGAATTGCCCGCTGCCGAGGCGGCGTTGCGGGTGCTGGAGCTGTTATAGGTGGGTGCTCGAAAAAGGCGCATAAAAAATCCGATGCCTGAAGCAGGCATCGGATTCTGTGTTTATCCAGCTGAAGGCCAGGGCTGCTGAGTCAGCAGATGACTGGCCTCCGGTCTTGCGTGCCGGTTTAGACGCTGTAGTACAGGTCGTATTCCAGCGGGTGAACGAAGGTGCGTACTTTGATTTCTTCTTCGCTCTTCAGCTCGATGTAGGCATCGATGAAGTCGTCGGAGAATACGCCGCCTTTGGTCAGGAACGCGCGGCCTTTGTCCAGCTCTTCCAGGGCTTCTTTCAAGCTGCCGCAGACTTGCGGGATCAGCTTGCCTTCTTCTGGCGGCAGGTCATACAGGTTCTTGTCTGCAGCGTCGCCTGGGTGGATCTTGTTCTGGATGCCGTCCAGGCCAGCCATCAACAATGCGGCGAAAGCCAGGTACGGGTTGGCAGCCGGATCCGGGAAGCGTGCTTCGATACGGCGAGCTTTCGGGCTCGACACATACGGGATACGGATCGAGGCGGAGCGGTTACGTGCCGAGTAGGCCAACATTACCGGTGCTTCGAAACCTGGTACCAGACGCTTGTAGGAGTTGGTTGCCGGGTTGGTGAAGCCGTTCAGGGCCTTACCGTGCTTGATGATGCCGCCGATGAAGTACAGGGCGGTATCGGACAGGCCGGCATAGCCTTCGCCGGCGAAGGTGTTCTTGCCGTCTTTGGAGATCGACATGTGTACGTGCATACCCGAGCCGTTGTCGCCATACAGCGGCTTGGGCATAAAGGTAGCGGTTTTGCCGTAGGCGTCAGCCACGTTGTGTACGCAGTACTTCAGGGTCTGAACTTCGTCAGCCTTGGCTACCAGAGTGTTGAACTGCACGCCGATTTCGTTCTGGCCGGCAGTTGCCACTTCGTGGTGGTGTACTTCGATGATCAGGCCCATTTCTTCCATGGCATTACACATGGCAGTACGGATTTCGTGGTCATGGTCGAACGGCGGAACCGGGAAGTAGCCGCCTTTGACGCCTGGGCGGTGGCCCTTGTTGCCGCCTTCGACGTCCTGATCGGACATCCAGGAGCCTTGCTCGGAGTAGATCTTGAACATCGAGCCGGAGATGTCCGACTTGAACTTCACTTGGTCGAAGATGAAGAACTCAGGCTCCGGACCGACAAATACGGTGTCGCCGATGCCGGTGGTTTTCAGGAACTCTTCAGCGCGTTTGGCGATCGAGCGCGGGTCGCGATCGTAGCCTTGCATGGTGCTCGGCTCGATGATGTCGCAGACCAGAATCAGGGTCGGCTCTTCAGTGAACGGATCGAGAACGGCAGTTTCATCGACCGGCAGCAGGATCATGTCGGAGGCTTCGATGCCTTTCCAGCCATGAATGGAGGAGCCGTCGAACATCTTGCCGATTTCGAAGAAGTCTTCGTCCAAGGCATCGCGCGCCGGCATGGTGATGTGGTGCTGCTTGCCCTTGGTGTCAGTGAAGCGCAGATCTACCCACTTCACGTCGTGTTCTTTGATCAGTTGAATCGACTTCGACATGCTGTCCTCCAGATGGATAAGGCTCGAAATGGTGAGCCCTCGATAATGTGGTGTGGCCGAGCGGGATAGTCCGCCAGGACAACCTGCCTCACAAGGGAGCAAATTGCATGCCAGTGCACGGAGATGGGTATGTGCCTTGAAACGCAGGGGTGGCGGGGGATGAGCGGTGCTTTTAGGTGGCAATGGCGCACCAATATGGCTCGCCAAATTCAGTTGTCGCACTTTATTGGTGCGCGCTTATGGCGATTGATGTTTTTTGATCAAAGCGTGAGCAATTTCCGCTATAATACGCGCCCCTGTTTTTTGGCCGCCTGGCACACACTGTTTTCATGAAACTGATCGTTAAAGTCTTTCCAGAGATCACCATTAAAAGTCGGCCAGTGCGTAAGCACTTTATCCGGCAGTTGGCGAAGAACATTCGTTCGGTGCTGCGCGAGCTCGATCCGCAGTTGCTGGTCAGTGGTGTGTGGGACAACCTGGAAGTCGAAACCCGGATCAGTGAGCCGAAAACCCTGCAGGCAATAGTCGAGCGCCTGGGCTGCATTCCCGGAATCACCCATTTCCTGCAAGTCGATGAGTATCCGCTGGGCGACTTTGATGACGTGTCGGAGAAATGCAAAAGCCATTTTGCCGACAGGCTGCCAGGCAAGATTTTCGCCGTGCGCTGCAAGCGTGCCGGCAAGCATGCGTTCAGCTCCGTGGACATCGAGCGCTATGTCGGCAGCCAATTGCGCCAGCAGTGTGGCGCCGCCGGGATCGACCTGAAGAAGCCCGAAGTCGAAGTGCGCATGGAAATCCGCGACCAGCGCCTGTTCGTCATCCATAGCCAGCACGAAGGCATGGGCGGTTACCCACTGGGTTCGCTGGAGCAGACCCTGGTGCTCATGTCCGGCGGCTTCGACTCCACAGTCGCCGCCTATCAGATGATGCGCCGCGGCCTGGTCACCCATTTCTGCTTCTTCAATCTGGGCGGACGTGCCCACGAGTTGGGCGTGATGGAAGTCGCTCATTACCTGTGGCAGAAGTTCGGCAGCTCCCAGCGGGTGCTGTTTGTCAGCGTGCCGTTCGAGGAAGTGCTTGGCGAAATTATCGGCAAGGTCGACAACAGCCAGATGGGCGTGATCCTCAAGCGTATGATGTTGCGCGCTGCCACGCGGATGGCTGAGCAGTTGCAGATCAACGCTCTGGTCACCGGCGAGGCGATTTCCCAGGTGTCCAGCCAAACGCTGCCGAACCTCTCGGTCATTGATGCGGCTACCGACATGTTGGTGCTACGCCCGCTGATTGCCAGTCACAAGCAGGACATCATCGACACCGCCTACGCCATCGGTACCGCCGAGTTTGCCAAGCACATGCCGGAGTATTGCGGTGTGATTTCGGTAAACCCGACTACCCGGGCGAAGAAAGATCGTATCGACTATGAAGAGCGCCAGTTCGACATGGCGATCCTTGAGCGGGCCCTTCAGCGCGCGACATTGCTGCCGATCGACAAGGTGATCGACGAGCTGGGCAAGGACGTCAAGGTTGAGGAAGTCAGCGAAGCCCTGGCCAGTCATGTCATTATTGACATCCGTCACCCGGATAACGCCGAAGAGCAGCCACTCGAGCTGCCCGGTATCGAAGTGCAAACGCTGCCGTTCTATGCCCTGAACAGTCGCTTTAAAGAGCTGGATGCCAGTCGCCAATACCTGTTGTATTGCGACAAGGGTGTCATGAGCCGTTTGCATGCCCACCACCTGCTTAGCGAGGGGTATGCCAATGTGCGCGTTTATCGTCCGGCATAAGACGCCTGGGTTGAATGGCGGAAGCATCCGCCATCGCCCTCCCGACCTGCAGGCGGGGTAAAAGCCACTGCGCTTTTGCACCGTCTGGCTGAATTCGTATTTAGTTACTATCTGCCGCGTAGACTATGCGGCAAGCCGAATCCTCTGATCGAGATACACAAGTGATCGAAAAACTACGCAACATCGCCATCATCGCCCACGTCGACCATGGCAAGACCACCCTGGTAGATGCCCTCCTGCGTCAGTCCGGCACCCTTGAGCGCAACGAGCTCAACGACGAGCGCGTGATGGACAGCAACGACCAGGAAAAAGAACGCGGCATTACCATTCTGGCGAAAAACACCGCCATCAACTGGAATGGCCACCACATCAACATCGTTGACACCCCCGGCCACGCCGACTTCGGCGGCGAAGTTGAGCGCGTGATGTCGATGGTTGACTCGGTGCTGCTGGTCGTTGACGCCCAAGACGGCCCGATGCCGCAAACCCGCTTCGTGACCCAGAAGGCCTTCCAGGCTGGCCTGCGTCCGATCGTGGTAGTGAACAAGGTCGACCGTCCGGGCGCACGTCCGGATTGGGTAGTTGAGCAGATCTTTGACCTGTTCGATAACCTCGGCGCGACCGAAGAGCAACTGGACTTCCCGATCGTGTTCGCTTCGGCGATCAACGGTATTGCCGGTCTGGAACACACCGACATGGCAGAAGACCTGGTGCCGTTGTACCAAGCGATTGTCGACCACGTACCGGCGCCGAAAGTCGACCGCGACGGTCCGTTCCAGATGCAGATTTCTGCCCTGGACTACAACAGCTTCCTCGGCATCATCGGCGTGGGTCGTATCGCCCGTGGCCGCATCAAGCCAAACACCCAAGTGGTCGCGATCGACGTTCACGGCAAGCGCCGTAACGGCCGTATCCTCAAGCTGATGGGTCACCACGGCCTGCACCGCGTCGACGTGGAAGAAGCTGCCGCTGGCGACATCGTCTGCATCAGCGGTTTCGACCAGCTGTTCATCTCCGACACCCTGTGCGACCCACAGAACGTCGAAGCCATGGTCCCGTTGTCCGTGGACGAGCCGACCGTTGCCATGACCTTCCAGGTCAACGACTCGCCGTTCTGCGGTAAAGAAGGCAAGTTCGTCACCAGCCGCAACATCAAGGAGCGTCTGGACAAGGAGCTGCTGTACAACGTTGCCCTGCGCGTTGAAGAAGGCGACAGCGCTGACAAGTTCAAGGTCTCCGGCCGTGGCGAACTGCACCTCTCGGTACTGATCGAAACCATGCGTCGCGAAGGCTTCGAGATGGGTGTTGGTCGTCCGGAAGTGATCATCAAACTGGTCGACGGCGTTAAGCACGAACCGTTTGAAAACGTCACCATCGACGTGCCGGAAGTTTCCCAAGGCGCCCTGATGGAGCAAATGGGTCTGCGTAAAGGCGACCTGACCAACATGGTTCCGGATGGCAAGGGCCGTGTGCGCCTTGAGTACAACATCCCGGCCCGTGGCCTGATCGGTTTCCGTAACGAGTTCCTCACCCTGACCTCGGGTGCCGGCATCATGACCAGCATCTTCGACCGTTACGACGTGATGAAGTCCGGCGACATGTCCGGCCGTCAGAATGGCGTGCTGGTCTCGGTGGCTACCGGTAAGGCACTGACCTACTCGCTGGAAACCCTGCAGGCGCGCGGCAAGCTGTTTGTCGAGCACGGCCAGGATATCTACGAAGGTCAAATCGTCGGCCTCAACAGCCGCGACAACGACATGGGCGTGAACCCAACCAAAGGCAAGAAGCTCGACAACATGCGTGCTTCCGGTAAAGACGAAACCATCGCCCTGGTGCCGCCGGTTCGTTTCAGCCTGGAACAGGCTCTGGAGTTCATCCAGGACGACGAGCTGTGCGAAGTGACGCCGAAGTCGATTCGCCTGCGTAAGAAAATTCTTGGCGAAAGCGAGCGTACCCGCGCTGCCAAGAAAGGCTGATAACTCAGCTGCATGACTGAAAAGCCCCCGCCAACCTGAGTTGGCGGGGGCTTTTTTGTGGCTGTTGCACGGCCCCGGGCGCTCGTTGTCGCCGTCTGTCGGCTGATCATGCGGTTCGACGGTGGATATTTTCTGTGCCTGTAATGCGTCTCTCTGGGTAAGCATCGGGCGGGCTTCTATACTGCCGCCACCTGGCATTGCCTGGATGCGCGAGGTTGCTGGTTTATCTGATCGGGAACGCACTGCATGCAATGGATCTTCATGCTGGTCGGGCTGGTGTTGGGGGCTCTGGTCGCGGAGTCGCTGACGGGCGCGCTATTGGGCGCCCTGGTCGGGCTGGGTATTGCTCAGACGCTCAGGCTAAGAGGGCTGGAAGCTCAGAACGCCGAGTTGGCGAGGTAGCTGAAAGCCTTGCCGAGCGCTTCGGGCAGGGCGCCCAGGCCGTCCATGAGCGGTTGCTCAAGGTCGAGGCGCAGCGCTCGGCGGCGGAGGAGGTGCCGGCGACCGCGATGGCCCCGCTGGACCCAAGCCCGAATTGAGCTGGGAGCTGCCGGCGGAGATTCTCGCGCAAGCCGAACCCCAGTCCGCGCCGAGCCCGGCTGTCGTTTGCCGATGAGCGCATCGATCAGCGCGAAGTCACCCTGCCGGGCCAGTCCGCGCGCTACCTGCGCCTGCTCTGGAGCAGTCCCCGGCAGGCTCCGCAGTTGTTGGTCGCGCGGCTGCTGAGCGCCAGCAGCGACAGGCTGGCGGCGCCCCTGAGTTGGTCGGCGGACTTGTCGCCGAGCAGGGCCAAGGCCGGCGAGTACCGCTGGGACTTGCCCCTGGCGCTGCCGGTGCAGCGCGTGCGGGTCGAGCTGGCCCAGGCCAACAGCCTGGCACCGGTGAGCGTTACGGGCCTGCTCTATCGTCTGCCGCAGGACGGCCAGGAAGTGCTGCACAACGAGCTGGAACTGCATGGCGCGCCGGTGCAGCAACTGCGTCTGCAGGTGGATGGGCGCGGGGGTGGCCTGGGCGGCGCCGCGCCGACCATCCGGGTCGGCATCCGCGCGACCCAGGTGGTATTCCTTGCCCGCGGCGCGCCGCCCTATGTGCTGGCCGTCGGCAACGCCACTGGCGTGACGGCGAACCTGCCGCTGAGCACCCTGATTCCCGGCTACGACGACCAGCGCCTGGCGGCCCTGGGTGTGGCGACTGTGGTCGAGGGGCCGCTGCTCGAGCTGGCGTCAGGTGCCGAGCAGGCGCCCGGCTGGGACTGGCAGCGCCTGGGGCTATGGGCCGTCTTGCTCACCGTGATGGCCTGGAGTCTGCTGCGCGCCCGGCCCAGCGCGCTCTGACCCAAGCAGCTCGTCGTCAGCCAGGTGGCGGATTCAGCTCAGTGCTTTCGGTTTGTATGCGCAGTAGCCGGGACGCGGGCCGATCTTGGGGTGGTTGCGGCAGGTGTCCGGGCGCTTGTCGTAGATGGTGCACAAGCGCGTCTTGCGATCCAGATACAGGCAGTCGTTGTTGCTCATGCGGGTCAGGGTGAAGATTCCTGATTTCTGGTTGAAGCGCTCGATAATGCCTTCTTTTTGCAGGCGTTTAGCGATGTTTTTTGGCGGGTCGCCGCGCTCGAAGTCGTCGACTACGCCGATGCGGATCAGGTCGCCGATGCGTGCCTCCACCGGCAGTGTGCAGCAGCTTGAGATGCAGCTGTGGCACATGTCGCTGGTGTATTTGGCCCAGGTGTCCAGGCGGTCGAGTTCGGCGGCGGCAATCAGGTTGTTCTTCATGGGGCTATGGGCGCGTGTTGGCTGGGCGGCGGGGGATGATAGCCTCGTTGGCGTATTTGTGAACTAACATCTGCCGGCTGGTCGGTTTTCTTTGTTCGATCAGTGCTGCACCGGGCCTTGCCTGAGGTGAGGCCCGCCCAAGGGCACGCGCTGGATGAGCTGCTGCACGCGGCGGATGTTGCGCTATACGAGGCCAAGCGTGCGGGGCGCAACCGCGTGCAGGTCTGCGCGCAAGTATGAAGCGCTGTGGCCATCCATCCCAGGGCGGAGGCGCTACCGCACGTAAAGGGTTAAACTGCTCATGATTTCTTTCCCTCCCGGAGCCATCCATGTCCCGCGTTACCCTGAGCCGCTATCTGATCGAACAGACCCGCTGCCACAACACTCCCGCTGATCTGCGTTTTCTTATCGAAGTAGTGGCGCGGGCTTGCAAGGCCATCAGCCATGCGGTGTCCAAGGGCGCGCTGGACGACGTGCTTGGCAGCATGGGTACCGAGAACGTGCAGGGTGAAGTGCAGAAGAAGCTTGATGTAATGTCCAACGAGATCCTTCTCGAGGCTAACGAGTGGGGCGGCCACTTGGCTGGTATGGCCTCGGAAGAGATGGACAAGGCCTACCAGATTCCCGGGCGCTACCCGAAAGGCGCGTATCTGCTGGTATTCGACCCGCTGGATGGTTCCTCCAACATTGACGTCAACGTCTCGGTAGGCACTATCTTTTCGGTTCTGCGTTGCCCGGATCGCAACGGTGCCACGGGCGATCTCGGCGAAGAAGCGTTCCTGCAGCCGGGTACCGAGCAGGTAGCCGCCGGTTATGCGATTTATGGCCCGCAGACCATGCTGCTGCTGACCATGGGTAACGGCGTCAAAGGCTTTACCCTGGATCGTGAACTGGGCAGCTTCGTACTGACCCACGACGACATCAAGGTGCCGGAAACCACCCAGGAGTTCGCGGTAAACATGTCCAATCAGCGCCATTGGGAAGCGCCGGTGCAGCGTTATGTGAGCGAGTTGCTGGCCGGTGAAAGCGGGCCGCTGGAAAAGAATTACAACATGCGCTGGATCGCCTCGATGGTTGCCGATGTGCACCGCATCCTCACCCGCGGCGGCCTGTTCATGTACCCGCGCGATGATCGCGATCCTTCGATGCCCGGCAAGCTGCGCTTGATGTACGAGGCCAATCCGATGTCCTTCATCATCGAGCAGGCGGGCGGTGCTGCGACCAATGGTACTCAGCGTATTCTCGATATCCAGCCGACTTCCCTACACCAGCGTGTGCCGGTATTCCTCGGTTCCAAGGAAGAAGTCGAGCGCGTGACCGCCTACCATCAGGAGTGATCCATGAACACACCTTGGCAGCCGTTGCTCGACTGGTGGTTCGGTACCGGTACGACGGCCACCGAGGTGGCTGCGGCGCGTTCCGCGCTGTGGTTCGGCAAGCAGGATAGCCAGGATGCCGAGGCCCGTGAGCGCTTTGCCGGGCTGGTGGCGCAGGCGCTGGCCGGCGAGTTGGCCGATTGGGCTGACTCGCCGCACGGCTGGCTGGCGCTGATCCTGCTGTTGGATCAGCTGCCACGGATGATTTTTCGTGACAGCCCGCAGGCCATCGCCGCTGATGGCTTGGCCCGGCAACAGGTGCTCGCCGGGCTGGACGAGGAGCAGGAAGAGACGTTAACACCGCTGCAGCGGGTGTTCGTCTACCTGGTGCTGGAGCACGCCGAAGATATTCTCTTGCAGGATGAAGCGGTGCGTCGCTTCACTCGCCTGCTGTCCGTCGCTGCGCAGAGTGAAAAACCATTGTTTGCCGATTATCTGGACTATGCCGAGCGTCATCGTCAGGTGATTGCCCGGTTCGCGCGCTTTCCCCATCGCAATGCCGCGCTTGGTCGGTCGTCTACTGCAGAAGAATTGGTTTTTTTGCAGGAACCTGGCTCGCGTTTCTAGCGTCCAATCGGGCAGTTGCGAGTTTCCCCACATTTAACTCTGGAGCCTGCGCCATGTCGTTGCGCTATTTCGCCGTGCTGTTCTGTTGTGTGCTGCTGGCTGCTTGCGGCAAGGTCAATCAGGAAAACTACGCCAAGCTCAAGCCAGGGATGAGTAAGGCTGAGGTCGAAAGCCTGCTTGGTGCGCCTGGCGAGTGTGCGGCTGCGCTGGGTATCGCCAGCTGTACCTGGGGCGACAAGGAGGCAGTCATCAGCGTGCAGTATGCCGGCGACAAGGTGGTTATGTTCTCGGGCAAAGGCCTGAAATAAGGGAGTAGGTAATGCGTGTATTAGCAGGGTTGTTAGCCATTGCAGTACTGGCGGGTTGCGCCAACTCCGGGACCGGCGTGGTGCCGCCGAAAACGGTTGCCAAGGTTGATCTGCAGCGTTACCAGGGCACCTGGTACGAGCTGGCTCGACTGCCCATGTTCTTCCAGCGTAACTGCGCGCAATCCGAGGCGCGTTATACGGTGATGGACGACGGTAGCCTTGGCGTGACCAATCGCTGTCGCACTATCAAAGGCGAGTGGCAGGAGGCCAGGGGGCAGGCGGTGCCACAGGTGGCGGGTCAGACCGACAAGCTGTGGGTGCGCTTCGATAACTGGTTCAGCAATCTGTTGCCGGGCGTCGCCAAGGGTGAGTACTGGGTGCTTTACCTCGATGACGACTACGCGACGGCGCTGGTTGGCCACCCCAATCGCGACTATCTATGGTTGCTGACACGTACCCAGCAGGTGGCGCCTGCCGTACGCGACAAGTTGCTGGAAGTCGCACGCAGCCAGGGCTACGACACCGATGCGCTGATCTGGCGCACGCCAGATGACCAACTGCCCCAGCCCTGAGAAATGCCCGGCGAGGGCAATGCTGTTCACTCCAGCCAAAAGAGCGGTGTTCTGGTAGCCCGGATGCAATCCGGGGCAGCTTGGTGCCAGAACAGCCGCTCCCGGATTGCACTGGCGCATATCTGGGCTATCGGGTTGGCGTTATAGCGGCGCTTAACCCAGCAGTTCGCGCAGCACCCGGGCAAAGGCCCTGGCGCTTTCCAGTTCGCCGGCATGCTGACCGTCACGCACCACCCAGCGGCCGCCAACCATGACATCGCAGATCTGCCGCTGGCTGCCGGCGAACAGCCAGCGGCCGAGCAGGGCATCGTCACTGGCAGTGGCGATATAAGGGTCGTCACCATCCAGCACCAACCAGTCGGCGCGCTTGCCGACCGCCAGCACACCCACTGGCTGGCCGAGCGCTTGGGCACCACCGGCCAAAGCGGCGTCGTAGAGACTGCGGCCAATCAGTGGCTGATCACTGCGATACAGCCGGTTACGGCGCTGGTCGCGCAGGCGTTGGCCGTATTCCAGCCAGCGTAGCTCTTCGGTCATGTTGACCGAGACATGGCTGTCTGAACCGATGCCCAGGCGCCCGCCTTGGGCGAGAAAGTCGACCGCCGGAAAGATGCCATCACCGAGGTTGGCCTCGGTACTCGGGCACAGCCCGGCCACGGCACCACTGCGTGCCATCAGAGTGACTTCGTCGGCCTGCGCATGGGTGGCGTGCACCAGGCACCAGCGCGGGCC
This sequence comes from Pseudomonas sp., assembly GCA_030656145.1. Classification (GTDB taxonomy): domain Bacteria; phylum Pseudomonadota; class Gammaproteobacteria; order Pseudomonadales; family Pseudomonadaceae; genus Aquipseudomonas. The sequence goes on from JAUSOF010000002.1 coordinate 102,114, forward strand.
CACCGGCACATGCTCGTACAGCCATTGCAGGGGACGGCGGCCGCTCCAGGCCAGGCAGTCGTCGACTTCCTTCTGTTGTTCGGCGATATGGATATGGATCGGGCTGTGATCGTCGGCTGCGGCCAGGACGGTCTCGATCTGTTCCTGGGTGACCGCGCGCAGCGAATGAAAACACAGGCCCAGGCGCTGGGTTGGATGCTGTTCGATCAGCGGCTGCAGGCGCTGCTGCAGGGCCAGGTAGCTGTCGCTGCTGTGGATAAAACGTCGCTGCCCCTGATGCGCGGCCTGGCCGCCGAAGCCGGAATGGCTGTAGAGCACCGGCAGCAGAGTCAGGCCGATGCCCGCATCGAGGGCCGCCTGGCTGATGCGCAGGGCCAGTTCGGCCGGGTCGGCATAGGGCTGCCCCTGCGGGTCGTGGTGGACGTAGTGGAATTCGGCGACCGAGGTATAGCCGGCCTTGAGCATCTCGATATACAGCTGGCGGGCGATGATCTCGATCTGTTCGGGGTTGAGCTGGCCGACCAGGCGGTACATCAGCTCACGCCAGGTCCAGAAGCTGTCGTTGGGGTTGCCGGCCACTTCGGCGAGGCCGGCCATGGCGCGCTGGAACGCGTGCGAGTGCAGGTTCGGCATGCCCGGCAACAGCGGGCCGCGCAGGCGTTCGGCGCCAGCGTCCGAGCCGTCGACGGTGATACTGTCGAGGCGGCCGGAGGCGCTGACTTCCAGGCGGACGTTGTGCGCCCAGCCGTGGGCGAGCAGGGCGCGGGGCGCGAAGAATGCGGGCATAATGCAAATCCAGCTGCTGGTGTTTATTTGTATATACATATACAGGTGTTTGTGGCGTCGGTAAACTGCCGGTCAGGCAACAAGGCGCAACGCATAAGGTGAAGCATGTGACAAAAGCATTCTCGACGCCGTCCGCGCTGGTCGGCCAGCTCAGTGACGCCCCAGCGCCGCTGTATGCTCAGGTCAAGCAGATGATCGTCCAGCAGATTCATAGTGGTGCCTGGCCGGCACACCACCGGGTGCCCTCGGAAAGCGAGTTGGTGGAGCAGTTGGGCTTCAGTCGCATGACCATCAATCGTGCCCTGCGTGAACTGACCCATGACGGCCTGCTGGTGCGGATGCAGGGCGTCGGCACCTTTGTCGCCGAGCCCAAGGGGCGTTCGGCGCTGTTCGCGGTGAACAACATTGCTGACGAGATCGCCGCCCGTGGCCATCGTCATCAGAGCAAGCTGATTCGCCTGGGCGAGGAGTTGGCCAATCCGGAGCGGGCCATGTCACTGGCGCTGCGCGAAGGGCAGAAGGTTTTCCACTCCTTGATCGTGCATTACGAAAACGAGGTGCCGGTGCAGCTGGAGGATCGCTACGTCAATGCAGAGGTGGCGCCGGACTACCTCAAGCAGGACTTCACTCAGATGACGCCCTATGCCTACCTGTCGCGGGTCGCGCCGCTGACTGAAGGCGAGCATGTGGTCGAGGCAATTCTCGCCGACGCCGAGGAATGCCGGTTGTTGCAGATCGAGCGCGGCGAGCCCTGCCTGCTGATTCGCCGGCGCACCTGGTCGGGGCCGCAGGCGGTGACCTCGGCGCGCTTGGTGCATCCGGGTTCACGGCATCGTCTGGAGGGGCGTTTCGGTTCATGAGCCGGATGCAGATCCTGCGTGCGGCCGACTATCCGCGCATGCCGTGGAAGAATGGTGCGGGCAGCACCCTGGAAATCGCTCGTGACCGGGGTGAAGGCCTGGACGGCTTCGGCTGGCGCCTGTCGATCGCCGATATCGGCGAGTCGGGCGGTTTCTCTGCCTTCCCCGGCTACCAGCGCATCATCAGTGTGCTGGAAGGCGACGGCATGCAGTTGCGGATCGACGGCGAACTGTCGCGGCCCTTGTTGTCGTTTGATCCCTTGGCCTTTTGCGGTGACAGTCGGGTGGAGTGCCATCTGCTCGGCGGCGCCATTCGCGATTTCAATCTGATCTATGCGCCGCAGCGTTATGCGGCGCGCCTGCAGTGGCTGACCCTGGAGCGCCCGCAGCGACTATTCAGTTCGGCGCCTGTCGTGCTGGTGTTCAGCGCCGCGCAGACGCTCGACGTGCGCCTCGATGATGGCCGTGCGGCTCGCCTGGGGCATTACGACTGCCTGCGGATCGAGCGGGCCGCCGGCTTGGCCGAGCTGCAGGTGCAGGTCAGGGATGCCGGCCTCTGCTGCCTGATCGAGCTGAACCCGCGCTAACGCCCTCGCGGCCGACGTACTTGCCTGACGGCTGCTAAAACCTGTCCCTATGGCCCGCTGGCGGGCATTTCAGCGATGCCGCGATGGCTGGCGTACGGGCTGCGCAAGCGTCTGCTCTGGTGAATGTTGGCGGTGATGCGTCTGCCTGCTCCGCTGCGATCACTGGTGTGGTGTTGCTGTGCTTGATCTTACCTGTATATACATGTTTAGATCTGCGCATGCCCAGCCGCAACGCGCCAAACTATTCAGGCTGACGGCGGTCTTTCCCTGGAGGATTCTTGTGAGCAACTCGACCCGTTTTCGCGACATCGAAATCCGCGCCCCGCGTGGTAATCAGCTGACCGCCAAGAGCTGGCTGACCGAAGCGCCGTTGCGCATGCTGATGAACAATCTCGACCCGGACGTCGCCGAGAACCCCAAGGAGCTGGTGGTGTATGGCGGTATCGGCCGTGCCGCGCGCAACTGGGAATGCTATGACAAGATCGTCGAGTGCCTGACCAACCTGAATGACGACGAAACCCTGCTGGTGCAATCCGGCAAGCCGGTCGGCGTGTTCAGGACCCACAGCAACGCGCCGCGGGTGCTGATCGCCAACTCCAACCTGGTGCCGCACTGGGCGACCTGGGAACACTTCAACGAACTGGATGCCAAGGGCCTGGCCATGTACGGCCAGATGACCGCCGGCAGCTGGATCTACATCGGCAGCCAGGGCATCGTCCAGGGCACCTATGAAACCTTCGTCGAAGCCGGTCGCCAGCATTACGCCGGCAGCCTCAAGGGCCGCTGGGTGCTGACCGCCGGCCTTGGCGGCATGGGCGGCGCGCAGCCGCTGGCGGCGACCCTGGCCGGCGCCTGCTCGCTGAACATCGAGTGCCAGCAGAGCCGCATCGACTTCCGCCTGAAGACTCGTTACGTCGACGAGCAGGCGAGCAATCTGGACGATGCCCTGGCGCGCCTTGAGACGTATTGTGCCGAGGGCAAGGCGATCTCCATCGCCCTGTGTGGCAACGCTGCCGAGATCCTCCCCGAGCTGGTGCGCCGCGGCGTGCGCCCGGATATGGTCACCGACCAGACCAGCGCCCACGACCCGCTCAACGGCTACCTGCCGATTGGCTGGAGCTGGGAGCAGTACCGCGAACGCGCGCAGCGCGAGCCGGCGGCGGTGGTCAAGGCCGCCAAGCAGTCGATGGCCGTGCACGTGCAGGCCATGCTGGATTTGCAGAAGCTCGGCGTGCCGACCTTCGACTATGGCAACAACATCCGCCAGATGGCGCTGGAGGAGGGCGTGAGTAACGCCTTCGACTTCCCCGGTTTTGTCCCGGCCTATATTCGTCCGCTGTTCTGTCGCGGCATCGGCCCGTTCCGCTGGGTCGCGCTGTCTGGCGACCCGCAGGACATCTACAAGACCGACGCCAAGGTCAAACAGCTGATCCCGGATGACGCCCATCTGCACAACTGGCTGGACATGGCCCGCGAGCGTATCGCCTTCCAGGGGCTGCCGGCGCGCATCTGCTGGGTCGGCCTGGGTCAGCGCGCCAAGCTCGGCCTGGCGTTCAACGAGATGGTGCGCAGTGGCGAGCTGTCCGCACCGATCGTGATCGGCCGCGATCACCTCGACTCGGGTTCGGTGGCCAGCCCCAACCGCGAAACCGAAGCCATGCAGGACGGCTCCGATGCGGTGTCCGACTGGCCGCTGCTCAACGCCCTACTGAATACCGCCAGCGGCGCGACCTGGGTTTCGCTGCACCACGGTGGCGGGGTGGGCATGGGCTTCTCCCAGCATTCCGGCATGGTCGTGGTCTGCGACGGCACGGACGAGGCCGCCGCACGTATCGCCAATGTGCTGAACAATGATCCGGCCACCGGGGTGATGCGTCACGCCGATGCCGGTTACCAGATTGCCATCGATTGCGCCCACGAGCAGGGCCTCAACCTGCCGATGATCAACTCGGCCAAAGGAGCCTGAACATGCACACCCTGAACATTTTGCCCGGCCAACTGAGCCTGGCCCAGCTGCGCCAAGTGCATCAGGGCGCAGTCAGCGTCAGCCTGGATGAACGCGCGGCGGTGGGCATCGAGGCCAGCGTCGCCTGCGTCGAGCAGATCCTCGCCGAGAACCGCACCGCCTACGGCATCAACACCGGCTTCGGCCTGCTGGCGTCGACCCGCATCGCCAGCGAGGATCTGGAAAACCTGCAGCGCTCCCTGGTGTTGTCGCATGCCGCCGGCGTCGGCCAGCCGCTCGACGATGGCCTGGTGCGCCTGATCATGCTGCTCAAGGTCAACAGCCTGGCCCGCGGTTTTTCCGGCATCCGCCGGGTGGTGATCGATGCGCTGATCGCCCTGCTCAACGCCGAGGTCTATCCGCATATCCCGCTCAAGGGCTCGGTCGGTGCGTCCGGTGACCTAGCGCCGCTGGCGCATATGTCGCTGGTACTGCTCGGCGAGGGCAAGGCGCGCTATCGCGGCGAATGGCTGCCGGCGCGCGAGGCGCTGGCGGTCGCCGGCCTCGAACCGCTGACCCTGGCGGCCAAGGAAGGCCTGGCGCTGCTCAATGGCACCCAGGTGTCGACCGCCTATGCCCTGCGCGGCCTGTTCGATGCCGAGGATCTGTTCGCCGCGGCGCTGGTCTGCGGCAGCCTCAGCGTCGAAGCCATGCTCGGTTCGCGAGCGCCCTTCGATGCGCGCATTCATGCGGCCCGTGGCCAGCGTGGCCAGATCGACGCGGCGGCCGCCTACCGTGACCTGCTCACTGCCAGCAGCGAGATTTCCCGCTCCCATGCGCAATGCGACAAGGTGCAGGACCCTTATTCGCTGCGTTGCCAGCCCCAGGTGATGGGCGCCTGCCTTAACCAGATCCGTCACGTCGCCGAGGTGCTTGGCATTGAGGCTAACGCGGTATCGGACAACCCGCTGGTGTTCGCCGCCGAGGGCGATGTGATCTCCGGCGGCAACTTTCACGCCGAACCGGTGGCCATGGCCGCCGATAACCTGGCGCTGGCCATCGCCGAAATCGGCGCGCTCTCCGAGCGTCGCATCTCGCTGATGATGGACAAGCACATGTCGCAGTTGCCGCCGTTCCTGGTGGCCAATGGCGGGGTCAACTCCGGCTTCATGATTGCCCAGGTCACCGCTGCCGCGCTGGCCAGCGAGAACAAGGCGCTGGCCCATCCGCACAGCGTCGACAGCCTGCCGACTTCGGCCAACCAGGAAGACCACGTGTCCATGGCCCCGGCCGCCGGCAAGCGCCTGTGGGAGATGGCCGACAACGTGCGCGGCATCCTCGCCGTCGAGTGGCTTGGCGCCTGCCAGGGTCTGGACTTTCGCGAAGGCCGCAAGACTTCGGCGAAACTGGAGCAGGCCCGCGCCGCACTGCGCGGGCGGGTCGCGCACTATGAGCAGGACCGCTTCTTCGCCCCGGATATCGAGGCGGCCAGCGAGCTGTTGGCCTCGCGCTGCCTGAGTGTGCTGCTGCCGGCGAAACTGTTGCCATCGCAAGGCTGAGTGCTTTTTCACAAGCGCCCAGACGATGTGAGATGTCGAGCGCCGTCGCGACTGTTTGTCGTGCCGGTCATCCAGGATGCACTGGGCGACCCGGGCGTCGGGCGGGCGACAACCCGCCAGCTTTGCGCCGCGCCGATTAACCATGGTGCACTGCCTGCGGCTTCACCCTACGGAGTGCGGATTGCCCGAGGTAGTTGGTCGGAGCGCAGGGCGCGGAGGCGGTTGCAGCAGGCGGGAGCTTTTTATACAAGCTTGTCGCCACCCCTGCGCCGAGTTTGGTGCATTTCAATCGGTCGTAGATTGCCTTTGGCTGGGCGGCAGCCATGCTGGTGTAAGCAGCAGCCTGGCCGCGTCAGCCCGGTTCGGCGTGCGAGTTACCGGTCATTGGCAGAACCTGTGCCGACGCCGCGAGGAGGAATACCTGTTATGCAGTCCCTATGGTTCAACTGTCACGCCGCGACCATGGCCGGCGGGCGCTACTCGATCATCGAGGACGTCGCGCTGGTCACCGAGGGCGTGCACATCGCCTGGATTGGCCCGCGAGCCGAGCTGCCCGCCGGCGACTATGTCGAGCGGTATGACCTCGACGGCGCCTGGCTGACACCCGGGCTGATCGACTGCCACACTCACCTGGTGTTCGGCGGCGACCGCAGCGGCGAGTTCGAGCAGCGTCTCGAAGGCGTCAGCTATGCCGAGATCGCAGCAAACGGCGGCGGCATCGCCAGTACCGTGCGCGCCACCCGCGAAGCCAGCGAGGACGAGTTGTTGAGCGACGCGCTGCGGCGGGCGCGGCAGTTGCTGCGCGAGGGCGTCACCACGCTTGAGGTGAAGTCCGGTTACGGCCTTGACCTGGCCAGCGAGCGCAAGATGCTGCGGGTGATCCGCCGTCTCGGCGAGATGCTGCCGCTGACCGTGCGCGCTACCTGCCTGGCCGCCCATGCCGTGCCGCCGGAATATGCAGGCCGGGCTGATGCCTATATCGAACTGGTCTGCTGCGAGATCCTGCCGGCGCTGGCGGCCGAAGGGCTGGTGGATGCGGTGGATGCCTTCTGCGAGCACCTGGGCTTCTCCCCGGCCCAGGTCGAGCGGGTGTTCGCCGCCGCCCAGGCGCTGGGCTTGCCGGTCAAACTGCACGCCGAGCAACTGTCCGCGCTGCACGGCGCGAGCCTGGCAGCGCGCTACCGTGCGCTGTCGGCCGATCATCTGGAATACATGGATGAGGCCGACGTGGTCGCCATGGCTGAGGCCGGCAGCGTGGCGGTGCTGCTGCCCGGCGCCTTCTACCTGCTGCGCGAAACCCGCTTGCCGCCGATCGAGCTGCTGCGTCGGCACGGCGTGGCCATGGCGGTGGCCAGCGATCTCAACCCCGGTACTTCGCCGGCGCTGTCGTTGCGCCTGATGCTCAACATGGCCTGCACCTTGTTCCGCCTGACTCCCGAGGAAGCCCTGGCCGGAGTCACCCTGCATGCCGCCAAGGCCTTGGGTCTGGCCGCCAGTCGCGGTAGCCTGGAAGTAGGCAAGGTCGCCGATTTCGTTGCCTGGGACATCCAGCGCCCGGCGGAATTGGCCTATTGGTTGGGTGGCGATCTGCCCAAGCGGGTGATTCGCCATGCACAGGAGATCGACCATGGATAACGTACTCAACTTCAGTCGTGGCAGCACGCCACTGCTGATCAGCATGCCGCATCCCGGCATCCTGCTGACCCCTGCCGTCGAGGCGGGCCTGGTCGAGGAGGCAAAGCACCTCAGCGATACCGACTGGCATATCCCACGGTTGTATGACTTCGCCGATGAGCTGGGCGCCAGCATCCTGGAGGCGTGCTACTCGCGCTATGTCATCGACCTCAACCGCCCGGCGGATGACGCGCCACTCTATGCCAGCGCCACCACCGGGCTGTTCCCGACGATCCTGTTCACCGGCGAGCCGCTGTACCGCGCCGGGTGCGAGCCGTCCAGCGCCGAGCGCGCGCGTTATCTCGCCGAGATCTGGGCGCCTTATCACCAGACCCTGGCTGGCGAACTGGCGCGGATCAAGGCCGAGTTCGGCTATGCGCTGCTGTTCGATGCGCATTCGATCCGTTCCAGCGTGCCGCACCTGTTCGACGGCCTGCTGCCGGACTTCAACCTGGGCACTAATGCTGGCGCCAGTTGCGACCCGCAACTGAGCGAGCGCCTGCTGGCGGTCTGCGCCGCTGCCCGGGACTACAGCCAAGTGCTGAATGGGCGCTTCAAGGGCGGGCACATCACCCGCCATTACGGCCAGCCGCAGACCCATGTGCATGCCATACAGCTGGAACTTGCGCAGTGCACCTACATGGAGGAACAGGTTCCCTTCGACTATCGCGAAGACCTTGCCGAACCGACCCAGGAGGTAATCCGCGACCTGCTGCAGGCAATGCTGACCTGGGGTCGCGAACACTACGGTCGTTAGCGGGCACCGCGATCCGCCTTGCGGGCCGGCTCGAGACCGGCCCCGCCTCACCCATATGGGTGGCTGTGCCGCTCGAGCGGTCTGGATACTCTTCTGCGCTTGCCTGAAGGCAACCACAATAAGAAGGAGCATCCATGACCCCCAGCCTGAAAGTCCTGACCGCCGCCGTGCTGTTCGCCGGCCTGCCCGCCGCAACCCACGCCATGCCTTATTCACAGCTGATCATCTTCGGCGATTCGCTGAGCGACAGCGGGCAGTTTCCCGACATTGGCAGCCCGCTGCTGGGCGGCAATCCGACAGGTGGGGTGCGCTTTACCAACCGCACGGGTCCCCTTTATTTCGGCAATAACAGCGAGTACTTCGATGCGGTTGCCACCCAGCGTCTGGCCGCATTGCTCGGCCTGCAGGCATTGCCCTCGACACCCATCCTGCCGCAGGTATTAACGGGCAACGCCGACGGCACCAACTATGCCGTGGGCGGCTATCGCACCGATCAGATTCTCGCCTCGATCACCGCGGCCAATGGTTCGGTGGTGAATGCCGGCGGTGGCACCATTCGTACCCGTAATGGTTATCTGGTGGATATGCCGCGCGTCGATCCTAATGCCTTGTTCTACATCAACGGCGGTGGCAACGATGTGCTGCAAGGCATCGTCACCGACCAGGCCAGCGCCGCCGCGGCGGCCGCCGATCTGGTGGCGGGTGTGGCCGCCCTGCAGCAGGCCGGCGCGCGCACCATCATCGTCTCCGATCTGCCGGACGTCGGCCTGACCCCGCTCGGCTTCGTCTCGGGCTTTCGTGCCGGCTGGTCGAGCGCCGCAGGCCTACTCAACGCAGAATTGGGTAATCAGCTTTCAGCCTTGGGCGGTAACGTAATCCGCCTGAATTTCCGCGGGCTGCTGTCCGAGGTACAAAGCGACTTGGCTACCTTTGGTTTTGATCCCTTGGTGGCGCAGACCGATGTTTGCTTCAGCGGCGACAGCTGCCTGGCCGACCCGACCTGGGGTATCGGCGGGCTTACGCCGAACCCCGATCGCTTGATGTTCAACGACGGCGTGCACCCTACCGGCGCGGTGCAGCAGATCAGCGCCGACTACATCTATTCGATTCTCGGCGCGCCCTGGGAAGTGTCCCTGTTGCCAGAAATGGCCATGGCCAGCCTCAACGGTCACCAGCAGCAACTGCGCAGCGAATGGCAGGCTGACCGTGGCGCCTGGCAAGCCGTCGGTCAGTGGCGCAGCTTCGTTGGCGCCAGCGGTCAGCGCCAGCAGTTCGAGCGCGGTGAGGCGGTAGCCAGCGGCGACAGCACAGGCCTGGGTGTCAACCTCGGTACCAGCTACCGACTAAGCGAGCAATGGCGCCTGGGCCTGGCCCTTGGCCTGCAGGAGCAGACTCTGGAGGTAGGCGAGGCCGACTCCGAGTACGACCTGCGCAGCTACCTGCTCAGCGCCTTCGCCCAATACCAGCAGGGTCGCCTGTGGGCCGATGCCAGCCTCAGTCTCGGTCATCTGGACTACAGCAACCTCAACCGGCAGTTTGCCCTGGGCATCGCCCAGCGCAGTGAGAAAGGCGACAGCGATGGTCAGCTCTGGGCCCTGTCCGGGCGCCTGGGCTATGACCTGGCCAATGCCGACAGCGGCTGGCGGGTCAGCCCGTTCATCAGCGCCGACTATGCCAAGGTCGATGTAGACGGCTATCGCGAGAACGGTTCCAGTTCGACGGCGCTCAACTATGCCGACCAGCAGCGCGACAGCGCGCGTTTGGGGCTTGGCCTGCAGGCCAATTACCAGCTATCACCGGCAACCCAGGTGTTTGCCGAGATCGCCCGCGAGCGTGAGTTTGAGGACGACCGTCGCGATCTGCGCATGGGTCTCAACTCGGTAGCCGGCAACAGCTTCGAGCTGCAGGGGCATACCCCGGCCAGCGGTCAGACGCTGGCCGGAGTGGGCGTCAGCCATGCGTTGGCCGAGGCACTACAGCTGCGGGCGGCCTATCAGTTCCGTGGCACCGACGACCGTCAACATGGCGTGAACCTGTCCCTCAACTGGGACTGGTAAGTTCCACGCCCGGTGGGCATAGGCTCGCGTCCTGCGGCCTTATGTCCACCGGATCACGCTGACCCGCGCAGCGGCCATCACTCCCAGCTCAGTCGCGCCAGTTGCCACTCATCGCCTTCGCGCCACCACTCCAGCTTGACCCCATAGTGCCGCGCACTGTCGGGGATCAGGTTTTCGGCACCGGTCAGGGCGACTTGCGCCTGGCTGTGGCCTTTCTCGCTGTAAGTCGGGTCGAGGCGGCTACTCTTGCCCAGGGCGATCACCCTGACGTTGTTGTGGCGCAAAAACAGCAGGGCCATGGTGCGCCTGGCCCAGTCGCGGTCGAACGCCTGCTGGGCTGCAAACTGCGGGTGCAGTTGCGCGAGGACCGCGCCGGTATTCTTCGCTTGCAGGTTGTCCTGCAGCTGCTGCACCGCGGCTTCCAGGCTCGCCTGCGGGTCATCCTTGGCCCCGCAGCCCGTCAGCAGGATGAAAGGCATCACTAAAAGTAAGGCAAATTGCCGAGCCGACATGCTGAAATCCTTTTACATGGTTATGATGCGAGGCAGAGCGGGACGCGGGCTATTTGCACACGAGGTGGCGCCGTACCCTACGTATACATCCAGGAGCGCACCATGCAGACTTTGTATCCGGAGATCAAACCCTACGCCCGCCACGAGCTTGCTGTAGATGCGCCGCACGTGCTGTATGTGGACGAGAGCGGGTCGCCGGATGGTCTGCCGGTGGTATTTATCCATGGTGGCCCAGGCGCCGGTTGCGATGCCCTGAGCCGCCGCTTCTTCGATCCGAATCTGTACCGTATTGTCACCTTCGACCAGCGCGGCTGCGGGCGTTCGACGCCCCATGCGAGCCTGGAAAATAACACCACCTGGGACCTGGTTGCCGACCTGGAGCGGATTCGCGAGCACCTGGGTATCGACAAATGGGTGCTGTTCGGCGGCTCCTGGGGCTCGACCCTGGCGCTGGCCTACGCCCAGAGCCATCCTGAGCGGGTTCGTGCGCTGATCCTGCGCGGTATCTTCCTGTGCCGCCCGCAGGAGTTCCACTGGTTCTACCAGGAAGGCGCCAGCCGACTGTTCCCCGACTACTGGCAGGACTACCTGGCGCCGATCCCGGTCGTGGAGCGCGGTGAGTTGATGCAGGCGTACTACAAGCGTCTGACCGGCTCCGACCAGATCGCCCAGATGCATGCGGCCAAGGCCTGGTCGGCCTGGGAAGGGCGTACCGCCACGCTGCGGCCGAACTCGCAAGTGGTCGACCGCTTCAATGATTCGCACCGGGCACTGTCGATTGCCCGCATCGAGTGCCACTATTTCGTCAACAACGCTTTTCTCGACGCCAATCAGTTGCTCCGCGATATGACTAAAATTGCTCACCTGCCCGGCGTCATCGTGCATGGCCGCTATGACATGATCTGCCCCCTGGACAATGCCTGGGAGCTGCACCAGGCCTGGCCCAACAGCGAGCTGCAGATCATCCGCGATGCCGGCCACGCCGCTTCCGAAGTGGGCATCACCGATGCCTTGGTGCGCGCGGCCAACCAGATCGCACAGCGCCTGCTCGACTTGTCGCCAGACGAAGCATGAAAGCGCTGATTCAGCGGGTCAGCGCTGCGCGGGTGGAGGTTAGTGGCGAGGTTGTCGGCGCCATCGACCAGGGCTTGCTGGCGCTGGTGGCGGTCGAGCCGCAGGATGATCCTGCCAGCGTCAGCAAGCTGCTGCACAAGCTGCTCAACTACCGGGTATTCAGCGATGCTGACGGCAAGATGAACCTGTCTTTGTGCGATGTTGGCGGCGGTCTGCTACTGGTCTCGCAGTTCACTCTGGCGGCCGACACCCGCAGTGGCCTGCGCCCGAGCTTTTCCACGGCGGCGCCACCTGCCCTGGGCGCGGCGTTGTTCGACCTGCTGCTCGAGCAGGCTCGACTCAAGCACGCGCAGGTTGCCTGTGGTCGCTTCGGTGCGGATATGCAGGTGCACCTGGTCAACGATGGTCCGGTGACCTTTCTCCTCGAAGCCTGACAGTCTGGTCTGGCGAGTGCCGATGATCAGCCGCCCGCCAGTTCTGCTTTGCTAGAATTGCGCACCCTCTTCACCAGTCGCCGCGCCAGCAACGGTCCCCATGCCACTCAAACAAAAGATCGTCGCGCTCGCCATTTTACCCCTGCTGCTGGCCATTGCCGTGATTGGTGCGCTGGTGCTGTCGCATGCCCAGCGCCTGGGTGAGCAGCAGGAGTTGCTGATTGAAACCAGCATCATTGCCAGCAAAAAAGCCGAGTTGAAGAACTACGTCGAGCTAGGCTTGAGCGCTGTTGCGCCGTTTTATGCCAGCGGTCGCGATGATGCCGTCACCCAGCAGCAGGTGCTGGAGATACTGCTGGGCCTCGACTATGGCAGCGACGGCTATTTCTTCGTCTACGACGGCAAGGGGCGCAACCTGATGCACCCGCGCCAGCCGGAATTGACCGGCCGCGACCTGGTAAGCATGACCAATCCGCATTGGGTGCAGGCGATCCAGGCGTTGCTGTTCACCGCGCGCAGCGGCGATGGTTTTCAGCGTTATGAGTGGGAGAAACCCTCATCCGGCCAGTTGACCGAAAAGCTCGCTTACGTGGTGATGCTCGAGCGTTGGGACTGGATGATCGGCACCGGTCTGTATCTCGATGATGTCGAGCTGGCCACCCAGCAGGCGCGGGCCAAGGTGGCGGAGAACATCCGCAGCACCATGTGGGCGCTGGCCTGGGTGGCGCTGGTGGCGGTGCTGCTGGTATCAGCCGGTGGGCTGACGCTCAACGTCAGCGAGCAGCGCCTGGCTGACCGCAAGCTGCAGCTGTTGGCGCAACGCATCGTCAGCTCCCAGGAGGAAGAGCGTTCGCGGGTCTCGCGTGAGCTGCACGACGGCATCAGCCAGTTGCTGGTGTCGGTCAAGTTCCGCCTCGAACTGGCCTGCCACGAATTGGAAAACGGCCGCAGCCAGGCGCTGGAGACGCTGCGCGGCGGGCTGGCGCGCCTCGGTGGAGCGATTGCCGAGGTGCGGCGCATTTCTCATGACCTGCGCCCCTCGCTGCTCGACAGCTTCGGCCTGCCGGCGGCCATCGGTCAGTTGGCGGTCGAGTTCGAGCAGCGCAGCGGGCTACTGGTCGAGTACCAGCAGAGCCTGGACATGCTGCGCCTGCCCGATGGCGAGTCGGTCGCCTTGTTTCGTATCGTTCAGGAGGCGCTGGCCAATATCGCGCGGCATTCCCAGGCGCGCCGGGTCAGCATCGAGCTGCTACAGGATGGCTCGACGGTACAGCTGAGGGTGCGCGATGATGGTGTCGGCTTCGACAGTGCCCGGATCGAACAGACGCGCAGTCGCGGCATCGGTCTGCGCAACATGCGCGAGCGAGTCGAGCACCTTGGTGGTCGTTTTACCTTATCTTCAATGCCAGGCCGCACCGAGCTTATGGTGAGTCTGCCGCTACCGGGTTGAGCCATGTCCAGCATATCCGAAGATCGCCAACCCATCCGTGTGGCCCTGGTCGATGACCACGAGCTGGTGCGCGACGGCCTGCGCGCGCTGTTGACGGCCATGCCGCAGCTGGCGGTGGTGGGCGAAGCCAGCAGTGGCGCCGAGGCACTGACGCTGGTCGAGCAGGTTCGCCCCGATCTGTTGCTGGTCGACATCGGCATGAAAGACATGACCGGCCTGCAGCTGACCGAGATCCTCTGCCGTCAGTACCCCGGTATTCATATCCTGATTCTGAGCATGTACGACCACGCCGAATACGTGACCAGCTCGATCCGCGCCGGCGCCCGCGGTTACGTGCTCAAGGATGCCGCCTCGCGGGAAATAGTCGCCGCCATCGATGCGATAGCGGCTGGCGGGACCTACTACAGCGCCGATCTGCTGGAAAGAACTGTCAGCCCGCCGAGCGCCGACGATGAGCTGACCCCGCGCGAGCGCGAGGTGCTGCAGATGCTCGCGCAGGGCCTGAGCAACAAGGCCATCGCACGTATGCTCGATATCAGCGTGCGCACCGTCGAAACCCATAGGCTGAGCATTCGCCGCACGCTGGGCGTCGATACTCCGGCCGGGCTGGTGAGCTATGCACTGGAGCGCGGCTGGTTGAGTGTCTGAGGCGCGAGTAGGTGCCCTGCCAGGGGCGCTGCCGGAGCACTGTAAGAGTTCGCCCGCCGGCATCGACGGAGAGTTGTCGCGCAGCAAATTGTGTAGGAGCCAGCTTGCTGGCGATCAGCGGATCAAAGGCATCGCCAGATTGCCGGGCCACAGCAAGTTCGGCGCCTACCAGAAGCGCGATCGCAGGCGTGACGCGACACTAGTCCGCTGCCTCCAGGCCATTGGCGTGCAGCCACTCGAACGCCAATTCGCGCGCCTGCCGCGCCTGATAAGCCTGCCAGGCAGGTTGCAGCTGCGGCAGCTTTGCCAGCTCATGGTCGAAGGTGCGCAAGGGTCGGCGCCCACTCAGGGCATGGCTGAGCAGGGTGTGCGCATGCGGGTCGTGCAGGCTAAACAGAAAAGCCTCGCGCATGGCCAGAAGATCATCCAGCACCAAGGGTTCTATGGCCAGGTAGCGGTCAGGCTGAACATGGTATTTCTCCTCGGCCCCCGGAGCTGCCTGCCCGGGGGCGACACGCAGTACGCTGCCTGTTTCAAGATCCAGGTACTGCTCGGCAGCGTCCTGGCTGAACAGGGCCTGTTCGAGGCGCGGCAAATCAATGGTCAAGGGGCGCATGGTCGTTGGCTCCTGGTCGACGTAGTTGACCATAACCCTGCTGCTGCAGAGTTGCACCGTGTGGCGACTTACAGGATTGCCGGAGCAGGGCTGACTCGGACCTGGCCGGGAGCACGCCATGCTGGCGCTGTCTTTGAGCACCTTGTTGCCGCGCGTGCCCGGATAGCGCCTAAAACAACCGCGCCAGCAGGGCGGTCACTGCCGTTTCTACGCGCAGGATGCGTTCGCCGAGCTGCACCGGTTGCAGGCCGGCGTTGTGCAGCATGTCGACTTCATAGGGGATCCAGCCGCCCTCCGGACCTATGGCCAGGGTTACCGGCTGCTCGACCGACCGCGGGCACGCCGGGTAGTCGCCGGGATGGCCAATCAGGCCGAGGCTGCCGGCAGCCAGCGCAGGAAGGCGGTCTTCGACGAAGGGTTTGAAGCGTTTTTCGATGATGATTTCCGGCAGTACCGTGTCGCGGGCCTGTTCCAGGCCGAGGATCAGTTGTTCGCGGATCGCCGCCGGCTCGAGAAAGGGGGTTTGCCAGAAGCTTTTCTCGACCCGGTAGCTGTTCAGCAACACCACCCGGGGCACGCCCATGGCGCTGATCGTCTGCAGTACGCGACGCAGCATCTTTGGGCGCGGCAGGGCGAGCAGCAGCGTGAGCGGCAATTTGGCCGGAGCTGGCAGGTCGAGCTTGACGCTCAGTTCGGCCTCGTTGGCGTCCAGGCGCAGTAACTGGCCCGAGCCCATCAAACCATCCAGGCGACCGACGCGCAGGCTGTCACCGACCACCGCACGGTGCACCTCGTGCAGATGCTTGAGGCGGCGGCCGCTGAGCAGGGCGCGATCAGCGGCGATGAAATCACCGTCTTCCAGGAGCAGCAGGTTCACGGCTGAGCGGCAGGCGGCTGGTCGTTGTGCTCTTGCTCGGCTGCTTCTGCTTCTGCTTCTGCTTCTGCTGCTTCGTGTTCGTCGCGGCGCTTGACCAGGCTGCCAAACAGCAGGCCGGCCTCGAACAGCAGCCACATCGGTACGGCTAGCAGGGTCTGGGAGAGGATATCCGGCGGGGTCAAGACCATGCCGACGGCGAAGCAGCCGACGATCACATAGGGCCGGCTTTTGCGCAGAGTGGCTACGTCGACAATGCCGACCCAAATCAGCAGGAAGGTAGCTACCGGAATCTCGAAGGCGACCCCGAAGGCGAAGAACAGGGTGAGGACGAAATCCAGGTACTGGCCGATGTCGGTCATCATGGCCACGCCTTCCGGGGTCACGCTGGCGAAGAAGCCGAACATGATCGGGAACACCACGAAGTAGGCGAAGGCCATGCCGCCGTAAAACAGCAGGATGCTGGAGATCAGCAAGGGGATGGCGATGCGCTTTTCGTGCTTGTACAGGCCTGGCGCGATAAAGCCCCAGATCTGGTGCAGGATGATCGGCATCGACAAAAACAGGGCGACCATCATGGTCAGCTTGAACGGCGTCAGGAAGGGCGAGGCCACGCCCGTGGCGATCATGGTGGCGCCTTCCGGCAGGTAAGCCCGTAGCGGCGCGGCGACCAGCGAGTAGATCTCCTGGGAGAAGTAGAACAGCCCGGCAAACAGCAGCAGCACGGCGCCCACAATGCGCAGCAGGCGCGTGCGCAGTTCAGTCAGGTGCGAAACCAGGGGCATTTCCTGGTCGCTGTCCGTTAGTCGGCTCATGGTTGTAGGGGTTTATCCTGGGCGGTGCTGCTGTCTGCCGCAGGCGCGGCGTCACTGGCTGGTTTTGACTCGGTGATGCTGCTTAGGGGCGCATCAAGGGTTTTTTTCATGGCCTTCATTTCGCGCTCAAGGTCAAGAATCTGCTCGTTATGCAGTTGCCTGCGGATTTCATCGGCACCGATCTCGCGCTCGACTTCAGCCTTGATCGCGCTGAAGCTGCGCTTGATCCGGCCGATCCACAGCCCGGCCGTGCGCACTGCACCGGGCAAGCGATCAGGGCCCAGTACCAGCAAGGCGACCACGCCAATCAGCAGTAACTCGGTAAAGCCTATGTCGAACATGGCTTAGTCTTTCTTCGTCGGTTCTTCAACCTTGCGCGCCTGGGCATCGATGGTCTGGCCCTTGGGCTCTTCCACTGTCGGCTTGTCGCCTTCTTCGTTGCCCATCGACTTTTTAAAGCCCTTGATTGCGTCGCCAAGGTCGGAGCCCAGGCCTTTCAGGCGCTTGGTGCCGAACAGCATGACCACGATCAGCAGGATGATCACGAGTTGCCAAATGCTAATGCCACCGAAACCCATGATGCGTACTCCTTAGTAAGTGGTTGTTGATAAAGCGCCGGTCAGGATTGTGGGCGTGCGGCTTTTTCCGCGTGCCCGGACAGGCCGAAGCGGCGATCCAGTTCGTCGAGCACGGCCTGCGGATGCTGGCCGAGGGCGGCCAGCATGATCAGGCTATGGAACCACAGGTCGGCAGTTTCGTAGATCAACTCGCTGCAGTCGCCGCTGACGGCAGCGTCCTTGGCCGCGAGAATGGTTTCTACCGACTCTTCGCCGACTTTCTCGAGGATCTTGTTCAGGCCCTTGTGGTACAGGCTGGCAACATAGGAACTGTCGGCCGCGGCACCTTTGCGCGCTTCCAGGACTTCTGCCAGGCGGCTCAGGGTGTCAGTCATGCCCGTGTTACTCATGTTTGTGTCCTTTGGCATAGATGGCATGCGGGTCTTTGAGTACGGCATCGACAGTTGTCCAGGCGCCGTTGTCGAACAGCCGATAGAAGCAACTTTCACGGCCGGTGTGGCAGGCGATGCCACCCAATTGCTCGACCTTGAGAATGATCACATCGGCGTCGCAGTCGAGCCGCAGTTCGTGCAGTTTTTGTACGTGGCCGGACTCTTCACCCTTGCGCCACAGCTTGCCACGCGAGCGCGACCAGTAGATGGCGCGCTGCTCACTGGCGGTCAGGGCCAGGGCTTCGCGGTTCATCCAGGCCATCATCAGTACGCGGCCGGTTTGGTGATCCTGGGCAATTGCCGGCACCAGGCCGTCGCTGTTCCAGTTGATTTCGTCGAGCCAGTTGTTCATCGCTATTTCCGCAGGTTGCGGACCTTATCAGAAGACATCTAGTGTGCCAGCGCTATCGGCGCATGACCAGATAAACGCCGCCCGCGAGCATCGCCCAGCTTGGCCAGGCGGCAAGGCTGAGCAGCAGTCCCTGGGTGGCCGCGCCGCCGATCAGCAGGGCACCAAGCAAACGCCCCGGCCAATGCGCCGTGCTGCTCGATACGCTCGGCTTGCTCTGCGGTTGCTGGTTGAGTCGCTCCAGGGTGTCGCGGGCCATCTGCGACAGGTGCGGCACCTGCTCGGCCTGCTGCTGCAAGTTGCGCAACAGGTGCAGCGGGCTGACCCGCTCGCGCATCCAGCGTTCGAGGAACGGCTGAGCGGTACTCCACAGGTCCAGGTCCGGGTAGAGCTGGCGGCCGAGGCCTTCAATGTTGAGCAGGGTCTTCTGCAGCAGCACCAACTGCGGCTGCACTTCCATATTGAAGCGCCGGGCGGTCTGGAACAGGCGCAAGAGCAGCTGGGCGAAGGAAATGTCCTTCAGCGGTCGCTCGAATATCGGCTCGCAGACGGTGCGGATCGCCGCTTCGAAGTCGTTGACCTTGGTGTCGGCCGGCACCCAGCCGGAGTCGATGTGCAGTTGCGCGACGCGGCGGTAATCGCGCTTGAAGAAGGCCAGCAGGTTGCGCGCCAGGTAGTCCTGGTCTTCCGCGGTGAGGCTGCCGATGATCCCGCAGTCGATTGCAATGTACTGCGGGTTCCACGGCGTGCGGGTGCTGACGAAGATATTGCCGGGGTGCATGTCGGCGTGGAAAAAGCTGTCGCGGAACACCTGGGTGAAGAAAATCTCCACGCCACGTTCGGCCAGCAGCTTCATGTCGGTGCGCTGGTCGGCAAGCGTGGTCAGGTCGGTGACCTGAATGCCGTAGATGCGCTCCATTACCAGTACTTTCGGTCGGCACAGGTCCCAGTAAACCTGTGGTACGTAGAGCAGTGGCGAGTCAGTGAAGTTGCGTCTTAGCTGGCTGGCATTGGCCGCTTCGCGCAGCAGGTCGAGCTCGTCGTAGATGGTTTTTTCGTAGTCGCCGACCACTTCCACCGGGCGCAGGCGGCGCGCATCGGCGGAGGCTTTTTCGGCCAGTTTGGCGAGCAGGAACAGCCAGGCCAGGTCCTGGCGGATCACCGGTTCCAGGCCGGGGCGAATAACCTTGACCACTACTTCCTCGCCGCTTTTCAGCTGCGCGCCATGTACTTGGGCGATGGATGCAGACGCGAGGGGCTGGGCGTCGAAGCGGGCGAATACCTCGCCGACCTTGGCGCCGAGTTGCTCTTCGATCAGTGCCCGCGAGTGCTCTTGGTCGAACGGCGGTACCTGATCCTGCAGCTTGGCTAGCTCATCGGCGATATCCATCGGCAGCAGGTCGCGGCGGGTGGAGAGTAATTGACCAAACTTGATAAAGATCGGTCCCAGCTCTTCCAGGGCCAGGCGCAGGCGCGCGCCGCGCGATAAATCCAGGGGCTTGCGCGGCAGCCAGCGCCATGGCAAGGCATAGCGCAGGGCGCGCAGCCAGAGCGGCAGAGCTTGGGCGAACAGCAGGTCATCCAGTTGGTAGCGGATGACCACGCGTTGAATACGCAGCAGACGACGAACGGCGAGCAGCTTCATGCGTTGGGCTTATGCGGTTGGATGAGGCGCTCAATGCGGGCATCGAGACGGTCGAGGGCGAGCTTGAGTCGATCCAGTTCGGCGAAGCGGGCATCGGCTTCGCGTTGGCCGACCAGACTACGCGATTCTTCACTGAGGTAGTCAGCCAGATTCAGGCGCAGGCTGTCGAGGGTCTTGCCGGTCCAGTTGGCCCGGCTGCGGATATGGCTGCCGAGTAGCTGGCTGGCGACGGGGCCAAGCCAGCGCGACAGTTCGTACTCCCAGTCCAGCTCCAGGTCCTGGAGAATACTGGCCAGCTCCATGAGGGCGGCGCTGTCGCCGTCCAGCTCGACCTGCGGGCTGTGCAGTACCGCGGTTTTATCCGCGCTGGTGGCTAGACGCAACAGGCTCGCCGCAGGCCCGCGCAGCCGGCAATCGGCCTCGCCGGCCCATTGCCCGGCCAGTTGCAAACCGTCGCCACTGGGCAGGATGAACAGCTGCAGCGCTGGCGCCGTGCAATCCACCGCGATCACCCGACCGCTCAGACGCGCCAGGCGTGGCAGTGCCGTGCTGTCCAGGGCCAGCACCCGGTTGAGGCCCAGCTCGACGCCGGCCAGCAGGGCGGTGCTGAGCATCAGGGTTTGATGCCGCGGTGCAGGGCGACGATACCGCCGGTCATGTTGTGGTAAGTGACGCGCTCGAAGCCGGCCTCGACCATCATGGCCTTGAGCGTGTCCTGGTCCGGGTGCATGCGGATCGACTCGGCCAGGTAGCGGTAGCTCTCGGCATCATTGGTGATCAGCTTGCCCATCAGCGGCATGAACTTGAACGAGTAGGTGTCGTAGACCTTCGACAGCAGGCTGCTCGACGGCTTGGAAAACTCCAGCACCAGCAGGCGGCCGCCGGGCTTGAGCACGCGCAGCATGGAGCGGATGGCGTCCTCTTTATGGGTGACGTTGCGCAGGCCGAAGGCGATGGTCACGCAATCGAAATGATTGTCCGGGAACGGCAGCTTCTCGGCGTCAGCCTGGACGAAGCGCACGTTACCGGCCACGCCGCGGTCGAGCAGGCGGTCGCGACCAACCTTGAGCATCGACTCGTTGATGTCGGCCAGCACCACTTCGCCGGTGGGCCCGACCAGGCTGGCGAACTTGCGTGCGAGGTCGCCAGTGCCGCCAGCGATATCCAGCACCCGGTTCCCTGGGCGCACACCGGACAGTTCGATGGTGAATCGCTTCCACAGGCGGTGCATGCCGCCCGAAAGCAGGTCATTCATCAGGTCGTATTTAGCGGCCACCGAATGAAACACTTCGGCGACTTTTTCCGCCTTCTGACTTTCCGGTACATCCTGGAAACCAAAGTGTGTGGTGGGTTCGCTGTCGCTGTGCTTGCGCGGGTCGTTCATCTCGCCCTTACCTGAATATAGAGAGGCTGAATCAAAGTGGCGGTCATTCTAAACCGAAAAGCCCCTCGGAGCGGCAAGGGCCAAGCGGCAACTAACGCCTAAGTGGAATGCCTGGCCCCTGTTGAGCGATGCAGCTTGCAGTGTGCAGCGGGTGACTGCAGCTTATTGCTATAGTCGCGCGACTTAAGGTCGCAGTTGGTTTGCTCAGGAGAAACGCCATGGCCAAGATTGATGTGCAACGTCCCCATTCGCTCGGTCGTGAGGTCGCCCGGGAAAAGGCCGAACAGTTGGCTGAGCGTCTGGCCCGCGAGTATGCCGTGCGTTACAACTGGAACGGCGACACCCTGGAGTTCAAGCGCAGCGGTGCCGATGGGCGTATCGAGGTGGGTGAGGATCAGGTGCGTGTGCAGCTCAACCTCGGTCTGTTGTTGTCGGCCATGAGCGGCAGTATCAAGCGGGAAATCGAAGAGGTGCTGGATAAGAGTCTCAAGGCCTGAGAACTTGTGAAAAAAACGCTCGCCTACTGCGGCCATCTCCAAACGCCCGCGGCAGCGTTGCGCTGCGTGAACGCTGGAGATAGCCGTCGCGCCAGCGCTCGATTTTTTCACAACCGCTGAGGCGCTTGTTGTATTTTTTCGCAACTAGTATGTGGTTTCTAATTTTCCTCGGTACCTTGCTCCTAAGCCTGCATTCCGTGGGCGTTTCCTCGAAACACTAAGAGTGAGGTGCACCATGTCGAAAGTTGCCGTGAAGAAGAAAATCGACGTCGAAGATAAAGCCACCGTGCTGACCGACGTAAAAGTATATGCCCGCAAGATCTGGCTGGCTGGCCTGGGTGCTTATGCCAAAGCCGGGCATGAGGGCGCCGAGTATTTCAAAGAGCTGGTCAAGAGCGGCGAAAGCGTCGAGAAGCAAGGCAAGACACTGGTCAATGAGCAGGTCGAAGCAGCCAATAGCCAGATCGATAGCGTCAAGAGCAGCGTGACCAGCAACGTCAACAGCGTGAAAGATAAAGTTGAAGTGCAACTCGATAAAATCGAGAAGGCGTTCGACACCCGTGTAGCCAGTGCGCTCAACCGTATCGGCATCCCATCCAAGCAGGATGTTGCAGTACTGTCTGCTAAGCTTGATCAGCTGAGCGCGTTGCTCGAGCAAGTCGCGCGTACCAAATAAGGAGAACAGCATGGCCGTCAAAAAGAAAATCGAAAAGCAGACCAGCTCTTGGATCGGCGAAGTTGAAAAGTACTCGCGTCAGATCTGGTTGGCGGGCCTGGGGGCTTACTCCAAAGTCAGCAAGGACGGCACCAAGCTGTTCGACACGCTGGTCAAGGACGGCGAAAAAGCCGAGAAGCAGGCCAAGAGCGAAGTCGAGAAGCAAGTCGATGCCGTGAAGTCCACCGTCGAGTCGAAAGTGGGCAGCACCCGCTCCAAGGTCGACGAGGTCAAGGACCGGGCTATTGGTAAGTGGGGCGAGCTGGAAGAGGCGTTCGACAAGCGTTTGAACAACGCTATCTCGCGTCTCGGTGTACCGAGCCGCAATGAAGTGAAAGCGCTCAACGCCAAGGTCGACAGCCTGACCAAGCAGATCGAGCAATTGACCGGCGTTTCGGTCAAGTCGGTCAAGCCAGCCGCTAAGCCGGCTGCAAAAGCAGCTGCTAAACCTGCGGTCAAAGCTGCAGCCAAACCAGCGGTCAAAGCCGCCGCCAAACCTGCAGTTAAAGCTGCCGCCAAGCCAGCTGCAGCCAAGCCTGCGGTAAAGGCTGTGGCCAAGCCGGCAGCCAAGGCCGCCGCTAAACCTGCGGTCACTACTGCCCCCGTCGCAGCTGAGCCAGCTGCTGCTCCGGCAGCCGTAGCGGCTCCAGTAACACCGGCCAGCCAGTCCTAAAGACTCACCGCCGTAAACACCAACGCCCGGCCTAGTGCCGGGCGTTGTCGTTTTCGGTAGTTGATGCAGGCGTTATGCGGTTCAGGCTTCCAGGTAGCGACGCGCCAAATGTTCGGCGGCGAAGCGTGATTCAGTCGTCAGGTGCGGCGCCACCAGCATCATTACCTGATAGACCACCAGGCGGCTTTCTCCCTCGCGGCCGATGATGCGTTGGTAATCCATGGAGAACAGCAGGGTCAGGGTGATCTGCTCGACCAGTTGGCCCAGGGAC
Organism: Pseudomonas sp.; assembly: GCA_030656145.1. Taxonomy (GTDB): domain Bacteria; phylum Pseudomonadota; class Gammaproteobacteria; order Pseudomonadales; family Pseudomonadaceae; genus Aquipseudomonas. Next base: position 125,305 of record JAUSOF010000002.1, read on the forward strand.
GCGGTGTCGCTGAGCAGCTGGTCTTCTGCCTTTAGTCGCGCCAGCAGTGATGCCAGGGTGCGCTTCAGTGCGTTAAGCCAGTTGCGGATGCCGCGGGCCAGTTTTGGCAGGCGCCCGGCCAGGTTGGATAAGTCCTGGAACAGAAACCGGTAGTGCGCCATACGCTCGACGATCAGGTGCAGGAACAGCCAGTAGTCCTCCACATCCAGGCGTACATCGTCAGGCGGATTGAGCAGCGGCGCGAGTTCTGCCTGGAAGCGTTCGAGCAAGCCGAGAATCAGCGGTTCCTTGCCATGGAAGTGGTAGTACAGGTTGCCCGGACTGATCCCCAGTTCATTGGCGATTTCCAGGATGGATACATTGGGCTCGCCTTGCTGGTTGAACAGCATCAGCGCGCACTCAAGGATGCGGTCGCGGGTTTTCATCCGGTCTTCTTATGCTGGCAGTGAGGTCTGGAAGATAACTGGCCGAAGGTGGCTTCGGCCAGTATTCGGTCGCGTGCTAGCGCACATGCACATAGGTGCCGGGCGCGGCCTCCATCGCGGGGTACTGCGCATTACCCAAGACGGTGAGGGTCTCGCGCTGCTCCCCCGCGTGTTCCTGGGTCCAGTTCAGCCACTGCGGCCACCAACTGCCGTCGTGCTTGTGCGCATCGTGGTACCAGGCCCGCGGGTCGGCGCTGAGCGTGTTGCTCTCGAGGTAGTTGGCCTTGGGGTTGCCCGGCGGGTTGAGAATACTCTGGATATGCCCGCTGTTGGACAGGATGAAGCGTTTGTTGCCGCCGATCAGCAGGGTCGAGCGGTATACCGCGTCCCAGGGGGTGATGTGATCGTTGATCCCGGCGACGTTAAAGCTGTCGACGGTGACCTTGCGCAGGTCAACCGGGGTGCCACAGATCTCCATGCCGCCGGCACGGATCAATGGGTTGTGCTGGAAGAAGTCGATCAGGTCGCCGTGCAGGGCGGCCGGCAGGCGGGTGTTGTCGTTGTTCCAGTAGAGAATGTCGAAGGCCGGCGGCTGCTTGCCGAGCAGGTAGTTGTTGATCCAGTAGTTCCAGATCAGGTCGTTGGGGCGCATCCAGGCGAACACTTTTGCCATGTCGCGGCCGTCCAGTACGCCCTGCTGGTAGGAGCGACGTTTGGCTGCTTCCAGGGTTTTTTCGTCGGCGAAGAGCATCGCCGGGCTGTCGATCTGGCTGTCCAGCAGGCTGACCATGTAGGTGGCGCTGGCAACTTTGCGCAGCTGTCGCTTGGCTTGCAGGTGTCCTTGCAGGGCGGCGATGGTCAGGCCGCCCGCGCAGGCCCCCAGCAGGTTGACGTCCTTGCTGGCGGTGATTGCCCGGCATACATCGATCGCCTCCTCGATCGCCTGTACATAGCTGGAGAGGCCCCATTCGCGGTGCCGCGCATCAGGATTGCGCCAGCTGACGATGAACACCTGCAGGCCGTTCTTCAGGGCGTACTGGACGAAGCTCTTGTCTGGCGACAGGTCGAAGATGTAGTACTTGTTGATCTGTGGCGGGACGATCAGCAGGGGGCGGGCGTATTGTTTTTCGCTCATCGGCTTGTACTGGATCAGCTCCAGCATTTCATTGCGAAACACCACCGCACCGGGAGTGGCGGCCAGGCTGCGGCCGACTTCGAAGGCCCGTTTGTTGACTTGGCTGGGCATGCCGTTGTTATGCAGCAGGTCATCGAGCAGGTGGCCCAGGCCTTTGACGACGCTGCTGCCGCCACTGTTGAATAGCTCCTTGAGCGCCAGCGGGTTGAGCAGGGTGTTGGAGGGCGATAGGGCGTCGCCAAGGACGCTGACCACAAAGCGCGCGCGGCTGCGGTCATCGGCGCTCATGTCGCTTTCCTCGATCCAGCTGCCCAGCTGGTTTTGCCAGGCCAGGTAGGCCTGCAGGCTGCGCCGGTAAAACGGGTTTAGTTGCCAGGTCGGATCGGCAAAGCGTACGTCTTTCGGGTTGACCTTGTATGGCGTATCACCGAGCAGAACGCGGCCCAACTGTCCGCCCAGGGCCAGCGCATGGCGGGCGCTGTGAGCGGGCTGCCGCAAACCCTGCAAGGCCAGGCTGCGCAGGGTGGAGAGCATGTCTCTGGCACGTAAGCCGACGACGGCACTTTGGACATTCATTGCGCCGGCCGGTGCTGGCAGGCTAGGTGTCGGGGGTTGTTTGCGCATGCGGCGACACTCCAAAGCTATCCGTGATCAGGGTGCAGTACAGCAAGGCTTATACCAAGAAGACTGTCAGTCTGCAGACTAGCAGCCGATGTGGTCAGTGGGTTGATTCAAAACAGGATGTTTGCAGTTAATGGGCAAGGCGCAGAGCCGATGTTTATGGCAAGGAGCCGCCACGCAGTGTAAGTGGTTCATGAGCTGACCAGCAGGCCAGCGCAGGGTGGTGCTGTGCATGTTACGGCACATGCAATCAGGCGCTGCACCGAGATGGGGCATCAGGGCAGCGCTCGCGGCGTTGACGGCTGAAAGACGGCCACTCTGTTGAATGCAGCTGGCGCGCGCGAGCGTTTTCAGCGCATCTCATTGCTGACGAGCAGGCGCAGGCTGTGGGTGCATCACGGCACGTTGGAGCTCTTCGGCGAGGAATTTCATGATGATCGGTGCTACGGCCTCGGCGCGAGTCACCAGGAACAGATGACCATCGTCGATTACGTGCAGTTCGGCGTTCGGGATGCGCCATGCCAGCAGGCGCATGTTGATCAGCGGGATCAGCGGATCATCGTCACCGGCCAGCACCAGGGTCGGCTGACGGATTTTGTGCAGCCAGTGGATGCTGGTCCAGCCAAGGCCGGCGAATAACTGCCAGTAGTAGCCCATTTTGCCGCCCGAGCGCACCTTGCTGGCATGTGCCAGGGCCAGCTTGGGGTCGCGGCGAAAGGCGCCGCCGTAGATGTCCGGGGCAATCTGCACGCCATAGGATGGCTGCACATAGCGTCGTGGACTGGCCATGCGCCAGAGTACCTTGGGCTTGCCCGGCACCATCACCGCCCCGGCTGATGTGGCGGCCAGCACTAGTTTTTTGCAGCGTTCCGGATAGTCATGGGCGAACTGTTGTGCCAGGGCGCCGCCCCAGGACACGCCGATTACATTGACCTGGCCGTAATCCAGGTAATCCAGCATGCGCGCTGCGAGCTTGGCCAGGCCGGAGAAGCGGAAGGGGGTGCTGGGGGTCGATGAACCGCCCACGCCAGGCACGTCGAAGGCGATTACTTCAAGGTCGCTGTCGAGTGCCCGAACGAAGGGCATGACCAGTTCCAGGTTGGCGCCGATGCCATTGAAGATCAGTAGCGGCGCCATTTTCCCGCTACCGGGGCGAACGGCGGTACGGATGGTTTGGCCATCCAGGTCGATGGTGCGAAAAACAAATGGTAATGACATGCGCGCAGGCCCTATGAATTAAAACACTGGAGGAGACCGTCCAGGCCACTTCCAGAACTGCCAGAGCAAACCTGGCCGCCGGCGCGGCTGGAGTGCCGGTTGGGCGAGCGGCACTTCCAGGTGCCGCGGGCAGTAGTGCGCAGTGCGCAGTCGATCAGCGTTCGTGCACGTAGGTACCTGGTGCAGCCTCGCCTGGCGGGAACTGTTTGTTACCCAGTTTGGAGGGGGCTTTTTTGCTTGCGCCCGAGCGCTCGCTCAGCCACTTCTGCCAATGCAGCCACCAGGAGTCGGTGTGCTTGGTCGCGCTTTCCTGCCAGTCTTTCGGCTCGAACGGCAGTTCCGTGTTGGTCATGTAGCGCGACTTGGGATTACCCGGTGGGTTGAGGATGCTCTGGATATGCCCGCTGCTGGACAGGACAAACTCGCATTTGCCGCCGAACAAATGGGCTGACTTGTAGCACGCCTCCCAGGGTGTGATGTGATCGGTGGTCCCGGCGAGGCAGAAAACGTCGCAGGTGACCTGCTTGAGGTTGATCGGCGTGCCGCAGACTTCCAGGGCGCCGGGGCGAATCAGCGGGTTGGTCTTGAACATGTCGATGAACTCGCCATGCAGTGCCGCGGGCAGACGCGTGGTGTCGTTGTTCCAGTAGAGAATGTCGAACACTGGTGGTTCGTTGCCGAGCAGGTAGTTATTGACCCAGTAGTTCCAGATCAGGTCGTTGGGGCGCATCCAGGCGAATACCTTGGCCATGTCGCTGCCTTCAATGACGCCGGCCTGGTAGGAGCGGCGCTTGGCCATCTCCAGGGTCTTGTCATCGGCAAACAGGGCGACCTGGGTATCCAGCTTGTTGTCCAGTACGCTGACCAGCAGGGTCAAGGCGTGCACCTTGTTTTCACCCAGCGCCGCATAGTGACCGAGCAGCGACGCGGTGGTCAGGCCGCCCGAGCAGGCACCGAGCATATTGATGTCCTGGCTGCCGGTAATAGCGATGATCGCATCGATGGCTTCCTTGAGTGCCTCGATATAGCTCGACAGGCCCCACTCGCGTTGCGCTTTGGTCGGGTTACGCCAGCTGACGACGAAGGTTTGTATGCCGCTGCGCAATAGAAAGCGTGCCAGGCTCTTTTCCGGCGACAGATCGAATACATAAAATTTGTTGATCTGTGGTGGTACGACCAGCAGCGGGCGTTCATGCACCTGCTCTGTTATCGGTCGGTAGTGGATCAACTCCAACACGCTATTACGGAACACCACCGAGCCTTCCGTGGTGGCCAGGCTTTTGCCGACCTCGAACGCATTCATGTCCACTTGGCTGGGCATGCCGCCGTTGTTGACAATGTCTTTGGCCAGGTGCGAGAGGCCGTCGAGCATGCTCTTGCCGCCGGTTTCAAAGAAGCGTTTGACTGCCGCCGGATTGGCCATGCTGTTGCTTGGTGCCATGGCATCGGTCATCAGGTTGACCAGGAAATGGCCGCGGTTGGCGTCCTGCTCCGACATGTTGCTGTGCTCGACCCAGTCATGCAGTTCCTTGCGCCAGGCCAGGTAGGTTTGTAGATAGCGTTTGTACAGCGGATTCTGGCTCCAGGCCGGGTCGACGAAGCGACGGTCATTGCTCTCGGGCTGCAGGTCGGATTTGCCAAACAGGACGTTTTTCAGTTCCACGCCAAAATGGGCGACGTGCTTGGCGCTGTGCAATGGTTGCCGAATGGCTTGGGTGAATACTGTGCGTGCCGAGGTCAGTAGGTCTTTGCTTTGGATGCCGATGATCGGATTCAAGCCGAGGGTATTTTCCGAGGCTTGGGTCTTCAGGACATCATTATTTTTTTCGGTCATCTACGACGCTCCATTGTCCTGCGGCGAATACCGGCATGCTGCTGTGCGTGGCGACACAGTAAATAGGAGCCTGGTATTGCTCGGGTTTCGGGGGCGGATTAGCTCCGCATCTCTATATGCGCTTTGCCAGTCGGCAAGTGCAGGGTACTTGCCAGTTCCTTGGTTACCCGAGTTTGTTGATTTGCGCAAGCTGGCCGCAATGCAGACCAAATGCGCGAAGAGTATGCCGAGATAGATTAGAAAGTGCGCTCTAACCTCCGGTTGCCCATGCCAGCACGCTCGCCAGAAGCGCGCTGCAGGTAGTTGCTCGGGTCGCGAAGGCTCTGGCCCGCACGTTTGGTCGGCCAGCGTCGAGAGCGGGTGAAAAGCTGGGCCTGTTTACAGGCGCCTGGAGGTGGTTGCGCCGCGGTGCTCGGCGATGTCACAACCGCCGATGTTCCCGGCAGGTTGTTAGAGCATCAGCTTGACCACGAACTCATCCGGGTCGCGAGATTTCCCCGCCGCCGCCAGTGCAGCCAGATAGTCGGCCCACAGGCTGTCCTGGTGGGTGGCCAGTTGATGGAGGTAGTCCCAGCTGAACAGGCCGCTGTCGTGGCCATCGTCGAAGCAGAGTTTCAGGGCGTAATTGCCTGCCGGCTCAACGCCGCTAAGGGCGACATGCAGCTTGCCGGTCTGCAGGATGGGTTTGCCATGGCCTTGCACCTCGGCTGAAGGCGAATGCACACGCAGGAATTCTGCAGGCAGGGTGTAACTGGCGCTGCCGTACTGCAGCTCCAGGGTTCGCGATGCCTTGTGCAGTTTGACGGCGCTGGGAATGTGCATGGCGGGTTCCGCAAAGGGGGGTGGTGTAGGAGCGAGGGGGACGTCTAGTCCTTGCTCGCGATCATGACAAATCGTGAGCAAGCTCGCTGCTACAGGCTGCTTTTAAAGAATATAGCGCGACAGGTCTTCGTCTTCAGCCAGCTCGCCGAGGTGGCCGTTGACGTAGTCGGCATCAATATGGATCGGCTTCTCGTCGTGCTGGGCCGCCAGGTCGCCGGCGCTGAACGACACTTCCTCAAGCAACCGCTCAAGCAGGGTGTGCAGGCGGCGTGCACCGATGTTCTCGGTCTTCTCGTTGACCTGCCAGGCGATCTCGGCGATGCGCTTGATACCGTCGGCGGCGAACTCGATTTTCAAGCCTTCGGTGTTGAGCAGGGCAATGTACTGCTCGGTCAGTGAGGCGTGCGGTTCGGTGAGGATGCGCTCGAAATCTTCCGGCGACAGCGCCTTGAGTTCGACGCGGATCGGCAGGCGCCCCTGCAGTTCCGGCACCAGGTCGCTGGGTTTGCTCAGGTGGAAAGCGCCGGAAGCAATAAACAGGATGTGATCGGTTTTGACCATGCCCAGCTTGGTGTTGACCGTACAGCCTTCGATCAGTGGCAGCAGGTCGCGCTGCACGCCTTCGCGGGAAACATCGGCGCCACCGACGTTGCCGCGCTTGGCGACCTTGTCGATCTCGTCGATGAAGACGATGCCATTTTGTTCCACGGCTTCCAGGGCGCGGGCTTTCAGCTCTTCCTCGTTGACCAGACGCGCGGCTTCTTCGTCGCGCACCAGCTTGAGGGCTTCCTTAACCTTGAGGGTGCGGCTCTTCTTCTTGCCCTTGCCCATGCTGGAGAACAGGTTCTGCAACTGGTTGGTCATCTCTTCCATGCCCGGCGGGGTCATGATCTCGATACCGGCCGGACTGTCGGCCACCTCGATGTCGATGTCCTTGTCATCCAGTTGGCCTTCGCGCAGACGCTTGCGGAACAGCTGGCGGGTGTTGGAGTCGCTGCTCGGTGCGGGGTCTTCATTGAAGCCGGCACGCGCAGGGGGTAGCAGGGCATCGAGGATGCGCTCTTCGGCGGCGTCCTCGGCGCGGTGGCGGACTTTGACGATTTCCTGCTCGCGCAGCATCTTCACCGCGGCATCGGCCAGGTCGCGAATGATCGACTCAACGTCGCGGCCAACGTAGCCGACTTCGGTGAACTTGGTCGCTTCGACCTTGATGAAGGGGGCGCCCGCCAGTTTGGCCAGGCGCCTTGCGATTTCGGTCTTGCCGACGCCGGTCGGGCCGATCATCAGGATGTTCTTTGGTGTCACTTCGGCGCGCAGCTCCAACGGCAGCTGCATGCGCCGCCAGCGGTTGCGCAGGGCGATGGCCACGGCACGCTTGGCGTCGTCCTGGCCGATGATGTGGCGGTTGAGTTCGTGAACGATCTCGCGGGGCGTCATGGACATAGCAGGCGGCTCCGAACGGGAATCGGCTCAGATGGCCGAGTCCAGTTCCTCGATAGTCAGGTTTTGATTGGTAAAGACACAGATGGACGCGGCAATGTTCAGCGCCTTTTCTGCGATTTCGTGGGCCGACATTTGTTCGGTGTTCTGCAGCAAGGCCAGCGCCGCCGCCTGGGCGAAACCGCCGCCGGAACCCATGGCGATCAGGCCGTGCTCCGGTTCTACCACGTCGCCATTGCCGGTAATGATCAGGGAGGCGTCTTTGTTGGCCACTGCGAGCATGGCTTCCAGGCGGCTTAGCGAACGGTCGGTGCGCCAGTCTTTGGCCAGCTCGACGGCGGCGCGTACCAGGTGGCCCTGGTGTTTTTCCAGCTTGCCTTCGAAGCGCTCGAACAAGGTGAAGGCATCTGCGGTGGCACCGGCAAAACCGGCTAATACCTGACCGTGATACAGGCGGCGAACTTTTTTCGCGTTGCCTTTCATCACGGTATTACCGAGGGAAACCTGGCCGTCGCCGCCCATGACGACTTTGCCGTGGCGGCGCACTGAAACGATGGTGGTCAAGGGGGAGTCTCCACGCAGCGGGGCGAAAGTGCCCAATGCAGTTTCAAATGGGGGGGCGCGCCGCACTTTTCAACCGATAACCGGTGATTCTCGACTAAACGGTGTGGTTGCGCCTGTAACAACAGGTTGCCGAAAGCGCCGAAGCCGACGACCGGCTCAAGCAGAGCCGGTCGGAGTGAGGGTCAGCGGTTCTGCCGTTGCTGCAGCAGCAAGTTGCTGAAGCCGTTGGCAGACAGGGCTTTTTGCGAGACCGCAAGCTGCTCGCGGTTGCTGAAGGGGCCGACCAGTACGCGGTACCAGGTTTCTTCGCGGACCGTGCCGGACTCCACACGCACGTTCTGGCCCAGCAGGATGATTTGAGCGCGCACGCTTTCGGCATCATCCTTGCGCCGGAACGAGCCGGCCTGGAGGAAAAACTGGGTGCTGAGCGGTGCCTGGACCACGGGGGCGGCTGGTGCTACTGGCGGCGCAGGCGGCGGCGTTTCGCCGTTGAGTGCGGCCAGGGCGCGCGCGGCGTCGATCTTCGCCGCTTCGGCTGGGGTCACCGGTTGTTGCACAGGAGCAGGAGGCGGCAGGGCGTCTGGCGGCACGATGACTTCCGACTCGGGCAGCAGGGTGTAAAAGTCGTACTTGGGCTTGGTCGGCTCTTGCGTGGCGGGTTTCGGCGTCGCCTGGTTGCTGGCGCGCGCGGTCTCGGCCTTGTTGCGTTTGACCGCATCGCCACCCGGCTGCAGGTTCATCAGTAGCATGACGAACACCCCGACCACCAGGCCGCAGGCCAGCCAGATCCAGCCGGGCACGGGTTTCTTCGCCGGTGCCTTGTAGCGGCTGGCGCCGCGTTTGGCCGGGGGCTTCTTGCGTGCGGCTGCCACTTACATGCGCTCCAGGGTTTCCAGGCCAAGCAACTCCAGGCCCTGCTTGAGTGTGCGGCCGGTTAAAGCAGCCAGGCGCAAACGGCTCTGCTGGGTTGCCTGGTCCTCGGCGGCGAGGATCGGGCAATGCTCGTAGAAGCTGGAGAACAATCCGGCTACGTCGTACAGGTAGGCGCAGAGCAGGTGCGGTTCGCCCTTGTCGGCCACGCTGCCCAGCACTTCGTTGAACTGTGCGAGCTTGCCGGCCAGTTCGATTTCATGGGCCGCCTGCAGGTCGAGGCTGCCTTCAATCGCCTCGAAGCCCTTGCCCAGCTTGCGGAAAACGCTGGCCACCCGGGTGTAGGCGTACAGCAGATAGGGCGCGGTGTTGCCCTCGAAACTGAGCATTTGTTCGAAGTTAAAGCGGTAATCGCTGGTGCGATGCTTGGACAGGTCGGCGTATTTAACCGCGCCAATACCGACCGCGTGAGCGATGCTGCGCAGCTCGCTTTCATCTAACTCCGGGTTCTTGCCCTTAACCAGGCTGTAGGCGCGTTCTTCGGCTTCATCGAGCAGGTCGATCAGCTTGACCGTGCCGCCGTCGCGCGTCTTGAACGGGCGGCCGTCGGCGCCGTTCATGGTGCCGAAGCCCATGTGTTCGAGTTGCATGCCGTCATGCACGAAGCCAGCGCGGCGCGCCACTTCGAAGGTCATCTGGAAGTGCAGGGCCTGGCGCTGATCGACGAAATACAAGGCGCGGTCGGCGTTCAGCACCTGACTGCGATAGCGCATGGCAGCCAGGTCGGTGGTGGCATAGAGGTAACCGCCGCCGGCCTTTTGCACGATCACGGGCAGCGGGTTGCCTTCGGCGTTCTTGAACGCGTCCATGAACACGCACTGGGCGCCGTCGCTCTCGCTGAGCAGGCCCTTGGCCCTCAGGGCGTCGACGATGCCCGGCAGTTCGGCGTTATAGGCGCTCTCGCCCTTGACGTCGGCTGGGCTCAGTTTGACGCCGAGGCGGTCGTAGGCTTTCTGGCAGTGCGACAGGGAAATCTCGTTGAAACGGTGCCACAGGCGCATGCACTGGGCTTCGCCGGCTTGCAGTTGCACCACCAGTTCGCGGGCGCGCTCGGCAAACTCGGCGGAATCGTCGAAGCACTTTTTCGCTGCGCGGTAGAAACCTTCCAGGTCGGCCAACTCGCTTTCGGCGGCGGCCGGGTTGGCTTCCATAAAGGCCAGCAACATGCCGAACTGGGTACCCCAGTCGCCAACGTGGTTCTGCCGGATCACCTGGTCGCCGAGAAACTCCAGCACCCGCGCCACGGCATCGCCAATGATGGTGGAGCGCAGGTGGCCGACGTGCATTTCCTTGGCCAGGTTCGGCGAGGACAGGTCGACCACCACCGTCTGCGGGTTGCCGGCTTTGCGCACGCCGAGCTTGGCGTCGGCGAGCAGGGCGTCCAGGCGCGCGGCCAGGGCCTGGGTGTTCTGGTAGAAATTGAGGAAGCCTGGGCCGGCGATCTCGACCTTGCTGATGTCGGCATTGGCGGGCAAGGCGGCAATCAGCTTTTCGGCCATGTCGCGCGGCTTCATGCCGGCCGGCTTGGCCAGCATCATGGCGATGTTACTGGCGAAGTCGCCGTGGCTCTTGTCCTTGGTGTTCTCCACCTGGATCGTCGGGCTCAGGCCCTCGGGCAGCACGTCTTCGGCGGTGAGGCGGTTCAGGGCTTGCTGGATCAGGTGGCGAATGCTGTCTTTCATGGTCTGCTCGGTCGGCCGTTGTCAGCGGCGGCGCGCGAAGGCGCTGGTGGAAAATTGGCCATTATCGGCGCCCAAAGGGCACCGCTTCAAGCGGCACGTCATAAGCGGCAGGTAAAAGCCGTGTAGGGTGCGCCGTGCGCACCACCTGCCGGTGTGTCAATGGTGCGCACGGCCTAGGAGGCTGTCCGAGAACAGACTGACCTACTGCGGAAAAGCCGGATTGGTCATTTTCCGCGCTCTTTTTCGTTAAATAGAGCGACTATTCGCCTCAAAAGAGCACAAAAACTGCCTCAAGCCGGTCTTTCCCTCGCTACGGTCGCTGTTCTCGGACAGCCTCCTCGCAGCCTGTCGCGCATCCTGCTTCAGAATAAATCTATCGGGTCGACATCCAGCGACCAGCGTACCGCGCGCCCGCTGGGCATCTGCTCCAGGGCGAGCATCCAGGTGCTGAGCAGGCGATGCAGGGGCGCACGGGCGTTGGCTTGCACCAGGAGTTGCGCGCGGTAGCGACCGGCACGACGTTCCATCGGTGCCGGTACCGGGCCAAGCAGTTCGATGCCGCTTAGCTTGAGTTCGTTCAATAACAATTCGGCCTCGCTGCAGGCCTCATCGAGAAAGCCTTCGGCCTGCCCCGGCTTGTGCGCTTCGGCGCGCAGCAATGCGAGGTGGCAGAAGGGCGGCAGCCCGGCACTGCGGCGCTCGCTCAGGGCTTGTTCGGCGAAGGCGAAATAGCCCTGTTCGGTCAGTTGCACCAATAAAGGATGGTCGGCCAGGTGACTCTGAATGATCACTTTGCCCGGCTCCTCGGCACGGCCGGCGCGACCGGCGACCTGAACAATCAGCTGGGCCATGCGCTCGCTGGCGCGAAAATCGGCGGAGAACAACCCGCCGTCGGCGTCGAGAATCGCCACCAGGGTCACGCGCGGGAAGTGGTGGCCCTTGGCGAGCATCTGGGTGCCGACCAGGATGCACGGCTCGCCGCGTTGCACGGTGTTGAACAGGGTGGTCATGGCCTCTTTGCGTGAGGTGCTGTCGCGGTCCACACGTAATACCGGTACGTCGGGAAAGAGAATCTCCAGCCGTTCTTCCGCGCGCTCGGTGCCGGCCCCGACTGGGCGCAGGTCGACGTTGTTGCATTTCGGGCAGTTGCTCGGCTGGCGTTCGACGTGGCCACAGTGGTGGCAGCGCAACTCGCCGGAGCGCTGGTGCACGGTCATCCGTGCGTCGCAGCGCGGACACTCCGACAGCCAGCCGCAGTCGTGGCAGAGCAGGGTCGGGGCGAAGCCACGGCGATTGAGAAAAACCAGCACCTGCTGGCCAGCCGTCAGGGTCTTGGCGATGGCTTGCTGCATGGGCGCGGAAATGCCCGAGTCCAGCGGCCGGCTCTTTACATCGAGGCGCAGAAAGCGCGGCTGTTTGGCGCCGCCGGCCCGTTCGCGCAGGTGCAGCAAGGCGTAGCGGCCGCTGTGGGCGTTGTGCAGGCTTTCCAGCGATGGCGTGGCCGAGCCGAGCACAATCGGGATGCTTTCCTGGTGCGCGCGCACCACGGCCAGGTCGCGTGCGTGATAGCGCAGGCCTTCTTGCTGTTTATAGGATGCGTCATGTTCTTCATCGATGATGATCAGGCCGGGGCGCTGCATCGGGGTGAACAGCGCGGAGCGCGTGCCGATGATGATGTCGGCCTCGCCATCGCGGGCGGCGAGCCAGGCGTCCAGGCGCTCGCGGTCGTTGACTCCGGAATGGAGCAGGGCGATCCGCGCGTTGAACCGTCGCTCGAAGCGCGCCAGGGTCTGCGGGCCGAGGTTGATCTCCGGGATCAGCACCAGCGCTTGCTTGCCGGCTTCCAGGGTCTCGCGGATCAGCTGCAGGTAGACCTCGGTCTTGCCACTGCCGGTTACCCCCGCGAGCAGAAAGGCATTGAAACGCCCTGCGCCTGCGCGGATGGCTTCGGCTGCAGCGCGTTGCTCCGGGTTTAGGGGCAGCTCCGGTTCCGCCAGCCAGTTGAGGTGGCGCTCGCTGATGATGTGCCGGCGTATCTCGACGTGGACCAGGCCTTTTTCGCGCAGCAGGCCGAGGCTTTCCTTGTTTATTTGCAACTGAGCAAGCAATTGATGAGCGACGCCGTGCGGGTGCTGGGCGATGGTCTGCAGGGCATCGCGTTGGCGGGGTGCGCGGCTCAGGCGCGGGTCATCCAGTTTGGCGCCTTCGGCTATATGCCAGAAGCGCTCCTGGCGCGCCTCTGCCGGTTCGCCCTGGCGCAGCAGTGCCGGCAGGGCCCAGCTGAGGGTGTCGCCCAGGCTGTGCTGGTAATACTGCGCCGTCCACAGGCACAACTTGAACAGCGCAGGCGGCAGTGGCGATTGGGCGTCGAGCAATTGCAGTGCGGGTTTGAGCTTGTCTGCGGGAACCTCGCTGTGATCTGTCACCTCGATCAAAATACCGATCAGCTCACGCCGGCCAAAGGGTACACGCAGTCGTGCGCCCGGCTGCAAGGCGCTGCGCGGCACACCGGGCGGGGCGCGGTAGTCGAACAGGCGGCGCAGCGGCGAGGGCAGGGCAATGCGCAGAATGGCGTCGGGCACGCGGTGGGCTCCAGGGTAGACGGATGCGATCTTAGCACGCGGCCTCGCGACAGCCGGCGTCAGCGGTGGCTTGCGTCGTGGCGGCGCTCTGGTATCATCCTCGGCCTAATTCAGTGCGGTACTCGACAATAATGTCGGGTGGCGGCATGTCAGCCCCGAGGAATACACCATGAAAGCCGATATCCATCCGAACTACGTAGGCCTCACTGCTACCTGCAGCTGCGGTAACGTGATCGAAACCCGCTCTACCCTGGGCAAGCCGATGAGCCTGGACGTGTGCAACGAATGCCACCCGTTCTACACCGGCAAGCAGAAAATGCTGGATACCGGCGGCCGTGTTGATCGCTTCAAGCAGCGTTTCGGCATGTTCGGCGCCAAGCAGTAAGCTTGCGCGCAGCGACGGGTGCCCTGATGGGTGGTTCCTCGCTACTGAAAAAGGCGTCCCTTGTGGGCGCCTTTTTTATGTCCGTGTTTTACCTGGCGCCTGTTCTGGCGTTTTGTCCGGCGCCCGGCAAATTACCAAACGTGAACGTGCAGCGGGTCGTCGATGGCGATACCTTGCGCTTGCAGGATGGGCGCAGTGTGCGCTTGATCGGTCTCAATACCCCCGAGCTTGCGCGTAAGGGGCACAGTGCCGAACCCTTTGCCGAGCTTGCTCGTCGCCGCTTGAGCGAGTTGGTGGCAGCCAATGACGGGGCTGTTGGCTTGCAGCTTGGTCGGGAGCCGAAAGATCGCTACGGGCGCACCCTGGCGCATGCCTACGACCGCAAGGGGCGTAATCTTGAGGCGCAGTTGTTGGCCGAAGGGCTGGGCTATTTGGTGGCGATTGCGCCCAATGTGGCGCTGGTCGAGTGCCAGCAGGCGGCCGAACGGCTGGCGCGGCAGTCGCGTGTCGGCCTCTGGCGGCGCTCGCCGGTACAGACGCCTGCGCAACTGAGTCGTGGCGGTTTTGCTCTGGTCGAGGGCCGGGTCGAGCGGGTCGAGCGCAATCGCGGCGGGGTTTGGCTGGAGCTGGGTGATTCGCTGGTTGTGCATGTGCCACCACAGGCGCTGGATGGCTTTGATCTCCGGCAGTTGCAGGGTTTGGCCGGTCGCCAAGTCGAAGCCCGGGGCTGGATAATTGATCGTTCCAGGCGTACTGCAGGCAAGCCAGGGCAGGCGCGCTGGATGCTGCCTGTGACCCATAAAGCGATGCTGGGGGTGCTGCCATGAACCTGCGTCATTGGGTCTTAGGGGTGCTGCTCGTTCAACTGGCCGGTTGCGCGGTCAACCCCGCCACCGGGCGCAACAATTTCGTGATGATGAGCGAGCAGCAGGAACTGGCGCTCGGTCAGCGCTACAGCCAGGAAATTCTCAAGCAATACCCGCGTTATGCCGACGAAAAACTACAGGCTTATGTCCAACAGGTCGGCGAGCGAGTGGCCAGGCACAGTCATCGCAGTCAGCTCAATTATCAGTTCACCGTGGTGGACAGTCCGGATATCAATGCCTTCGCCCTGCCGGGCGGTCATATCTATATCCATCGCGGGCTACTGGCCTACCTCAACTCGGAAGCCGAGCTGGCTGCGGTGCTGGGCCACGAGGTCGGGCACGTCACCGCACGGCATGGCGTGCAGCAGCAAAGCCAGTCGAGTGCCTGGGGGATTCTCGGGCAGGCGGTGGCGATTGGCACCGGCGTCGGTGCGGCGGCCGAACTGACCAACGTCCTCGGTAGCGCCTTCGTGCGTGGCTACGGTCGCGATATGGAGTTGGAGGCCGATGGCCTGGGTGCCCAGTACCTGGCGCGCAGTGGCTATGACCCGCAGGCGATGATCGAAGTGGTCAGGGTGTTGAAGGGCCAGGAAGACTTCGCCCGCGATCAGGCGGCCAAGCGTGGGCAGGTGCAGCCGGCTGGCGGCTATCACGGCGTATTCGATACCCATCCGGATAATGATCGGCGTCTGCAGCAGGTTCTGGGGCCAGCGCGGGCACTGGCAACCGGGCAGCAAGAGGTCAATCGCGATGCTTTTCTCAAGCATCTGAATGGGCTGCCATTTGGCGATTCCGCAGCCAGTGGGGTGCGCCGCGGGCAGCATTTCTACCATGCCGAGCTGGACTTGACCCTGACGTTCCCGCAAGGCTGGAGCATGGTCAATCGGCCGGATGCGCTGATCGCTCACAGTGCCGATCAGCAGGCCTTTATTGCCATGACCCAAGAAGCCAATCCGCAGCGCCTCTCTGCTGCCCAACTGCTGCGCCAGCGGGTCGGCGGGCAGCGGCTGGAGGCTGAGAGCGAATGGCGCCAGGCCGGCTTATCGGGTTACAGCGCCATCATTCCTGGCGCTACCGCCAAGCGCGTCGCGGTGCTGCTGCACGGGCAGCGCGCTTACCTGTTTGTTGCGGCGGTACGCGGACAGGCAACGCTCGCCGCCCACGATCAACGTTTTCTCGGCGTGATCAAGAGCGTTCGCTCGCTTACTGTCGCCGAGCGGCGCCTTGCAGAGCCTCTGCGGCTGCATCTGGTCAAGGCCAAAAGTGGGCAAAATATGGCGGCGCTGGCCAGGCAAAGCAAGTTGCCGGGCGATGCCCTGGCGACCCTGCGGCTGCTCAATAATTTATATCCCACAGGTGAACCAGCCCCTGGCAGCTGGCTCAAGGTCGTGCGTTAGCCACGTTATCCGGGCAAGGCTAAACGGTCTTGTGCAGATGTATACAACTTGCGTATCCTCGGCCGCCTGCCTGTTCAACAGCCAAAAAAGCGGAAATGCCCCTATGTCTGATCTGAAAACTGCCGCTCTCGAATACCACGCCAAACCCCGTCCGGGTAAGCTGAGTGTCGAGCTGACCAAGCCCACTGCCACTGCCCGTGACCTGGCCCTGGCCTACAGCCCGGGTGTTGCCGAGCCTGTGCGTGAAATCGCCCGTGATCCTGAATTGGCTTACCGTTATACCGGTAAGGGCAATCTGGTTGCGGTCATTTCCGACGGCACCGCGATTCTCGGCCTGGGCAACCTCGGTCCATTGGCTTCCAAGCCGGTTATGGAAGGCAAGGGCGTGCTGTTCAAGCGCTTCGCCGGTATCGACGTATTCGACATCGAAGTCGACGCCGAAAGCCCGCAAGCGTTCATCGACACCGTCAAGCGCATTTCGATCACCTTTGGCGGCATCAACCTGGAAGACATCAAGGCACCCGAGTGCTTCGAGATCGAGCGCGCACTGATCGAACAGTGCGACATTCCAGTTTTTCACGATGACCAGCACGGTACCGCCATCGTTACCGCCGCCGGCATGCTCAATGCCCTGGAAATCGCCGGCAAGACCCTGGAGCAGGCGAAGATCGTCTGCCTGGGCGCCGGCGCTGCGGCAACATCCTGCATGAAGCTGCTGGTGAGCATGGGTGCCAAGGTCGAAAACATCTACATGATCGACCGCAAGGGTGTGATCCATGCTGGTCGCGACGACCTGAATCAGTACAAGGCGATATTCGCCACTGAGACTGACAAGCGCACGCTGTCCGAAGCGCTTGAGGGGGCTGATGTGTTTGTCGGTCTGTCCGGCGCCAACCTGCTTCAGGCTGAAGACCTCAAGCGCATGGCGGCCAACCCGATCGTGTTCGCGTGCTCCAATCCAGACCCGGAAATCTCTCCAGAGCTGGCCCATGCCGCACGCAATGACGTGATCATGGCTACCGGTCGTTCGGATTACCCGAACCAGGTCAACAACGTGCTGGGCTTCCCGTTCATCTTCCGTGGTGCGCTGGACGTTCGTGCCACGCGCATCAACGAAGAGATGAAGATTGCCGCGGCCCTGGCTCTGCGTGATCTGGCCAAGTTGCCGGTGTCGCAGGAAGTCTGCGACGCCTATGGCGGTATCGCGCTTTCGTTCGGGCGTGAGTACATCATTCCCAAGCCGATGGACCCGCGTCTGATCACCGTAGTCTGCGATGCCGTGGCCAAGGCTGCGATCGAAAGCGGTGTGGCGACTCTGCCTTACCCGAAACACTATCCGCTGCAGTCGGTGGATGATGTGTTCAACGGCTAAGCCGCGCGCATAAAAAAACCCGCTTCGGCGGGTTTTTTTATGCGCTATGTGCCCGTTAGGTGTTACCTGCAATGAGTAGAGTGCGCCTTATACATCAGCGCAGGGCTCGCGCGGGTAGGTTGGGCCGGGCTGCGTTCCGTAGGCGCAACGCGACAGGTCGCAGCCTGCTGAGCTGCGCGCACCGTACCAACCTACGACTTATCGCCTCGCAACAGGCAATGAGTGCATGGTCTATTTATAGATGCGCGCCATGAATCCAGTCCATGTGCCACGCCGATGAAAGGCGTGGCAGCATGCACCTTGTGCAGGGGTGACCTGCGGTAGGCATGAGCAGTGCTGGCTTGGTGGCTTTTCATTCTTCAGAACAAGTCTATTGGTGCCGACTCGTCAGCTGGCAGTGGGCTGCCGGGAGCATGGAAGCCCGGATCCAGTTCGCCCATGGGCGGTGGTGAGTCTTCGCTCTTGAACAGTTCAAAATAGGCGTCAGTAGTGCCTGGGGCGGCAGCGCGGCCACTGTAAGGGTCAACGCGCAGGGTCAGCAGGCCTTTGGGCTCTGCGGGTGCATGGTTGGGCTTGTCTTTCAATGCGCTGGCCATGTAAGTGATCCAGATCGGCAGGGCGATTGTGCCGCCGTACTCATTTCTGCCGAGGCTTTCGGGTTGATCGAAGCCGGCCCAGACGGTAGTCACGTAGTCGGCATTGTAGCCAGAGAACCAGCTGTCTTTGGACTCGTTCGTGGTGCCGGTTTTTCCTGCGAGGTCATTGCGGCCCAAGGCCATGGCTCTGCGGCCGGTACCGCGTGTAATCACATCCTGCAGCATGCTGGTCATTATGTATGCAGTGCGCTCGTCGATAATGCGTTCGGCGGCAACAGGCTCGGCTGCAAGCGCCTGCGCAGAAGGCGTCTCGCGGCCGTTGGTCGCGGCCACTGCATTGGCTTCATCAATGATTGACGGTTCGGCGGCCCCTGTCGTACTTGCAGGGTTGGCGATGAACAGCGGCTCACCGAAGCGGCTTTCAATGCGTTCGATCAGATACGGCCGGGTTCTATAACCGCCGTTGGCGAATGCTGCCCAACCCCCGGCAACCTCCAGCGGCGTCAGGTTGGCAGTGCCGAGCGCCATAGACAGGTTGCGTGGTAGGTCCTGCTTGTCGAAGCCAAAGCGGCTGACGTAGTCCATTGCGTAATCGATGCCGATGGCCTGCAACAGTCGAATCGACACCAGGTTACGTGACTTATACAGCGCTTCGCGCAAGCGTATGGGGCCAAGGAAGGTGTTGTTATCGTTCTTCGGTCGCCAGCCTTGGTCGAGGTATTCGTCGACAAACACGATCGGTGCATCGTTGACCAGGCTCGCGGCCGTGTAGCCGCGGTCCAGTGCGGCGCTGTAGATGAAGGGTTTGAAGCTGGAGCCCGGCTGGCGCTTGGCTTGTACCGCACGATTGTAGTTGCTTTGTTCGAATGAGAAGCCGCCGACCAGCGCACGGATTGCACCATTGCTAGGGTCGAGCGATACCAGAGCGCTCTGCGCTTGCGGTAACTGAACGAAGCGTAAGCTGCCATCTTCCTGACGTTGCACACGAACCAGGTCGCCGATCTGGGCGACATCGCCGGGCCGCTGTGGGCGGGGGCCGAGGCTATTGGTATTGATGAAGGGGCGAGCCCACTTCATGCTGTCCCAGGCGACGGCCTCTTCCGTGCCGCTGCGCAGCAGGACGAGAATGCCACTTTGTTCTATCTGGCTGACGATGGCGGGCTCAAGGCCTCCCAGCGACCGTTGTTTGGTCAGTTCGCTGAGCCAGGCTTGTTTGTCCATGTCTGGCAGGCGGCGTATCGGGCCGCGATAACCATGACGCTGGTCATAGATGATCAGGCCTTCACGAACGGCGGTGTTGGCTGCGTTTTGCAGGTCGCTTGGCACCGTGGTGGTGACGTTGAAGCCTTCGGTGTAGGCCTCGCTGCCATAGCGGCCGACCATCTCGGCACGGACCATTTCCGCTATATAGGGCGCTGTGACTTCTGGGGTCGGGACGTGGTGGCTGGCATCGCCAGGCTCGGCCAGGGCAGTCTCATAGCTCTGCTGGTCGATCCGGCCGAGCATGTGCATGCGCCCGAGAATCCAGTCGCGGCGCTCCTTGGCTCGAGTGAGGTTGGTCAGCGGATTAAAGCGTGAAGGCGCCTTTGGCAGACCGGCAATCATCGCCAGTTGGGCTAGGTTGAGCTCATTGATCGATTTGCCGTAATAGACTTGGGCGGCAGCTTCAATTCCATAAGCACGATGGCCAAGGTAGATTTTGTTGACGTAGAGTTCGAGGATTTCATCCTTGCTCAATTCACGCTCGATCTGTAATGCAAGGAGAATTTCATTGATCTTGCGCGAGAAGCTTTTCTCGCTGCTCAGGAAGAAATTCTTAGCCACCTGCATGGTGATGGTGCTGCCCCCAGACTGGATGTGCCCGCTTTTCAATATTTGCGTGGCAGCGCGCATCAAGCTGGTAAGGTCGACGCCATAATGATTAGCGAAGTTGTCGTCTTCAGCCGCAAGCAGGGCGCTGATGAACTCGGGGGGGATGTCGCTGAATTTGATTGGCGAGCGGCGCATTTCGCCAAACTCTGCGATCAGCTTGGCGTCGCTGCTGTATACCCTAAGGGGGATTTGCAGCTGGATGCTGCGCAGCGACTCAACGGACGGCAAGCTGGGGCTGAGGTAGAGAAAAGCGCCACTCAAACTGAGTAACAGCGCACAAAAAGTAGCGACACCAGACCAGCAGATGAACTTCAGCAAACGCATCAAGATTTTTGGATTTCCAGATAAAAGAATGGGTTAAGCGGAAGGCAAGGCTAAAAGGGAAAAACTGATCACATTATAAGCGTTTTTTTTCCCGGGTATCCATTTGCGCTTCTGTCAAGACTGTTATTTAATGTGAAAAAACATAAATAGTCCGTAAGTCGCGGATGCCAATAGGAAATCGCTCGTGCTAGGGCTCTTCAATAAGAAAGCGAATACGCTGCTGGGGATCGATATCAGTTCGACCTCCGTCAAGCTCCTCGAATTGAGTCGCTCAGGAAGCCGCTACAAAGTAGAGGCTTATGCTGTAGAGCCACTCCCGCCAAACGCGGTGGTCGAGAAAAATATTGCCGAACTTGAGGGGGTTGGGCAGGCGCTTGCGCGCGTGCTGGCCAAAGCCAAGACCGGTGTGAAGTCCGTAGCGGTCGCTGTGGCGGGTTCTGCGGTGATCACCAAGACCATCGAGATGGAAGCCGGGCTTTCCGACGATGACCTTGAGAATCAGCTGAAGATCGAAGCCGACCAGTACATTCCATATCCGCTTGAGGAAGTGGCTATCGACTTCGAGGTGCAAGGCTTTTCGCCGCGCAATCCTGAGCGAGTCGAGGTGCTTCTGGCAGCCTGTCGCAAGGAAAACGTAGAGGTTCGCGAGGCCGCCTTGGCTTTGGCCGGCTTGGTGGTCAAAGTGGTTGATGTCGAAGCCTATGCCCTTGAGCGTGCTTATGGCTTGCTCACGGAGCAGCTTGGTAGCGGGCATGACGAGCTGACGGTAGCAGTGGTCGATATTGGTGCGACCATGACCACGCTCAGCGTGCTGCACAATGGACGGACCATCTACACGCGCGAGCAGTTATTCGGCGGTAAGCAGCTCACCGAGGAAATTCAGCGGCGCTATGGCCTGTCCGTAGAAGAGGCAGGTCTTGCGAAAAAACAGGGCGGTCTCCCCGACGACTACGACAGTGAAGTGTTGCAGCCGTTCAAGGAAGCGGTCGTGCAGCAAGTGTCGCGTTCTTTGCAGTTCTTTTTTGCTGCCGGTCAGTTTAATGATGTCGATTACATCCTCCTTGCGGGTGGCACGGCTTCCATTCCCGACCTCGATCGCTTGATCCAGCAAAAAATCGGCACACAAACCCTGGTTGCCAATCCCTTTGCGGACATGGCGCTGAGCAGCAGGGTCAATGCCGGGGCGCTGGCCAGTGATGCTCCGGCACTGATGATTGCCTGCGGTCTGGCAATGAGGAGTTTCGACTAATGGCGCGGATTAACCTTCTTCCATGGCGCGAGCAGTTACGTGAGGAGCGTAAACAGCGCTTTCTGGTGACGCTCGTCGGTGTCCTGGTGGTTGCAGCGGGAACAGTGTTTCTTGGAGATCAGTATCTGAATGGTGCAATCGAGCAGCAAAATGCACGTAACCAGTTCATTCGCAAAGAAATTGCAGTGTTAGATGCGCGCATCCAGGAAATTAGTGAGCTGAAAACGCGTCGCCAGCAGTTGCTGGAGCGAATGAAGATTATTCAGGACTTGCAGGGCAACAGGCCAATTATTGGTCGAGTATTCGACCAGTTGGTGCGGACCCTGCCGGATGGTGTTTACTTCAATAGCGTCAAAATGACCGGTAAGAATATTTCGATCGAAGGTGCAGCTGAGTCCAACAACAGGGTATCGAACTTGATGCGCAATCTGGAGGCGTCAGATTGGCTTGAAGCGCCGAATTTGACGCAAGTCAAGGCCACCACGGCAGGTGCTTTGGATCAGGCTAATGTATTCCAGCTAACGGTTAAGCAAACGCAGCCTGGTGCTGAGCCTGTAGAGGGTGATAAAAAATGAGCCTGGCTGAATCCATTGAGAACATGCGCAAGATTGACCTTAGCAATCTTGATCTGAATAACATCGGCTCATGGCCGCCCGTTATCAAGGGTGTCGTCTGTGTGTTGTTTTTTGTAGTGATGCTGGCACTGGGCTACAACTTTCACTTGAAGGATTTGCAGGCCAGCTTAGAGCGCTCGCAGGGCGAGGAGCAAACCCTCAAGCAACAGTTTTCCAGCAAGGCTTTCCAGGCCGCAAATCTGGAGTCCTATAAGGAGCAAATGGCGGAGATGGAGATTTCTTTCGGGGCTCTCCTGCGCCAACTGCCGAGCGATACTGAGGTGCCTGGTCTACTGGAGGACATCACGCGTACCGGGTTGGGCAGTGGTCTTGAATTCGAAGAAATCAAGTTGTTGCCCGAAGTGACGCAGCCATTTTATATAGAGTTGCCCATTCAACTGGTTGTGGTGGGTGGTTATCATGACTTGGCAACGTTTGTCAGTGGCGTGGCCAGCTTGCCGCGCATTGTCACACTGCATGACTTTGAAACTAAGCCGAGTAGTACGGAGAGTGCATCTGTTATTCGGATGAGTGTTATGGCGAAGACGTATCGTTACAATGATAAAGGGATGGATAAATGAAGACTCTTCGTTTGCTGGTCTCTGTCTCTTTGTTATCGGTTTTGCAGGGTTGTGGTGCAGGGGGGGACTTTTCTGATCTGCAGTCCTTTATGGATGAGGTGCGCGCCAAGCCCAAAGGCGCCATTGAGCCGGTACCAAAATTCCAACCCTATGAAGCGTTCACCTATGGAGCTTCTTCGTTGCGCAGCCCATTCCAGCCGCCTGTCAAAATTGACATGGTGCGTCGTGAAAGGGGCTCTCAGGAAGTTAAGCCGGATGAGGCGCGGGTCAAGCAGTTTCTCGAGGGTTTTAATATAGAGGTCTTCGAAATGGTCGGCACGCTTGCTAATTCAAGCGGTGTGTTTGCCTTGGTAAGCGGGGCGGGAGGGGTGCATCGTATCAAGGTGGGGGACTATGTAGGTCGTAACTACGGCCGCGTCCTGGCTATAGATGAAGCCAAAATCGATGTTGTTGAGATTGTTCCAGATGGTGAGGGTGGCTGGCTCGAGCGGCCGCGCAGCCTCACTCTCAAGGAGCGTTCTTAAATGAACGGAATGATCATGAAAAAAAATAACCGGTCTGCCCAACGGAATCCGAGAATGAATAGCCCCTTATCGCACCTAGGTATATCTCTGTTAGCGCTGCTGCTATCGCCGGCACTGTTGGCCGCTGACCTGCAATCACTTGATGTGTCTGCATTGCCAGGCGATCGCGTCGAGTTGAAGTTGATGTTTGACGAGCCTGTACTTGCACCTCGCGGTTATACAGTTGAGCAGCCGGCGCGTATTGCCCTGGATTTCCCAGGGGTGTCCAGTAAGCTGGGTACCAAGAATCGAGAGTTGGGTGTGGGGAATGCGCGCAGTGTCACGGTAGTCGAGGCTAAAGACCGAACCCGGTTGATCATCAATCTGACTAACCTGGCCCCCTACAGCACGCGAGTAGATGGCAATAATCTTTATGTGGTGATCGGTGAGGGGGCGCCCAGCTCTGCGTCAGCTCAGCCGGCGCCCGTGTCAGCGGTCGTCAGTACTGCGGTCCCAGTAAAAAGTTATGCTGCACAAGGTAAGGCTATTAGTAATATTGATTTCCAGCGGGGCGAGCAAGGCGAGGGTAATATTGTTATTACGCTGTCGGATGCTTCGGTAAGTCCTGATATTCAGGAGCAGGGAGGAAAAATTCGCCTAGACTTTGCCAAGACGCAATTGCCGGAGGCGCTGCGTGTTCGTCTGGACGTCAAGGATTTTGCGACACCGGTACAGTTTGTCAGTGCCACGGGGTCGGCCGACAAAGCGAGCATCGTGATTGAGCCGACAGGATCCTACGATTATCTGGCGTATCAAACCGACAACAAGCTTACGCTTAGTGTCAAGCCGTTGACGCAGGGCGAAGTCGAAGCACGTAAGAGCGAACGATTTGCGTACAGTGGCGAAAAGTTGTCATTGAATTTCCAGGATATTGATGTTCGCTCGGTGCTGCAGTTGATCGCCGACTTTACCGATTTGAACCTGGTTGCCAGTGATACCGTGCGTGGCAACATTACCCTGCGCTTGCAGAACGTGCCTTGGGATCAGGCGCTGGATCTGGTTCTGAAAACCAAAGGGCTAGATAAGCGCAAGGTGGGCAATGTGCTGCTGGTGGCGCCAGCCGATGAGATTGCTGCGCGCGAGCGTCAAGAGCTTGAGTCGCAGAAGCAGATAGCTGAGTTGGCGCC
Organism: Pseudomonas sp.; assembly: GCA_030656145.1. Taxonomy (GTDB): domain Bacteria; phylum Pseudomonadota; class Gammaproteobacteria; order Pseudomonadales; family Pseudomonadaceae; genus Aquipseudomonas. The sequence continues at coordinate 149,504 of JAUSOF010000002.1, forward strand.
GTTGCGCCGTGAACTGATTCAGGTGAACTACGCCAAAGCCAGCGACATGGCCAAATTGTTCCAGTCAGTCACCAGTGCCGAGGGTCGTGCTGACGAGCGTGGTTCGATCACTGTTGACGATAGAACCAACAGTATCATTGCCTATCAGACCTTGGAGCGCCTGGACGAACTGCGCCGGATTGTCTCGCAACTCGATATACCTGTTCGTCAGGTGATGGTCGAGGCACGAATCGTCGAGGCAAACGTTGATTATGATAAAGCCTTGGGGGTTGAGTGGCGCGGTGTAGGTGTTGGTGACAACAACTTTGTCGTGGGTGGAAGCCGGAGTCTGATCAAGGGTACTAATCCTCTCGAGATTCAAGGAGGAAACTTTGTCGATATGGGAGTCGCTGGTGCGAGTTCAGGGCTGAATCTCGGTTTTATTACGGATAACACCTTGCTTGATCTTGAATTATCCGCCATGGAAAAAACCGGTAATGGCGAAGTTATTTCCCAGCCTAAAGTGGTTACGTCGGATAAGGAAACTGCAAAAATCCTCAAGGGCTCAGAAATTCCCTATCAGGAAGCTAGCTCTAGTGGTGCGACCAGTACTTCCTTCAAACAAGCGGCTTTGTCGTTGGAAGTGACTCCGCAGATTACGCCGGATAACCGCATCATTATGGAGGTCAAGGTTACCAAGGATGCACCAGACTTCTCCAATGCTGCTGCGAGTGGTGGAGTGCCTGCGATCACCAAGAATGAAGTCAATGCCAAGGTGCTCGTGGCGGATGGTGAAACCATTGTGATCGGTGGGGTATTTTCCAATACCCAGAGTAAATCGGTGGACAAGGTACCATTTCTTGGTGATATCCCGTACCTGGGTGTTCTGTTCCGGCGCGATGTTGTCAAAGACAGCAAGTCAGAACTGTTGATTTTCCTGACCCCGCGTATCATGAATAATCAGGCTGTAGCGGTAACGCGTTGAAATATATGCATAACGTTATCCTTGTTGGCCCGATGGGCGCTGGTAAAAGCACTATCGGGCGTTTGCTTGCCAAAGAGCTGCGGCTGCTGTTTAAAGACTCCGATAAGGAGATCGAGCAGCGCTGTGGTGCCGACATCCCGTGGATCTTCGATGTTGAGGGTGAGCAGGGGTTTCGCGAGCGCGAACGGGCCGTGATTGCTGATCTCTGCGAGCTGGACGGTCTAGTGCTTGCCACTGGCGGTGGTGCAGTACTGCATCCGGAGAATCGTGCGGCACTCCGGCGTGGCGGTCGAGTGGTGTACCTGTACGCCTCGGTCGAGCAGCAGCTTGATCGTACTTCGCGTGACCGTAATCGTCCCCTGTTGCAGACGGCAGATCCGGGTAAGGTGCTGGCTGAACTACTGGCGATTCGTGACCCGTTGTATCGCGAAATTGCTGATGTCATCGTGCAAACCGATGAGCGTCCGCCACGTTTGGTCGTGCAAGAAATACTTGAGCGCCTCGAAGAGCTTTCTTCTCGTTAAAGCGCTGGACGAACTGCGTTATCCTAGAGCCCTTTTTACATCGGGGGGCTCCATGCAAACTCTTCAAGTCGATCTCGGCGAGCGCAGCTATCCCATTTATATCGGTGCTGATCTACTGCATCGGGCGGATTTGCTGGCGCCGCACATCATTGGCCGTCAGGTGGCCGTGGTTACCAATGAGACGGTTGCGCCGCTCTACTTGGATGCGCTCAAGGCCGCCCTTGCCGGTTACACAGTGACCTCGATTGTGTTGCCGGATGGTGAAGCGTTCAAAACCTGGGAAACCTTGCAGCTAATTTTTGATGGGCTGCTCGGTGCGCGGCATGATCGGCATACGACCGTGATTGCGTTGGGTGGTGGTGTTGTCGGCGATATGGCCGGTTTTGCTGCGGCGTGCTATCAGCGGGGGGTCAATTTCATCCAGGTCCCGACTACATTGCTGTCTCAGGTCGACTCCTCGGTTGGTGGTAAGACCGGTATCAATCACCCGCTGGGGAAAAATATGGTGGGGGCGTTCTATCAGCCTCAAGCCGTGCTGATTGATACGGCAAGTCTTGCCACTCTGCCGGCTCGCGAGCTATCGGCGGGGCTGGCTGAAGTGATCAAGTACGGCTTGATTTGTGACGAGCCTTTTCTCACTTGGCTGGAACAGCACATGCCAGCACTGCGGGCGCTCGATCAAGAGGCGCTGACTGCAGCAATTGAGCGCTCCTGCGCAGCCAAGGCGCGGATTGTCGGTGCGGATGAGCGGGAGGCGGGGCTGCGGGCCACGCTCAATCTGGGGCATACCTTTGGTCATGCCATAGAGACGCAGCAAGGCTATGGTGTATGGCTACACGGTGAAGCCGTCGCTGCGGGTACCGTAATGGCACTGGAGATGTCACAACGCCTGGGGTGGATTTCACAGGCCGAGCGCAATCGTGGTATTCGTCTGTTTCAGGCGGCGGGCTTGCCCGTAGTGCCGCCACAAGAGATGACGCCGGAGCACTTTTTGGTACATATGGCGGTCGATAAGAAAGTGCTTGATGGCCAGTTACGGCTGGTGTTGTTACGGCGTATCGGCGAGGCCGTGGTTACCGGTGATTTCCCGCGCGAAATTTTGAATGCCACGCTGAGCGTAGATTACGCGGCGCTGGTGGATCAGCTTGAATCTAAATGAGTGTCCAATGACCAGTTTGCATGCTGACGAGGCTTTCCTCGATCACTACCAGTTCAGTCACGATCCCTTTGCGCCGCGTGTGCCAGGTTTCAAGTTCTTTCCGGCACAGCGCAAGCCGGTATTGGGTCAGTTGCATCACCTTGCGCGCTACAGCCAGCTGCTGTTGTTGGTCTGCGGTCCCCAGGGGAGCGGGAAAACCCTGCTGCGCCAGGCGCTGGTGGCCAGTACCAATAAGCAGGCGGTGCATAGCGTGGTCGTTTCCGCCCAGGGCGCAGCCGACACTGCAGGTATTCTGCGTCAGGTAGCTCAAGGCCTGCAGGTGCAGAAGCCGGAGCCACAGGCAATTTTGGCGCAGGTTGGTCAATTGGCCTTGACTGGGCAAGATGTTTACTTGCTTGTCGATGATGCCGAGCAGTTGAGTGATGAAGCGCTTGCCAGCCTGCTGGCCTTGGCTGCAGGCAGCAGCGAAGGGCGTCCGCATGTCTTTCTGTTCGCCGAACCGACATTAATTGAGCGGCTTGAGGTGTTGGCCGATGGCGAGGAGTGTTTTCATGCCATTGAATTGCAGCCTTACAGCGAAGAGGAAGCGCGCGAATATCTGGCTCAGCGGCTAGAGGGTGCCGGGCGTGAGGGCGCGTTGCTGTCGGATGAACAGGTCGCTGATATTCATGAGCGTTCAGGTGGCTGGCCGGGGGCAATCAATCAAGTCGCTCGTGACGTGTTGATTGAGGCCATGCTGGTGCGGCGCGGTGGCGCCAAGCGCGCTGGCTTCGCATTCAATTTGCCGAGGAAGCACCTTTTGGCTTTGGCTGTTGTTGGGCTTGGGGTCATGGCAGCTTGGCTGATGCAGGGGCGTTCAGATGATGTAGCGCCGGTGTCCGCCACGACGCAGCTGCCGCTCGGTCAGGTCGAGCCGTCTGCGCCATCTGTCACAGCTGGCGGCTCTACCGGGGGCAGTGCGCCCGCAATCGAGTTCGCGGGTGGCAATCAGCCTGTCCCGCTGCCTTTGGTGGGTGAGTCTCAGCCGGTTATGCGCGAGCCTTTGGCGCGTGCTGCTGGCTTGAGCGGGGTCGAGGAGGCAGATGTCGTGGATGTTGCTGGCTCGAGTACTATCGGTGTGCTGGTGGATGAGCGTGAGGCGCCGCGTGCAGCGGTGGCTGCGCCTGCAGTGTCAGCGTCCCCTGTACCGGCCCCGGTCGTCCGGCCTGCCCCAGTAGTGGTGCCTGCTGCGAAACCGGTAGCGGTGGCACCGACACCGACACCGGCGAAGGCCGCAGTGGTCGACGCCTGGTACGCTGCTCAGGCTGGCTCGCGCTACACCTTGCAAATTCTAGGGGCGCGCGCAGAGGCCAGTGCTCAAGCTTTTGTGCGTGAGCACGGCGCGCAATACCACTATTTCAAGAAGCAGCATCAGGGTCAGCCGTTGTATGTTGTGACCTATGGAAGTTTCGCCAGCTCGGAGGCGGCGCGTGCCGCCTTGAAAGGCTTGCCGGAAAAGGTCCAGGCAGGTAAGCCGTGGCCACGGACGTTTGCCGAGATCAGGCACGAGATCGGCCAGGCTCGCTAGCTGGTGTTATCTGTTTGGTTGCGCGCCTGTTTAAGGCTACACGGTATCTGTCGACCGGCAGGTTGTTAGCATGACTGGGTGGTCGATTCCTTCGGTTTAGCGACATAAGCTTGCAGTGGGTCGCCACGCCGATTTGTGACGACCTTGGTGGATATGTACAATGACCTCCGTTTTGCCTGCGCAAAGCTGGCGATAAGCCCTGCGCGCACGGTAAGTATTTGAATTAGAAAGTGATTTGCCTTTGAGAGGCAGCCTGGTGAGAGTCCCTATGAAAGCAGGTTTGTACCGTCCTGATGAGTTCAAGGATAACTGCGGCTTCGGCCTGATTGCCCATATGCAGGGCGAGGCGAGCCACCACCTGCTGCAGACCGCTATTGAAGCGCTGACCTGCATGACCCATCGCGGCGGGATCAACGCCGACGGCAAGACGGGCGATGGTTGTGGTTTGCTGATTCAGAAGCCAGATGCCTTCCTGCGGGCTATGGCCCTGCAGCACTTCGCGGTCGAGCTGCCCAAGCAGTACGCCGTGGGCATGGTGTTCTTCAATCAGGACCCAGTGAAAGCTGAAGCGGCGCGCGCGAATATGAATCGCGAGATTCAGGCGGCCGGCTTGACCCTGGTTGGCTGGCGCAAAGTGCCAATCGATACCAGCGTACTTGGCCGTCTGGCGCTTGAGCGTTTGCCGCAGATCGAACAGGTGTTCATCGGCGCCGATGAGCTCAGCGACCAGGAAGTTGCGATCAAGCTGTTTAGCGCCCGCCGCCGTTCTTCGGTGAGCAATGCCGCAGACAGTGATCACTACATCTGCAGCTTTTCGCACAAGACCATCATCTACAAAGGCCTGATGATGCCGGCCGATCTGCAGCAGTTCTACCCGGACCTGGGTGACGAGCGCCTGCAGACCGCGATTTGCGTGTTCCATCAGCGCTTCTCGACCAACACGCTGCCGAAGTGGCCGTTGGCGCAACCGTTCCGTTTCCTCGCCCACAATGGCGAGATCAACACCATCACTGGTAACCGCAACTGGGCCCAGGCGCGCCGGTTGAAGTTCGCCAACGACCAGATCTTCGATCTGGAAGAGCTCGGCCCGCTGGTCAATCGTGTCGGTTCCGACTCTTCGAGCATGGACAACATGCTCGAGCTGATGGTCACCGGTGGCATTGATCTGTTCCGTGGCGTGCGCATGATCATTCCGCCAGCCTGGCAGAACGTCGAGACCATGGACGCCGATCTGCGGGCGTTCTATGAGTACAACTCCATGCACATGGAGCCGTGGGATGGTCCGGCCGGCGTGGTGCTGACCGATGGTCGTTATGCGGTCTGCCTGCTCGACCGCAACGGCCTGCGCCCGGCGCGCTGGGTCACCACCAACAATGGCTACATCACCCTGGCTTCGGAAATCGGTGTGTGGGACTACCAGCCCGAGGACGTGATTGCCAAAGGCCGCGTCGGGCCGGGGCAGATCCTTGCCGTGGATACCGAAACCGGCCAGGTACTGAGTACCGATGACATCGACAACCGCCTGAAGTCGCGTCACCCCTACAAGCAGTGGCTGCGCAAGAATGCCCAGCGTATCCAGGCCACCCTGGAAGACCGTGACCACGGTTCGGCGTTCTACGACGTTGACCAACTCAAGCAATACATGAAAATGTACCAGGTGACCTTCGAGGAGCGTGATCAGGTACTGCGTCCGCTCGCAGAACAGGGCCAGGAAGCGGTCGGCTCCATGGGTGACGATACGCCGATGGCGGTATTGAGCCAGCGCGTGCGCTCACCCTACGACTATTTCCGCCAGCAGTTCGCCCAGGTCACCAACCCGCCGATCGACCCGCTGCGTGAAGCCATCGTCATGTCCCTGGAAATTTGCCTCGGTGCCGAGCGCAATATCTTCCAGGAGTCGCCGGAACATGCCTCGCGGGTAATCCTCAGTTCGCCGGTCATTTCCCCGGCCAAATGGCGCACGCTGATGACCCTGGAACGTCCAGGCTTCGAGCGTCAGCTGATCGACATGAACTACGACGAGTCCGTCGGTCTCGAGGCGGCCGTGCGCAACATGGCCGACCAGGCCGAGGAAGCGGTGCGCGCCGGCAAGGTATTGCTGGTACTCACCGATCGCCATATCGGCCCGGGCAAACTGCCGGCGCATGCCGCGCTGGTGACCGGTGCCGTGCACCATCGCCTGACCGAGAAGGGCCTGCGTTGCGATTGCAACATTCTGGTCGAGACCGCAACCGCCCGTGACCCGCACCACTATGCGGTGCTGCTCGGCTTCGGCGCCTCGGCGGTCTATCCGTTCCTGGCCTACGAAGTGCTGGGCGACCTGATCCGCACCGGCGAAGTGCTGGGCGATCTGTATGAAGTGTTCAAGTACTACCGCAAGGGCATCTCCAAGGGCCTGCTGAAGATCCTGTCGAAGATGGGCATCTCCACCGTGGCCTCCTACCGCGGTGCGCAGCTGTTCGAGGCGGTCGGTCTGGCCGATGAAGTCACCGAGCTGTGCTTCCGTGGCGTGGCCAGCCGGATCAAAGGTGCGCGCTTCGTCGACCTCGAAACCGAGCAGAAGCTGCTCGCCGCCGAGGCCTGGAACAACCGCAAGCCGATCCAGCAGGGCGGCCTGCTCAAGTTCGTCTATGGCGGCGAATACCATGCCTACAACCCGGACGTAGTTAGCACCTTGCAAGTCGCGGTGCAGCAGGGCAGTTACGAGAAATACAAGGAATACAGCGCCCTGGTCGATACCCGTCCGGTGTCGATGATTCGCGATCTGCTGCAGCTGAAACTGGCCGAGCAGCCGCTGAGTCTTGATCAGATCGAACCGCTGGAAAGCATCTTCAAGCGCTTTGACTCTGCCGGTATTTCCCTGGGCGCGCTGTCGCCCGAGGCGCATGAAGCGATTGCCGAGGCGATGAACCGCCTCGGTGCGCGCTCCAACTCCGGCGAGGGCGGCGAAGACCCGGCCCGTTACGGCACGGTGCGCAGCTCCAAAATCAAGCAGGTGGCCACCGGTCGCTTTGGTGTGACCCCGGAATACCTGGTCAACGCCGAAGTGCTGCAGATCAAGGTCGCCCAGGGCGCCAAGCCCGGCGAGGGCGGTCAACTGCCCGGCGGCAAGGTCAACGGTCTGATCGCACGGCTGCGTTACGCGGTGCCGGGCGTGACCCTGATTTCGCCGCCGCCGCACCATGACATCTTCTCGATCGAAGACTTGGCGCATCTGTTCTATGACCTCAAGCAGGTCAACCCTGCCGCGCTGGTCTCGGTCAAGCTGGTGGCCGAAGCCGGCGTTGGCACCATCGCCGCCGGGGTAGCCAAGGCCTATGCCGATTTGATCACCATCTCCGGTTACGATGGCGGCACCGGTGCATCGCCGCTGAGTTCGATCAAGTACGCCGGCGCACCTTGGGAGCTGGGCCTGGCGGAAACTCACCAGACCCTGCGCGGTAACGACCTGCGCGGCAAGGTGCGGGTGCAGACCGACGGCGGCCTGAAGACTGGTCTCGATGTGGTCAAGGCGGCCATCCTCGGTGCCGAGAGCTTCGGCTTTGGTACCGCGCCGATGATCGCCCTGGGCTGCAAGTACCTGCGCATCTGTCACCTGAACAACTGCGCCACTGGCGTCGCCACGCAGAATGACAAACTGCGCAAGGATCACTTCATCGGCACCGTCGAGATGGTGATGAATTTCTTCACCTATGTTGCAGAAGAAACTCGCGAGTGGCTGGCCAAGCTCGGCGTGCGCAGCCTCGAAGAGCTGATCGGACGTACCGATCTGCTGGATATTCTGCCGGGCGAGACGGCCAAGCAGAATCATCTGGACCTGAGTCCGTTGCTCGGCAGTGATCACATTCCTGCGGACAAGCCGCAGTTCTGTCAGGTCGAGAGGAATCCGCCATTCGACAAGGGCCTGCTGGCCGAGAAAATGGTCGAGTTGGCAAGGTCGGCAATCGATGCCGCCAGCGGTGGCGAATTCGCCCTGGACATCTGCAACTGCGACCGCTCGATCGGTGCTCGTGTGTCCGGTGAAATCGCCCGGGTGCATGGCAACCAGGGCATGAACAAGGCGCCTATCACCTTCCGCTTCAAGGGCACTGCGGGTCAGAGCTTCGGCGTGTGGAACGCTGGTGGCCTGAATATGTACCTGGAAGGCGATGCCAACGACTACGTCGGCAAGGGCATGACCGCCGGCAAACTGGTGATCGTGCCGCCCCAGGGCAGCCCGTTCAAGACTCAGGACAGCGCCATCATCGGCAACACCTGTCTGTACGGCGCCACTGGCGGCAAGCTGTTCGCTGCCGGTACCGCGGGCGAGCGGTTTGCCGTGCGTAACTCCGGCGCGCATGCCGTGGTCGAGGGCACCGGTGATCACTGTTGCGAGTACATGACCGGCGGCTTCGTCTGCGTCCTGGGCAAGACCGGTTACAACTTCGGTTCCGGCATGACCGGTGGTTTTGCCTACGTGCTCGACCTGGATAATAGCTTCTACGACCGGGTCAACCATGAGCTGGTGGAGATCCAGCGGATCAACAACGAGTCGATGGAGGCCTATCGCAGCCATCTGCAGCGGGTGCTTGCCGAGTACGTGCAGGAGACCGCCAGCGAGTGGGGGCGTAACCTGCTGGAAAACCTCGACGATTATCTGCGCAAGTTCTGGTTGGTCAAACCCAAGGCTGCAAGCCTGAAGTCGCTGCTCTCCAGCACCCGTGCTAATCCGCAATAAAGCAGTTTCAAGCTACGCGCCTCAGGCTATAAGCGGCATGGGGCGTGTGGCTAACGTGATGAGTCTTGCAGTGTGCAATCTGTAGCTTGCAGCTGCTGTATAGAGGTTTGCTATGACTGAACGTCTGAATAACGACTTCCAGTTCATCGATGTCGGGCGCAAAGACCCGAAGAAGAAGCTGTTGCGTCAGCGCAAGAAAGAATTCGTCGAGATCTACGACAACTTCAAGCCGGCTCAGGCCTGTGACCAGGCGCACCGTTGCCTGGGTTGTGGCAATCCCTATTGCGAGTGGAAGTGCCCGGTGCACAACTACATTCCCAACTGGCTAAAGTTGGTGTCCGAGGGCAACATCCTCGCCGCCGCCGAGTTGTCGCACCAGACCAATACCCTGCCGGAAGTCTGCGGCCGTGTGTGTCCGCAGGACCGTCTGTGCGAGGGCGCGTGCACCCTCAATGACGGCTTCGGCGCGGTGACCATTGGCTCGGTGGAGAAGTACATCACCGATACCGCGTTCGCCATGGGCTGGCGACCCGATATGTCGCGGGTTGTTTCGAACGGCAAGCGCGTCGCGATAATCGGTGCCGGTCCGGCCGGGCTGGGTTGTGCCGATGTACTGGTGCGCGGCGGCGTGACCCCGGTGGTCTTCGACAAGAACCCGGAAATCGGCGGTTTGCTGACCTTCGGCATTCCCGAGTTCAAGCTGGAAAAGACTGTCCTTAGCCATCGCCGCGATGTCTTTACCGGCATGGGTATCGAGTTCCGTCTGAACACCGAAGTGGGCAAGGACGTAACCATGCAGCAGCTGCTGGATGAGTACGATGCCGTGTTCATGGGTATGGGCACCTACACTTACATGAAGGGCGGCTTCCCTGGCGAAGACCTGCCGGGCGTGTATGACGCCTTGGATTTTCTGATCGCCAACGTCAACCGCAACCTTGGCTTCGAGAAGCGCGCGGAAGACTTTATCGATACCAAGGGCAAGCGCATCGTCGTGCTCGGTGGTGGTGACACCGCCATGGACTGCAACCGTACCGCGATCCGCCAGGGCGCCAAGAACGTAACGTGCGCTTATCGCCGCGACGAAGAAAACATGCCGGGTTCGCGCAAGGAAGTGAAGAACGCCAAGGAAGAAGGGGTTAAATTCCTTTTCAACCGCCAGCCTATCGCTATCGTCGGCGAAGACAAGGTTGAGGGCGTCAAGGTGGTCGAGACGCGTCTCGGCGAGCCGGATGCCCGCGGTCGCCGCAGTCCCGAGCCGATCCCCGGTTCCGAGGAGATCATCCCGGCTGACGCCGTGCTGATTGCTTTCGGCTTCCGTCCGAGCCCGGCGCCGTGGTTCGAGCAGTTCGTCATCCAGACCGATAGCCAGGGCCGAGTGATTGCCCCGGAGCAGTCGCAGTTCAAGCACCAGACCAGCAACCCGAAGATTTTCGCCGGTGGCGACATGGTGCGTGGTTCTGACTTGGTGGTGACGGCGATCTTCGAGGGGCGGAACGCCGCCGAAGGCATCCTCGACTACCTCGGCGTCTGATCTGCCGATGTTGGCGTAGGATGGGTTGAGCGTAGCGATACCCATCTCTGTTTTGATGGGTAACGCCTTCGGCTAGCCCACCCTACGACCGAGGCAAATCGTCGCAATGGATAAAAGGCACGGCACCCGCCGTGCCTTTTGTTTTGTGGTCTGCGAAAATAGCCGTACTTTTTTACTGCCTTATTATGTCCCGGGAATTGTTATGACTGCCCTGAAGAACGACCGTTTCCTGCGTGCTCTGCTCAAGCAGCCCGTCGATGTCACGCCCGTGTGGATGATGCGCCAGGCCGGTCGTTACCTGCCGGAGTACCGCGCCAGCCGTGCCAAGGCCGGTGATTTCATGAAGCTGATGATGAACCCCGAGTTCGCCTGCGAAGTCACCCTGCAGCCGCTGGATCGCTACCCGCAACTGGACGCGGCGATTCTGTTCTCCGACATCCTGACCATCCCCCATGCCATGGGCCAGGGCCTGTACTTCGAGACGGGTGAAGGTCCGCGCTTCAAGAAAGTCATCAGCTGCGCCGCCGATGTCGACGCCCTGCCGATTCCCGACCCGGAAAAAGACCTGGGTTATGTGATGGACGCGGTGCGCACCATCCGCCGCGAGCTGAACGGTCGCGTGCCGCTGATCGGTTTCTCCGGCAGCCCCTGGACCCTGGCCACCTATATGGTCGAGGGCGGCTCGTCGAAGGACTTCCGCAAGTCCAAGGCCATGCTCTATGACAACCCGCAGGCCATGCATGCGCTGCTCGACAAGTTGACGCAGTCGGTGATCAGCTACCTAAACGGGCAGATTCTTGCCGGCGCCCAGGCGGTGCAGATCTTCGATACCTGGGGCGGCAACCTGTCATCGGCGGCCTACCAGGAGTTCTCCCTGGCGTACATGCAGAGAATCGTCGATGGCCTGCTCCGCGAACATGACGGGCGCAAGGTGCCGGTGATTCTGTTCACCAAGAATGGCGGCATGTGGCTGGAGTCCATGGCAGCGACGGGGGCCGACGCTCTCGGTCTGGACTGGAGTTGCGACATCGGTGAGGCGCGTCGCCGCGTCGGTGGCCAGGTGGCCCTGCAAGGCAACATGGACCCGACCGTGCTCTACGCCCAGCCCGCAGCCATTCGCGCCGAAGTGGCGCGGATCCTCGCCAGCTACGGCCAGGGCTCGGGTCATGTATTCAACCTTGGCCACGGCATCACCCCGGAAGTCGACCCGGCCCATGCCGGCGCCTTCCTAGAGGCGGTGCATGAGTTGTCGGCGCAGTACCACTGAAACCAGATCCTGTTGCAGGTCAGGCAGGGCGCTGACCTGCAACAGGGTCGCGGCTCTAGGCGAAGATGTCTCCGCTGATTTTCCTGTCGCGCCCGTCATCGAGGGCGTCGGCTGGCGGGCGTGCATCGCTATATTAAGTCACGCCAGGCCGAGGGTGATGAGCCCGGCCTCTGCTGGCAGGCCCGCGCGATCAGCGGCCAGGCCAGCGTTTGAAGATCAGCGAGGTGTTGACCCCGCCGAAGGCGAAGTTGTTGTTCATCACGTACTGGTTGCTCATCTGGCGGAACTCGCCGCGCAGGTAGTCGAGTTCGCCACAGGTCGGGTCGATCTCGTCGAGGTTGAGGGTGGGGGCATAGCTGTCCGAGTTCATCATCTCGATGCTGAACCAGGATTCCAGCGCACCACAGGCGCCCAGGGTGTGGCCAAGGAAACTCTTCTGCGAACTGATCGGCATCCGCGGCCCGAACAGACTGCCGGTGGCCAGGGACTCTGCGACATCGCCCTGCTCGGTGGCGGTGCCATGGCCGTTGACGTAGCCGATTGCCGCGGGTTCCAGGCTGGCGTCTTCCAGGGCCAGCTGCATGGCGCGGCGCATGGTGGTCTGTTCCGGCTTGGTGGTGTGCTGGCCATCGGCATTGCTGCCGAAACCGACGATCTCGGCGTGGATGTGGGCGCCACGGGCGAGGGCGTGTTCCAGCTCTTCCAGCACCAGCATGCCGGCGCCTTCGCCGATCACCAGGCCGTCGCGAGTGCTGTCGTAGGGGCGTGGCGAGGATTGCGGGGCGTCGTTCTTCAGGCTGGTGGCGTAGAGCGCATCGAACACCATGGCTTCGGTCGGGCAGAGTTCCTCGGCGCCGCCGGCGAGCATCAGCGGCAGGCGGCCGAACTTGATCGCCTCATAGGCGTAGCCGATGCCCTGGCTGCCACTGGTGCAGGCGCTGGAGGTCGGGATCAGGCGGCCCTTGAGGCCGAAGAAGATGCTGATATTGGCTGCCGTGGTGTGCGGCATCATGCGCACATAGGAGTTGGCGTTGAGCCCGTCGGCCACCGAGTTGAGCAGCATGTTGCCGAAGGCCTTGATCTCCTCGGTGCTGCCGGTGGAGGAGCCGCAGGCCACGCCCATGCGCCCATCGCTGATCAACTCGTTGCCGAGCAGGCCGGCATCGTCCAGTGCCTGCTCCGCAGCCCGTACCGCCAGCTTGGCCACCCGGCCCATGCTGCGCAGTTGTCTGCGGGTCCAGTGCCTGGGCACGGCAAAGTCATCAATTGGCCCGCCGAGGCGGGTGTTCAGTTCAGTGAAGCGGTCCCACTCGTGCATATAGCGAATGCCGCTCTTGCCGGCCCGCAAGTTTGCCTCGATGCTCGCCCAGTCGCTGCCCAGCGAGGTGATGCCGGCCATGCCGGTGACTACGACTCGTTTCATTAACACAACCCACCGTTTACCGAGATGACCTGACGGGTAATGTAGGCCGCCTCCTCGGACATCAGAAAATTCACTGCCCCGGCGACTTCTTCCGGGGTGCCCATGCGCGCGACGGGGATCATCTTGAGGATGTCCTCCAGCGGCAGATTGTCATCGAGCATCTCGGTATCGATCAGCCCCGGCGCCACGCAGTTGACTGTGATCTTGCGTTTGCCCAGCTCGATCGCCAGGGCCTTGGCCGCCCCGATTACCCCGGCCTTGGACGCGCTGTAGTTGACCTGGCCGCGGTTGCCGATCAGCCCGGACACCGAGGTGATGCAGACAATGCGTCCCGGCTGGCGTCGGCGGATCATCGGCATGCACAGCGGGTGCAGGACGTTGTAGAAACCGTCGAGATTGGTGCGCAGTACCTGGTCCCAGTCGTCTTCGCTCAACGCCGGGAAGGCACCGTCGCGGGTCAGGCCGGCGTTGCACACCACGCCGTAATAGGCGCCGTGCTGCGCCACATCTGCTTCGAGGATTTCCCGGCAGGCGGCGCGCTCGGCGACATCGAACTGCAGGATGCGCGCCTGGCGGCCCAGTGCCTGGATCTGCGTTTGTACCGCCTCGGCCTCATCACGCCGTGCGCGGCAGTGCAGGACGATATCGAAGCCGGCCCGGGCCAGGCGCAGGGCGATGGCTCGGCCGATGCCGCGGCTGGAGCCGGTAACCAGAATCGGGTCAGTCATGTGCGGTCTCTTGAAAATGCGCCAGGCGACATGCCATGTCGGCGCGGGCGATATGACCGCAGGGGAAGCCGGTCAGCAGAATAGCGGCAGTCATGGTGTGCACTCCGTGGCGTGCTCTTGCAGGTAGCTGGCCGCTTGCGGGGGGCAGAAGACGTTGAGGCGCGCCTGGGCATGGATGTCGGGGCCGCGCAGGTGGCATTCGAACACGGCCATGCCGTTGTCGTCCTGCAGCGAGCGCTGCGCATGGATCTGCAGGTCGCTGCCGGCGGGGAAGCGCTCGACATTGCACTGGAAGTTGCGGGTGCCAAGGAGAAAACCAAGCGTCACCGGTATGCCTGCCTGTCGCGCCTGGCAGCCGGCATAGGCGGCTATGCTCTGCGCCATCAGCTCGATACCGACCCAGGCCGGCAGGCTGCCGTCGGCTTGATTGAACAGGCCGCCGGGGCGTACGGTCAGGCAGGTTTGTACATCGTCCTCGGCGAAGTGCAGTACTGCGTCGAGCAGGATCATGTCGCCGGCATGCGGCAGCAGTTCGGCAATCGGCCACAGGCTCATGGCAGGGCTCCGAGAATCAGCGACAGGTTGCTGCCGCCAAAGGCGAACGAGTTACTCATCAGCCGATGCGGGCGGTTGGCGGCCGGCGCCTGTCCCTCGACCAATTGCAGGCGTGGCAGTTGCGGATCGTGTAGACCGTCCCACAGATGAGGCGGCAGGCGTTGATCGCGGTTGTAGGTGCTCAGGGTCAACCAGCAGAACGCCGCCTCCAGCGCCCCGGCGGCGCCCAGGGTGTGGCCGCTCAATGGTTTGGTCGAGGAGCAGGGTACGCCTTGGGGGAACAGGGCCTGCACCGCCAGGCTTTCCATCGCATCGTTGTGCTGGGTGGCGGTGCCGTGCAGGTTCAGGTAGTCGATCTGTTCGGCGGCTACGCCTGCAGCGGCCAGGGCTTTGCGCATCGCCTGCTGAGCGCCGAGGCCCTGTGGGTCCGGCGCGGAGATGTGGTGGGCGTCCGAGCTGGCGCCGCCGCCGAGCAGGGCGATAGGTCGCTCTGTCGCGTCGCTCGTTCCGTGCGCCTGTGGTTCACGACTCATGACGAACAACGCCGCCGCTTCGCCGATATTGATGCCACGGCGGTTCTGCGAAAACGGGTTGCAGCGTTCGGCAGACACGGCTTCCAGCGCGGTAAAACCGTTGAGGGTCAGGCGGCAGAGGCTATCCACCCCGCCGCAGAGTACCGCGTCGCAGATACCTTGCTGCAGCAGACGCTGGGCGCTAAGCAAGGCGCGAGCGCTGGAGGTGCAGGCGGTGGACAGGCAGTAGGCCGGGCCGCTGAGGCCGAGCCACTCGGCGAGAAAGATGGCGGGGGCGGCGATTTCCTGTTGGGCGTAGTTGTAGTCCGCCGGCAGCGCGCCGTCGTTGACGAAGTCGGCGATGTCCTGGCTGGCTTCGTGAATGCCTGAGGTGCTGGTGCCGAGCACCACCCCGACCCGTGCGCCACCGTACTGGGCGATGGCGGCGCGGATCTGCGGCTCGATCTGCAGCGCGGCGGCCAGCAGCAGCTGATTGTTGCGGCTGAACGAGGCCTGCATGCCGCTGGGCATCGGTGGCAGTTCGCCGGTCACCGCGCCGACTGTCAGGCGACGGCCGCTGACCCAGCCGTCCTGCGCACGCATGCCGCCGCTGTCGCCGGCAAACAAGGCATCGGCGACAGCCTGCTTGCCTTGGCCGAGGGCGCAAATCAGACCGAGAGCGTTGAGGTAGCCGGGCATCAGGGAATCTCTTGGTCGGCGAGTACGTAGACCTGATAGTTCAGGTCTTGGGTGTGGCGCAGGGTGAAATCCAGGGGCGCACGGTAGCTGATTAGCCAGTGGGGGTTAAGTCGGCGCTGACCATCGGCAAGCAATTGCCAGGTATCGGGTGCATAGCTGGCGGCCAGGTTATCGGCCGGGGTCAGGGCAAACAGTAGGGCGGCGAACAGCTCGAGGGCTTCGCCGTTTGGCGGCAGCAGGCCGTCGGCGCGCCAGCTACCGTCCTGCAACAGCTGGCGCGCCAGGGGCACGCCGAGCGGATCGAACAGCGACCAACGCAGAGCCGCCTTTTCAGTCTGCACCACCACCAGCCACCAGAACTGTTGCTCGCCGCCCTGCTCGCGCTGGATTTGCAGGGTCGCCGGCAGTGGCGCGCTGAACGCGTGCGGGTTCAGGGGCAGCGGCGTGCGCGCCGCGCAGGCCGTCAGCAGCAGGCCGATACCGAGTAGCAATAGGCGCTTCATGGCTGGGTCTGCTCCGAGGGCTTGCGTGCAGCCAGGTTGACCAGGGTTTCGTCACGCTGGCCGGGCGGTTTGGGCTGGCGCAGGCCCCAGCGTTCGAGCAGGCCGAAGTCCTTGGCGCGGCTCCACCACAGGTAGGGGTAGGAGACGTTGCGCTCGGCAAACTCGAAGCCCTGCTCGCGCAGCATGTGGAGGTATTGTCCGGCACTTTTTTGCACCTGCATCGGATGGCGGAACAGCCAGCGGATCACCCAGGTATCGATATAGAACCTGGTGGACTCGGCAAACAGCAGCAGGCCGCCGGGCTTGAGCACACGCCAGAACTCGGCGAGGGCTTGCTCCTGCTCGACCAGGTGGTGGAAGGTCTGGTGGCAGAACAGAATGTCGACGCTGGCATCGTCCAGCTGGATCGCCGCGCAGTCACTGGCGAGCAGGCGCACGGCCAAGCCATGGCGTTCGGCTTCGCTGCGCGAGCACTCGAGGCTGTGCGGGTCGGCGTCCAGGCCGATCAGTTGCGCCGGCGCGAATGCGGCCTGTAGCAGGCTGAAGGACTTGCCCTGGCCGCAGCCGGCATCCAGCAGCACGGCAGCACTGGGCAGCGGCGTATCGATCAGGCGCTTGAGGTCATCGATCGCCACACGCAGCACATGCTGCTGCCAGACACGGCTCTGCAGGAACCAGAAACCGAAACGGGTTTCTTCGACATAGGTAGCGGCGGCGCGGCTCATCGAGCTTCCCTCTTCAGACAGTATGGATGGGGGTCAGACGGCATGGACGGGGGCGCAGAGTTTGGCCAGCACCCGCAGGCGCCGCTTCGGTTCGGCGACGTAGGGGTTGCTCTGGTCCCAAGCGTAGCCGGCGAGGATCGAGCTGATCATCCGGCGGATGTCCGGCTGGGCGTTCTCGAAATAGATCACGTCCTGGAAGCTGCCGTCGTACCAACCTTCGACATACACGCGGAAGGTGTCCACGCCGCGCTTGAGCGGGATGGCAAAGTCGGCTTCCCAGTCCACCGTCTCGCCACTGAGCTGGCGGTGCAGGGTGCCTGCGGCCATGCTCGCCGAACGCATGGCGATGGTCACCCCGGAGCTGAACACCGGGTCGAGAAATTCGGCGGCGTTACCCAGCAGGGCGAAACCCGGACCATGCAGGCTTTTCACGTTGGCCGAGTAGCCGCCGATGGTGCGCGCCGGGGTGTCCCATACGGCGTTCTTCAGCACCTTGGCCAGCGAGGGCGTTTCTTCGATGAACTGCTTGAGGCAGGCGTCCAGATCCTGCGGTCGCCCTGCGTAGCGAGTCGCTGCAGCCACCACGCCGACCGAGCAGCGGCCGTTGCTGAAGGGGATGGTCCAGAACCACACATCCTGCAGGGTGGGGTGGGTGGTGATAAGGATCTTCTCGCGGTCGAAGCCGCTGCCTTCGCTGCGGTCTTCGACGTGGGTGAACACCGCCTGGCGCACCGGGAAACTGGAGGGCAGGTCGAGGTCGAGCAGGCGCGGCAGCACGCGGCCGTAGCCGCTGCCGTCGAGGACGAAGGCGCATTCCACCTGGTACTCATGGCCATCGGCCAGACGACGCACGCTCAGGCGCGGGCGGTCGCCGCTGCGCGCGCCGCTGAAGTCGACGGCGAAGATTTCTTCTTCATAGCGGATGTCCACGCCCTGCAGCTCGGCCTGATCGGCCAGCAGCTTGTCGAAGTCGGCGCGCAGCACCTGATAGGTCGAGCCCATGCCCTGGGTGAAACCGTCGCGGAAGTCGAAGTCGTTGTAGTGCTCGCCCCAGGCGAAGGCCGCGCCATGCTTGGTCTGGAAACCGGCGGCCTGTACCGCCTCGAGCATCCCGGCTTCCTCGACGAAGTCCAGGCAATGCGACAGCAGGCTCTCGCCGATCGAGAAGCGCGGGAAGCGCTGACGCTCGAGCACCAGCACGTCATGACCATTGCGCTTGAGCAGGGCACTGGCGATGGCGCCCGAAGGGCCGGCCCCAATCACCACGACCTGGCGTTTTTCGACTTCAAGAGACTTCATAAAGGGCTTCGTGCCTCGTTATTGGCGGTGGTGTTGCACGTGGTGTGGCTCGGGCTGACCCAAGGTGACAGCAGAAAGCAGAAGAACAGACCGAGGCTGATGGCCAGGCCAAAGTTGGCGATGACCGGGGTCTGGCTGAGCAGCAACAGGCCAAAGGACAGCCAGCTGGTCAGGGCCGCGAGCAGGGTGCCGAGCAGGCTCACTGCCGGGCCGCCGATACTCTCGCGCATCAGGATCGCGTAGTCGACGCCGATGGCGGTGATCAATAGCAGGCCGAACAGGCTGAACAGGGTCAGTGGTTGCCCCAGCCAGCCGAGGCAGGCCAGTGCCGTCAGGGCGGCCAGCAGCGGCAGGCAGACGATGCGCAGGGCGCCGCCGAGGCCGAACGGCAGGCACAGCAGCAGCAGGATCGCCGCGCAGGAGATCAGCTTGAGTTGCGTCGCGCTCAATTGGGTGGCGCTGAACAGGCCGTTCAGCTCGCCGAGGCGATCCACCAGTTGCACGCCGTCGAGTCCGGCGCCGGCGCTGTGCAGCACGCCTGTATCGCTCAGGCCTTGCAGGCTGACCAGCCCGGCCACGCCGGTGTCACTGTGGCCGAGCCAGAGCGGGCGCCAGGCTTCGCCCAGTGGGCCAGCGAGGGCTTGTTCGAGACGCGGCTGTGCGCTGTTCAGCAGTTGCGCCAGTTCCGCGTGCAAGGCGGCTTCGGGAATACCGGCCGCCAGCAGCGGCTGCCAGTGTTGCGGCAAGCCTTGCAGTGCCTGACGCAGTGGTTGCAATGAGTCGGCTGGGGCAACCAGCTGGCTGAGAGCGCGGTAACTGCGCAACTGGCCGTCGGCCACGGCCCGCTCCAGGCGCTGGCTCAACGCCGCCTGGCGCTGGAGTAACTGTTGCTCATCGGCGGCACGCACCAGGAAGAACTGGCTGGTGGGTTGCTGGCCGGTCAGTTCGGCGATCCGCTGGGCTTCGTCGAGCAGCTGCGGCTCTGCGCCCAGCCACTGGCGCAGATCGTTTTGCGTCTGCAGTTGCAGCAGGCCGGCGGCGCAGAACAGCAGGAGCAAGCCAAGCAGTTTGTGGCTGCCGATACTGGCGATCAGGCGGGCACGCAGGCTCAGCAGGTATTCGCTGAAGCGCAGCAGGAGAGGCGCGGGACGCAGCTGCAGGCCGGTGAGCCAGGCCGGTAGCAGGCACACCGCGCAGAGGTAGGCGGCGATCAGCCCGGCGGCGGAAAACACGGCGATCTGGGTCAGTGCCGGGAATGGAGTGAAGGCCAGCGCCAGGTAGCCGATCAGGTTGGTGCCCAGGCTCAGACTGAGGCCGGGCAGGGTCGCGCCCAGGGCATTCCAGCTGTGCCAGTTGGCCTGGCCGTTCAAGGTGCTCCAGCTTTTGCTCAAGTAGTGCTGCGGGTAGTCGGCGGCCACGCCGATCAGGCTGGCGCCGAGCACCAGGGTCAGCGCATTGATCTGGCCGAACACCAGCACGCAGGCGGCGCAGCCGGCGAGCAGCGCCACGCCGATGGGCAGCAGGCTGACCAGCACGCGCGCGCGGCGATAGCTCAGCAGCAACAGCAGGAGGATGCCGAGGGTCGCTGCACCACCGATCCAGGTAATTTCACGACTGGCCTGGGCCTGGCCGGCGGCGGCATAGAGCAGGCCGCTGGCGGCGAGCAGTTGCCCGCCCTCGGCGTTGACCAGGGCGCGCGCCTTGGCCACCTCCGCGGCAATCGCTGGCGGTGTTTGCAGGTCGAAGGAGTCGCCCTGGAGGCGCGCACGCAGCAGCGCCCAGGTCAGGCCCTGGTCTTCGACCAGCAGGGCGCCGCTGCCCAGATCGGTCTGGATTTTCGAGTGCGGGCTGAGCGCCTGTTGCGCCCGGCCGCCCAGGCCCAGCCAGTCCTGCTCGATGGGTAGCAGACTGAAACCGGCGAAGGTGTCGAACAATTGGCCGGCGCGTTGCTGGATAAAGCTCTCAGGCTGGCTGATTAGCAGTTGCCGGTCTGCGCTCGGCAGCAGGCTCAGGCGGCTGGCGCGCACCTGCTGGCGCAGCGCGTCCAGGTCGGCCTGCAGGCTCCACTGCAGCTGCTCGAAGCGTTCCGTCGCGGTCCATTGCCGAGCGATGCGCTGCACCAGAACAATCGCCTGCTCGCGCTCGGCATGGCCGACCAGGATCAGCAGTTCGCGATTCAGCGGTTCCTGCATGCGCCGTTCGGCCTGCTGCACCAGCTCATCGCCCGCGCCTTGCGGCAGCAGGGCGAGCATGCTCGCCTGCAGCGGCGGGCCGGCGCGCCACTGCCAGGCGCTCAGTGCCAGCAGCGCCAGCAGCAGGGCGAGGAACAGGCGCGGCAGGAGCCACTGCGTCGAGCGGCGGTCAAGGAGCAAGGGCGAGGCGCTCCGCGTCGCTCAAGCTATCGTCGATCTGGCTCTGCGGCAGGCGCAGCAGGGTGCTGTCACCCTGGGTTTCCGCCAGCTCGATGCGCTCGACCAGTGCGCCACCCTGGATATGGATGGCACTGAAGATCTGTTTCAGCAGCCGCGAGCGCGGCGTCAGGCTGAGCTGCCAGGCCTCGGCATCTCCGCTCAACTGCAACTCGAAGTCATCGGCCAGGCCGGCATGGTCGCCTCTGAGTACGGCGAGGAACAGCCGGCTTTGCTGCGCAGCCACGTCTTGTCCGGGTTGCTGCTGCCAGCCCTGGGGCGTGTGCCGGGCGATCCCTCGGTCGCCGATGCGGTAGTCCTGCTGCAGTGGGCTGTGCAACTGCCAGAGCAGGCCATGCTTGCGGGACAGGACGAACTGGCCGTGGCTGGTCAGCGGCTGCGGCAGGGCGCGCAGGTGTTTTTCCTGGATAAACGGGCCGCGCACCACGGCCGGCTTGGCCAGTTGGGCGCCGAGTTGGTCGAGGTCGAAGGCCTGGGCCAGCAGCGGGCAGGCCAGCAGGATGAGTGCGACCCAGCCTAGGAAAGGCTTCATGCGAGCGCCTTCTCGACGGCGTCGACCAATTCCCGGGGCGAGGCCAGTTGCATCTCGCGGCTGGTCATATCCACCGCCACCTGCACGCTGCTGCCGCGGGTCATGCGTTCGCCGGTCTCGGCGTCGCAGATCAGGTAGTGGATCTTCAGGCGGTTTTCCCACTCGATCAGGTCGGCGCGCACGCTGAGCGTCTGGCCGAACCGGGCGCCACGGATGTAGCGCAGCTGCAGGTCGATGATCGGCCAGGCGTAGCCCGCCGCGCGCATCTGCGTGTAATTGTGGCCGAGCCTGTCGAGCAGGGCGCAGCGCGCCACCTCGAAATATTTGACGTAGTGGCCGTGCCAGACCACGTCCATCGAGTCGACGTCGAAGAAGGGCACAACCATCTCGGTTTCGACCTGCAATACGCCTTGGCTACGCATGGACAGCTCCCTGGCGGGTGGTGCGCGCGGCGCAGCCTACGTGGTATGTGCTGTGGGGCGTAGGGTGTGCCGTGCGCACCGATAAGGCATTACGCATACAGGCTCCAGTGCTGTGCACGGATGCGCACCAGGCACAGGCGCAGTTCGCCTTCCAGGGCGCGGTCTT
This sequence comes from Pseudomonas sp., assembly GCA_030656145.1. GTDB lineage: Bacteria > Pseudomonadota > Gammaproteobacteria > Pseudomonadales > Pseudomonadaceae > Aquipseudomonas. Next base: position 171,226 of record JAUSOF010000002.1, read on the forward strand.
CGATCACTGGCGCAAAATCCGCACTGAGCTGTTCGTGCATGGCTGCCACGGGGGCGGGGACGTCGTTCTTGCCGGCGCGCAGGCGCAGCCAGACGCCCTGGTTGGCGGCCAGCAGGGTGGCGGCGGCGACCTGTTCGGTCAGTTCCAGGCTGCGCAGGGCGTCGCGCGCGGCGATGGTGCCCATGCTTACCTTGTCCTGGTTGTGGCACTCGGTGGAGCGCGAGAACACACTGGCCGGCATGGTGTTTTTCAGCGCTTCGGCGGTCCAGGCGCTGGTGCCGATCTGCACCGCCTTGAAACCGTGGTTGATCATCGCGCTGACGCTCGGCGCGCCGGACAGGTTGCTCGGCAGGCCGTGGTTGTAGCGGGTGTCGACCAGCAGGGCGAGCTGGCGGTCGAGCAGGTCGGCGACGTTGCCCACCAGATTCTTCAGGCTGTCCATGGCGAAGGCGATATGCCCGCCATAGAAGTGCCCGCCATGCAGCACGCGTTCGGCTTCGGCGTCGATCAGCGGGTTGTCGTTGGCGCTGTTGAGTTCTGTTTCGATGAACTGCCGCAGCAAACCCAGGCTGTCGGCCAGCACGCCGAGGACATGGGGCGCGCAGCGTAGCGAGTAGCGGTCCTGCAGACGATGCAGCGGTGCGGTCGGCGCGTCGATCGCCAGGTCCTGGCGCAGCCAGGCGGCCACCTGCATCTGCCCCGGATGCGGCTTGGCGGCGAACAGGCGCTCGTCGAAGTGTTCCGGGTTGCCTTCCAGCGCCACCACGTTGAGCGCGGTGATACGGGTGGCCAGCTTGAGCAGGTACTCGGCGCGGGAGAACGCCAGGCAAGCCAGGGCGGTCATCACCGCGGTGCCGTTCATCAGCGCCAGCGCTTCCTTGGGCCGCAGGGTCAGCGGCGTCCAGCCCAGTTCGCTATGCACCTCGGCGGCGCTACGGCGCTCGCCGCGATACAGCACCTCGCGCTCACCGCTGAGGGTGGCGGCGACGTAGGACAGCGGGGTCAGGTCGCCGCTGGCGCCGACCGAGCCTTCTTCCGGGATCAGCGGCAGCACGTCATGTGCAAGAAAGGCGCGCAGGCGCTCCAGCAGTTCCAGACGCACCCCGGAAACGCCCTGGCACAGGGACTGCAAACGCACGGCCAGCACCGCACGGGTGCTCGCCTCGCCGAGTAACTGGCCCAGCCCGCAACCGTGGAAGGTATAGAGGTGGCGCGGCAGTGCCTCGACCTGATGCAGCGGTACGGCCACCACGCAGGAATCGCCATAGCCGGTGGTGACACCGTAGATCACGCCTTCCTTGGCCAGCAGGCTGTCGAGGAAGCGCGGGCCTTTGCCGATCATCTCGCGGTAGGCGGCATCGTCCTGCAACAACGCCTGGGCGTGGCGCTGGGATAGGGCGTTGATCTGCTCGATGCTCAGCGGTTGCTCGCCAAACATCACGGGTTCAGCCAGGTATGTCGTCATCTTGCTTCCAGAACGGGTAGAAGTTGAACCATTGGTGCGGGGCATCCAGGCAGAGTTGACCGAGGCGCTGTGCATAGCCCTGGACCCAGCTGAGGATCACCGCGTCGCGTTCGCCGCGCTTCCACTGTACGCGGTCGGCCAGGGGTTCGAGCAGCACCTGGTAGCGGCCGTCGATCTTCAGGCAACTCATCAGGTTGAGCGGGCAGCGCAGCAAACCGGCCAGCAGCCATGGCCCCTGGGGGAAGGCGGCGGGTTGGCCGAGAAAATCCACCGTGACACTACGGGCACCATGCAGTGGTACGCGGTCGCCGGCTATTGCCAGCCACTCGCCGCGCTCCAGGCGTTCGGACAGTTGCAGCATGATCGCCGGATCCAGTTCGCTGACCTGAATCAGGCGCAGGTTACTGGCGCCGGCTTCGCCGAGCAGGCGGTTGAACTGCTCGGCATGCTTGGTGTGCACCAGTACGTTCATGCGCACTTTGTTGTTCAGTTCGGCCAGTGCCCGACACACTTCCAGGTTGCCCAGGTGGGCGCCGATCAGCATCTGTCCGCGCTCGCCTTGCATCAGCCCATGCAGGTCGTGGTGGTCGAGCAGGTCGATGTCCTGCACGCCCAGCTTGCCGTTCCATACGTCCAGCTTGTCCAGCAGCGAGTCGGCAAAGGCCATGAATTGACGGAATACCGACAGGCGCTTGGGCTGCAGTTCGGCGCGCCCGCTCCAGCGGGCCAGGTTGCGCTGGTAGTGCCAGATGCTGCGCCGGGCCTGGCCGCCGAACAGGAAAAAATACAGCACGATCAGGTAGAGCAGCGGGCTGAGCGCGCGGCGACCGAGCAGGCGGGCGGCCAGGGCGGTAAATTTCATCAGGACGAAGCTGCCGCGCTCTTGCTGCGCGGCCCAATGCTTATTGTTGCGCGGCTGACTCATGTGCGCCACCGACGCCAGAGCAGTTGCGGCGCGCGCAGCAGCATGCCGCAGAACAGTTTGGCGTGCATCTTCGAGATCAGCGCATTGTCGTGCCACAGGCGAAAATGCGAGAGGCCGTCGGCCGGGTAGTGCACGCGCACCGGCAGCCAGTGCATTGGCTGATCGCGCCAGAACAGGCGCACCAGAATCTCGGTGTCGAAGTCCATGCGCCGGCCAATAGCTACCGTGTCGAGTAGCGCCAGGGTGGCTGGCAGCGGGTAGAGGCGAAAGCCGCACATCGAGTCGCGAATGCTCAGCGATAGGCAGTTGATCCATACCCAGACGTGGGTCAGATAGCGGGCGTAGAGGCGACCTTTTGGCACGCTGGCGTCGTATTGCGGGTAGCCGCAGATCAGCGTCAGGGGGGCGGCCCGTGAGGCGGCGAGAAAGGCATCGAGTCCGCTGAGATCATGCTGGCCATCGGCGTCCACCTGCAGGGCGTGGCTGAAGCCCAGGCGCGCCGCTTCACGCAGACCGGTCATCACCGCGCCACCCTTGCCCTGGTTGATGGGCAGGCGCAGCAGGTAGACGTCTGCCTGCGTAGCCAGTCGCTCGATGGTTGCGGCGCAGGCCGGGCTGGAGGCGTCATCGATCAGCACGCAGGGCAGCCCGGCGCCACGCAAGGCCTCCACTACCGCCGGCAGGGCGTGCTCGTGGTTATAGACCGGGATCACCGCGCACGGCTTATACATTTATCGTCGCCATTTTGTTGGGCATCGCTGCGCTCAACGCCAACCTACAAAAGCCGGTCACCGTGGGTTCTCCAGCAGAACGCGCCCGGAGGAGCAGGTTTTATCGCCGTTGTGGAAGCTGAAGTAGAGCTTGCCGCGGCTGGCGTCGAAGCGCAGCGACAGTTGCAGGCGATCGCCGGGGCGCACCAGTTGCTGGAACTTGAGCACTTCCATGCCGCAAAAACGCGGTGGCAGCTGGTCGATCAGTTGCCGGGCCAGCTGCTGGGCCCAGTCGATCTGCACCACGCCCGGCAGCACCGGGGCTTGCGGAAAGTGACCACTGAAGTGGGCCAGGTCCAGCGGCACTTCCAGTTCAAGCAGCCATTCTCCGTCCCGCTCCACGGCGCTCAGTGGCTCGACCAGGGTCGGGCGCGGCGCGGCGAGCAGGGCGTCGATCGTCGCCTGGGCCAGCTTGCCCTGGCTGCTGTAGGGCAGCTGGCTGAGCAGGCGCCAGCGCCGTGGCAGGGCGATGGCTTCGCAATGCCCGGCCAGATGCTGGCGCAGGCTGTCGGTGACGCTGCGCCGGCCCTGATTGCGCAGCGCATGCACGCCGGCCGGACTCAAGGCCAGCAGGGCGCCGAGGAAGGCGCGGCCCTGTTGAATAACCCCGAGGCGCGCATCGCTGACCCAGGCATGCGCCATCAGGGTCTGCTCCAGCATCGGCAGGGAGATGCGCTTTTCTTCCAGTTTGACGATACGGTCCAGGCGGCCGCGCAGGAGAAAGCGGCCGTCGGCCTGGAGTTCGACGGCATCGGCGGTCTGTTCGCAGTGGCCCACCGGCAGGTAGGGCGACGTCAGCCTGAGCGCACCCTCGGCGTTGACGTCCAACTCGACGCCGGCGAACGGCTGCCAGGACGTATCGCCCTGGCGCCAGGCGATGCCGCCGGTTTCCGAGCTGCCGTAGATTTCCGTTGGCCACTGGCCGAGCCGGGCGTGCAACAGCTGCGCGGCCTCGACGGGCAGGGCGCCGCCGGAGGAGAAGATCTTGCGCACTGGCTGCAGGGCGGCCCAGTCGAGGTTGTCGCCCATGCGTTTCAGTAACGCCGGGCTGGCGACCCAGGCGAACGCCGGCTGTTCCAGGCTGGTGCGTTGCATGTCTTCGGGGAAGGGTTGCGCGCGGCGCAGGAAGACGCGGCCGGCGCACAGCGGCCAGAGCACGCGGAACAACAGGCCATAGATGTGCTGGGCGGCCACGCTGGCGACGATCACTGCGTCACCGAGGGTTTCGCCCCATAGCTGTTCCAAAGCGTCGATTTCATTGCTTAGTTGACGCAGGCTCTTGTCGATCAGCTTGGCTGCGCCACTGGAGCCGGAGGTGCACAGGGTCAGTCGGCACTGGTCGAGGTCCAGGGCGCGGGCTGGCAGGGGCTCGGCGGCGCAGGCGGGGTCGAGGACGTCGAGCCAGAGGTCGATCCGGCTCGCCAACTGCAGGCGCGTCTGCGCCTGGGCATCGGCCGGCAGCAGCACATGAACCCCGGCCAGCCAGGCGCCGAGCAGAGCGATTGCCAGGTCGGCGGCGTCCTCAAGATAGAGCGCGACATGCTGCACGTCCTGGGCGCGCAGCTGACCAGCCAGGCGCAGCGCGCGCTGACACAGTTCGGCATGGTCGAGGTCCGGGGTGACGCGGCGGCCGGGGTCTGGATTCAGCAGCAGATGTTCGATGCTCACCCAGCTCATGCCAGCCGCCTTACGCGCTGGCGTACCAGCCATTCGCCGGCGAACAGCAGGCCGATCAGGCCATAGGAAATCAGCCCGGTGTAGAGCGTCCACCAGGACAGCGGTGCCCACAGGGTCAGGGCCGCGGCGATCATGCCGTTGCCGAGAAAGAACAGCGCCCAGACCTTGGTCACCTGGCGGGTGTAGCGCACCGCCACCTCGGGTAATTCCGGCTCACGCAGACGTGCCAGCCGCTCGACCAGCGGCGGGCCGACCTGCAGGCTAAGGGCAAACAGACCGAGCAGCAGCAGGCTGATCAATACCGGGTACCAGCGCAGCAGTGCCGGCTCGCCAGCCAGGCCCAGCAGCAGGCAGAAGGCCAGTGCCGCAGCGGCCATCCAGCGTCCGCCCACGCCTTGCTTGCCCAGCAGCAGGCGCGCCAGCCAGAGTCCGCCCAGCAGGGCGGCGAAGATCCGGGGCGACAGGTGCTCCATGCCGTAATACACGGCAAAGGGATAGGCCAGGCCGGCCACGACCAACAGCAGGCCGAGCAGGCGACTCATGCGCGACTCTTCATAAACTGTCCGGCCATCAGTTGTCCGGGTTGACCAGGCGGTAAACGGCATCGACCACATCGCTCACGGTGCGTACCGACTTGAACTCATCAGCGGCGATTTTCTTGCCGGTCTGGCGCTTGATGTGATCAATCAGGTCGACAGCATCAATACTGTCGATTTCCAGGTCCTGGTAGAGATTGGCATTCAGGGTCACGCGCTCGGCGTCCAGCTCGAACAGTTCGACCATGGCGTCGCGCAGGGTGGCGAAGATTTCATCACGGGTTTGCATGTGCTGGATCCTCAGGCCGTTTGCCGTGCTGCAACGAAGGCCGCCAGGCTGGCCACGTTGGCAAAGTGCTCACGGGTGTCCTTGGCTTCGGCGTCGATCTTGATGCCGAAGCGCTTCTGGATCGCCAGGCCCAACTCCAAAGCATCCACCGAGTCCAGCCCCAGGCCTTCGCCGAACAGTGGCTGATCGGTGGCGATGTCTGCGGCCACCATGTCTTCCAGGCCTAGGGATTCAATGATCAGGTGCTTAATTTCCAGCGTTAAATCGCTCATCTACGGCGAGCTCCTTGATGAAGTGGCGATGCAAAAAATCGTTGAGTTTACGCGAAGCTATGGGCGCCGAGCCCTGGGTACTGAACAGTTGCGGATCGATATCTTCGCCCACACGCAGACAGATGTGGAAACGTCGCGACGGAATACGGTACCAAGGCTCGGCCTTGGTCAGGGTGGTCGGTGTCACGCTGATTGCCACTGGGGTAATGATGCGTGCGCCGCGCAGCGCGATGGCGGCGGCACCGCGGTGAAATTCAGGTGGTTGCCCCGGTGTGGTACGCGTGCCTTCGGGAAAAATCACCAGGGTCTGACCGTCGTGCAAGGCTGCTGCAGCCTCATCGAGCATGTCCATGCTGCCACTGTTGCTGATGTACTGGGCGGCGCGAATCGGCGCGCGCATAAATGGGTTTTGCCACAGGCTCTGCTTGACCACGCAATTGGCGTCGCGGATGAAGGCGATCAGCATCACTACATCAATCAGCGAGGGGTGGTTGGCGATGACCAACTGGCCCGGTCGGCCCAGGCGTTCGGCGCCTCTCACCTCGTAGGTCAGCACCCCGCAGCGGAACATGAACTGCACGAACGTGCGGAACGCCCAGCTGATCACCCCACGGGCGCGCCGGCGGCGTGTCTCGGTATCGCTCGGCAGCAATCCCAGTATGGGGAATACCAGGATGCGCAGCAGCACACCGCCCACGCCAAACAGGGTGAAACTCAGTGCAGTGGCAATCAGCCGCCACCAGAGGGGCGCGCTGTATGGGCTCAGGCCGTGTTGTGTGACCAGGTCCATTGACGGCTTTTCCAGTTATGCACGAGGGACTGCTGTTCGCTGCAGAGCGCCCGAAGCAGGTTGATGGGGTGTGGCCATTCGGTTTTGAGGCTTTCGCCGCCGCCAGTGCACAGCTGCAGTTGCCAGTCATTTCCAGGGGTCAGCAGCAGGGCAACGGCGTAGGGAAACGGCACGTCGTCGACATAAGGTGCATACACTGGCGGCGGCGCTTCCTCGGCGATGACCAATAATACTGCCGGGGCGCCTTCGCCGAGCAGCAGGCCGGCTTCCAGCATGGCGTGTTCGAGGCCATCGCCAGCGGCGGCAATGGCAGTCATTTCGCTGGTATCACCACGCAGGATTGACCATTGGCCGATGATGGCGTTGTGCACGGATAGGCTAAATTGGGTCGGCGACAGCGGTTCATCGCGCGCCAGGTCGCTGAGGATGGCCAGGGTTCGCGGGCTTTCGCCGTGGCGCGAGGCGAATACCAGGGGCAAGGCCGGGTAGGGTTCGGCCAGCGGCCAGGCAACCTGAAACAGCATCCGCGCCAGGCGGCTGAGGCGCCGGCGCTGCATGGCCGGAAGGAAGCTGACGTCCGGTTGCTGCTGGCCGTCATGCAGGCGCATGGGCGCCTCGCACCAGGCGCGCCAATCTTCAGTGCTCTCCAGGCCCGGGGCCCAGGCACGCCATTGCTCGATCCTGAAATGCATCACGCGAAGCGTTTCCCCGGCCCTGGTGGGCGTCCTTGTCAACTGCGGCGGTTGCGCGCGACAGGTTGAGGTGTCGGCGGTGCCATGGCGAAGTGCCCGCATTATCTAGGGCGCAGGCATTCTGCGCAAACTTTGCCAGGGCGCTTCTGATGGATGGGCGGGCGATTTAAAGCGCCGACCTCGCCCTTGTCATGCACTTTGCATAGAATCCAAGGCCAACGGAATCAGGGAGGTTTGTCATGCGGCGTGTGGTGTTCAATCAGAAAGGCGGGGTGGGCAAGTCCAGTATTGCCTGCAACCTGGCGGCGGTGAGTGCTTCGCAGGGGTATCGCACGTTGTTGGTCGATCTGGATTCACAGGCCAATTCCACCCATTACCTCACCGGCCTGACGGGCGATGAGATCCCTATGGGGATTGCCGAGTTTTTCAAACTCAGCTTGACCAGTGGTCCTTTTGCCAAGAAAGGCCGGGTCGATATCTACGAGACGCCGTTCGACAACCTGCACGTAATCACGGCTACGGCGGAACTGGCTGACCTGCAGCCCAAGCTTGAGTCGAAGCACAAGATCAACAAGTTGCGCAAACTGCTCGATGAGCTGGCCGAAGATTACGACCGGATCTATCTGGACACGCCGCCTGCGTTGAATTTCTACACCGTTTCCGCGCTGATCGCGGCGGATCGGGTACTGATTCCCTTCGACTGCGACAGTTTCTCGCGTCAGGCCCTGTATGGGTTGTTGCGGGAAATCGAAGAACTCAAGGAAGACCATAACGAAGGGCTGCAAGTCGAGGGCATCGTGGTCAACCAGTTCCAGCCGCGGGCGACCTTGCCGCAGCAGTTGCTTAATGAGCTGATCGCCGAAGGCTTGCCGGTGTTGCCGGTGAACCTGATGAGCTCGGTGCGCATGCGTGAGTCACACCAGGCCTGCATGCCGCTGATTTATCTGGATGCACGGCACAAGCTGACCCAGCAGTTCGTCGAGCTGCACGATTTGCTTGAGGCGGCTGATTGAGCTGGCTTGAGTGAGGCGATACTGTGCGTTGCCGGATCGATCAATCATGCTGCACTGTCTATGACGAATGACCATCTGCTCGAGGCCTCTGTCAGGCGTTCAGACATATAAACAATCAAGGCGCCATCCGGCGCCTTGATTGTTTGGGTGTGGCTGCTTAGCGCACGACCAGGATGTCGCAGGGTGCCTTGTGCAGGAAGTGCTGCGCCAGGCTGCCGAGCAGCGCCTGGGACAAGGCGCTGCGGCCATGGCTGCCGAGTACCAGCAGCTCGCAGCGGCGGGCTTTTAGCTGTTCCTGGAGGCTGCGCAGGATGCCGCCTTGCTGCATCGAGTGGGTCAGGGTCGGGCCGTCGGCGGGCAGGATCTGCGCTTCGTCTTCCAGCAGTTGATCGATCAAGGCACGCTGGATCTGCAGTTGTGCCTCGACTTGCTTGGGTGTGCCCTTGTCCGGTTCGAATACGTGCAATGCATGCAGTTCGGCAGTTGCCGGCAGCAGGCGGTAGGCTTGTTCCAAGGCACTGCAGGCGCAGAGCGAGAAGTCGATAGCGGCTAGCGCGCGCAGGTAGGGCTGGTGTTCGCCGCGGGCGACCAGCAGCAGCGGCACGCTGCAGTTTCGGGCGATACGATCCAGGCTGGTACCGGAGAAGAAGTCGTGACGTTGGTGGTGAGCGCCCAGCACCAAAAGGTCGCAACCCAGCTCCGCGACCTGCTGCAGTACAACTTCGGAAGGCTTGCCGCTGATCAGCTGCAGTTTGCTGCCCGGCGGGGCATATTGGGTGATGCTGCGGTCCAGGGTCTTGTGGGCCTGCTCATGCACCTGGCTGCTCTGGGTAGGGTCAAGGACGTGGAGTATGGTCAGCTTGGCATTGTGCTGCTGGGCAAGCTGGGCGGCACGGCACAGCGCCAAGTCGGCCGTGTCGCGCAAGTCATGGGCAATGAGGATATGAGTGAACATGAGGTAAATCTCCGGCCGATGGATGTCGGCGATTTATTATCCATCAAGAAATAGCCGTTCTTTTGATCCAAGGCAAGGGCAGACGTCAGTGCGCACGTAATTGATAGAGTCCGCGACTCTCAGCCACTATGTCGCCATTGACATCGCACAGCTGTAATTCCAATAGATAGTCGGCCTTGCCCCGCTCTTGCGCCTCGCTCTGCAGTCGCTCGATTTGCTCGGTATCGAGTCGGGCCTCAACGTAAATGTCGCCCGTGGCGGGGCGGCGAAAGCGCAGATTCATCTCTTTGACCACCGGGTAGAAACGCTGGCTGTCGAAGCTGGTGAGAAACAGGGCACCGCCGGGAATTTCCGCCAGGGTGAAGAGTGCACCGGCGTACATGCTGCCGATATGGTTCTGGTTGCCGGCAAGCGGCATACACAAGCGCACAAATCCCGGCTCGAGCACCTCGGCCCTGAGACCGCTGCGTTTGACGAAGGCGATGTGCTCTTCGGTAAGTTGGCGCACCAGTTCAATCGGCATCGACATTGTTCGGCTCCCTGGGTGAAGGTCAGGCCAGCCTAAAGGTTGAATGGGCGCCGGGTAATGACCGCATGGCTGGCCGCGGGTTGACCGATCCGCTCAGATGCCTTGCTGGCGCAGCCAGCCCAGTAATTGGGGCAAAGGCAGCGCGCCGCTTTGCCGAGCGACCTCCACGCCACCTTTGAGCAGGATCAGGCTGGGGATCGAGCGGATGCCCATCTCTGCCGACAGTTGCGGGTTGGCTTCGCTGTCCAGCTTGGCCAGGCGGCAGTGGCCCTGCAACTGCGCGGCGGCCTGTTCGTAGATGGGGGCAAAGCTGCGGCATGGGCCGCACCAGCTGGCCCAGATATCAATCAGCAGCGGTAGATCGCCTTTGTTCTGTGCAGCGAAGCTGGCCTGGGTCAGCTCGAAGGGTTTGCTCGGCAGCACCTCGGCTTTACAGCGACCGCAGCGTGGCGCATCGCTGAGGCGTTCAGCGGGGATACGGTTGAGGCCGTTGCAGTGTGGGCAGGGGATGAGCAGGGGGTTGGACATGGGCGACTCCAGAGGCGGTTATCCCTAATCTGGAGTCGCTTGCGCAGATATCAAGGGTGATCAGGCCGCGGCGGCGTCCAGCGCCTGGGCCAGGTCGGCGAGGATGTCGTCGCTGTGCTCGATGCCGATGGACAGGCGCACCATGTCGCGCGGCACGCCGGCGCGCTGCAGTTCTTCGTCATTGAGCTGGCGGTGGGTGGTCGAAGCCGGGTGGCAGGCCAGCGATTTGGCATCGCCGATATTCACCAGGCGCACCACCAACTGCAGTGCATCGATAAAGCGCGCGCCGGCTTCTTGGCCGCCGACGATGCCGAACGAGAGGATCGAGGCCGGTTTGCCACCGCAGTAGCGCTGCGCCAGTGCATGCTCCGGGTGATCGGGCAGGCCGGCGTATTTGACCCAAGCCACTTGCGGGTGGTTTTGCAGGTAATGGGCGACCTTGAGGGCGTTCTCGCAGTGGCGCTCCATGCGCAGGGCCAGGGTTTCCAAGCCTTGCAGAATCAGGAAGGCGTTGAATGGCGACAGCGCCGCGCCAGTGTTGCGCAGCGGCACCACACGGCAGCGGCCGATAAAGGCGGCGGGGCCGAAGGCTTCGGTGTAGGTCACGCCGTGGTAGGACGGATCCGGCGTGTTGAGCAGCGGGAAGCGCGCCTGGTTGTCCGCCCAGGGGAATTTGCCGGAATCCACCACGATGCCGCCGATGCTGGTGCCGTGGCCGCCGATGTACTTGGTCAGCGAGTGCACGACGATGTCTGCGCCATGCTCGAACGGCCGGCAGAGGATCGGCGTGGCCACGGTGTTGTCGACGATCAGCGGCACGCCATGGCGATGCGCCGCAGCGGCTAAAGCGGCGAGATCAACGATATTGCCCGCTGGGTTGCCGATGGATTCGCAGAATACGGCTTTGGTTTTGTCGTCGATCAGCGCTTCGAGGGCGGCGATATCGTCGTGGTCGGCGAAGCGTGTTTCGATACCAAAGCGCGGCAGGGTGTGGGCCAGCAGGTTGTAGGTGCCGCCGTACAGCTTGGCCACCGAGACAATGTTGTCGCCGACCTCGGCCACGGTCTGGATGGCGTAGGTAATAGCCGCCATGCCGGAAGCCACGGCCAGCGCACCGACACCGCCTTCCAGTGCCGCCACGCGCTCTTCGAGCACGGCGTTGGTGGGGTTCATGATCCGCGAATAGATATTGCCGGCGACCTTCAGGTCGAACAGGTCGGCACCGTGCTGGGTGTCATCGAAGGCAAAGGAGCTGGTCTGGTAGATCGGTACCGCCACCGCCTTGGTGGTCGGGTCGGGGCTGTAGCCGGCGTGGATGGCCAGGGTTTCCAGTTTCATGCGCGCGTTCCTTCAGGGCAGTTTGAAAGACACGCAGCATGGACAAAGCAGCAAGGTTCGGTCAATGCGTTAGAGCAATGAAACGGGCCCCAGGAGCCCTGTCGGACTTAACACTGTTCTACTGCGGAAAAGCCGGACTTGGCCATTTTTTCTGCTTTCCCTCGTAAAATAGCCAGCTATTCGCCTCGGAAAAGCAGAAAAACTACCTCAAGCCGGGCTTTCCCTCGCTACGAACGGTCAAGCCCGACAGGCTCCTAGTTTAGATTGATATGTTCGCCGCTTATGCCGTTAAACCGGTGTCAGCGGGAAGAACCAGGGTATGACAAAGCTGGCCACGATCCACAGCAGCAGGTTGAGCGGGATGCCGACTTTCATGAAGTCGGTGAAGCGGTAACCGCCGGCGTTGTAGACAAAGGTGTTGGTCTGGTAGCCGATGGGGGTGGCGAAACTCGCGCTGGCGGCGAACATCACGGCGACCACAAAGCCCCGCGGGTCGACGCCCAGGTGCTGGGCCAGGCCGATGGCGATGGGGGTGACCAGCACCGCCACGGCGTTGTTTGAGAGCATTTCGGTAAGCACCGAGGTCAGCAGGTAGATCAGCGACAGCATCAGCAGCGGTCCGGCCCAGGGCAGCCAGCTCATGATGCTTTCCACCAGCAGCTTGACCAGGCCGACCTTGTCCATGGCGATGCTGATGGCCAGCATGCCGAAGATCAGGCTGAGGATCTTCCAGTCCACCGCCTTGTAGGCGTCTTCCACATCCAGGCAGCGGGTGGCGAGTACGGTGACCGCGCCGATAATGGCCAGGCCCTCGATGGGCATCAGGCCGAAGGCGGCGAGTATCATCACCGACAGGGTGGCGATGATCGCGATGGGCGCCTTGTCGCGGCGGAAGGCGCGCTCCTGCACGGCGTTGAGGCTGATCAGCTCGCCGTTGTCGGCGAAGCGCTTGATCTGCGAGGGAGTGCCTTCGACCAGCATCACGTCACCGAACTGCAGTTCGAAGTCATCCAGGTTGCCCTGGATATTCTCGTCCTGGCGATGCACGGCGAGCACCGCGATGCCATAGCGCGCAGTGAGGTCGAGGTCGCGCATCGGCCGGTGGCTGTAGCGCGAGTTACGCCCGACGATGGCTTCGGCAAGGATCACGTCATGGCTGCTGATGGTTTCGAAGGCATCGCCGCGGTTGAATGTCAGGTGGCCACTTTCACGCAGATCGACCACGTCTTTCACCTGCCCATGCAGGACCAGGCGGTCGCCGCTGGCCAGCAGGGTGCTATGTGCCGGCTCGGTCAGTTCCTGCTCCTGGCGGAACAGCTTGAGCACCTGCAGGCCACTGCCGCCGTTGAGATTGGCCTCGGCCAGGGTTTTGCCGATTACGGGCGAGTCGTGCGGCACCAGCAACTCGGTCATGAAGGTGCGGTCGAGGTCGGGGCGTAGTTGCTTGGACAGGGTTTCGCGTTCGGGCAGCAGGTGGCGACCAATGGTCAGCAGGTAGACCATGCCGACCGTGGCGAGGATCAGCCCGGCGCCGGTGATCTCGAAGATGCCGAAGGGCGCCAGGCCGGCCTTGCGTGCTACGCCGTCGACCAGGATGTTGGTCGAGGTGCCGATCATGGTCAGGGTGCCGCCGAGGATGGTGGCGTAGGACAGCGGAATCAGCAGTTTCGACGGCAGGCTGCCGCTACGTCTGGCCAGGGCGATGGCCACCGGGGTAAGAATAGCCACCACCGGGGTGTTGTTCAGGCAGGCCGAGGCGACCAGGGCGGTGATGGTCAGGCCGACAAAGACCCGGATCTGACTGGTGCCCACCAGGTTGCCCAGCCAGTTACCCAGGGCATCGATACAACCGGTGCGCTCCAGTGCCGCGGACAGCACGAACATGCAGGCGATGGTCACTGGCGCCGAGTTGGAGAGCACGCTGAGCACTTCTGCCGGCGATAGCAGCTGGCTGATCAGCAAGGCGGCCACGGCGATGGCCGCGACTATGTCCGGGCTCCATTTCTCGCGCACGAAGGCATACAACACCCAGGCTAGCAGGGCGCCGACAAACAGCAGGGGCAAGGGCAGTGAGTCCCAGAACATGAACGTCCTTAGCGTGCGAATCTCGTGTGAGGCATCGGGCGCGCTCAAGGGCAGCCGCGCGAGGCGCAGAAGATAAGGCTTGCTGCTTAGAGAGTCTAAGAATGTTTGAGAAGGTTTATATGCCTTTTCGGTTTAACCGATAAGGCTGCACCGTTCTCCCAGCCGCGTACTGCGCGTTGCGCCTTACGGACCTTCCACCCAGCTGCCTGGCGCAGCTGCGCGAGCAGGGCGCCGAGCCGATGGGTGTCGCTGTGCTCAATGCCACGGCATGGGTATCGCTACGCTCAACGCCATCCTACGGATTGCTGGCCGCAGCGCGTTTGTAGGATGTGGCGGGCCGTTCAGGAGGAGCAGCTGATTTCCAGATGTTTGCCCCATTCCGGCGGGCGCTGGGCGTAGCGCTCGAAGCCGGGTTGCTCGTCGAACGGCCGGTTGAGCACGGTGTGCAGTTCGCGCGCCGGGGCGTAGTCGCCCTGTTCGGCGGCGTCGATGACTTGCTGGGCCAGGTAGTTGCGCAGGATGTACTTGGGGTTGGCCGCGTGCATGCGCGTGCGCCGTTGTGCCTGGTCGTCGCCGTCGTGCTGGCTGCGGGCCAGGTAGTCGGTGGCCCAGGCATCGAACCCGGTGAGGTCGGTAAAGTCTTCGCGCAGTCGCGTCACGGCTTGTGCGGGCGCGCTGTCACCCAGCTCGCGGAAGAAATTCGTGTAGTCCACCGCGCTGCCTTGCATCAGTTGCAGCAGGCGCTGGACCAGCGCGTCGTCGCCAGCGTCGCTGCTGAGCACGCCCAGGCGGCGGCGCATCAGGTCGAGGTAATGCGCCTGGTACAGCGGCAGGAACAGGTTCAGGGTCTCGCGCAGCGCATCAATCTCCACCAGCGGGGTCAGCGCCTGGCCGAGGGCGGCGAGGTTCCATTGGGCGATCGGCACCTGGTTGCTGAAGCTATAGCGCCCCGTGTCGTCGGAGTGGTTGCAGATGTGCTTGGCGTCGAAGTCATCGAGGAAGGCATAGGGGCCGTAGTCGAAAGTGATGCCGAGGATCGACATGTTGTCGCTGTTCATCACCCCGTGGCAAAAGCCATAGGCCTGCCAGTGGGCGATCAGTTCGGCGTTGCGCTCGACCACCTCGCGGAACATTGCCAGATAGGGTTCGGGTTGCTCCCGGCAAGCCGGGAAGTGGCAGCTCAGCACGTGCTCACCGAGCTGCTTAAGCTGCTCGTGCTGGCGGGTGTAATAGAAGTACTCGAAGTGGCCGAAACGCACATGACTCGGTGCCAGGCGCAGGATCATGGCCGCGCGCTCCTGTTTCTCGCGCCATACCGGGGTGCTCGAGGCGGTCACGCACAGCGCCCGCGAGCTGGGGATGCCGAGGGCGTGCAGGTGTTCGCTGGCGAGGAACTCGCGGATCGATGAACGCAGCACGGCGCGGCCATCGCCATTGCGCGAGTAGGGTGTCTGCCCGGCGCCCTTGAGGTGCAGATCCCAGTATTCGCCGGACTCGTTCACCACCTCACCCAACAGCAGGCCACGGCCATCGCCCAGGCGCGGGTTGTAACTGCCGAACTGGTGCCCGGAATAGACCATGGCCCGCGGCTCGGCTGCGCTCCACAGTTTGTGCCCGGCGAACAGCTGGGCGAAATCCTCACCGTCGACTTCGCTGCTATCGAGGTCGAGCAGGGCCATGGCCGCCGGGCTGACCACCACCACGCGCGGTTCGGCAATCGGCTCGGGCAGCACCTGGGTAGAAAAGGCATCGCCGAGCCGGGCGAAGCGATTATCGAAGGTCAGGTCAGTGAGCGACTTCACGGCAAACTCCAGCGTTATGGGGCGGCAGGCTCGACCCGCGCGTTGCTCGATCTGTAGACCCCGAGCGCCGCGCGGTGTTTATTGCGGATCGATTGCGGGTGTCGTCGGGGTGATCGGGTCCTGATCGGGCTCTGCGGCCGGCTTATTAAGCGCGGGCTTGAGTGCGTCGGTCTGGGTTGGTCCCATGCTCTTGCCGGTGCTCAGGTTGAGTTCCTGGCCCTGCAGGTTCTTGACCATGACCTCGACCTGGTTGAAGGCCATCTCGACGTTGTGCTCGCGGAAGCTCAAGGCGATGCGGGTGAGGATCTCATCGGTGGAGGCATTGCGGTCGCCCAGTTCGCGCACGTGGAAGCGCAACTCGTAATCGAAGGTGCTGGCGCTGATCGTAAGGAACAGCACCATGGGTTCCGGATCGCGCAGCACCCGTGGATTTTCTACGGCGGCTTGCATCATCAGCTTGCGCGCGAGCGCCAGGTCGGTCTCGTAAGCCACGCCAATCTTGATGATCACCCGGGTGACGGTGTCGTTCAGCGACCAGTTGACCAGCTGGTCGGTGACGAAGGTTTTGTTCGGGACGATAATTTCCTTGCGATCGAAGTCGGTGATGGTGGTGGCGCGGATACGGATCTTGCTCACCGTGCCGGACAGGTTGCCGATGGTCACCACGTCGCCGATGCGCACTGGGCGTTCGAACAGAATGATCAGGCCGGAAATGAAATTGGCGAAAATTTCCTGCAGGCCGAAACCGAGGCCGACCGATAGCGCTGCCACCAGCCATTGCAGTTTGTCCCAGCTGACCCCGAGGGTGGACAGGGTGACCACGAAGCCGATCGCGACGATCAGGTAGGACAGCAGGGTGGTGGTGGCGTAGGCGCTGCCCTGTGCCAGTTTCAGGCGCGACAGCACCAGCACTTCAAGCAGGCCCGGCAGGTTTCGGGCCAGGGCCGCGGTGATGCCGACAATCACGAGTGCGCCGAGCACGTCGCTGAGGCTGATGGGCACCAGGCTGGCGGTTTCGCCGGTGCCGCTGCTGTATTCGTAGAGGGTGATGTTGTCCAGGTAGGCGAACACCGAGATCAGGTCGGCCCAGACCCAGTAAAGCCCGGCAATGAAGGCGCCCAGCAAGGCCAGGCGGATCAGGCGCAGCGACTGCTGGTTGACCTGCTCGATGTCCAGGGTCGGCTCTTCGATCACGACGTCGCCGCTTTCGCCCTCGGCAGCCTGTTGGGCCAGGCGTTTGGCGGTGGCGCGTTGGTAGGCCAGGCGCCTGGCAGCGACGCTGAGGCCGCGCACGAAGGCGGCTTCGACGAACAGCCAGATCACCAGCAGGTAGAGGGTGTCGATTAGCCGATCACTGAGCTTCAGCGCGGTGTAGTAGTAGCCGAAACCGACCGCGATGATCAGGGCCAGCGGCAGCAGACTGAACAGCATGCCGAGGAGTATGCGGAACGCCGATGCTTGCTCGCGCGCCGGACCGCTCAACAGCAGCTTTTGCAGCAGCCAGGCCATCAGGCCGTAACAGGCCAGGACCACGGCAATGCCGATGACATCGTCGGCCAGGCTGGCGGGCTGGTGTTCGGCAATGGCAACGACGCCGGCCAGGGCGATGACCACCAGACCGAGGCGGCGAATCTGCCGGTGGAGAAAGGCCACCTGGGCGCGCGGCCAACGGAAATGCAGTTCGGCCACGCCACCTGGCGCGAGAACCCGGTAGACGGTGTAGAACACCAGCCAGGCCTGGGCCATCTCGAACAGGGCCGCACCGAGGTTGACGTTCTGGCCGCGGGCGTCCATCTGCAAGGCGAAGCCGCACAGTGCTAGGAACAGGGTGCCGGGCAGTGCCAGCAGCATATTGAGTAATACGGCCAGAGGCGTGTGCAGTTGGCTATCACGCTTGAAATGGCCGATGTCCTGATGCAACTCGCTCAGCTTGCGGTACAGGTAGCTGCGTTTCCACAGCAGCAGGCCGATCAGCAATAACAATGGCAGAAACAACAGCGGGCGCTCGATCAGGCCAGCGCCCAGCTCACGCAGGTTGGTGCTCCATGGCAGGTCGGCTATTTGCCGCTCCAGCAGGCGCGGCATGCTGGCGAACCAGTCAAGATCCAGCGGTTTATTGCTGGGGATCCAGAACATCTGCTCATCCAGGGTCGCGCGCATGGTGCGGGCGGTGTTTTGCAGTTGTTTCTGGTTGAGCTGCAGGGTGATCGACTCGTTGAGCAGGGCGTTGAGTTCGCGATTGAGCCGGTCGAGCAGCCCGCGGCGTGTATCCATTAGCTCAAGCAGGGTCGCACGCAATTCTGCGGTGACGTTTTCGGCGGGTTGCTTGGCGAGCAGCTGCTCGACATAAGCTGCAGGGTTGCTGAGCAGCTCGCGCTGCTGGGCCAGCTCGAACTGGTAAAGGCGGATGTCGGCGATTTCATTGGCCAGGCCATTGTCCAGGGTCAGCTCGGGCAAGGCCTGTTTTTGCTGATAAAGGATCTTTGACAGCAGCAGGCTGCCTTGCAATACGCTGATCTGCTCATCCAGGGCCTGGTCGCTCTGGTTGAGGGTGTCCAGTTGCTGACGGGTCTGCAGGTTTTGCTGGGTCAGCTGATTGAGGCGCTCAGTGGAGCGCAGCAGGTAGTCGGATAACCTGATATTGCGTGTGCTGACACTGGTCAGCAGTTTGTCTGAGCCGGCTTTCTCTGCTTCAAGCGATTGTTCGGCGACGGTTTGCTCGGACAGCGCGCGGCGTTTCTCGTTGATCAACGATTGCAGGTCGAGCAGCTCCTGCTCCAGTCGTTTGATGCGCTCATCGAGCACGTCGCGCTGGCTGCCGCCCAGATCCTGCAGCAGGCTGTTGCCGGCCAGTTCCTCGCGCCGCAGCATGGTTTGAGCATTGAGCGCGGCGAACTCGGCATTGAGCAGGTCGCGTCGCTCTGCGGTGAGTGATTTGCCCGCCTCTTTACCGCTTTTCAGGGCGTTGTTGATCTCTTGGCTGCGTGTTTGATTCCTGCTGATCTCCGCTTGCGCCCGCTCGGGTCGGGTCTGCGCGGTAATGATCAGGCTATTGGCATCAATTATCTGCCTCTGCCAGTCGTTCAGCTGGGCATTGCGCTCACTGAGCAACTGTTCCAGCTTTGGCACCTCCGTATCGGCATAGCGCTGGGTGATCTGCGTCGGTTGGCTGTCCTTGAGGCGGGTCAGTTCGGCCTGCGCTTCGCCGATCAGTCGCGGTGCCTGTTCGAGTTGCTGCTTGAGGTCGCTGAGGCGCTTTTCGCTGTCGGCCTGCTGGTTGAGCAGTTCAAGGGTTTTTTCCAGCGTCTGCTTGAGCGCCAGTTGTTCGGCCTCCGGCAGCTTGCGCTCGGCCAGGGTTTCCAGGCTGCTCTGCACATCGGTGCGCTTGGGAGGCTCGGCGGCGAGGCTCAAGGTGCTGTTCAGGCAAAGCCCGAGCAGCAGTACGGCGAGATAGGTGCGTAAAGAAGGCATGGTCGCGATCGGTGGCTCGAAAAGATGTTGAGTTTACAGGTTGCTGAAAGCTTGGCGCAGGTGGTTTGCCACAGCCCGTCAGAGAAACATGGCGGGTCCCGGACGACTGCCTTCGGGGAATTTGACGCCGACTTTACGGATCTTGTTCCCCTCCATTGCCGCCACCGTCCAGGTCAGGCCCTGCCATTCGACCTGATCGCCAATCACCGGTTCGCCGCCGATCTGTTGGCCGATGAAGCGGCCCAGCGTTTGCTGGCTATTGATGTCAGCCAGTTTCAGGCCGTAGAGGGCGGCAACGGCGCCGAGCTCGGCATCGCCTTCGAGGACGAAGTCGCCGAAGAAGCGCAGGTCCTGGCCGCGCTTGGGAGCCTGGCTGAACAGTTTGCCCAGGGCTAACAGGTCGTGCTCATGGCCAACCACGCAGAGCAGATCGCCGGCCTCGAGCCGGGTACTGCCGGAGGGATGCAGCAGTTCCTTGCCGCGAAACAGCGCAGCGATGCGCGTGCCTTCGGGCATCTTCAGTTCCCGCAGGGCGGCACCGATGCACCATTTTTCAGCGCCCAGGCGGTAGATAAACAGCTCCCACTGGCTGGTGGGGTGCACGTCCAGGCCGGCGCGCGACACCGGCGCCGGCTCCGGCGGTACGGTGACGCGCAACAGTTTGGCCGCCCAGGGCAGGCTGGTGCCTTGCAGCAGCAGGGAGACCAGCACGATGAAGAAGGCCACGTTGAAGAACAGCTGAGCATTCTCCAGGCCAGCCATAAACGGGAACACGGCGAGAATGATCGGCACCGCGCCACGCAGGCCGACCCAGGCGATAAAAACCCGCTCGCGGTCATGGAAGCCCTTGAACGGCAGCAAGCCGAGAAAAATCGATAGCGGTCGCGCGAACAGAATCATCCACAGAGCCAGGCCCAGTGCCGGCAGGGCGATCGGCAGCAGTTCATGGGGGGTAACCAGCAGGCCGAGTACCAGAAACATGCCGATCTGGGCCAGCCAGGCCAGGCCGTCAAGCATATGCAGGATGCCGTGACGCGAGCGGATCGGCTTGTAACCGAGCAGCAGGCCACACAGGTAAATCGCCAGAATGCCGCTGCCGCCCACGGTATTGGTGATGGCGAAGATAATCAGTCCGCCACTGACCACCAGCAAGGGATACAGGCCGTTGGCCAGCTCCATGCGGTTGACCAGTTTCAGCAGCAGCCAGCCGCCACCCAGGCCAAACAGCGCACCTATACCGAACTGCTGGAGCAGTTGCAGGAGCAGCGACCAGCTCAAGCCATCCTGGCCGCTGGCCAGCATGGCGATCAAGGTAACGGTGAGGAACACCGCCATCGGGTCGTTACTGCCGGATTCGATTTCCAGGGTGGCGCTGACCCGCTCGTTGAGGCCACGTCCGCCGAGCAGACTGAACACCGCGGCAGCGTCGGTGGAGCCGACAATGGCGCCGATCAGCAGGCCTTCCATCCAGCTCAGGTTGAACAGCCAGGCGGCAGCCACGCCGGTCAACCCGGCGGTCAGCAGTACGCCGAACGTGGCCAGCGACAAAGAGGGCCACAGGGCCACGCGGAAGCTGGAGACGCGGGTGCGCATGCCGCCATCGAGCAGGATGATCGCCAGCGCCAGGTTGCCCACCAGGTAGGCCAGCGGGTAATTGTCGAAGAGAATGCCGCCGGGGCCGTCGGTGCCTGCAAGCATGCCGACTGCGAGGAAAATCACCAGGATGGGGATGCCGAAACGCGAACCGAAGGCGCTGACCAGGATGCTCAACGCCACCAGCAATGCACCGATCAAGAACAGATTATTGATGGTGCTAGCGTCCAAGGAGGTACTCCGGATCGAAAGGCGGGTGCACCGATATGCATGGTGCGTGCCATGGATTCTAACCTGCGCCCTTGCTCGCCTGTCAAAAAAAACGCCCGGTTCCGGTGGTGTGTTGCGCGCAGCGTTCGCAGGGTGGGTTAGGCGCTATTGTATCGCTGGCAGGTGACACATATCTGGAGGCGCCGTAACCTCGCCACAGGGGTCAACAACGCGTGGTGGGTCAGGCGGCTCTCGACCAACGCTGCCAGCCAAAGAGCCTTTTTTGCGCCGCCCACCCTGCGTCCACCCGTGATACGGGTTTTAGAACCAGGTGTCCTGCATGCCCAGGCAGGTATCGTCGCGGGCCTCGAGGATGGCCAGGTCGTGGTGGCAGCTTGGCACTTCCCAGGTCAGGAAGTAGCGTGCGGCTTGCAGCTTGCCTTTATAGAAGTCGACATCGGCCGGGTTGCCGGCAGCCAGGCCTTGTTCGGCCTTGATCGCCTGTTCCAGCCAGCGCCAGCCGATCACGGTATGGCCGAACACCTTGAGGTACAGCGCCGAGTTGGCCAGGCCTTCATTCACTTTGCCGCTCATCAAATCGCCCAGCAGCGCCAGGGTCACTGCTTGCAGGCGCGCGAGCAGTTGCTCCAGTGGCTGGCGCAAAGCCGTCAGCGAGGCGTGGGCTTCGGCGCGTTGGCAGGTGCCGTGAATCAGCTTGAGCAGTTGCTTGAGCGCTGCGCCGCCGTTCATCGACACCTTGCGCCCGAGCAGGTCGAGGGACTGGCTGCCGTGGGTGCCTTCATGGATCGGGTTGAGACGGTTGTCGCGGTAGTACTGCTCCACCGGGTAATCACGGGTGTAGCCGTGGCCGCCGAGAACCTGGACCGCCAGTTCGTTGGCCTTGAGGCAGAACTCCGACGGCCAGGACTTGACGATCGGGGTCAGCAGGTCGAGCAGCTCCAGGGCGATACGGCGCTCTTCCTCAGTCTCCAGGGTCAGGGTGTCGTCGAACAGGCGAGCGGCGTACAGGCCGAGGTCGAAGGCGCCTTCCACATAGGCTTTCTGGGTCAGCAACATGCGCCGCACATCGGCGTGCTCGATGATCGCCACCTGGCTGGAGGTCGGGTCTTTGCCATCCGGCAGGCGACCTTGCGGGCGCTGACGGGCATAGTCCAGCGAGTACAGGTAGCCGGCATAGCCGAGCATCACCGCGCCCATGCCGACGCCAATGCGCGCCTCGTTCATCATCTGGAACATGTAGCTCAGGCCGTGGTGCGGTTTGCCCACCAGGTAAGCCACGCAATCGCCGTTATCACCAAAATTCAGCGCGGTGGAGGTGGTGCCGCGCCAGCCCATCTTGTGGAACAGTCCGGCCAGCACCACGTCGTTACGCTGGCCCAGGCTGCCATCATCGTTGACCAGAAATTTTGGCACGATAAACAGGCTGATGCCTTTAACGCCCGGCGGTGCATCCGGCAGCTTGGCCAGCACCATGTGCACGATGTTTTCCGACAACGGGTGGTCGCCACCGGAGATAAAGATCTTGTTGCCCTTGAGCCGGTAGCTGCCGTCTTCGGCCGGTTCGGCGCGGGTGCGGATGTCCGACAGCGAGGAGCCGGCATGCGGCTCGGTCAAGGCCATGGTGCCGAAGAAACGACCATCGATCATCGGCTGCAGGAAGCGTTGCTTCTGCTCGGCACTGCCAAAGTTCTCGATCAGGTTGGCCGCGCCCATGGTCAGGAACGGGTAGGAGGTAGTCGCTGCGTTGGCCGACTGGAAGTGCGCAAAGCAGGCCTGCGACAGCAGGTTGGGCAACTGCATGCCGCCTGCCTCGAACTCGCGGGTGGCGTTGAGGAAGCCCGCTTCGAGGAAGGCATCCACCGCCGGTTTCACTTCGGGGATCAGCACCGCCGCACCGTCGACATACTCCGGTTCGTGCTCGTCGTTCTTGCGGTTGTGCGGGGCGAACAGGTTTTCCGCAATGCTGCGGGCGGTGTCGATGGCCGCGTCAAAGGTTTCGCGGCTGTGTTCAGCGAAACGTTCGCGCTGGGTCAGGCCTTCGGCGTCCAGCACTTCGTAGAGCTCGAAGGCCAGGTTGCGGGAACTGAGCAGAGACTCGGACATGGGTATACCTCCGGTTGCGATGTGCCGAGTCTAAGCAGCTGCGCGCGTGCCTCCCAGCACTATTAATGAGCGTGATAGAGGCTTAGTCGAGTAGGGTGGATGACGCGTCACCCATCCACCAGATCGCAATGGTGGATGGGTGAAACGTCATCCACCCTGCAGCGTTGCTCAGCCGCTGTCGGGTCTATTGGATAAAACCCTGAGCCAGCTCGCGGGTCAGCGCGGCGGCGCTGATGGCCTTGCAGCCGCTGACATTCTGCCCGGCCCAGAGCGGTGAGAAATCACCGCTGCCCTGGCTTTCCGCTTTGGTTCGCAGTGGCGCAACGGCCGCCGTGGCCAGGGGGAAGGCCGGCGCGAGCGGGCTGATCGGGCCCAGCTCACGCATCAGGCGATTAACGATGCCTCTCGCCGGGCGGCCGCTGAACAGGTTGGTCAGTGCGGTGTGTTGCGCCGCCGGGCCGTGCAGGGCTGCGCGGTGAATCGCGCTGGTGCTGGCCTCATCGCAGCACAGGTAGGCGGTGCCGATTTGCACCCCGGCCGCGCCCAGGGCCATGGCCGCGCGCACCCCTGCGGCATCGGCGATACCGCCGGCGGCAATCACCGGCAGCCTTACCGCCTGGACGATCTGCGGCAGCAGGGCGAAGATGCCGAGCTGGCTGCTCAGCTCATCGCTGAGAAACATGCCGCGATGCCCGCCCGCTTCCAGGCCCTGGGCGATGATCGCGTCGGCGCCATGCGCCTCAAGCCACAGGGCTTCCTCGACCGTGGTTGCGGAACTAAGGATCTTGGCTCCGCAAGCGCGCACCCGTTGCAGTAGCTCGGCGCAGGGCAGGCCGAAGTGAAAACTCACCACTGGCGGGCGAAACTCATCGAGCAGATCGGCCATGTCGGTGCTAAACGGCTGCCGACCAGGGCCTGCGGCGATATTGGCCGGATCCAGACCAAGCTCGGCATAGTAAGGCGCCAGTGCCTCGCGCCAGGCAGCCTCGCGCAGCGAATCGGCTGGCGCCTGGGTATGACAGAAGAAGTTGAGGTTGTAGGGCTTGCGGGTCTTGGCTGTCAGCGCCGTCAGCTCTGCACGCAACCCGTCGCTGTCGAGCATGGCGCAGGGCAGCGAGCCGAGGCCGCCGGCATCTGATACGGCTACGGCCAGTGCATGGTTTTGCACCCCGGCCATGGGCGCTTGAATCAATGGCAGGTCGATCCCCAGCAGCTGTTGCAGTGGCATTAGGTCAGGCTCCATGAGGTTTTGTTGCATCAGGACGCATAACCATAGCCAGTTGCAGCTGGCCGTGGCCAGTGCAAATGCTGGCGCGGCAGTTGCGGACAGCCTGTTAAACTGTGCGGCCACAGGAGTCCGCCCGATGAATTACCGTCACGCCTTTCACGCCGGCAATCATGCCGATGTACTGAAACACTATGTATTGAGCCGCCTGATAGCCCTGCTTTCACGCAAGGAGGCGCCGTTCGCCTACCTCGACAGCCACGCTGGCGTTGGCCTGTACGACTTGCAAGGTGATCAGGCCAGCCGCACCGGCGAGTGGCTGCAGGGCATCGCACGCTTGTGGCAGGCCACGGATGTGCCGGACCCGCTGCTCGACTACCTGGAAGTGATCCGCGCCATGAACCCGGGTGGCGTGCTGCGCCATTACCCCGGCTCGCCGGAGCTGGCGCGCATGCTGACGCGCGAACAGGATCGTCTGCACCTCAACGAGAAACACCCGGAAGACGGCCGCCTGCTCAAGGAAAACATGGCCGGCGACCGCCGCGTTGCCGTGCACCTGGGCGAAGGCTGGCACGTGGCGCGTGCGTTGCTGCCGACCCGCGAGAAGCGTGCGCTGTTGCTGATCGACCCGCCTTTCGAGCAGGCCGATGAGCAGGAGCGTTGCGTACAGGCCTTGAATGAAGCCATTGGTCGGATGCGTCAGGCGGTGGTGGCGATCTGGTACCCGATCAAGGAGCTGGGCCAACTCCGGCGCTTTTATCGCGACCTGGGCAAGAGCAGCGCACCCACGCTGCTACGCATCGAACTCTATGTGCACCCCGCCGATGACGCCCAGCGCCTGAACGGTTCCGGCCTGGTGATCAGCAATCCGCCCTGGGGCCTGGAGGAGGAGCTCAAGCAGGTTCTGCCCTGGCTGACCACGTTGCTCGGGCAAAGCCAGGCAGGCTGGCGCATGGACTGGCTAATCGAGGAAAAGACCGCTTAAGTCATTAAGGTGTCGCGAGGACCAGTCTGTTTGCCGGGAGTCGATATGAATGTGTCGCTGTTGAACCGCTATGCCTGCTTCGCGTTCTGCGTGTTGTTCACTTTGCTCAGTCTGCCTTTTGTTGGCTCCCACGAGTGGTTGTGGGGGCTGACATTGATCGCCGCCCTGCTCAGCGCGGTAGGTATCAATGACCTGCTGCAGACGCGCCAGGCGGTGCGGCGCAACTACCCGATTCTCGGCAATATTCGCTACCTGGTTGAGGCAATTCGTCCGGAAATCCGCCAGTACCTGCTGGAGGCCGACGGCGATCAATTGCCGTTCTCCCGTGCCCAGCGTTCGCTGGTGTATGCGCGGGCCAAGAACCAGAGCGCAGACAAGGCGTTTGGTACCCTGGCCGATGTCTACCAGAGTGGCTTCGAGTTTATCGGTCACTCCATGCTGCCGGCCTTGCACGTCGACCCTGGAACGTTTCGGGTGAGCATTGGCGGGCCGCAATGCACCCAGCCGTATTCGGCGTCGCTGTTCAATATCTCGGCGATGAGCTTTGGCTCGCTCAGCGCCAACGCTATTCGTGCGTTGAATCAGGGCGCCAGACTGGGCGGTTTCTATCACGACACCGGTGAGGGCAGCATCAGCCCCTATCACCGCGAACACGCCGGTGATCTGGTGTGGGAGTTGGGCAGCGGTTACTTCGGCTGTCGCCATGCAGATGGCAGTTTCGATCCGCAGCGCTTTGCCGAGCAGGCGGCAAATCCGCAGGTGAAAATGATCGAGATCAAGCTGTCCCAGGGTGCCAAGCCGGGGCACGGCGGCATTCTGCCCAAGCACAAGGTCAGTGCTGAGATTGCCCTGACCCGTGGCGTGCCAATGGGCCAGGATTGTATTTCACCGGCGCGACACAGTGCCTTTGCCACGCCGATCGAGCTGCTGCAGTTCATTGCCAAACTGCGTGAGTTATCTGCGGGTAAGCCGGTGGGTTTCAAGTTCTGCTTGGGGCACCCCTGGGAGTTTATGGGCATCGCCAAGGCCATGCTGGAAACCGGAATCCTGCCGGACTTTATTGTGGTGGACGGCAAGGAGGGCGGCACCGGCGCCGCGCCGCTGGAATTCACCGACCATATCGGCGTACCGCTGCGTGAAGGCCTGCTGTTCGTACACAACACCCTGGTCGGTATCGGTTTGCGTGAGCAGATCAAGATTGGTGCCAGCGGCAAGATCGTCAGCGCCTTTGACATTGCCAGTGTGCTGGCGCTGGGAGCCGACTGGGCCAACTCGGCGCGTGGTTTCATGTTCGCCCTCGGCTGCCTGCAGAGCCAGGCGTGCCACACCAACAAATGCCCGACTGGTGTGGCCACCCAGGATCCGTTACGCCAGCGCGCTTTGGTGGTGCCGGACAAGGCCGAGCGGGTCCGCAGCTTTCACCACAATACCCTCAAGGGGCTGGCCGAGATGCTTGCGGCTGCAGGCCTTGAACACCCCGAGCAGCTGGAGGCCAAGCACCTGGTGCGGCGCATGTCGGCCAGCGAGATCAAGCTGTATTCGCAGCTGCACGTGTTTCTCGCGCCGGGTGAACTGCTCAGCGGCGAGGTCTCGGGCGAGTTCTACTCGCGCATGTGGCAGATGGCCCAGGCCAGCAGTTTTTCTCCGCGGCAATGAAATGACCTGCGGTCATGCCGGCAGGCACACGCCTGTGCCGCCTAGCCCGCAATAGCCACTGGGGTTTTTTGCCAGGTATTGCTGGTGGTAGGCCTCGGCATAGTAGAAAGGCGGTGCTTCGGCGATTTCGCTGGTGATGGGGCCGAACCCGGCCTGCTCCAGCTCGGCTTGAAACTGTGTCCGGCTGGCTTCGGCGGCGGCCAGTTGCTCGGCGCCATAGCAGTAGATCGCCGAGCGGTACTGGCTGCCGATGTCGTTGCCCTGGCGCATGCCCTGGGTCGGATTGTGTGCTTCCCAGAAAACTTTCAGCAGCGCCGCGTAGCTGGTCTGCTGCGGGTCGAACACCACCAGCACCGCTTCGGTGTGCCCGGTCAGGCCGGAGCAGGCTTCCTCATAGGTCGGGTTGGGCGTATGGCCACCCGCGTAGCCGACAGCAGTGGTCCATACGCCAGGTTGTTGCCAGAAGCGTCGCTCGGCACCCCAGAAACAGCCGAGGGCGAATACCGCTTGTTGCATGCCGGCCGGGAATGGTGCCTGCAGGGTGTGGCCATTGACGTAATGGGCGCCGGCTACTGGCAGCGGCGTCTCGCGGCCGGGCAGGGCCTGCTCGGCGCTGGGGAGTTCGAGTTTGTGGGCGAGAATTTGCGAGCGCAGAACCATGGAAACCTCCAGTTAGGGTGAGCCTTGGGCGCCAGCTTGCTGTGCTTCGGCACTCCGACAATCTTCGCAGATCAAAAGCTTCGCCGAGACGTCGGATTGCAGCAAGCTGGCTCCTACAGGGTATGCGGTGTCAAAGAATGCGCGCTATGGTGGCGGAGGATTTAGCGCCGCACCTTGTAGCGTTTAAGGCTGCTCACCAGTTCGCCCCCGGCGATCGGTCGGTCGAACAGGTAGCCCTGGCCGATGTCGCAGTGCTGGCGCCGCAGGAAGTTCAGCTGCGCGGCGGTTTCGATGCCTTCGGCGACGACCTTGAGTTTAAGCTTGTGCGCCATGGCAATCACTGCCGAGGTGATCTCCATGTCGTCCTGGTTTTCCGGGATGTCCTTGATAAAGCTGCGATCGATCTTGATCACGTCGATGGGGTATTTCTTCAGGTAGCTGAGTGACGAATAACCGGTGCCGAAATCGTCCATGGCCAAGGTCAGGCCCAGGCTTTTCAAGCGGCTGAGCTGGTGGCGGGTGTCGTCGGTGGCCTCCAGCAGCAGGCTTTCGGTCAACTCCAGCTCCAGCAAGCTGGGTGGCAGCTGTTCTTCGTGCAAAATCGCGGCGATCGAGCCCACCAGATCGGGGTCGGAGAACTGCTTGGGCGACAGATTGATCGCCACTTGCAGGTTGCCCAGGCCGGCGGCGCTCAACTGTTTGCTCATGTGGCAGGCCTGGCGCGCTACCCACTTGCCTATGGGGATGATCAGCCCGGTCTCCTCGGCCACACCGATGAACTGGTCCGGCTGGATCATGCCTTTCTCTGGGTGGTGCCAGCGCAGCAGCGCCTCCATGCCAACCAGTTGGCCCGTTTTCAGGCACAGCTTGGGTTGGTAGAACACCTCTAGCTCGTTCTGGGTCAGCGCACGGCGCAGGTTGTTTTCGACGAACAGTTTGTAGTCGGCCTCGGCGTTGAGTGCCTCGGTGAAGACCTGTAGCTGGTGTTTGCCGTTGGCTTTGGCCTTGTGCAGCGCCAGACCTGCATGCTTCATCAGGGCGTGTGGATCTGCCCCGTGTTCAGGCACGCTGACCACGCCCACCGAGCCGGTAACGCTGATCAATTGATTATCGACGAACAGGGGCTTGTCCAGGGTATGCAGCACCTGTTGGGCCAGCCGTTGGGCGCCATTCAGGTCGGTGGCATCCAGCAGGATGGCGAATTCGTTACTGGCGAAGCGCGCGAGTGTGCCTGCTGGCGGGATGCTGTTGCGCAGGCGGCGGGCGAGCCGGATGAGCAGCTTGTCGCCGGTCTGGTGGCCGAGGCTGTCGTTGATCCGTTTGAAATTGTCGACGTCGACCAGTAGCAGGCTGAACGGCTTGCCGTCAGCGTTGGCAAACCGCTGTTCCAGGGCGCGGATGAAGGCGTAGCGGTTACCCAAACCGGTGAGGTTGTCGCTGTAGGCCAGGCGCTCGATGCGGTGCTGGGCCTGCTTGGTGTCGGTGATGTCTTCGTAGATACCGATGTAATGGGTCAAGGTGCCGTCATCGGCATGCACCTTGGAGATCGATAATTGTCCCCAGTAGGGATCGAGGTTCTTGCGCCGGTTCTTGAACTCGCCCTGCCAGCTATTGTGCTCGGCCAGGCCGGCGCGGGCATCGAAGAGGATATCGCTGAGGTTTGCCAGGGCCGGCAGCTCGGACAGGCGCCGGCCTTGAACCTCGGCCGGGCTGTACAGGGTGATGGCGGTGAAGCTCGGGTTGACGTACTCCACCAGACCATCGCGATCAATCAGGATAAAGGCACTGGCGCTTTGCTCAACCGCGCGCTTGAACAGGTGCAACTCACTGGTGGCGCTGCGCCGCTGCTGATTACTCAGCACTTGTGCGTATTGATCGGCCAGTTCACCAGCAAAAGCGATTTCGTCGGCCTGCCAGATTCGTCGAGAGCCGATGTGCTCCAGGCACAGTACGCCGACCACTTCGCCGCCGACCCGGATACTGGCATCAAGCATGGCCAGGATTTGCGTCTGTTGCAGGTAGCCCGCAGACATCTCGCGAGTGCGTGGGTCGAGTGACGCGTCGCGGGCGTCGATCGCACGGCTACCTTGCAGTGCTTGCAGGTAGTTGGGGTACGGGCTGATATCGATCGGCAATGCCTGCTCGTAGCCGTCGAGGTCGCGACGAAACAAGGCTACGGGTTCAAGGTTGGCGCCATTCAGATTCCAGATGCTTGCCCGCGCCACGTTATAGGCGCTGCAGGCGGTGCGCGTGATCAGTTCAGCGGCTTCGCGCAGCGGGTCAGCGCTGGTGTAGCGCTCGCGCGCCAGGCGCACGATCAGGCTCTGCTGGGCTTGCGAGCGCTGCTGGCGCTGTTGCTCCTCACTGCCCGCTGTGGGGTGGATGCTGGCGCTGGCCTCAGCCGTGACCATCAGGTAGCCGCGCAGCAGATGACGGCCGTGCTGCTTGAACGGCTCGCCCGTTTCCATCAGGCAGACAGGGCCGTGCGCGGTATGCAGGGTGTAGTTCACCAGGTAATGCGCTTGCTGCGCCAGTTGCCGCTGGATGTCGTCATGCAGTCGATGGCGAGCTTCGGGCTCCATCAGGCAGGCATAGGGAGCCTCGATCAGCGCGCAGAGTTCGCTGGCAGGAATACCGAACGGGCCTTCGCAGGCAGGATCGAGAAACAGCAGCGCCCAACTCGCCTCGTTCAAACGCTCGAAGCGCAACATGCCGAGCCTTGCAGGCACTGGCAACTGCGTCACAACCTCGGATGCTAACCGGCTCACGGCATCGGTATGGCTTTTCATCAAGCGGTTGGCTTCCAGTATGCTGGCTGAGGCGAGGGTTAAGCCCGCTTCACTATGGCGTTGAGTAAGGGTGCATCATGCATTTGCGACTGACAAGAAAACTAATTCATACAGTGTTTTTGCTGGGCTGTCTGGTTGCACCACCGGCCTTGGCTGGCGAGCCGGCAGCGGGGCTGAGCAGCGCCGAGCAGGCCAGTTATCTGGACGGCTTGAAGCGCCTCTACCTGAGTCAGGACGAGCGCCAGGCCTTGTTGCAACACAGCAATGCACTGCTGACCACCTACGCCCTGCGCGCCGGTTATCAGGTGGGGCAGGCGCAACGTCAGGACCTGCTCTACCAGCTGCGCCTGGGCGCACCCGGTGAGCTGCTGCTGCGCGAGGAAATTCGTGGCCAGGGCAGTGACATGGCCGTGCGTAACCAGCGCATTGCAGTGTTCGGGGTCGATCCGTTTATTCGTTACGATTGCCCGCCCAGCGGCATCAGCTGCGTGCTGTACAGCCCGATCGACGGCAGCCCGCTGCTGACCATCGTGCGCGATCACCAGGGCGCAGCCGAGTTGGCCAAGGCGCTGAGCTTTCTGATCCGCAGGGTGCAGCGGGGTTGAGGTGCTTCGCTCACATAGCGCCGTGAAGTGTTGAGCAGAATCAGCGTTGGTTGTCTTCACCGCCGCCACGCGGGAAAACCCTGCAGGTCGGGACAGCGTCTTAACAGGTTATGTCCCGTGAACTGTGGCGGGGCGGTCCACCGTTAATGGGATCCATCAAAAGCTTCGCGGACAAGTCCGCTCCCACACGGTCACCGCATAACCATGTAGGAGGGGACTTGTCCGCGAGTGCGTTCGCCGGGACGCAGTCGTTCAGACCTGCTTGCGCCAAGCGCCGGCCAGCAAGGGCTAGGCGCCCTCTGGTTCCTGCATGGGATTACTGCATGCAATTTAGCAACAGTTAGCCGGTACATATCCCAAAAAAAACCCCGCCAAACAGGGCGGGGTTGAGGGACGAGCGTGGCGTGCTCGAAACAGTTACAGCAGCATGGTGCGGATATCTGCCAGCACTTCGCCTAGACGCTTGGTATAGCGTGCGGCAGCAGCGCCGTTGATTACGCGGTGGTCATAGGACAGCGACAACGGCAGCATCAGCTTGGGCTGGAACGCCTTGCCGTCCCAGACCGGCTGGATGGTCGCCTTGCTCACGCCAAGAATCGCCACTTCCGGCGCGTTGACGATCGGCGTAAAGCCGGTGCCGCCAATATGCCCGAGGCTGGAGATGGTGAAGCAAGCGCCCTGCATGTCATCGGCCGACAGCTTCTTGGTGCGGGCTTTTTCCGCCAGTACCGCCGCCTCGGCAGCCAGTTGCAGCAGGCTCTTCTGGTCGACGTTCTTGATTACCGGGACCAGCAGACCATCCGGGGTGTCCACGGCGAAGCCGATGTTCACGTATTTCTTACGGATGATCGCCTTGCCGCTCGGTGCCAGCGAGCTGTTGAAGTCTGGCAGTTCCTTGAGCAGGAAGGCGCAGGCCTTGAGCAGCAGCGGCAGCACGGTGAGCTTGACCCCGGCTTTCTCGGCCACGCCTTTCTGCGCGACGCGGAAGGCTTCCAGCTCGGTGATGTCGGCTGAGTCGAATTGGGTCACATGCGGCACATTGAGCCAGCTGCGGTGCAGGTTGGCGGCGCCGACCTGCATCAGGCGGGTCATGGCCACTTCTTCGATTTCACCGAACTTGCTGAAATCCACCACCGGGATCGGCGGGATCCCTGCGCCACCGGTGGCGCCGCCAGTTGCGCCAGCAGGCGCCTCCTTGGCCTTTTGCATCATGGCCTTGACATGCAGCTGCACGTCTTCCTTGAGGACTCGGCCTTTCGGCCCGCTACCAGGCACGGCAGACAGCTCAACACCGAAGTCGCGTGCCAGCTGGCGAACGGCCGGGCCGGCATGCACCTTGTTGCCGCTGGCGACAGCAGGCGTAGCCGCTGCGCTGGCGGCGGCTGCCGACAGTTTGGCAATCGCGTTGACCTCGGCGACGACGGCCGGGTCGGCGCCAGCAGGGGTTTTGTGTACCTCGGTTGTCGGTGTCGGTGCCGGCGCGGCAACTGGCGCAGCAGTCGCGGCTGCACCAGCGACTTTTAGCGTGAGGATGAAATCGCCGGTGCCGACTTCGTCTTCCAGTTTGACGCGGATGCTTTCCACCACGCCGGCAGCCGGCGAGGGGATTTCCATGCTGGCCTTGTCTGACTCCAGGGTGATCAGCGACTGGTCGATTTCGACACTGTCGCCGACCTTGACCAGCACTTCGATAACCTTGGCTTTGCCGTCCGAGCCGATATCCGGCACGTGGATTTCCTCCACGCTGCTGCTGGCCGGTGCGGCTGGCGCAGGCGCAGGCGCAGCGGCCGGAGCGGGAGCTGCAGCTGCTTTAGGTGCTTCTGCCGGTGCCGCAGCAGGCGCCGCTTCGGCAGCGCCTTCGACTTCCAGCTCCAGCAGCTCATCGCCCTCTTTCAGGCGGTCGCCGAGTTTGACCTTCAGGCTCTTGATTACCCCGGCTTTGGGCGCCGGGATTTCCATGCTGGCCTTGTCCGACTCGAGAGTCAGCAGGCTCTGATCGGCCTCGATGCGATCACCAACCTTGACCATCAGTTCGATGACTTCACCCTCACCACCACCGATGTCGGGTACGCGAATCAATTCACTCATCGTTTCGCTCCTTAGCAGTCCAGTGGGTTGAGTTTTTTCGGGTTGATGCCGAACTTGGCGATGGCTTCAGCCACCACTTTCGGTTCGATATCGCCACGGTCGGCGAGAGCCTCGAGGGCGGCCAGAACCACCCAGTTGCGATCCACTTCGAAGAAGTGACGCAGTTTCTTGCGGCTGTCGCTGCGGCCGAAGCCGTCGGTGCCCAGTACCTTGAATTCCTTGCTTGGCACCCACTGGCGAATCTGATCGGCGAACAGCTTCATGTAGTCGGTGCTGGCGATGACCGGGCCTTGGCGGCCAGTCAGGCACTGCTCGACATACGACAGCTTGGGCTTCTGCTCGGGATGCAGGCGGTTGTCGCGCTCTACGGCCAGGCCGTCGCGACGCAGTTCGTTGAAGCTGGTGACGCTCCACACATCGGAGCCGACGTTGAACTCTTCGCGGAGGATTTTCGCCGCTTCGCGCACTTCACGCAGGATGGTGCCGGAGCCGAGTAGCTGTACGTGGTGCGCCGCTTCCTTCTTGTCCTCTTCGAGCAGGTACATGCCCTTGATGATGCCTTCCTCGACACCCGCGGGCATGGCAGGCTGCTGATAGGACTCGTTCATCACGGTGATGTAGTAGAAGACGTCCTGTTGCTCTTCGGTCATCTTCTTCATGCCGTCCTGAATGATCACCGCCAGCTCATAGCCGTAGGTTGGATCAAAGGTGCGGCAGTTGGGGATGGTCGAGGCCATGATGTGGCTGTGACCGTCTTCGTGCTGCAGGCCTTCACCGTTCAGGGTGGTGCGTCCGGCGGTGCCACCGATCAGGAAGCCGCGGGTGCGGCTGTCGCCAGCGGCCCAGGCCAGGTCACCGATGCGCTGGAAGCCGAACATCGAGTAAAAAATGTAGAACGGCAGCATCGGCTGGTTGTGGCAGCTGTAGCTGGTGCCCGCGGCAATGAAGGAACTCATGGCGCCGGCTTCGTTGATACCTTCCTCGAGAATCTGACCCTTCTTGTCCTCGCGGTAGAACATCACCTGGTCTTTATCCACCGGCTCATAGAGCTGGCCGACCGAGGAGTAGATACCGAGCTGACGGAACATGCCTTCCATGCCGAAGGTGCGCGCCTCGTCCGGGATGATCGGCACGATGCGTGAGCCGATGTCCTTGTCCTTGACCAGCTGCGCGAGGATGCGCACGAAGGCCATGGTGGTGGAGATTTCGCGGTCGCCCGAGCCATCGAGGATGGCCTTGAGGGTATTCAGTGGCGGCGTCGGGATGCTGAAGCTCTTGGCCCGACGTTGCGGCACAAACCCGCCCAGTGCGGTGCGACGCTCGCTCAGGTAGCGCGCTTCGGCGCTGCCTTCTTCCGGCTTGATGAACGGTAGGTTTTCCAGCTCGTCGTCTTTGACCGGGATATCGAAGCGATCGCGGAACTGCCTGAGGCTGTCGACATCGACTTTCTTGGTGTTGTGCGCGGTGTTCTTCGCTTCGCCCGCGCCGGTGCCATAACCCTTGACGGTCTTGGCCAGGATCACGGTCGGCTGCTCTTTATGGTTGACCGCCTGGTGGTAGGCCGCATACATCTTGTACGGGTCGTGGCCGCCGCGGTTGAGCTTCCAGATCTCGTCATCGGACAGGTCGGCAACCATCGCCTTGAGTTCCGGCGAGTTGAAGAAGTGCTCACGGACGAACGCGCCGTCCTTGGCCTTGTAGTTCTGGTACTCGCCGTCGATGACTTCGTCCATGCGGCGCTGCAGGATGCCGTCGACGTCCTTGGCCAGCAGCGGGTCCCAGAAACGGCCCCAGACCACTTTGTTGACGTTCCAGCCACCACCACGGAATACGCCTTCGAGTTCCTGGATGATCTTGCCGTTACCGCGTACCGGGCCGTCGAGGCGCTGCAGGTTGCAGTTGATGACGAAGATCAGGTTGTCGAGCTTCTCGCGGCCAGCCAGGGAGATGGCGCCGAGGGATTCCGGCTCGTCGCACTCGCCGTCGCCCAGGAAACACCAGACTTTCTGCTTGCCGGCCGGGATAAAGCCGCGCGCTTCCAGGTACTTCATGAAGCGTGCCTGGTAGATCGCCTGAATTGGGCCCAGGCCCATGGATACAGTCGGGAACTGCCAGAAGTCAGGCATCAACCAGGGGTGCGGGTAGGACGACAGGCCTTGGCCATCGACTTCCTGGCGGAAGTTGTTCATCTGGTCTTCAGTGATGCGGCCTTCCATGAAGGCGCGGGCGTAAACGCCGGGTGATGCGTGGCCCTGGAAGAACACCAGATCGCCGCCGTGCTCTTCGGTAGGTGCCTGGAAGAAGTAGTTGAACCCGATGTCATACAGGGTCGCCGAGGAGGCGAAACTGGAAATATGGCCACCCAGGTCGGAATCTTTCAGGTTGGTGCGCATCACCATCGCCAGGGCGTTCCAGCGTACCAGCGAGCGAATGCGGCGTTCCATGAACAGGTCGCCAGGCATGCGTGCTTCGTGGGTTACCGGGATGGTGTTGCGGTACGGCGTGGTGATCGCATAGGGCAACTGGGAACCACTGCGGGTGGCCAGTTCGCCCAGGCGAGTCATCAGGTAATGTGCGCGGTCTTCGCCTTCCTTGTCGAGGACCGACTCAAGGGCGTCCAGCCATTCCTGGGTTTCGACGGGATCGAGGTCTTGCATGGCTTGCTCCAGGGCGGAAAGGCTTCCAGAATCGGAGGCCAGGGGCGTGACCGGCTTTGTGGGCGGGCACGTGAATTCTTGGATGTACCGGGGATAGGGCCGGCTCCGTGTAGTTTTACTACATATCGACGGCAATTTCAGCCCTTTGGATACAATTTCTCGTAGCAAAACTACACTTTATTTGTCTGTTTGTTGCGCGCGCTGCGTCAAGCCTGAGGGTTTGCGGCGTTGCGCGTGTCATTTGCAGCCCGCCAAAAAGGATAGACCATGAGCCTGCCCACGTTGGCTTCTTTACCCGCCACCCTTGCTCCCCTGGTGCTGCGTGCCGAGCAGTCCCTGCAGGCGGCATGCGCCGAATGCTCGGCTGCTGCTGTCGTCGATTTTGCCGCTTGGCCGAGTGCCCGTCGCGAGGTGCTGCGGCGTGTGGCGGCGGCCAGCGATTTTGTCGTCGAGCAAGCTCAGCGCGACCCACAGATGTTCCTGGAGTTGGCCGCCTGCGGCGAGCTGGAGCGTTCGCTGCTGGCCGGCGAATTACGTGGGCAGCTGGTGGCGGTGCTGCTCGATTGCGCGGATGAGGATGAGCTGGGTCGACGCCTGCGGCGTTTTCGCAATCGCCAGCAGTTGCGCATCATCTGGCGCGATATCAGCCGCCAGGCCGATCTGATCGAGACCTGTCGTGATCTTTCTGATATGGCGGATATCTGCATTGATCTGGCCTATGAGTGGCTCTACTCGCGGCACTGCGCCCAGTTCGGCACGCCTGTTGGGCGGCGCAGCGGCCAGGTGCAGCACATGGTGATTCTCGGCATGGGCAAACTGGGCGCCCATGAGCTCAATTTGTCCTCGGACATCGACCTGATCTTCGGCTACCCGGAGGGCGGGGAGACCGAAGGGGTCAAGCGGCCACTGGATAATCAGGAGTTTTTCATTCGCCTCGGTCAGCGTCTGATCAAGGCGCTGGACGCCATTACGGTCGATGGCTTCGTCTTTCGCACCGATATGCGCCTGCGCCCCTACGGCTCCTCGGGGTCGCTGGTGTTCAGTTTCAATGCGCTGGAGCAGTACTACCAGGATCAGGGCCGCGACTGGGAACGCTACGCGATGATCAAGGCGCGGGTGGTGGGCGGCGATCAGGTTGCCGGCGCGCAGTTGCTGGAGATGCTGCGGCCGTTCGTCTATCGACGTTACCTGGATTTTTCCGCGATCGAAGCGCTGCGCACCATGAAGCAGCTGATCCAGCAGGAAGTGCGGCGCAAGGGCATGGCCGAGAATATCAAGCTGGGTGCCGGCGGCATTCGCGAGGTGGAATTTATTGCCCAGGCCTTCCAGTTGATCCATGGCGGGCGCGATCTGAGCCTGCAGCAGCGCTCGCTGTTTGCGGTGCTCAATACCCTGCGTGATCAGGGTTATCTGCCGTCTGCAGTGACTGACGAGCTGCGCGATGGCTATGCCTTTTTACGTTATGCCGAGCACGCCTTGCAGGCCATCGATGATCGACAGACGCAGACGCTCCCGGACAACGATCAGGATCGCGCGCGCGTAGCCTTTATCATGGGCTTCGACAGCTGGGCGGCGTTCCATGAGCAACTGATGCACTGGCGTGGCCGGGTTGACTGGCATTTCCGTCAGGTGATCGCCGACCCGGATGAGGACGCCGATACCGCCGATGACGAAGTGGTCGGTGGTGAGTGGTTGCCGCTGTGGAGCGATGTGCAGGACGAGGCCGCCGCCTGTCGGCAGTTGGCCGAGGCCGGGTTCAGTGATGCGCAGTCTGCGTGGCGGCGCCTGGCCGGTTTGCGCAACGGCAATCAGGTGCGCGCCATGCAGCGTCTCGGTCGCGAACGTCTGGATGCTTTTATGCCGCGTCTGTTGGCGCAGGCGGTGGAGCATGAAAATCCTGATCTGGTGCTGGAGCGGGTGTTGCCGCTGATCGAGGCGGTGGCGCGGCGCTCGGCCTATCTGGTACTGCTGACGGAAAATCCCGGTGCCTTGCAGCGCCTGCTGACGCTCTGCGCCGCCAGCCCGTGGATTGCCGAGCAGATTGCCCGCTTCCCTTTATTGCTCGATGAACTGCTTAACGAGGGGCGACTGTTCAAGCCGCCGCTGGCGCCGGAACTGGCCGCCGAGTTGCGTGAGCGACTGATGCGCATCCCTGAGGATGACCTGGAGCAGCAGATGGAGGCGCTGCGTCATTTCAAGCTGGCGCACCGCTTGCGTGTGGCGGCCTCGGAAGTTGCCGGCAGCCTGCCGCTGATGAAGGTCAGTGATTACCTGACCTGGCTGGCCGAGGCGATTCTCGATCAGGTGCTGGCCCTGGCCTGGCGGCATACCGTGAGTAAATACGGAGCGCCGCAGCGTGCCGATGGCAGTCTGTGTGACCCGGATTTCATCATTGTCGGTTACGGCAAGGTGGGTGGCATCGAACTGGGCCATAGCTCTGACCTGGATCTGGTGTTCATCCATAATGGCGACCCTCAGGCCGAAACCAATGGCGCCAAACCCATCGACGGTGCGCAGTTCTTCAATCGGCTGGGCCAGCGCATCATCCACTTGCTGACTACCCAGACCAACTCCGGCCAGCTCTATGAGGTCGATATGCGCCTGCGTCCTTCTGGTGTCGCGGGGCTGCTGGTCAGTTCGCTAGGTGCCTTCCAGCGTTATCAGGAAAACGAAGCCTGGACCTGGGAACATCAGGCCCTGGTGCGCGCCCGGGTGCTGGTCGGTTGCCCGCGGGTCGGCAAGGCGTTCGAGGTCGTGCGCGCGGCGGTGCTGGGTCGTGAGCGTGACCTCGACCTGCTGCGCGCCGAGGTCAGTGAGATGCGCGCGAAGATGCGCGATAACCTCGGCACGCGAGCCACGGCGGCCGGTACCGCGGCCAACGCCTTCGAGGCCTCGGCCTGCTTCGACCTCAAGCAGGATGCCGGTGGTATCGTCGATATTGAATTTATGGTGCAATACGCGGCCCTGGCGTGGTCGCGACAATACCCCGCGCTGCTGGAGTTCACCGATAACATCCGCATTCTGGAAGGCCTGGAACACCTTGGTTTGTTGGTTGCCGAAGATGCCGGCCTGTTGCAGGAGGCTTACAAGGCCTACCGTGCAGCGGCCCATCGCCAGGCGCTGCAGAAGCAGCCTGGCGTGGTGCGCGGTGACCAGTTCCAGGAGCAAAGGCGCAGCGTGCTGCGCATCTGGCGGGAGCTGGGGCTGAATTGAATTGTGTTGGCCGGCAGGCGTGCAGCGCACCGGCGACTAAGTACGAATCGAATGTGAGGAGCAGGCAACTATGTCGATGGCCGATCGTGATGGCGTGATTTGGTATGACGGCAAACTGGTGCCGTGGCGTGACGCGACCACCCATGTGCTGACCCACACCCTGCATTACGGCATGGGTGTATTCGAGGGCGTGCGCGCCTACGACACTCCGGACGGTGCGGCGATTTTTCGCCTGCAGGCGCACACCGACCGCTTGTTCGACTCGGCCCAGATCATGGCCATGAAGATTCCGTTCAGCAAAGATGAAATCAACGAGGCGACCCGCGCCGCGGTGCGCGAAAACAACCTGGAAAGCGCCTACATCCGCCCGATGGTGTTCTACGGATCGGAAGCCATGGGGCTGCGCGCCTCTGGTTTGAAGGTGCATGTGATCGTGGCAGCCTGGAGCTGGGGCGCCTACATGGGCGACGAAGCCCTGCAGGTCGGGATCAAGGTGCGCACCAGCTCCTTCACCCGCCACCACGTCAACATCTCAATGACCCGGGCCAAGGCCAACGGCAACTACATCAACTCGATGCTGGCCCTGCAGGAAGCCATCTCCGGCGGCGCCGACGAAGCCATGCTGCTGGATACCGAAGGCTATGTGGCCGAGGGCTCGGGCGAGAATATCTTCCTGGTCAAGAATGGCGTGGTCTACACCCCGGAAGTGACCTCGTGCCTCAACGGCATCACCCGCAACACGATTCTGACCCTGGCCGACGAGCTGGGTATCAAGGTGATCGAGAAGCGCATCACCCGCGACGAGGTGTATATCGCTGACGAGGCCTTCTTCACCGGCACCGCCGCCGAAGTCACGCCGATCCGCGAAGTCGATGATCGGCAGATTGGTGCTGGTCGCCGCGGTCCGGTGACCGAAAAGCTGCAAAAAGCCTATTTTGATCTGGTCGCCGGCAAGACCAGCGCCCATGCCGAATGGCGCACGCTGGTGAAGTAACCCGTAGGCTGGGCTTTGCGCTGCAAAGCCCAGCATGACGCAGACTCACGCGGTGTCCGTTGGGCTTCGTCGCTACGCTCCTCAACCCAACCTACGCTGTTGAGCTTATGAATATCCTGATTGTTGGCCCCAGCTGGGTGGGTGACATGGTGATGGCGCAGACGCTGTTCCAGTGCCTCAAGCAGCGTCATCCCGACTGCGAGATCGATGTGCTGGCCCCGGACTGGAGCCGGCCGATCCTCGAGCGCATGCCCGAGGTGCGTCAGGCCCTGAGTTTTCCGCTCGGCCACGGCGTGTTGCAATTGGCAACCCGGCGCAGGATCGGCAAGTCCCTGGCCGGGCAATATGACCAGGCGATCCTGCTGCCTAACTCGCTGAAATCGGCCCTGGTGCCCTTCTTTGCCGGCATCCCTGTGCGCACCGGCTGGAAGGGTGAAATGCGCTATGGCCTGCTCAACGATGTGCGCAGTCTGGATAAAGAGCGTTATCCGCTGATGATCGAGCGCTTCATGGCGCTGGCCTTTGAGCCTGGCATTGATTTGCCGAAACCGTATCCACGCCCGAGTCTGCGCATAGAGGAAGCCAGCCGCGATGCTGCGCTGGCCAAGTTTGGCCTGAGTCTGGATCGACCGGTGCTGGCGCTCTGTCCGGGGGCCGAGTTCGGTGAAGCCAAACGCTGGCCGAGCGAGCATTACGCCAAGGTCGCCGAACTGAAAATCCGCGCCGGCTGGCAGGTCTGGCTGTTCGGCTCGAAGAATGATCACCCGGTGGGTGAAGACATCCGCGCCCGCCTGATTCCGGGCCTGCGCGAGGAAGCCGTCAACCTGGCCGGCGAAACCAGCCTGGCTGAAGCTATCGATTTGCTGTCTTGCGCTGGCGCCGTGGTGTCCAACGACTCCGGCCTGATGCACGTGGCTGCCGCCCTGGGTCGCCCGCTGGTGGCGGTCTACGGTTCGACCTCGCCAGGCTTTACCCCGCCGCTGGCCGAGCAGGTGGAAATTGTCCGCCTGGGCCTGGAATGCAGCCCGTGTTTCGAGCGTACCTGCCGGTTTGGTCATTATGACTGCCTGGGCCAGCTCAAGCCGCGCCCGGTGATCGAGGCGCTGGATCGCCTGGTCAGTGACCCGGTCGAGGTTGAATAGTTTGCGGGTTCTGTTGATCAAAACCTCTTCGCTGGGTGACGTGGTGCATACCCTGGCAGCACTCACCGATGCCGCGCGGGCGATTCCCGGTATCCAGTTCGACTGGGTGGTGGAGGAGGGCTTCGCCGAGATTCCCGCCTGGCACCCGGCCGTCGCGCAGGTGATCCCCGTAGCTATTCGCCGCTGGCGCAAGCACCTCTGGCAGACGTTCAAGAATGGCGAGTGGAAGCGCTTCAAGCAGCGCCTCGGCGAAACCCGATACGACCTGGTGATTGATGCCCAGGGCTTGCTGAAAAGTGCCTGGCTGACCCGCTTTGTGGCGGCGCCAGTGGCAGGCCTGGACAGTGATTCGGCGCGCGAGCCGATCGCCAGTCGTTTCTATGACCGACGCTATGCCGTGCCGCGCGAGCAACACGCCCTTGAGCGTACCCGCCAGTTGTTCGCCCAGGCGCTGGGCTATGCGTTGCCGGCGGGTATTGGCGACTATGGGCTCAATCGCGCGCGCATGGCCGGTGCGGTGGAGCAGCCTTATCTGTTGTTCCTGCACGGCACCACCTGGCCGAGCAAGCATTGGCCTGAGGCCTGCTGGCGCGAGCTGGCCGAGCGCATGAGCGAACTCGGCTGGGCGTTGCGCCTGCCCTGGGGTAATGAGGTCGAGAAGGCGCGCGCCGAGCGCATCGTCGCTGGCCTGGACAATGCCGCGTTGCTGCCCAGATTGAATCTGGCCGGTGTGGCCAAGGTGATCGCGGGTGCCCGCGCCTGCGTGGCGGTTGATACCGGTCTCGGGCATCTGGCCGCGGCCCTGGATGTGCCAACCATCTCGCTTTATGGGCCGACCCTGCCTGGGCGAGTGGGTGCCTATGGTCGCTCCCAGGTGCACCTGTGCGCTACCGGTCCGGGTGCCGGAGCGGGCGACCGCCACCAGCCCTGTTTCGAGACGCTGTTGCCGCAGCAGGTGGTCAGCGAGCTGCAGGCGCTGCTGGCCGAGAAGGCCGTCTGATGCGGCGTTCGAGCATTTTTCCCGGTTTGCATCCGGGCTACGCGATTGAAGGGCACGCTTGATGCAATTGGCTTTTATCCTCTACAAATATTTCCCCTACGGCGGCTTGCAGCGCGACTTCCTGCGCATCGCGCTGGAGTGCCAGGCGCGCGGCCATGCGATTCGCGTGTATACGCCGATCTGGGAAGGCGAAGTGCCCGTGGGCTTCGAGGTGGTGGTGGTGCCGGTCAAGGCGCTGTTCAACCACAAGCGCAACGAGAAGCTCACGGCCTGGGTCGAGGCTGACCTGGCCAGGCGCCCGGTCGACCGGGTGATCGGCTTCAACAAGATGCCGGGACTGGATGTGTATTACGCCGCCGACGGTTGCTTCGAGGACAAGGCGCAGACCCTGCGCAACCCGATTTACCGCAAGTGGGGGCGCTACAAGCATTTCGCCGACTACGAGCGTGCGGTGTTCGCACCCGAGTCTACGACCGAGATCCTGATGATCTCCGAGGTGCAGCAGCCGTTGTTCATCAAGCACTATCACACCCCGCTGCAGCGCTTTCACCTGCTGCCGCCGGGTATCGCCCAGGACCGCCGCGCGCCGGCCAATGCCGCGCAAATACGCGCCGAGTTCCGCGCCGAGTTCAAGCTGGCTGACGATGATCTATTGCTGGTGCAGATCGGTTCCGGGTTCAAGACCAAGGGCCTGGATCGCAGCCTGAAAGCCGTCGCGGCCCTGCCGCGCGAGTTGCGCAAGCGCACCCGACTGATCGTCATCGGCCAGGACGACCCCAAGTCTTTCCTGCTGCAGATCAAGACCCTGGGCATTTCCGAGCAGGTGCAGATCCTCAAGGGGCGTAGCGATATTCCGCGCTTTCTGCTCGGCGCCGACCTGCTGATCCATCCGGCCTACAACGAAAACACCGGCACCGTGCTGCTCGAAGCGCTGGTCGCCGGCTTGCCGGTGCTGGTCACCGATGTCTGTGGTTACGCTCATTACATCCGCGATGCGGATGCCGGGCGCGTACTGCCGAGCCCCTTCGAGCAGGAGCGGCTCAATCACACCCTGACCGACATGCTCG
Source organism: Pseudomonas sp. (assembly GCA_030656145.1). GTDB lineage: Bacteria > Pseudomonadota > Gammaproteobacteria > Pseudomonadales > Pseudomonadaceae > Aquipseudomonas. Next base: position 214,371 of record JAUSOF010000002.1, read on the forward strand.
CCGACGATCAGCGCCGCGCCTTCTGGGGGCGCAACGGCCTGGCCTATGCCGACTGTGCCGACCTCTATTCCATGCCGCAGAAGGCGGCCGATGTGATCCTCGGGGAGCGGGTATGAACTTCTCGTGTAGGGTGCGCTGTGCGCACCACCAGGCTGGCATCGCCGCTTCACTGGTGCACACAGCCTGGGCGGCCCCGCGGCACCCTACGGATGTAGGCACCCGCCAGCAAGGGTGGCATGCATGCGCCTGATCCTCGCCGAACCCTTTAAAAGTCTGTGGGCCGACCAAGACCCCTTTGTTGCGGTCGAGGCCTTGCAAGGCCAGGTCTACCGCGAACTGGAAGGGCGGCGCACGCTGCGCACCGAAGTGGCCGGGCGCGGCTATTTCGTCAAGATCCACCGTGGCATCGGCTGGCGCGAGATTATTAAGAACCTGTTGACCGCCAAACTGCCGGTGCTCGGCGCGCGTCAGGAATGGCAGGCGATTCAGCGCTTGACTGAAGTCGGTGTGGCGACCATGACCGCAGTGGCCTATGGCGAGCGCGGCAGCAATCCGGCGGCGCAGCATTCCTTTATCGTCACCGAGGAGCTGGCGCCCACGGTCAGCCTGGAAGACTTCAGCCTCGACTGGCCGCAGCACCCGCCGGCGCCTGCGCTCAAGCGCGCACTGATCGCCGAAGTGGCGAAGATGACCGGTAACATGCACCGCGCCGGGGTCAATCACCGCGACTGTTATATCTGCCACTTTCTGTTGCACACCGATAAACCGGTCTGCGCGAGCGATTTTCGCTTGTCGCTGATCGACCTGCATCGCGCGCAGATCCATGCTCGCCTGCCGCTGCGCTGGCGCAACAAGGATTTGGCCGGGTTGTACTTCTCGGCCCTGCATATCGGCCTGACCCGGCGCGACAAGCTGCGTTTTATCAAAGGTTATTTTGCCGCCATGCATGAGTCACAAAGCCTGCGCGCCCCGTCGCTGCGGCAGATCCTGCACGACGAGGCGCCACTGCTGGCCTGGTTGCAGCGCAAGGCGGACAAGCTCTATCAGCGCAAACAGCGCTATGGGGATGCACTCTGATGGCTGGTTGGTTTCTCGATCCTGCCTATGCGCCACTGGCGAGCGACTTCGCCAGCCTGGAGGCGGTGTTTGCCCTGGAAGGCGAGCGTCTGACCCGCGACCCGCTGTCCGAGGTCATCCGTATCGAACGCGCTGGTGTGCGCTACTACGTCAAACGCTACTGGGGGGCCGGCAAGGGGCTGCGCCGTTATATCGGCCGGCCGCGGGTCAAAGCCGAGTGGCAGAACCTCAAGAATTTCGCCAAGTGGGGCATTCCTACCGCGCCAATCGTTGCTTATGGGCTTGAGCGCAAGGTGGGGGCCTTTGTTCGCGGGGCGCTGATTACCCGCGAACTGGACCGCACCGAGGATCTGGCTCTGCTGGCCGAACGTTACGACCCAAGGCTTGACGATGCGCGCTGGGTGGATAATGTAAGCCGGCAGCTGGCGCGCGCGACCCGGACGTTGCATGAGCATCATTTCACTCATAACGACCTGAAGTGGCGCAACTTGCTGGTCAACGATCAGGTTGAGCTATTCCTCATCGACTGCCCGACAGGCGCCTTCTGGTGGGGGCCGTTGCTGCGCTACCGCATCGCCAAGGACTTGGCCTGCCTGGACAAGGTGGCCAAGTACAGGCTGTCGCGCACTCAGCGTATGCGTTTCTATCTGCAGTACTGCGGTCGGCAGCACCTGAATGCAGTGGACAAGCGGCGCATCAGGCAGATCGTGCGCTATTTCGAGGGCCGGGAATGAAGGACTTTATTGCGGAGCAGGACCGTGCGCTGCTCGATCGTCATGGTTTGGCCAGCTATGACGCGCTCTGGGCGCTCAAGTTGGAGGCGGTGGACGAACCGAACACCGAGCGCGGCGGCTGGAGCAGTGTCTATCGGTTAGAGCTGGATGATGCGGCGTTTTACCTCAAGCGCCAGAGCAATCACCTGACCCGTACTCTGCGGTATCCATTTGGTGAGCCGACCTTCGCCCGTGAGTTCCGTAATATTCAACGTTACAAGGCGCTAGGGATTCCAGCCTTGCAGGCAGCATTTTTTGCCGAGCGCCGAGTGGCTGGCGAGCACCGGGCGATTTTGCTCACTCGCGCCCTGGATGGTTGGCAGGATCTGGAGGCGCTGCTGGAGGGCTGGCAGGTTCGCGCCGAGAGCGAACGCACGAGCATTCTGCGCTGTTGCGGCGCACTGGCACGGCGCCTGCACGACGCGGGGCAGATGCATGGCTGCTTCTACCCCAAGCATATTTTCCTCAAGCAGAGCGCCGGCGCGTTCAGTGCGCAATTGATCGATCTGGAAAAGACCCGGCCTTTGCTGTTCGGCGAGCGTGATCGGGTCAAGGACCTGGAGCCGCTGCTACGTCGCGCCAGTCTCTGGAGTGAGAGCGAGGTGCGCCAGCTGCTGGCCGCCTATTTGGGTGCAGACGCCGATGTCGAGCATTGGTGGCAGCGCCTCGGCAGCCGCCGGCGGGACAAGGAGGCGCGCCAATGAAAGGCGGCGCGCTGATCACTCTCCGGGGCTTGGCTCGCACAGGTCGTAGCCCGCAGTTGCCGCTGCATCTAGAGCTGGCGGACGCTGCCGGCCCCGCCACCCTGGTGCTGCAGCAGCTGCTGCGCGTGCTGCCCGGGCAACGCTATGTCGGCGTGGCCGAGTGGCGTGGGCGCAAGGTGCTGGCCAAGCTGCTTGTGGGTAGCAAGGCGGCGCGCTCCTTCCAACGCGAGTTGGACGGCGCCCGTTTGCTCGCTGGGCAGGGTCTGCCTACGCCGCTGCTGCTGGCCGATGGCTTGCGTGAAGGCGAGGGCGGCTGGTTGCTGTTCGACTACCTCGATGACGCGCAAAGCCTGGGGGATGCCTGGCGCGCGGTCGAGCGCCAGCCGTGGCTCTCCGCTGAGCAGCAGGCCGTGCTCGCCGAGGCCCTCGAGCTGGTGGCGCGCATGCACGGGCAGGGGCTCTGGCAAGCCGACCTGCATCTGGACAACCTGCTGCGGCATAACGGTCGGTTATTTATTATCGATGGCGGCGGTGTACGTGGCGAAAATCCCGGCCAGCCGCTGTCGCGGGGCAAGGTGCTGGGAAATCTCGGGGTCTTCTTCGCCCAGCTGCCGGTCGAGTTGGAACCGTTTATCGAAGAGCTGCTGGTGCATTACCTGTTGGCCAATGGGGAGCATGCCCTGCCGCTGGAGGCGCTGCTGGCTGAAGTGGCCAAGGTGCGCCGCTGGCGGCTGCGGGATTACCTGAAAAAGGCCGGCCGTGATTGCAGCCTGTTTGCCGCGAAAGTTGGCGCTTTCGGCTTGCGGGTGGTGCGCCGTGATCAGGAAGCTCAGTTGCAGCCGCTGCTGGCTGACCTGGATGGGCGGACTGAAGCCGGGCATATCTACAAGACCGGCGGCACAGCGACCGTGGCGCGGGTGGAGGTGCAAGGCCGGCCACTGGTGGTCAAACGCTATAACATCAAAAACCTGGCACATTGGCTCAAGCGCTTCTGGCGGCCGAGCCGCGCCTGGCACAGCTGGCGCGAGGGGCATCGCCTGCAATTGATCGGCATCGCTACTCCGCAACCTCTGGCGGTTGTGGAGCGGCGCTGGTGCTGGTTGCGCGGGCGCGCCTACCTGATTACCGAATATTGCGGTGGGCAGGATATAATCGCGCGTTTTCAACACTATGTGCAGGCATCCCCCCCGGGAAATGAGCTATTGGCCCTGGATCGCCTGTTCGCGGCCCTGCTGCGCGAGCGCATCAGCCACGGCGATTTCAAGGGGCATAACCTGTTCTGGGATGAGGCACGGGGCGCCTGGTCGCTGATTGACCTGGATGCCATGCAGCAACACCGCAGTGCGCGCCGTTTCGCCAAGGCTTATGCCCGCGACCGCGCCCGATTTTTACGCAACTGGCCAGCCGACTCCGGGCTGTTCAAACTGCTCGATGAACGTTTACCGCAGGTGCCCGGCACCTGTCCTGAATAGAGGTTTTTACCTGTGGCACTGACGATTCTTGGCCTGTCCGGCGCTCTCAGTCACGATCCTTCCGCCGCCTTGTACATCGACGGCAAGTTGATCGCGGCCGCCGAAGAAGAGCGCTTCGTGCGCGACAAACACGCGAAGAACCGCATGCCTTACGAGTCGGCCAAGTTCTGCCTGGAGCAGGCCGGGATCAAGCCGAGCGATGTTGATGTGGTGGCTATTCCCTTCGCCCCGATCAGCATCTTCGGCGAAGCGCGCTGGAAATACGCCAAGCGCTACTGGTACGCGCCTGATCGTGCGCTCGATGCGATCCTGATGGGCAATCGCCGCTACAAACGCTACTACAAGCACATCCAGTGGTGCCTGCAGCAGCTCGGCTTCGACCTGAAGAAGATCAAGATCGAGCCGGTTGAGCATCACCTGGCTCACGCCGCCAGCGCTTACCACTGCTCGGGCTTTACCGAGAAGACCGCGATCCTCGGCATTGACGGCAAGGGCGAATACGCCACCACCTTCTTCGGCTATGGTGAGAACGGCAAGATCCACAAGATCAAGGAGTTCTTCGATCCGGATTCGCTCGGCGGCCTGTATGGCGCGATCACCGAGTTCCTCGGTTTCGAGATGCTCGATGGCGAGTTCAAAGTCATGGGCATGGCGCCCTACGGCGACGCCAGCAAGTATGATTTCTCCCGGTTGGCCACGTTCGAGAATGGCGAGCTGATCATCAATACCGAGTACGCCAACGTCATCGGCCTGCGCCGCTATAAAGAGAAGGGCAAGGGCTTTTACTTCTCGCCCAAGCTGATCGAATGGCTGGGGCCCAAGCGGGTCGGCGATATCGCCGACGATCCCTACATCCATTACGCGGCCAGCATGCAGGCGCTGTTCGAGACGCTGGCGCTGCAGATGATGGAGTACTACCTGGGCGATATCCTTAAAGAAACCGGCAAGATCGCCTTCGCGGGCGGCTGCGCGCTGAACGTCAAACTCAACCAGAAGATCATCGCCCGCGATGACGTCAAGGAGCTGTTTGTCCAGCCTGCTTCCGGCGACGCGGGTACTGCGGTGGGCGCCGCCGCCTATGTATCCCATGCCCGCGGCGTGCCGGTGGAGAAGATGGAGCACGTCTACCTCGGCCCGTCCTTCTCCAACGAAGACGTGATCGCCGCCTGCGCCAAGCACCCGAGCAAGCCGGTATACAAGCGGATCGACAACATGCCGCAGCGCATCGCCGAGATCATGGTCGCGGGCAACCCGGTGGCCTGGTTCCAGGGGCGCATGGAGTTCGGCCCGCGTGCACTCGGCGGTCGCTCGATCGTCGGTTGCCCAAGCATCCCCGGGGTGGCCAACCGGATCAACGAACAGATCAAGTTCCGCGAGCGCTGGCGGCCCTTCTGCCCATCGATGCTCGACACCGTGGGTACGCAGATGCTCAAGGTCGATCATCCGTCGCCGTTCATGACCTTCACCTTCGAAGTCAATGAAGAGTGGAAGACCCGCGTCAGCGAAGTGGTCCACGAAGACGGCACCTCGCGCGCCCAAGTGCTCAAGCGTGAATACAACCCGCGCTACTACGACATGATGCTGGAACTGGAAAAACTCACCGGCAACGGCGTGTCGCTCAACACCTCACTGAACCGTCGCGGCGAGCCGATGATCTGCTCGCCCACCGATGCGCTGAACATGTTCTTTGGGTCAGACCTGCAGTACCTGATCATGGAAGATATTCTGGTGGTGAAGGACGGCATGGATTGGTATGAAAATGTCTGAGGAGGTTGGGGGCGGACAACTGTGGATATTGCAGTTCTGCCACGGCTACGATGGCCCCTTCCTCGATTGCGCCCGGCAGTACGCCGCGCTGTTTGTCGGAACGCCGTACAAGGTGTGTACGGTTTACCTGACCGGCAAGCCGAGCGTCGAGGCCGAGCAGGGCTCTGCCTCTGATGAGGTGATTTTTCTCGACTATTCCAGTCGTCAAGTTCGCGGTCTCAAGCTCGGGGCCATTCGCGATATCAAGCGTATTTCCGCTTCACGCGATTTCAAGCTGTGCATCGCCCATCGCTTCAAACCGATCTATGTGGCTTTGCTGGGCAGCGATCTACCGGTGATCGGTGTGCACCATGCGTTTGGCGACTACAAGCGGCGCACGCGTCAGCTGTTTGCCAACGTCTTTCGCAAGCGTCTGGCGCTGCTTGGCGTCTCCAATGCTGTGCGAGATGATATACGTGCCTGCTTGCCTGGCTGGCCGGCCGAGCGTATCGAGACCCTGTACAACCGCATCGACGTCGCTGCGGTTCAGGCCGAGCAGGTTTCCCGTGAGGCGGCTCGTGAGCATTTGGGCTTGCCGCAGAACGCCTGGGTGGTCGGCAATGTCGGCCGCCTGCATCCAGACAAGGACCAGGCCACACTGATCAGAGGCTTTGCCCTGGCCTTGCCGCAGCTCCCTGCAGGTAGCCTGTTGGCGATCATGGGCAGTGGCAAACTGGAGCATTCGCTCAAGGCCTTGGCGGACGAACTGGGTGTGAGTGATTCGGTGCGATTTCTCGGTCAAGTGCCCGGCGGTCGTCGTTATTTCAAGGCATTCGATGTATTCGCCCTGACTTCAGATCATGAGCCCTTTGGAATGGTGCTGCTGGAGGCCATGGCGGCGGGTGTGCCGGTGATTTGCAGTGATTGTGGGGGGGCGCCGGAGGTGGTTGAGGGGGTTGGGGGGTTGTTTGGTTTTGCTGATGTTGCTGCATTGGCCGCTATGTTGGTGCAATTTGCGAAGTATCCAAGCACCGAGCAGCTCGTGCGCGCACGATTGCAAGCGCGTTTTTCGGATCAGGCGATCGGTAGGGTCTTTTGGGCGCAATCAGCATCGGCACCTTTGCGCGTAGAGTAGATCGGTTTTTTAGCTACACGGGGCCGATTCCTAGTGAGCTGACATGCATTCTTAAATGACGAGTGGGCGTTCGATGAAGCTGTTGGTAACAGGAGGTGCCGGTTATATAGGCTCCCATACCGTGCTTGAGCTGCTGCAGGCCGGGCATGAGGTTGTAGTGCTGGATAACCTGTGTAACAGCTCGCTAGAGTCCCTGCGCCGTGTCCAGGCGATAGCTGGGCGCTCACTGTTGTTTGTTGAGGGTGATATTCGCAACAGGACACTGCTTGATCAACTTTTTGCACAACATCAAATAGATGCGGTCGTGCATTTTGCTGGACTTAAAGCTGTTGGCGAGAGTGTGCGGAAGCCGCTTGATTATTACGCCAGCAATATGGCGGGGACCCTTACCCTTTGCCAGGCTATGGCTGATGCGGAGGTTTTTCGTCTGGTGTTCAGCTCTTCGGCGACTGTCTATGGTGATCCTGCTCGGGTGCCGGCCAGTGAAGAGAGCCCTGTCACCAACCCCAGTAGCCCTTACGGGCGTAGCAAGCTGATGGTGGAGCAGCTACTGCAGGATCTGCAGTGTTCCGATGCGCGTTGGTCAATTGGTATCTTGCGTTATTTCAATCCGGTCGGAGCGCACTCGAGTGGCTTGATTGGCGAAGACCCATTGGGTCTCCCGAATAACCTCTTGCCTTACCTGAGCCAGGTGGCTATTGGTAAGCTTGATTGCCTGCAGGTGTATGGCAATGACTACCCAACGCCAGATGGTACCTGCGTTCGCGACTATATCCATGTGGTCGATTTGGCGCTGGGGCACTTGCGGGCGTTGCAGTTCATTAGCAGTCGGCGTGGGTGTGAGGTTTGGAATCTAGGCGCCGGCAAAGGCTACTCAGTGCTGCAGGTGATTAGCGCTTTTGAGCAGGCCAGTGGGCGAACTGTGCGTTACGTTTTTGGCCCGCGCAGGGCTGGCGATATTGCTGCCAATTGGGCTGAGCCGAGCAAGGCTGCGTGTGAATTGGGCTGGAAAGCCGAGCGCAGTTTAGCAAACATGATGGCCGATACTTGGCGCTGGCAAAGCATGAATCCGCAAGGCTATCGCTGACTATTACTGAGGTTCGCCCTGAAGGAGTTGTATGAGCAAGTCCCCAAGCATCTGTTTCGTAATGCCTTACTTTGGCAAGTGGCCGTTTTGGATGCCGTTCTTTCTGCAAAGCTGCCGGTTGAATCCGAGTATTGATTGGCTGTTTTACAGTGATTGTGCGCCACTGGAAAATTGCCCGGAAAATGTTCGGGTGGTGACGATGAGCTTCGCTGAATATTGCCAGCATGCGTCAGCCCGACTCGGTGTCAATTTTCAGCCGACCCAAGCCTATAAGCTCTGTGACATTCGACCAGCATTTGGTCTGATTCATGAGGCGGATCTGCAAGGTTACGAGTTTTGGGGCTTCGGTGATATCGACCTGATCTATGGTGACTTGCGGGCCTATTTTACCGATGAGCGCTTGCGGTGCCATGACCTCTATTCGACCCATGCGCGCCGGGTGTCCGGGCATTTGTGCCTGATTCGCAATACGTCACGTATGCGGAGTGCGTTTAAGCGCATACCAAGTTGGCAGCAGCGTTTCTGTGACCCTCGGCATCAGGCCCTGGATGAGGGCGCTTTTACGCGCCTCTTTTTACGTAACAAGAACTTGCCTGTCGCGCTGCAGAAACTATTCGGTACGCTGCTGAATCCGTGGTATCGGCGTAGCGAGTTTATTGAGGCTTACAGCACACCGTATGCGCATATCGATTGGCACGACGGCAGCCGTGACTTTCCGAAAAAGTGGCACTGGAATGCTGGCAAGCTGACCAATGATCAGGATGGCGTGCGTGAGTTCCCTTATTTTCACTTTATTGTGTGGAAACGGCATGGCTGGGATCAGTTACCACTGGAACAGTTGGAAGCCTCTACGCAATTTGCCCAGCGTATGGGTTGGTCGGTGAGCCCGCAGGGCTTTGAGTGTGAAGAATGATGTCCAGGCGCATGAAGGTTTTACAGCTACAGCCGGATTACAACGTCAAGGCTCATGACTTTGCTGATTTGGCTGAACAAATCGTCAAGGCTTTGCCGAACGAGTGCTATTCCGTCGTCGCGGCATTTCTGCGCGGTAAGCCTGGGCCTGGCGAGCCAGTGAGTCGTGCAGAGCGCTCGGTGTATTTCGAGTTTTCAGATAAGCAACTCAAAGGCCTGCGTCTGCGGGCGATGTGGCGACTCTATCAGTTTTGCCGTGATGAACAATTTGATGTGGTGATTTGTAATCGCTTCAAACCCGTCAATATGATGTTGCAGCTGAACCGCTGGTTAAAGGTGCCGCTGTGCATTGGCATCTCCCATGGTTTTGGTGAGTACGACCGTTTTTACCGGCGTCGACAAGCCCGGCGACTGATCGATAAGGCCTGGCGTTTCGTTGGGGTTTCCCCAGCGGTTAAGCAGTACCTGCTGGACTGCAAGTGTGGTTTCACCGAGCACAATACCGTGGCTATTACCAATGCCATCGATATCGAGCAGGCCGCTGCCTTGCAACATTCCCGCGAAGAGGCTCGCCGCATGCTGGGGCTTGATCCCGATGTACGTTTGCTCGGGGCGCTGGGTCGGTTGGTGCCGGTGAAGGGGCATATCTATCTGCTTCAGGCATTTGCCAAGCTCAAAGACGTTTATCCCCAGGTGCAACTGGCTATTATCGGCAAAGGCCGTGAAGAATCGCGGCTGTTGGCCGAGGTTGAGCGGCTCGGACTTGGTGGTCGGGTCCATCTGCTCGGCTTTCGTGAAAATGCCCTGCAATATGTGCGGGCCTTTGATATCTGGACCATGCCGTCTCTGGCCGAAGGCTTGGGCTTGGCATTGCTGGAAGGTATGAGTGGGCATTTACCCGTGATTGCTTCCAATGTGCCGGCGATGCTGCCATTGATTGAGGGGGCCAATGGCATTGCCGTGCCGCCGACTGATGTTGAGTCGCTGAGTCGGGCGCTTGACCGCTACTTGCAATTGGATGATCAGCAGTTGCGGGTAAAGGGTGAGCAGTCCTATGCCTATTTGTGTGCAAATCACGACATAGAAACCTTCAGGCAACAGTACCGACAGCTCATTGAAGAGTCGTTGCGTCAGGCGAGTGCTTTCTCATGAGTAAGAGTCTCCCATTGGTCAGTGTCATCATCGCGTCCTATAACCATGCACCGTATATCGAAGAGTGCATTCTCAGCGTGCTTGGGCAGACCTACGAGCATGTGGAGCTATTAGTGGTGGATGATGGTTCGACAGATGACAGTGTTGAGCGTATCCGTCGTTTGCAAATTGAGCATGGTTTCGATTTCCAAGTGCAGCAGAATCAGGGGCTGACATATACGCTGAACTCGGCAATTGCTAGGGCGGAGGGGATCCTTATTGTGCCTTTTGGTTCGGACGATGTGATGTTGCCCGAGCGCTTGGCCAAGCAGGTGGCCTACATGGTTGACAAACCAGAGGTAGGTATTTGCGCAGGTAATATCGAGTTGATCGACTCAGAGGGAAATCTTTTTCCCGAGGCACGTCAGCGTCGAGATGTGCCTTTCCGACGAATGGACTTCGACGATGTATTTATGGAGCGCAAGCCCTATGCGCCTGCCACGACCTTGATGATCCGTAAGGAAGCCTTGGATAAAGTAGGCGGCTTTGATCCGGAAATTCGGCTTGAGGACTTGGCGATTGAACTGAAGATCACCCATGCGGGCTACTACATCGACTGTTTGGGCGAGGTGTTAGCGCGTTACCGTAAGCACGCCACCAACTCCTATAAGAACCACCGGTTTATGATTGACAGCATCCTGCGCATTTATGCCTTGTACCGCAATCATCCTCAGTATGAGTTTGTCCGCACGCGTTTTCTCAGCTCAATGTTTCTCAAATGCTCCAATCGTGACCGCAAACTGGCGCGTGAGTTGCTCATGCAAATCCCCTTTAAGTATTGGTCGAAGAAAACCTGGCGTGGGTTGATGCGTCTGTATTTCTCACCGCTGGAAAAGGCCTGATTGGTCATGGGGCTGTGGACGCGCTTCTTGGCAAAACGGACCAAGAAACAGATACGTATGTTGCCCGAGCTGTACCGCGGTCAGGCGAAATTCTTGCAACGTTATCCGCATTACCAGATTGGCGTGGGCACTTACGGTATTCCTGTTGTGCATGACTGGCAGGAGGGGGCCACGCTGAAGATTGGCAGCTACACCTCGATTGCCGAGCAGGTGGAGATTTTTCTCGGTGGTCATCATCGTAGCGACTGGGTTACGACATATCCGTTTCCCGCGATGATTGCCGAGGCACGTCATATTCAGGGTTACGCCGTGAGCCGTGGTGATGTGGTAATCGGCAGTGATGTATGGCTTTGCACTAACAGCCTCATTTTGTCGGGTGTTACCGTCGGGCACGGTGCTGTGATTGCGGCGGGCGCGGTGGTTAGTCGCGACGTTGCTCCTTACTCTATTGTTGCGGGCAATCCGGCGCGGCACATTCGCTGGCGTTTTACACCTGAGATTTGTGCAGCACTGCTGGAGGCAGCCTGGTGGGAGTGGCCGGAAGCGGAGGTTCGAAGGATCAGCCCGCTCTTGTGTAGTGACCAACTGGATGCATTTCTGCAGTATGCACAGCAGCGCTTGGAGCGTGCTTCGCAACTCATCTAGGTCGTCTCGCGCTACTCGAATAGGTTGAATGCCTGGTTGCTGGCGACGCGGTTATAGCCGCTTTTTAGTGCTTCAAGGTGCTCGTCGAACAGCCATTTTTGATCTTCGGAGTAACGTCGCATGTGCTTGAGGTTGCGTTGGCGTTTGCTCAGGCTAAGTGCAAAGCGGCTGACGCGTAGGTCTGCAAGGTCGATCAGTCCCAGTTGACCATCGGGTTGTACCAGTACATTGCCCAGATGTACCGAGCGAAAGTAAACACCACATTCATGCAGTTTGGCGAGCAACTCGCCAAACTGCTCAACAAGTTGTTGGCGGCGCTCAAAAGAACTGCTGTTCAATGTGTGGCGCAAAGTTTGCCCAGGTAGAGGCCAATAATGGACGGCCGTTTTATTTATTGGATCAACTAACCGATAAACTTGGATGATTATGGGGCTGTTAAATCCCAAATATCGCAAACGCTCTGCGTTCTGTGCAAAACGTTTTGCGTAAGGTTTCAGAGTTTCGCTGGAAAACACTGAGCGCCGGCGGAATAGTTTTAAAAAACTACCGTCCCCCAGGTGCAGAACTTTTGCACCAAGACCATCATGCTCCAGCACCGTCGCATTGGATGTGAGCGCACTGAGCTCAGTGGGGGAGAGGGTTTGCATCAGTCGTGTGTCCTTTGTGCTTGTCGGGTGCGGATGCTCAGTGCGGCAATTAGTGCCAATGGAATCCAGGTAATCAGCCAATGCTCTTTGGGTCTTGGTAGGATGCCGCCGCCTTCTGTAAGTCCTGCGCCAATGCCGTAAACCAATAATGCACCGCATACAATGAATAAGGCATCGCTTCTGTGCCTCCAGCATTGGAGCAGGGCTATGCCATGTATGGCGAGCCAGAGGGTTAAGCCAACAATGCCAGTGTAATAGAGCACCCCAAGAGCAAAGTTGTGAGGCTCGCTGAAGGCCATGGCAAGATCTGCGATAAGTATTTCCAGGTGGGCGCCGAAACCAAAGCCCTGCCAGGGTTGTTGGCTGATCTTGCTAAGCGTGCCGGCCCACAATTCGGGGCGGTAGGACAAGCCGCGATTCGATAGGGATTCCGGATATAGCAAAACTAGCGCTAGGAAGCCCAGCGCCCCAGAGGCCAGCAGCCAAATGGAGCGTTTATTCCAGCACGCAAGGATCAGCCAGGCACAAACTAATGCAGTTGCAGCGAGAGGTGTGCGTGAGCCGGTAGCTAGCAGTGCAAAACCCATAAGCAGTGCCGCGCTAAAAGCCGCCCAGCTTTGCCGTGGGCTTAAGGTCATGCTTAATGCAAGCCAGAGGGTGCAGAAGAAGCCGAACAGGTGCGAACTCAGTAGAGGGTTGTCTAGCGCCCCGCCACCAATAAGCCGGTCGCCGGGTATCCAGCTTGAGATAAACACAGCCAAGCTGTAGCCCGTAATCGGGAGCATCAGCAGCGCGGCGAGCAGCGTGCTTAGGGCCAGGCGCTGGTTGGACTGCAGGCCTATTAGAGCGCATGCGGCAAATAACATCAGAATGTAAAGCGGGCGCTTTAATAAGCTGCCGAAAGAAGCATCAGTATCTGACCAGCTGGTGCTGAGCAGTGCCCAGAACGAGAACATCAAGAACGTGATGATCACTGGGTTGAACCATAGCGCTTTACTGGCAAGAGGACGCATTGCCAAGGCAAATAGCGTAGGGATGGCGATCAGGGCGTAGAACAGCTTGTGATAGAGACTACGTTCCGGCAAAACTGCCAAGCCTATCAGCAGGACGATAAAGCCCAGAGGGAGCAACCAGTTGCAGATAAAGGCGTAAGGTCGCTGCGTCCATGAGTCGATTTGCTTGTGCATCTATCGATAAGTCCAAACCTGTGATTGATCCGTAATTCTACAGGATCAAGACCTGCCTTTACTTCGCGAAGCATCAAATTGTCCTGGTTGCCGAGCCTGTGAGGTCAGTTGCTGCGATGTAGCGTCATCAAAGATGCCGATGAGTGCGCTTTGGCGTGCGGGTGCTAGCGTGGTCGCAGCCTCGTTGGGCTATGGTAACATCTCACCCTTTATCCAGCGCAGGCCGACTTATGAGCGAAAAAGCTGCAAGCCCAGACTCTTCCTCGAGTCTTAAGATTTACCTGCGCTTGCTCTCTTATGTTAGGCCCTACCTGTTTTTTTTCGCGCTGAGTATCCTGGGTTTTCTGATTTTCGCTTCTACTCAGCCAATGCTGGGCTACATTCTCAAGTATTTTGTCGATGGACTTTCCAATCCTGAAGCGAGTCTGTTCCCGAGTGTTCCGTACTTACGCGATTTGCAACTCGTGCAGGCAGTGCCGCTGCTGATCGTGTTGATCGCATTTTGGCAAGGCGTAGGCTCTTATCTGGGTAACTATTTCCTGGCCAAGGTATCGCTGGGGCTGGTACACGATCTACGCGTGGCGCTGTTTAACAACCTGCTGACCTTGCCCAATCGGTATTTCGATAATCACAACTCCGGGCATCTGATTTCCCGCATCACCTATAACGTCACCATGGTGACGGGAGCGGCCACTGATGCGATCAAGGTTGTGGTGCGTGAAGGTATGACAGTGGTGTTTCTGTTCGCCACTCTGCTGTGGATGAACTGGAAGCTGACTCTGGTAATGGTCGCTATTCTTCCCGTAATCGGTTTGATGGTTAGCAGTGCGAGCAAGAAATTTCGCAAGCAGAGCAAGAAAATCCAGGTGGCCATGGGCGATGTCACCCACGTGGCCTCGGAGACTATTCAGGGCTATCGCGTGGTACGCAGCTTTGGTGGTGAGGCGTATGAGCAGCACCGTTTTCTGGCTTCAAGCGAAGATAATCGAGTCAAGCAGCTAAAGATGGTCAGGACAGGAGCCGTTTACACGCCAAGCCTGCAATTGGTGATTTACAGTGCCATGGCCGTGCTGATGTTTCTGGTGCTGTTCATGCGCGGCGATGCTTCGGCTGGTGATTTGGTGGCCTACATCACCCTGGCAGGGCTGTTGCCTAAGCCCATTCGTCAGTTGTCTGAGGTCAGTTCTACCATCCAGAAAGGTGTAGCCGGCGCCGAGAGTATCTTCGAGCAGCTCGATGAGGCGCAGGAGGTTGATCGCGGCAGCCAGGAGCGCGAGCGGGTCAGCGGTCGCCTTGAGGTGCGCAGCCTGAGCTTTCAGTACCCAGGTGCTGAGAAGTTGGTGCTGAACGATATTTCCTTTTGTGTCCAGCCCGGCCAAATGGTCGCATTGGTCGGTCGGTCAGGCAGTGGCAAGTCGACTCTGGCCAGTCTGATTCCGCGTTTCTATCACCACGAGCAGGGCCAGATCCTGCTCGATGGCCTGGATGTGGAAGATTACAAATTGCGTAATCTGCGTCGCCATATTGCCTTGGTGACCCAGCATGTCACGTTGTTCAATGACACCGTGCGCAACAACATCGCCTATGGCGATCTGGCTGGAGCGCCTCTGGATACCGTTAAAAAGGCTGCAGAGGACGCCTATGCCGCCGAATTTATCGAGCAGATGCCGCATGGCTACGACACGCTGGTTGGCGAGAATGGAGTGCTGCTGTCCGGCGGTCAGCGTCAGCGCCTGGCGATCGCTCGTGCGCTTCTCAAGGATGCGCCTTTGCTGATTCTAGATGAGGCCACTTCGGCGCTGGATACCGAGTCGGAGCGGCATATCCAGGCTGCGCTCGATAAGGTGGTTCAGGGCCGCACCACCATTGTTATTGCCCACCGTTTGAGCACCATTGAGAAGGCTGATCTGATTCTGGTGATGGACCAGGGGCAGATTGTAGAGCGCGGTACGCACAGTGAATTGCTGGCTTTGAATGGTTACTATGCACGGCTGCATGCCCGTGATTTCGCTGAGGATGAAGACGTTAACGCGGAGCCAGGTGCCTGATGCTCAACCATCTGCGCGCCTGGCGTGAGCGTGGCTGGACGCCGATTGATGCTGTCACTTATGTCGAGGCTTGGCAGCGATTTGGTGGCAGTGTTGCAACCCATCCACAGGTGATCGAGCGTCTGGCTGGTCTGGCTGGCGTCGCCGTGCGCTACCTCGGTTGGTTTTCCGGCGGTGAGTTGCAGGCGGCGATTCCGACCTGGGGACGGCATCTGGCATTGGCCAAGGATGTGCTCAAGCAGCAGGGTAAGCGCGGCCTGTTCGATTTGGGCAATGCCGAGATCATTTTGCCGGTTGCGGCCGCTGCCCGCGTACCGTTAAGGCACCGTGGGCGTTATATCTCCGCGCTGAATGCCGGGTCGGTAAGCACCTTGCGCGAGCAGCCGGAAGGCTTGGCACTGGCCCGTGAACCAGAGGAATACAGTAAGAAGTTCCGCTATAACCAGCGCCGTGAGCAGCGCTTGCTGGAAGAGGCTGGTGGCGTTATCCGGCCGATGCTGGAGTTGTCCGCTGCTGAGCAGGCGCGGGTATATGCCGATCTGTTTCAGCGCCGCTGGGGCTTTGAGGCGACCGGCAGGGCGCATTTGGTGGAGGTATTCAGCCTGATGCGCGACTTTATGACCGGAGCCCTGATTTACCTGAACGATCAGCCGGTGGCGATCCAGGTGCTTTACCGTGTCGAGGCTCCGCAGTGGGTGAGCCTTGAATACATCAATGGCGGGGTTGATCCGCAGAACCGTGAATTCAGTCCGGGCAGTGTGCTGAGCTTCATCAACACGCAAACTGCTTGGGCCGAGGCGCGAGCATTGGGTAAGCCGTTGCGTTACTCCTTTGGCCGGGCTGATCGTGAATATAAAGACCGCTGGTGCAATCGTGTGCCGGTTTATCAGGTTTGATTATGTCCGCCCGCAAGCAAACCCTACTCAAGCAGCATCGTCGACAAAAGCGAATCGCCCTTCTCTTGGCGTTGGCCTCGCTGTTGCTGATGGGCGTGTTGGTCGCCTGGTGGTGGGTGCCATTGCTGCTTCTGGCCGGCTGGGTGGCGCATGAGGCCTGGTTTGCCGATCATCTGTTCTACGCTCCCGGCGATGACTACAGCTACGCCTTTGCCGATGAGGTGCCTGCATTCTCCGGGCGCATCGAGGCTGGCTACCTGCGGATGGATGGCGCGATTGGCACTGCCGACACCCTTATTCTGCGGGTGCACTTAAAAGCCAATTGGCTGGGGCGCTGGCTGGATCCCTATGTGGAGATCGGCAGCGACAGGCAGGACTTCGAACGGGGCGCGAACGGTTGTCGCTACCTCAACCTTTCCGGCCAGCAGGATGCGTTGACCCGTGGTGCATTGCAGGTACGAGGCCATTTCTGCAGCATCGAGCCGACCGTCACCCTGTTTGCGCTGAACAATCCGGATTATGCCGAGCAGCGCTTAATGGTTATTGCGCCACATGCCGACGACGCTGAGCTGGCGGCGTTTGGTCTGTATAGCCGGGCGCGTGATGTCAGTATCGTGACCCTGACCCAGGGAGAAATCGAGGCCGAGTCCTATCGGGGGTTAGGGCTGGATCATGTCGCCGCAGCGCGGCTCAAGGGCCGTTTGCGCGCCTGGGACAGCCTCGCGGTTCCGCTCTGGGGTGGTGTGCCGCAGAGCCAGTGTCTGCAATTGGGTTATTACTGCCTGCAATTATCTGCAATGCAGGCGCAACCCGAGGCAGCGTTTGCTTCGCGCGAGTCGGGCGAAGGCGATATCCGCAGCGTGCGCGCTGCCAATTCTGTCCAGCTGCCTGGCGATATCGATGGTGTTCCCAGCTGGCGCAATCTGGTCGCTGATCTGGTGGCGTCCATTGAGTATTTTCAGCCTGATGTGGTGGTGTCGCCGCATCCGCAACTGGACCCGCACAGTGATCACGTGGCCAGCACCCAGGCCCTGCTGGCGGCGATTGGGCTGAGCCGCTGGAAGCCCAAAACCCTGCTGCTGTACGCCAATCATCTGCACGATAACGACCGCTGGCCAATGGGCCCTGCAGGCTTTGGCATTGCGCTGCCACCTGCTATCACAGC
Organism: Pseudomonas sp.; assembly: GCA_030656145.1. GTDB lineage: Bacteria > Pseudomonadota > Gammaproteobacteria > Pseudomonadales > Pseudomonadaceae > Aquipseudomonas. Next base: position 231,898 of record JAUSOF010000002.1, read on the forward strand.
GCTGCCTGCCGACGGCATGTGGAGCCCGAGCCTGGATGCCGCACAGCAGCTGGATAAGGCCATGGCCTTGGCGATGCAGCATGATTTACAAGGCAGGTTGCCGCTCAAGCGGTGTATCCGCCGGCTGATCCAGCGTCTGTTGGTGGGGCGGCGCTGGCCGGCAACGGGCGAGGATGAATTTTTCCGCAAGGCGGTGCGCCGTCATGAACTGTTCTGGGTACGCACCCTCGGTGGCTAGCCAGTGTGTCGGCCTGCAAATGTTATGATCTGCGGCGATCTGTTTTAGCCGCTTCTGGAGTGTTTATGAAGTTGTCCATGCCCCGTTTCGACCAAGCCTCTGTTCTGGTGGTGGGCGATGTCATGCTCGACCGTTACTGGCATGGCGGCACCTCGCGGATCTCTCCGGAAGCGCCGGTGCCGGTGGTCAAGGTCGAGCAAATCGAAGACCGTCCGGGCGGTGCGGCCAACGTCGCGTTGAACATCGCCGCGCTTGGCGCGCCGGCCATCTTGGTTGGTGTGACTGGACAGGATGAGGCTGCCGAGAGCCTGCGCAATAGCCTGCAGGCGGTGGGAGTGAAAACCCTGTTCCAGGCGATCAAGGACCAGCCCACCATCGTCAAATTGCGGGTGATGAGCCGTCATCAGCAGTTGCTGCGCATGGACTTCGAAGAGCCGTTCCGCACTGACAGTGCTGCGTTGGCCGCCAGCGTCGAATCGCAACTGGATGGCATCAAGGTGCTTATCCTGTCTGATTACGGCAAGGGTGCTCTGCAAAATCATCAGGCCCTGGTGCAGCTGGCGCGCAGCAAGGGTATTGCGGTGCTGGCCGACCCCAAGGGCAAGGATTTTTCCATCTATCGTGGCGCCAGCCTGATTACCCCTAACCTTAGTGAGTTCGAGACCATCGTCGGCCATTGTGTCGACGAGGCTGAGTTGGTGGCCAGGGGCGCCCTTATGATGCGTGAGCTGGAGCTGGGCGCGCTGTTGATTACCCGCGGCGAGCACGGCATGACCCTGCTGCGCCCCGATCATCCGGCGCTGCACCTGCCGGCCCGCGCCCGTGAGGTGTTCGACGTTACTGGTGCGGGTGATACGGTGATCTCGACCCTGGCCGCCTCCTTGGCCGCGGGCGAGGAGTTGCCTCAGGCCGTGGCCTTGGCCAATCTGGCCGCCGGTATCGTGGTCGGCAAGCTGGGCACCGCCGCCATCAGCGCGCCGGAACTGCGTCGAGCGATTCAGCGCGAGGCGGGTTCCGAGCGTGGCGTGCTGAGTCCGGATCAGTTGTTGCTGGCCATCGAGGATGCCCGCGCCCATGGCGAGAAGATCGTCTTCACCAACGGTTGTTTCGACATTCTGCACGCCGGTCACGTGGCTTACCTGGAGCAGGCCCGTGCCCAGGGCGATCGGTTGGTGCTGGCGGTCAACGATGACGCGTCGGTCAGTCGCCTGAAAGGCCCCGGTCGCCCGATCAACTCGGTGGATCGGCGCATGGCCGTGCTCGCCGGCCTCGGCGCAGTAGATTGGGTGGTGAGCTTCAGCGAAGACACCCCGGAGAACCTGCTGCGCGAGGTCAAACCGGATGTGCTGGTCAAGGGCGGCGACTACGGCATCGAGGGCGTGGTCGGCGCCGACATCGTCAGCGCTTATGGTGGCGAAGTACGGGTGCTGGGGCTGGTAGAAAACAGCTCGACCACGGCCATCGTCGAGAAAATCCGCAACAACTGATCTGTCCGAGTTGGCGCGGGTGGAAAACGCTCGACTGTTGCGAACGCCGCCAAACGCCCGCCGCGAAAACCTGCGGACGTTCTCGCTACGGTGCTCGACTGAGTATGCCGCTCAGCCCAGATGAGCGGCATTCAGCTTGGGCGCTGCTGACCGGGCTGCTGCTTCAGGTTTTGCCGCCGCAGCATTGAGCTGTTGTTGGCTCAGCCAGTCCTTCCAGCGGATGCGTTCGTCGCGTACCAGCCAGCCATCCTGCGCCGCGAAACTCTCTGCCAGCCATAGGCCGCGGGTGCTGGCGGCTTGCAATTGGCCTTTGTTCAGCGTCAGCAATTCGGCGGTTGGCCGCCCGTGCTGCAGCGGTATCAGGTACAGGTCCGGGCGGCGGCGGTCGAGGCGGGCGACCAGCTTGCCGTCCTCCAGGCGTTCGTCGACGTGGAACAGGCTGAGCTGCCTGGCCTCTTTGGGCAGTTCCAGGCGCAGGTCGTAGACCAGTTGCAGTGAGGCCGTGGGCAGGTGCACATAGGCGCGCGGGCGTTCCAGCAGGGTCAGGTTGCCGCATTGCACCGGGCGCGCGGCGCCGGACAGTGGGCTGAGTTGAAAGTGCAGGGTCTCGCGGTAATGCAAAACGTCTTGATAGGGCGAGGGCAGCCAGGTTTCGCCGAAGCGGCCACCCAACCAGCCCTCGGGGGTTTCCAGTAGACACTCCTCGGCAACTTCCTGGATGGCGGTCAGCAGCGGCAGAGTGAGTTCGTGAGCGGGCACGTAGCCGGAAATCAGCTTGAGCACTACATCGTCCCGGTCCAGGCGCCGTTGGCGCACCAGCACCCAATAGTCCCGGCCTTGCCAGTTCAGGGTCAGGCGCACCGAAACCCCCAGGTTGGCCAGTTCCACGGCGAAGCGTTGGCTGTCGCTCACTTCGACCGCGCGGCGGCGCTCAAGCATCTCGCTGAAGTTCAGTGGCCGGCCCAGGCTCTGGTAACTGATGCCGTCCGGGGTAGCCTCGACGAATAAGGGTAGGGTCTTGAAGGTGCTGGGGTCATGGCGGTTAAGCATGCGCGACATGTCGGCTCCTCTTGGGGCGGGCAGTTCGTCAGGCGGACGGGGCAAGGCCTCCATCCAGCTGCCGGGTGTGGTCGCATGGAGGGTGTTTCACAGCTGAAGCGGAGCGCCGCCCGGCCGCACCTACAATTGCGCGCAGCGCGTCATGGGCGCTCAGGCAATATCCTGAATGACTGCCGCGGCAGTCGCGACGTTATGGGCCAGGTGCTGCGCGTTGATGGTGCCGACAATCGCACAGCTGACTGCCGGGTGGGCGAAAATCAGCTCGAAGCTGGCACGCACCGGGTCTTGCCCCGGGGCCAGGCAGGCATGCCCGCTGGCCAGGGCTTTCTTGATCAGGATGCCTTTGCCGTGCTGCTCAGCGTAGTCGAGTACCGGCAGTTCACTCTGCTCATTGAGGTTGTAGGTGACCATCGCGCAGTCGCCTTGTTCGAGTGCGCGCAGGCCGCCCGCGACGGTTTTGCCGGACAGGCCGAAGCCGCGAATCTTGCCTTCACGCTTGAGTTCGGTGAGGGTCTCGTAGACGCCGCTGTCTTGCAGGATGGCGAGGTCGTTGCCGTCGGAATGCACCAGCACCAAGTCGATAAAGTCGGTTTGCAGGCGTTTGAGGCTGCGTTCCACCGAGAAGCGCGTGTGCGCCGGGCTGAAGTCGAAGCTGGAGTGACCGCCCTCGAACTCTTCGCCGACCTTGCTGACGATCACCCATTGTTGACGCCGACCGCGCAATAGCGGGCCAAGGCGGCTTTCGCTGGTGCCGTAGGCGGGGGCGGTGTCGATCAGGTTGATCCCCAGATCATGGGCCTGGGCGAGTAACTCAAGTACCGCGGCGTCGTCCGGGATAGTGAAGCCGTTGGGGTACTTCACGCCCTGGTCGCGGCCGATCTTTACCGTGCCGAGGCCCAGCGGCGAGACCAGCAGCTCGGTCGAGCCGAATGGGCGGTGCAGGTTGTGCAAGGTGTGCATCAGAACAATTCCTCCCAGGCGGGGGACGCCACGGTCGGGCGGGGCAGGGGCGGTAGCGGCGCATGGCTGGCAGGTTGGATGCCAGCACGGTCGAGAGCCGCCAGCACGCGGTCGGCGAAATCCGGGGCTAATGCCAGTTTAGTCGGCCAGCCGACCAGCAGTTGGCCTTGCTCGGTGAGGAAGGCGTTGTCCGGGCGCGTCAGGCCGGACTGCGCCGGCTCTGCACGCTCGACGCGCAGGGTTGCCCAGCGGGCACTGGAGAAATCGACCCAGGGCAGCAGGGCGCTGATTTCCTGCTGCGCGGCTTTAACCTGCGCGGCTGAGTCACGGGCCACGCCGTCTGCTTCGGCCAGGTCGCCGCCGAGGTACCAGACCCACTCGCCATCGGCGGCAGGATGGGTGGTGACGGTGACCCGTGGTTTTGGGCCGGCGCCGAGGCAGTGGGCGTACAGCGGTTTCAGGGTCGGTCCCTTGACCAGCACCATGTGCAGCGGTCGCAGTTGCTGTGCGGGCTGAGTCAGGCCCAGGGTCGCGAGCAGTTCGGCGTTGCCGCGGCCAGCGCTGAGCACGATGCGCTGCGCGCGAACCTCGCGGCCGTCGACGACCAGCCCGACCAGCTGACCCTGCTCGTGCAGGGGCGTTATGGACTCGGCGGCCAGCAGGCCGTCCCCAGCCAGTTCGGCCAGGCGGGCGATCAGGCTGGGCACATCCAGCACCAGTTCGGCCAGGCGGTAGACCTTGCCCTTGAATTTCGGGTGTTGCAGGGCGGGCGGCAGTTGTTCGCCCTTGACCTGGTCAACGCGGCCGCGCACTGCCTTGCTGGCGAAGAAACTGGTGATATTGCCGGCCAGGCTGCCGGGCGACCATAGGTAATGGGCTTCGGACAGCAGACGCACGCCACTCAGGTCCAATTCGCCATTACCGGCCAGTGCCTCACGCCAGCGCCGTGGCATGTCGGCGATGGCCTCCGAGGCGCCGGTCAGGGCGCCGTGCAGGGCGTACTTGGCGCCGCCGTGGATGATGCCTTGGGATTTGACGCTCTGCTCACCACCCAGGCTGGCTTTTTCCACCAGCAGGGTGGCAAAGCCCTGCCGGCGCAAGCGCGCATTCAGCCAGAGGCCGGCAATACCACCGCCGACGATCAGAATGTCAGTGCTCAGAGCCTGGGACATGCGAGGGCCTCATCAATAATCAGACCGGCAGTATAACGGCAAGTGCTTGTGTCAGGCTTCCAGACCGCCTCAATGAGCGACGCTGTGCGAGAACATTTGAATCACTACCACGCCGCAAACGATCAAGCCCATGCCGAGCATGGCTGGCAAGTCGAGGCGTTGCTCGTAGAGAAACACCGCGGCAATGCTCACCAGTACGATGCCCAGGCCCGCCCAGACGGCGTAGGCCACGCCGACCGGAATGGTTTTGACCACCAGGCTGAGCATCCAGAAAGAGATGACGTAGCCAACCACCACCAGCAGCAAGGGTAGCGGTTTGTTGAAGCCGTCCAGCGCCTTCATCGAGGTGGTTGCGATGACTTCGGCGGTGATAGCGACAGCGAGATAGATATAGCCGCTCATGATGGGCCTCCTGTTAAGTTACTCGCCATTCTAGTCGTTCAGTGGATGGGATAAAGTGATTACCTATCTGATCTGGAGATGGGTTATGCAGTGGAACCTGGAGCAAATTCGCCTGTTCGTCAGCGTGGCCGAGGGCCAGTCGTTTTCTGCGGTGGCCCGGCAGATGAATCGCGGGCAATCAGCCGTGAGCACGGCGATCGCCCTGCTCGAAACCGATCTCGGCGTGCTGCTGTTCGAGCGCAGCAGTGGTCGTCAGCCACGTCTGACAGCCGCCGGAGCATCGCTGCTGGAAGAAGCGCGTGAGGTGCTGCGCCAGTGTGAGCGGCTGGAGGGGCGGGCGCTGGGGTTGGTGCGCGGTGAAGAAGTGCGTTTGCGCCTGGCCCAGGATGAGGCCATGCCTTACCAGCCGGTGCTCGACAGCCTCGAAGCCTTGGCCCAGGCTTTTCCGCTGCTGGAAGTGCAGCTCGCCAGTGGCGCCCAGGGTGATGTCGCCCGCAAGCTGCTGGAACGGCGCGCCGATCTCGGCTTGTTGTTTCACCATGAGCGCATGCCCGAAGCTCTCGAGCGTCAGCGGTTGGGCACTATCGAAATGGTTACGGTGTGTGGTGCCGGGCATGCGCTGGCTGGAGTGGGGCATGTCGATCGCCGTGAACTGGCGCGCCATCGGCAGTTATTGATGGCGCCGCAGGACAGTCATTACCCAGGTGGCGAGCAGGTCAGCCCGTCGGTCTGGCGCACCGACAGCTTCTATGTCATGGCTGAGTTGTTGATGCGTAACCTGGGTTGGGCCTGGCTGCCGCGCCACGTGGTGCAGTACCCGACCTACCAGGGCCAGCTTGTGGAGCTAAGCAGCGACTGGGCGCCGCCGCCTCTGGTGGTTGAGTTAGTTTGTCGTCGCGATGAAGCCCTGGGGCCGGCGGCACTGTGGCTGGCTGATTGCTTTGCCGAGCGCTTGCAAGCCATCGGCTGATTGCTGGCGGCTGCTCTGCTAAGCTGCGCGCCCATGAATAGAGTCCTCTACAGCCTACTGTTGCATCTCGCCTTGCCTCTGGTCGCCGGGCGTCTGGCCTGGCGTGCGTGGCGCGCCCCCGCGTATGCCACGCGTATTGGTGAACGCTTCGCCCTCGGCTTGCCGCCGCTCAAACCCGGAGGCATCTGGCTGCATGCGGTGTCGGTGGGCGAGAGCATCGCTGCCGCGCCGCTGATTCGTGAATTGCTGGCGCGCTACCCGCAGCTGCCGATCACCGTCACCTGCATGACGCCGACCGGCTCCGAGCGGATTCAGGCCATGTTCGCCGGGCCTGAGTATGCCGGGCGCGTGCAGCACTGCTATCTGCCCTATGACATGCCTTGGGCCGCGGCGCGCTTTCTCGAGCGTGCCCAGCCTCGGCTGGCAGTGGTCATTGAGACCGAGTTGTGGCCCAACCACATCCATCAGTGCGCCCGCCGTGGCATTCCCGTGGCCCTGGCCAATGCGCGGTTGTCCGAGCGTTCGGCGCGTGGTTACGCGCGCTTCGCCAAACTGACCGCGCCGATGCTGGCCGAGCTGAGCCTGATTGCGGTGCAGACGGCGACTGAGGCCGAGCGCTTTCGCCGCCTGGGCGCGCGGCCCGAGTGCGTCGAAGTCACCGGCTCGATCAAGTTCGACCTGACGATCGACCCCGCGCTGCTGGCGCGTGCCAGCGAGTTACGCGAGCAGTGGGGCGCGACCCCGCGCCCGGTGTGGATCGCCGCCAGTACCCATGCTGGCGAAGACGAAATTGTCCTGGCGGCACACCGCCTGCTGCTTGAGCAGCGCCCCGATGCTTTGCTGATACTGGTGCCGCGGCATCCAGAGCGCTTCGCTTCGGTGTTCGAGTTGTGTCAGCGCCAAGGTTTCGCCACGCGCCGGCGCTCCACTGGCGAAGCGCTGCTGGCGGGCGATCAGGTGTTGCTTGGCGACACCATGGGCGAGTTGCTGTTTCTCTATGCCTTGGCTGATCTGGCTTTCGTCGGCGGCAGCCTGGTCGGCAATGGCGGGCATAACCTGCTGGAGCCTGCCGCACTGGGCAAGCCGGTACTTAGCGGGCCGCACCTGTTCAATTTTCTCGAGATTGCCGCACAACTGCGCGAGGCCGGGGCGTTGCGTGAAGTGGCTGATGCCAGCGACCTGGCGCAGCAGGTCGAGCAGCTTTGGCGCGAGCCAGATCAGGCGCAGTGCATGCGCGAGGCGGGCCTGGGCGTGATGCAGGCCAATCAAGGCGCATTGGCGCGCCTGTTGGCGGGGTTGGCGCGTTTGCTTGGGTGAGCCGCTTTCCTGCCGTGCGCATCAGGCCCGCTTGTGGCGTTGTGCTTGACCCCAACACGCCAGGCGACCAGCATGTATGTCTGTTTATGCGCTACGTTCAAGGAATCGCCTGATGAAAGGCCACGCTGAAGTTATCGACTATTTGAAAATGCTGCTCAAAGGCGAGTTGGCAGCGCGCGATCAGTATTTCGTGCATTCGCGTTTTTATGAGGATTGGGGCTTCAGTAAGCTCTATGAACGCATCAACCATGAAATGGAAGAAGAGACGCAGCACGCCGATGCCTTGCTCCGGCGCATTCTGTTTCTTGAAGGTACGCCGGACATGACGCCTGATGCCTTTGTCTTCGGCCAGACAGTGCCCGAGATGCTCAAACTCGACCTGGCCCTCGAATACCACGTGCGCGCGGCGTTGAGTAAAGGTATCGAGTTGTGCGAGCAGCATCAGGATTATCAGACTCGCGACATCCTGCTGGTTCAGCTCAAGGATACTGAAGAAGATCACGCCTATTGGCTGGAGATTCAGCTGGGATTGATCGACAAAGTGGGCCTGCAGAATTACCTGCAGGCGCAGATGTAGCGCGTCAGCCATAAGCAACACGTGAAAAAGCCAGAGCAGGGCGAGCCCTCTCTGGCTTTTTTGTACGCGCTATTGCTGCTGATGAGCCGAGCAGGGCCAGCAAGCTGGCCCCGCTGCGGTGATGTTGTCTGGTTTATGCGCGGTCACGCTCCAGCAGTGGTTTGAGGAAGAAGCCGGTATGCGACTGCGGCATCTCGGCCACTTCTTCCGGGGTGCCCACGGCGATGATCTGACCACCCTTGGAACCGCCTTCCGGACCGAGGTCGATCAGCCAGTCCGCGGTCTTGATTACGTCCAGGTTGTGCTCGATCACCACCACGGTGTTGCCGTGGTCGCGCAAGCGGTGCAGCACGTCGAGCAGCTGCTGGATATCGGCGAAGTGCAGGCCGGTGGTTGGCTCATCGAGGATATACAGGGTCTTGCCGGTGTCGCGCTTGCTCAGTTCACGCGACAACTTGACCCGCTGCGCCTCGCCCCCGGACAGGGTGGTCGCGCTCTGCCCCAGCTTGATATAGGACAGGCCTACATCCATCAGGGTTTGCAGCTTGCGCGCCAGGGCTGGTACGGCATCGAAGAACACGCGCGCTTCCTCGATGGTCATTTCCAGCACCTCGTGGATGTTCTTGCTCTTGTACTTCACTTCCAGAGTCTCGCGGTTGTAGCGCTTGCTCTTGCACACGTCGCACGGCACGTAGATGTCCGGCAGGAAGTGCATCTCCACCTTGATCAGGCCGTCGCCCTGGCAGGCTTCGCAGCGCCCGCCCTTGACGTTGAAACTGAAGCGTCCTGGGCCGTAACCGCGCGAGCGCGACTCTGGCACGCCGGCGAACAGCTCGCGGATCGGGGTGAACAGGCCGGTGTAGGTCGCAGGGTTGGAGCGCGGGGTGCGGCCAATCGGGCTTTGATCGATGTCGACCACCTTGTCCAAATGCTGCAGGCCGTCAATGCTGTCGTGGGCGGCGGCCTCCAGGGTAGTCGCGCCGTTCAGCGCGGTGGCGCTGAGCGGATACAGGGTGTTGTTGATCAGGGTCGACTTACCCGAGCCGGACACGCCGGTGACGCAGGTCAGCAGGCCGATCGGAATATCCAGGTCGACGTTGCGCAGGTTGTTGCCCCGCGCGCCTTTGATCTTCAGCGAGAGCTTCTTGTCCCGTGGCGTGCGCTTGGCCGGCACGGCGATTTTCACCCGCCCGGAGAGGTATTTGCCCGTCAGCGAGTCCGGGTGGGCCATCACCTCGGCTGCGGTGCCTTGGGCGACGATACGGCCACCATGTACGCCAGCGCCGGGGCCGATATCGACCACGTAGTCGGCCATGCGGATAGCGTCTTCGTCGTGCTCGACCACGATCACCGTATTGCCGATATCGCGCAGGTGGCGCAGGGTGCCGAGCAGGCGTTCATTGTCGCGCTGGTGCAGGCCGATCGAAGGTTCGTCGAGGATGTACATGACCCCGACCAGGCCAGCACCGATCTGGCTGGCCAGGCGGATGCGCTGGGCTTCGCCACCGGAGAGGGTGTCGGCGCTGCGATCCAGGGTCAGGTAGTCCAGGCCGACGTTGACCAGAAACTGCAGGCGCTCGCGGATTTCCTTGAGGATCTTTTCGGCAATCTCGCCGCGGCGGCCGGGTAGCGCCAGGCTGCCGAAATACTCGGTAGCGTCGCCAATCGGCATGCTGCTGACTGCGGGCAGGGTTTTTTCGCCCACCCACACATGCCGCGCCTCGCGGCGCAAGCGGGTGCCACGACAATCCGGGCAGGGCTGGGTACTGAGGAACTTGGCCAGCTCCTCGCGCACGCTGGCCGATTCGGTTTCGCGGTAGCGCCGCTCCAGGTTCGGCACGATGCCTTCGAACGGGTGCGAGCGCTTGACGATATCGCCACGGTCGTTGAGGTACTTGAAGTCGACATTCTGCGTGCCGCTGCCGTAGAGGATGCACTTTTGCTGTTCGGCGGCCAGGTCGTCGAAGGGGATCTCCAGGCTGAAGCCGTAATGTCCGGCCAGGGCGCCAAGCATCTGGAAGTAGTAGATGTTGCGTCTGTCCCAGCCGCGGATCGCGCCTTCGGCCAGGGTCATCTCGCCGTTGATCAGGCGCTTGGTGTCGAAGAACTGCTTGACCCCCAGGCCGTCGCAGGTCGGGCAGGCACCGGCCGGGTTGTTGAAGGAGAACAGCTTGGGTTCCAGTTCGCTGATCGAGTGGCCGCATACCGGGCAGGCGAAGCGTGCGGAGAAGATCATTTCTTCACCGGTTTCACCTTCCATCGGCGCGATCAGGGCCAGGCCGTCGGCCAGCTTTAGCGCGGTCTCGAACGACTCGGCCAAGCGCTGCTGCAGATCGCCGCGAGCCTTGAAGCGATCCACCACGGCATCAATGCTGTGCTTCTTTTGCTTGTCGAGCTTGGGCAGTTCATCCAGCTCGTAAATCTTGCCGTTGACCCGCACCCGGACGAAACCCTGGGCGCGTAACTCGTCAAACACCGCCAGGTGTTCGCCCTTGCGCTCACGGATCACCGGCGCCAGCAGCATCAGCTTGCTGCCTTCGGGCAGCGCCAGTACCTGGTCGACCATCTGGCTGACGGTCTGCGCCTCCAGCGGCAGGTCGTGATCCGGGCAGCGCGGAATGCCGGCGCGCGCGTAGAGCAGGCGCAGGTAGTCGTAGATCTCGGTGATGGTGCCGACGGTGGAGCGCGGGTTGTGCGAGGTGGACTTCTGCTCGATGGAAATTGCCGGCGACAGGCCTTCGATGGTGTCGACATCGGGCTTTTCCATCATCGACAGGAACTGCCGGGCGTAGGCCGACAGCGACTCGACGTAACGACGCTGGCCCTCGGCGTAGAGCGTGTCGAAGGCGAGCGAAGATTTGCCGGAACCGGATAGCCCGGTGATCACGATCAGCTTGTCGCGCGGCAGGGTAAGGTCGATGTTTTTCAGGTTATGGGTGCGTGCACCCCGGATCAGAATCTTGTCCACAAACAGCGGCCTCGCATGGCGGGCGGAAAACCAACGAGTATACGGCCCTGCGACGCAACGCGGCAAAGCGTGACGGCTATAGCGTGTCGAGTGCTGCCAAGCCCGGCTGATGTTTCGCGCTAGTCGTGGCGGCGCTGCACGCTTAGGTCTGCGCGCCCATGTTGCAGGTTAAATGACCGCATGTGGCGTTGCCGCGCTTGCTCGGGGTGCGCCATTCCCGGCGTTCCGTGGGATCTTCAGGGCTGGGCTGAATGCCGCAAACCCTCCGGGCGCGGGCATGGTCTGCCTGGTGCCATTTGCCACAGCAACGTGACTCGCCGCGAAGCCTCAACAGACCCTATAATCGCCGCCTATTTCGACAAGGCGTTTTCCATGCATGATCCCTACAGCGAGCGCATGAGTAGCGGTGAAACCCGTGCGGCCGCTGGGCTGGCGCTGGTGTTTGCCTTCCGCATGCTCGGTATGTTCATGGTTCTGCCAGTATTGGCGACCTATGGCATGGAGTTGCGCGGCAGCACGCCGGCATTGATTGGCCTGGCCATCGGCGCTTACGGCCTGACCCAGGCGTTCCTGCAAATACCCTTCGGCATGCTGTCCGACCGTATTGGGCGGCGTCCGGTGATCTATGTAGGGCTGCTGATTTTCGCCGCTGGCAGTGTGCTTGCCGCTAATGCCGACTCCATCTGGGGCGTAATCGCCGGCCGGGTGCTGCAGGGTGCCGGGGCGATTTCCGCCGCAGTGATGGCGCTGCTCTCCGATCTGACCCGTGAACAACACCGCACCAAGGCCATGGCCATGATCGGCATCAGCATTGGCTTATCCTTCGCGGTGGCCATGGTGGTCGGCCCATTGCTGACCCGCGCCTTCGGCTTGTCCGGTTTGTTTATGGCCACTGCCGCCATGGCTTTGCTGGGTATTGTGATTGTTGCCGGAGTAGTGCCGCGCGATGCTGGACCATTGCAGCATCGCGAGTCCGGCATCGCCCGGCAGGCACTGTGGCCGACCCTGAAACATGTCGATCTGTTGCGCCTGGACTTCGGCATCCTGGCCCTGCACGCCATTCTGATGGCCAGCTTCATCGCCTTGCCGTTGGCGCTAGTAGAGCAGGGCGGGCTGCCCAAGGAAGAGCATTGGTGGGTGTATCTGGTTGCCTTGCTGATAGGCTTCTTCGGCATGCTGCCGTTTATCATCTATGGTGAGAAACAGCGCCGCATGAAGCATGTGTTGGTCGGGGCAGTGGCAGTGCTGCTCGCCTGTGAAGTGTACTTCTGGCAATTCGGCACCAGCCTGCGTGCTTTGGTGCTGGGCACCGTGGTGTTTTTTACCGCATTCAATCTGCTAGAGGCGTCACTGCCTTCGCTGATCAGCAAGGTTGCGCCTGCCGGTGGCAAGGGCACTGCAATGGGCGTTTATTCGACCAGTCAGTTTCTTGGCGCGGCTGTGGGCGGTATTCTCGGCGGTTGGCTGTACCAGCATTACAGCCTGTCGGGGGTGTTCCTCGGTTGCGCTGCCATGGCTCTTCTCTGGCTAGGCTTTGCTGTTACTATGCGCGAACCACCCTATGTGACTAGCCTGCGTTTGCCGCTTTCTGCCGCGGCATTGGACGAAGTGGGGTTGGCCGAGCGTTTGCAGGCTGTGCCCGGCGTGGCGGATGTGGTGGTGGTGCGTGAAGAAGCCGCCATCTATATCAAAGTAGATACCCAAAAATTGGATCGTATGTCCCTCGAGCGCCTGATAGAAGTGGCGCCGGTGACGTGCTGAAAGCTCTAGGAGAAAGTTATGGCCCGTGGGGTTAACAAAGTTATTCTGGTCGGTACCTGCGGACAGGATCCGGAAACGCGTTATCTGCCCAGCGGCAACGCAGTGACCAACCTGAGTCTCGCCACCAGCGAGCAGTGGACCGACAAGCAGACCGGGCAAAAGGTCGAGAAAACCGAATGGCACCGTGTCTCGCTGTTCGGCAAGGTTGCTGAAATCGCCGGCGAGTACCTGCGCAAAGGTTCGCAGGTGTATATCGAAGGCAAGCTGCAGACCCGCGAGTGGGAAAAAGACGGCATCAAGCGTTACACCACCGAGATCGTCGTCGACATGCAGGGCACCATGCAACTGCTCGGCGGTCGTCCGGATAACGCCGGTGGCGACTCTGCACCGCGTCAGCAGCGCCCGGCGCCGCAACGTGAGCCGCAGCGCGAACAGCAGCAGGCGCCGCGTCCGGCTCCGCAGCAGCAGGCCAAGCCTGCGCAGGATTTCGACAGTTTCGATGACGATATCCCGTTCTGATTAGCTGAGTCAGCTTTCTATCATGCGTATGCGACTCATGCTGCTAGGTGGCGGGAATGCCCTAGGGCAGGCGTTGATTCGTCTCGGCGCCGAGGAAGACATTGGTTTCCTCGCGCCGCGCCCTCCGGAAGCAGGCTGGGATGTCGCCAGCCTGACCCAGCTCCTTGACGACACCCGTCCTGATGCACTGATCAACCTTGCTTACTACTTCGACTGGTTCCAGGCCGAAGAGGTGAGCGAGGCACGCTTGCTTGCCCAGGAAAAGTCGGTCGAGCGGCTGGCCGAGCTTTGTCAGCATCATGAAATTCGCCTGCTGCAACCGTCCAGTTACCGGGTCTTCGATGGTTCGCGCATTAGTGCCTACAGCGAAAAAGAAGAGCCGGTTCCCCTGGGCGTGCGTGGCCAGGCCTTGTGGCGGATAGAGCAGCGCGTGCGCGCGACGTGCCCGCGGCATGTGTTGTTGCGTTTTGGCTGGTTGCTGGATGAAAGTCCGGACGGTCGGCTCGGGCGTTTTCTGTTGCGTGCCGAGCGCGATGAGCGCATCACCCTCGCCGATGATCGGCGCGGCAATCCGACACCGGTTGACGATGCTGCGCGGGTAATCCTCGCCGTACTCAAGCAGCTTGATTGCCAAACGCCGTTATGGGGGACCTTCCACTACGGCGGCCAGGAAGCAACCACGTCGCTGGCATTGGGTCAGGCAGTGTTGAGTGAGGCGCGCAACGTGCGCAGTAATTTGCTCGAAGACATCACTGCGCAGGCCCATGCCGCGCGCCCGGATGCTGTCGAGGAGCCGCAGCACGCAGTGCTGGCGTGCAAGAAAATTCTCCATACTTTCGGCATCAAGCCGCGCGCCTGGCGCTCTGGGCTGCCGAGCCTGCTGGATCGTTACTACCGCCATGTCTGATGCACCTATCCTGATTACCGGCGGCGCCGGCTTTATCGGTTCGCACCTGGTCGATGCGCTATTGGCGCAAGGCCATGCGGTGCGCGCACTGGACAATCTGTCGATGGGCAAGCGCGCCAACCTGCCGTTGGACAATCCGCGGCTGCATTTTATCGAGGGTGATGTAGCCGATGCTGCATTGGTCGCTCAGGCTGTGGCCGGGTGTGCGTCGGTGGTGCACCTGGCCGCAGTGGCCTCGGTGCAAGCCTCGGTGGACGATCCGGTAAGTACGCACCAGAGCAACTTCGTCGGTACTCTCAACGTCTGCGAGGCCATGCGTTTGCATGGTGTCCGGCGGGTGGTCTATGCATCGAGTGCAGCGGTCTACGGCAACAATGGCGAGGGTCAGGCGATTGACGAAGACACACCCAAGGCGCCGCTGACGCCCTACGCGGCGGACAAACTGGCCGGCGAGCACTACCTGGACTTCTATCGTCGCCAGCACGGTATCGAACCGGCGATTTTTCGCTTCTTCAATATATTCGGCCCGCGCCAGGATCCGTCCTCGCCCTACTCGGGGGTGATCAGCATCTTTACTCAGCGAGCGCAGCAAGGGCTGCCGATTCGGGTGTTCGGCGATGGCGAACAGACCCGTGATTTCTTCTATATTGGCGATCTGCTGGCGCTGCTAACGCAGGCGCTGGCCATGCCGCAGGTTGTGGTGGGTGCTGTGAATGTGGGCTGGAATCAGGCGGTGAGCCTGAACCAGTTGCTGGCCGAGATCGGCGCTGTAAACGGTAGCTTGCCGGCGATTGACTATCAGGCGGCGCGACCTGGTGATATTCGTCATTCGCGGGCGAATAACCAGCGCTTGCAAGCCTGTTACCGCTTGCCGCCTGCGACCAGCATGCGCGAAGGGCTGAGCAAGTTACTGGCGCAGGGCTGATCTGCAGCCACAAAAAAGCCGGCTTCGAATGCCGGCTTTTTTGTGGCTGTCGGTTTGGCTTAGAACTTGTAGCCCAGGCCGACCATGTATACGAAGGGATCTACGTCTACATCAACAGAAACCTTCGTTGGGCCGGCGTAGGTAGTGCCAGTGGTTTCGATGTCGATATAGCGCATGCTGGCGTTGAGCAGAAGGTTGTCTGTCAGCATGTAGTCCATGCCCACCTGGGCCGCGAAACCCCAGGAGTCCTTCATGTCCAGGCCGCGGAAGCCAGCAGTTTCAGCTTCGCTGCTCAGTTCTGTATCGAAAAACCAGGTGTAGTTGATACCCGCACCCACATAGGGCTGAAAGGCGGAGGTGCCGTCGAGCGGGTAGTACACGACGCTCAGGGTTGGTGGCAGGTGTTTCAACGTACCTAGTTTAAGGCCCCCAAGTCCTTTGGTTCCGACTGTGTGGCTGAACGGCGTGGCAGCCAACAGTTCAATGCCGACGTGGCTGGTGAACATGTAAGTGCCGGTCAGGCCAAGCTGAGTGTCACTGTCCAATGTTGCGCCCGTGCCGGGAGCAGCAACACCGCCAATTTTCACATTCGAGCTGCTTTCATGCGGATCAACAGTAATCGCACCAGCGCGAACAATGATGTCACCTGCCTGATAGGCCTGGGCAAGGGGGGCGGCCAATGCGGTGGCCAGGATTGAAAGAGCGAGCAAGGACTTGCGCATGGTGAACTCCGGTCGAGTCATCAGTTGATTGGGCTGATGTCAATGTTAGGGGCCTAAGCAAATCGAGTGTTGACCCAGCTCAATGAATTGGTCTGTTGGCGAGGGCCTGTTGGGGATTGCGCTCGATTTCTCGCCTGCACTCAAGAATCATCCTCCCCTGTGCCGTGGCTGCATGCTTGCCCTCTCGGCGGCCTGCTGGTGCCAGGCGGTGGCGCGCTCGGCGCAAGAGATTGCCTACACGTCGAGCATCTGCGGTTGCTGCTTGATGCTAATGCAGTTGATAATGGTTATCTTTAGTGGCGGGGCGCTCTGCAGTCCTGCGCGCCCGCCCCCAGCTTGGTGACGGTCGGTTGAAGTCTGCCCTGAGGCGCGCGTTGACAGTGCGTTATCAGATGCCCCGCGGCCTTGACGTAGGTTGAGACTTGGAAAGGTTATAATGTTTCTTTTTAATAAAAGCCCGCTGCTCGAGGATTCCCTTCGCATGAACTTGTACCCCCTGCGTTCACTGGGCGCGGCCCTATTGCTGAGCAGTACGTCGTTACTGGCCGCACCGCTGGATGCCGCGCTGGATGAGAGTCAGCGGCTGGCCGCAGAGGCCAAGGCGTCCCAGGCGCGTATCGAGCAGCTCGACGATGCCAGTCGCGAGATGCTTGGCGAGTACCGCAATGCTTTACAGCAGGCCGAGGCGTTGAAAGGTTACAACCAGCAGCTGCAACAGCTGGTCGTCGCGCAGCGCCAGGAGCTGGCGGGGTACCAGGAGCAGTTGGACGGTATCGAGCGCACCCAGGAGGCGGTCACGCCACAGATGCGGCGGATGGTCGAGGTGCTCGGCGAATTCATCTCTGCCGATCTGCCATTCCTGCCGGATGAGCGTAGTGATCGTTTGGCGCAGTTGCAGGATCTGTTGCCGCGTGCCGATGTCAGCCTGGCGGAAAAATACCGGCGCATCCTCGAGGCCTATCAGGTCGAGAGCGATTACGGCCGCACGCTTGAGGCCTGGCGTGGCGAGTTGCCGGTCGATGGTGGTTCGCGCAGCGTCGAGTTTCTTCGTCTAGGCCGGGTGATGCTGTACTTCCAGACTCTCGACGGCCATGAGAGTGGTTGGTGGAACCCGCAACGCCGCAGTTGGCAAACCCTTGATGGCAGTGCCCGGCGCCCGCTGCATAAGGCTATCGCCATTGCTCGACAGGAACAGGCGCCAGCCCTGCTCGATCTCCCCGTGAAAACCCTGGCTCAGGAGGCCAAGCAATGAGCCGTCGTGTTCTCGCCATTTTGACCCTGGCACTGCTGCCGGCGATTGCTGTTGCAGCCGCGCCACTCAGTCCCGACCAGCTGCTGCAGCGTATTCGTAGCGAGCGGGCTGCCGAAGTTACGGCCATGCAGAGTCGTGAGCAGGCGTTTGTTGCCGAGCGGGGCGAGCGCGCGCAGTTGCTCGCCAGCGCGCGAGCGGCCTTGCAGGCGCAGAAGGCCCAGGCCGAGCGCCTGAAAGCCGAGTTCGATCGTCAGGAGGCCGAACTGGCCGAGCAGGAAAAACTCCTTGGCCAGCGTGTCGGTCATCTGGGTGAGTTGTTCGGCGTGGTCCGCCAGAGTGCTGGCGATGTCGCCGGGCAATGGCAGGACAATCTGCTTAATGCGCAGTACCCCGAGCGGTTACAGCGTCTCAAGGCGCTGGCCGAGAGTCGCACCTTGCCGTCCGCCGCTGATCTCGATGGCTATTGGATGCTGCTGCTGGAAGACCTGACCGCCAGCGGCCGGGTCGAGCAGTTGCAATTGCCAGTGGTGGCCGCTGACGGCAATCGCAGCCAACAGTCGGTGCTGCGTGTCGGCACCTTCTCGGCCTTCAGCGACTCTGCTTTCCTGCGTTACGACGCCGATGCAGGCGAGTTGCTCGCGCCGCCACGGCAGCCGTCCGGGCTGGGTCGGGTTGGCGACTACCTGAACAGTAGCGAAGCGCTTGCCCGCCTGCCCATCGACCCCAGTCGTGGCACGTTATTGGCGCAACTGCAGCGTCAGCCGACGCTCTGGGATCGTCTGCAACAGGGTGGCCTGGTCGGTTGGGTGATCGTCGCATTGGGCGTTGTGGGTCTGCTCCTGGCCATCTGGCGGATGATTCATCTGGCCCGGGTCGGGCGTGGGGTGAGCGCGCAGATGCGTGATCTGAGTGCGCCGCGTGACGATAACCCCTTGGGCCGAGTGATCGGTGTGCTGGGGCCGCAGCCGCAACTGTCGGATCTGGAAACGCTGGAGCTGAGGCTCGACGAGGCGATCCTGCAGGAAACCCCGCCGCTGGAAAAAGGCCAAAGCCTGCTCAAGCTGCTTTGTGCAGTGGCGCCGCTGCTCGGACTGCTCGGTACCGTGACCGGCATGATCGTCACCTTCCAGGCCATTACCCAGGGTGGAGGTGGCGATTCACGGTTGATGGCCGACGGGATTTCCCAGGCCCTGGTGACCACGGTGCTGGGGCTGGTGGTGGCGATTCCGCTGCTGTTCCTGCACAGCCTGTTGGCCAGTCGCAGCAAGGGCCTGATTCAGCTGCTCGAGCAGCAAAGTGCCGGCTTGATCGCGCTGCACCTGTCCGGGGCGCCGCGTCGTGGCTGATTGGCTCGGCGTATGGCTGCGTCTGGTCGACAGCAGCTACGCGCTGCTCGACTTCATGAGCGCTGGCGGCGTGGTGATGTGGGCGCTGGCCGGGCTCTGTGTGGTGTTCTGGACCCTGGTGTTCGAGCGCTTCTGGTACGTGCGTCGGGTCTTCCCGCAGTGGGGGCGCGAGCGGCGCAAGGCCTGGCAGCAAGTGCTGCAAGACGATAACGGCAACTGGCAGCGTGCGGTGCGCGCGGCCTGGCTGGCGCAGGCGCGGCAACACCTGCTGGGCCCGCTGCGCCTGAGCAAGACCCTGGTGGCGATGTACCCGCTGCTCGGCTTGCTCGGCACCGTCAGTGGCATGGTCGCGGTGTTCGATGTGCTCGCCATTAACGGTACCGGCAACCCGCGTGGCATGGCCGCCGGTGTCTGGCAGGCGACCCTGCCGACCATGGCCGGCATGGTCCTGGCCATTACTGGATTGTTCAGCCTGGCGCGCCTCGAACGCGATGCGCGCCGGGCCCTAGAGCGGCTGACTGACCAGCTGCGACACGAGTGAGCGTTTGCCCACCGTCTGCGGCGGAGCGCTGTCGCGCAACAAATTGTGTAGGAGCCAGCTTGCTGGCGATGCTTTTGATCTGCCGGGATCGTCGGAGTGCCGAACCACAGCAAACTGGCTCCTACAAGAATTTATGCGGATTAAGTTCCTATATAAATCAACGAATTATTTTTAGTTTGATAAGAGTTTGATCATGCGAATGCGCCGACACCACCAGCAAGACGAAGACACCGGCATCGACCTGACGCCGATGCTTGATGTGGTCTTCATCATGCTGATCTTTTTTATCGTCACCAGCTCCTTTATCAAGGAGTCAGGCGTCGAAGTGCAGCGTCCCCAGGCGCAAACTGCCAGCGCGCAGGACAAGGGCAATATCCTCATTGCCGTGACCGCTGACGGTCAGGTGTGGATGGACAAGAAAGTCGTCGATGTACGCAGCGTGCGCGCCCACGTCGAGCGCATGCGCGTCGACCAGCCGGAAGGTGCAGTGGTGGTGCAGGCCGACCGGGACGCACGCACCGGCCTGGTGGTGCAGGTGATGGATCAGGCGCGCCTGGCCGGGGTGCAGGATGTCGCCCTGGCCGCTACCTCGGGAGCGCTTTGATGCGGGTGCCGCTGGCTTTTCTCGGTGCTTGCCTGATGGCCTTGGGGTTATTCGCCTTGATGCTGTACATGGTCGCGCCGCCGCGTAGCCAGCCATCGGACAAACCGGTGACGGTGGCTAGCTTCGTACGCCTCGATAGCAATGCCAGCGACACTGCGACGCGCACCCGTCAGCAGGCGCCACAGCCACCCCAGCCACAAACCCCGCAACCGCCGACGCCGCCCACGCCGGTAGCGGCAACGCCGAGTGCCAACCTGCCGGCGCTGGATCTGCAATTGCCGAGTCTGAGTAGCGGGATTGCCGTCAACAGTGCGCCGACCCCGAGCCTCAGTGGTTTGAGCGCAGGCGCTGCCGCCCCCAGCGCGCCAGCGTCAGCGCCAAGCGAGTCCGCTGGCCAGGCCGGCGGCCCGGAAAGCGAGGTGATGCCGCTCAACGATGTCAGCCCGGATTATCCGCGCTACGCCTTGCAGCGCGGCATTGAAGGGCACGTCAAACTGGCGTTCACCATCAATCGCGCGGGTGCAGTGGAAAATATCCGAGTGCTCGAAGCCAGCCCGCAGAATGTATTCGAGCGTGAGGCGCGGCGCGCCGCTGTGCGTTGGCGTTTTGCCCCGCGTACCGAAAGCGGTTTGGCGGTGGCCCGCGAAGCCGTGAAAACCCTGTACTTCCGTCTTGAAGGAGGTCGCTGAGATGCAGCGTTTGTTGTTGTTATGGATTCTGTGCACGGCGGGAGCCCTGCAGGCTGCCGGGCAAAGCGTCGACCCGGGCGTATTTCGTGCTCTGAATGCTGCCCAAGAGGCTCAGCAGCAGGGCGATTATGCCGCGGCCAGGCGTGCGCTGGATGCGGCCAAGGCCAAGCCGGACAGCCTGGAGCAAGCCTTGCTGTGGCGCAGTCGCGGTTATCTGGCCTGGGCCGAAGGGCAGAATGCCACGGCCATCGAGCTGCTCGGCAAAGCGTTGAGCAGTGGCAAGCTGGACGCCGAGACGCAGGCCAACGAGCAACTCAACCTGGCCCGGCTCAACCTGGTCGAGCGTCGCTACGCCCGGGTTGTCAGCCTGTTGTTGCCGCAGCAGGCGAGGGCCGGTGAAGAGGTTTTGCAAATGCTGGTGCAGGCCTACCAGGGGCTGGGGCAGCCGGCCAAGGCGTTGCCGCTGGCCGAGCGCTATGTGCAGGCTAATCCGCGGGCGGCGGACAGCTGGTTGCAGTTTCTGGTCGCAGTTAATGCCGACCTCAAACGCTATGCCGCCGCCGAGCGCTGGCAGCGCCAGTTGCTCAGCCGTCAGCCTGATCGTGCGCAGGGATGGCGGCAACTGGCTGCCCTGCAGCAACTGAGCGGTAGCCACGACAAAGCCTTGGCCACCTTACGTGCCGCGCACAGCAAGGGGCTGCGTTTCAATGAAGCCGAGCTGGACAACCTGGTGTTGCTGGCCGGTGCTGCCGAGCAGCCCTGGCAAGGCGCCAAGCTGCTTACCGGCATGATCGAGCAGGGCCTGTTGCCGCGTACCGCTGCCCGCGAAGAGCGCCTGGCGTTGTTCTGGTGGCAGGCCCGCGAGCGCGCTTCGGCAGCGCGGATCTACCGCGAGCTGGCGGGGCGTTCGGGCAGTGCCAAGCATTGGCTGCACCTGGCCCAGCTGGAGATGGAACAAGCCCGTTGGCAGGCCGGCCTGGAGGCTTTGACCAAGGCAGAACGCGCTGGCGCAGAGCGCGACAAGGTTCGTTCTTGGCGCCAATGGGCGGAAAGCGAGCTGAGCTTCGAGCGGGAAAAGCGGGTGGCTAGCGCGGGCTAGAACCCGCCGCTGTTATCCGTCGGGTGCGCCGCGCGCACCGATTACAGGTATGGGCCACGCCGGTGCTCTAGGGCGGGAGCGCAGGTCTAGCTTCGGGTGCGCCTGGCCGGGTCAGTTGGTGCGCACGGCGCACCCTACGGTCAGTGTCGGCGCCGCTAACTATCCGGCAGCTCGTAGGCGTAGATCTTGTCTGCCTGCATCTGGTAACCGGCTTCGGCCAGTTCGCTGCTGCTCTGCTCGACCTTCATTGCGCCTTCGATCCAGAACGGCTGATAGAGCGCATCGAGCAGCACGCCCAGCTCGGTGGTGACGTGCACGATCTGGTTCGATGGCGGTGGGGGTACATGGATGCAGGCGCCGAAGTAAGGCACCAGTAGGAACTCGGTAACGCGCCCTTCTTCGGTCACGTCCAGCGGCACGATGTAACCCGGCAGCTTCACTGCCTGGCCGTCCAGTTCCTTGACCACGGGCGCGGCCGGCGATTGTTGCATGGCGGCCGGGCCGGCTTCGGACAACGCCTCGGCGAGTTGCGACAGGTCATGGATGGGCATCGGCTCGACCACCTGTGGCGGCGCGTCGGCCGGGACCATGTCCGACCAGTTCAGCTCGCGTACCTCGGCGGCCGATAACGGCGCGGCCAGGGCGATAAGCACAGCAGCGAGCAGGGGGCGGAGCATGGTGCTACCTCGTATCAATAAAAGGCTATAAGCGGCGTCACAAACGAATCGATAGACCATCGGCCAATGACTGCCGATAGGCACGCCAGGCTGGGACGCAGCCCATTAGCAGGGCAGCGCTCAGGATAGCGCCGAGCAGCGTCCACTCATAGGCCGTTGGCAGGTCAAGCGGCAGATAGAGGCCGTAGTTGGCCTGCACATAACCCTGTGCGCCGGCGATGCCCGCATACAGCAAGAGCAGGCCCAGCACTACGCCGGCCAGGGCCAGGGCGAAGGCTTCCAGGATCAGCAGGCTGGCGATATGCCAGGGCCGCGCACCTACCGAGCGCAGAATCGCCATTTCCCGGCGGCGTTCGTTGAGGCTGGTGAGGATTGCCGTGAGCATGCCGATCAGCCCGGTCAGCACCACGAACAGCGAAACCACGAACAGCGCCTTTTCCGCCGTACCCATCAGGCTCCATAGCTCCTGCAGGGCCACGCCGGGAAGGATCGCCAGCAGCGGTTCACCGCGGAATTCGTTGAGCTCGCGTTGCAGGGTGAAGGTGGCGATTTTGCTATTGAGACCGAGCAAAAAAGCGGTGATCTGCTTGGGCTGCAGCACCTGCTCACAAGCTGCTGCGCTTGACGCTGCTGCGTTGAAAGCGGGCTCGGAATGCTCATTGAGGCGTGTCTCAACTCCGCTTCCTCGCCCGCTTTCGCCTTGCCCCGTCTGCGCTCGCGACGCTTGTGAACAGGCACTAGCCCAGTTGCGGACCTGTTCGGCGCTGATCTGCGCTGCGCCGCGGGCTGGCATGCCGTTCTGCCAGTCGATGTGCAGGGCCTCCATGCCGGCCAGGGAAATATGCAGGGTGCGATCCACCGGGGTGCCGGTGCGTTCGAGGACGCCGACCACGGTGAAGGGCTTGTCGTCGTGTTTGAGCAGGCTGATGGCGGCCACGCCATGAGCCAGTACCAGCTCTTCGCCGAGGCTGTAGTTCAGCGCCTTGGCGACTTCCGCGCCGAGCACCACCTCGAACGGATCGTCGGCAAAGGCGCGGCCCTGGCTGATCTGCAGCGGCTGGCTGCGGGCATAGCGGAAGTGTTCGAAGTAGGCTGGGCTGGTGCCCATGACCCGGTAGCCGCGGTGCGAGTCGCCGAGGGAGATGGGGATCGCCCACTTGACCTGACGATGTTCGGCGAAGCGTTCGAAGCTGTCCCAGCGAATGTTGTTGGTCGCATTGCCAATACGGAATACCGAATACAGCAGCAGATTGACGCTGCCGGAGCGGGCGCCGACGATCAGGTCGGTACCGCTGATGGTATTGGCGAAACTGGCGCGGGCCTCGGTGCGCACGCGCTCCACGGCCAACAGCAGGCAAACGGAAAGGGCGATGGCGAATACGGTGAGCAGTGCGGTGAAACGGCGGTTGCCCAGGCTAGCCAGGGCCAGACGTAATAGGTACACCTTCAGACCTCCAGTGCGGTGGCGGCGCGATTGAGTTCGGCCAGCGATAGGCTGCGATCGAACAAGTGCGCCAGGCTCTGGTCGTGACTGACAAACAGCAGGCTGGCACCGGCCTCGCGGCATTCGGCGAACAGCAGTTGCAGGAACGCCTCGCGCGCATCGGCGTCTAGCGCCGAGGTTGGCTCGTCGGCGATTACCAATTCAGGTTGGCCGATCAATGCCCGGGCGGCGGCAACCCGTTGCTGTTGGCCGATGGACAGTTCATCGGCGCGGCGATCGAGCAGTGTTGCTTCTTTCAACCCCAGGTGGGCGAGCAGGGTGGCAGCGGCCTGGTCGATGCTGCCGTGGCGCTTGATGGCGCGGCTGGCGCGCAACCTGGAAAAGTGGCAGGGCAGTTCGACGTTTTCGCGCACCGAGAGAAACGGCAGCAGGTTGAATTGCTGGAAGATGTAGCCGGTATGGTCGACGCGAAAGCGGTCGCGGGCACTGGCCGACAGTGCACTGAGTTCCTGGTCGAGCAAGCGGATGCTGCCGCGATTGGGCGTTTGTACGCCGCCGAGCAGGCCGAGCAGGGTGGTCTTGCCACTGCCGCTGGGCCCCTTGAGGAACAGGCTTTCGCCGCGTTGCAGGGTGAAACTGGGGATGTCCAGCAGCTGCGCCTGGCCGGGCCAGGCGAAACCGAGGTTGGACAGTTGGATCAGGGCTGAACTCATGGATAACTCGTTTGGCGCGTAGGGTGGATCGGGGCGCGTAGCTGACGCTCTTTTCATCCACCACAAAATTGAATGGTGGATGGGTGAAGCGCCGGCTGCGCGCCCCGATCCACCCTACGTTCAATCGGCAAATCAGAAATTCAGGGTCGGCTGCGCGGGCGTCAGCTTGAGGCCTTGTTGACCGCTCGGTGCGATCAGTTGTACCTGAATTTTCTCGGTGGCGGGGAAGCGCTTGAACAGTTCGCCGAGGTTCAATTGTTTCAATTCTCCAGGCTTTTTGCAGTCGAGCTGGTAGTGCGCATGGATTTCGCTGTGTTCACTGTCGCCTGCATCGGCGTGGTGCTCGTCGTGTGCGTGCTCGTCGTGGGCAGCACCTTCGAACAGCGGGCTTTCCAGCTCTTGCGTGCTCACCGTGCAATCACCGCTGGCTATGCCGAACAGGGTCAGCGGTTGTTCCAGCTGGCTGCGCGCGGCGGCGACCTTGGCTTTGTCGGCGGCGCTGTTGGCGGCATGTTCGAAGCCGACCAGGTTCATGGCCGGGCTTTCCAGCTGCAGTTCCAGGGTTGTGCCGTCCAGCACCACATTGAGCTGGGCTACGCCGTGCTCGTGGGCGCTGAGGCTGCCGTGTTCGGCATGCTCGGCGTGCTCATGGGCATGAGCATGTTTGTGCTCGTTGGCGTGGGCAACGGCCAGCGGCAGTAGAGCGAAAGGCAGGGCAAGCAGCAAACGACGCATGGTTATCTCCGGTCGGGATTCTATTGGCTTGTTACGTTATAACAACTTTTATGTGCGTCTGGCCAGCGTCCCTTGGCGGGCCGCAGCTGACGTGGGAGCATGCCGGCTATTAATTCGAGGGCAGCAAGATGATGCGAATCCGTGGACGGATCGGTGATTGGCCGGTGGATCTGACTGTGGAGCTGGACGCGCAGGACTGGGCGCAACTGGCGCAGCATATTGCACCGGAGGCGGTGGCCGGCGCGCCACCCGCCGTCACGCCCACGCCTGACAATGCCTTATGGCAAACCACGCTGGAGCTGCTGCGCAACGCCGGGCAGATCGAAGGCCCGCAGCTGCTCGCACAATTGGCCGCGCTGGCCGGTGGCGAGGTTGCGGGCAAGCGCCTGCTGGTGCGCTTGCGTCATTGCAGTCAGGTGCGCATGGAAGCTGGCGCTGATGCACCCATCTATCATTGGGCGGGCGAGCAAGCGTAGGTTGGTGCTGAGCCCGAGAAACCCGGCATGGGGTGCGCAACACTCCGCCCAACCTACGCTCCGCTCAATAGATCGCCTGATACAGCTTGCGCCGGTAAGTGGTGACCAGCGG
Source organism: Pseudomonas sp. (assembly GCA_030656145.1). Lineage (GTDB taxonomy): Bacteria > Pseudomonadota > Gammaproteobacteria > Pseudomonadales > Pseudomonadaceae > Aquipseudomonas. Next base: position 257,570 of record JAUSOF010000002.1, read on the forward strand.
GTGCTGGGTGCCGAGCAGATCGAACACCTGCAGCAGGGTCTTGTGTGCCGCGCCGTCGGCGTAATTGCGGTTGCGCGTGAACAGTTGCAGCAGGGCCTCCAGGGCCGGCTCGTATTGCTGGCGGGCCAGTTGCTGGATGGCCAGCTGGTAGGCGGCCTCATCGTCTTCGCCGTTTTTCGCCAGGCGGGTTTTCAGGCTGGCGACATCCGGCAGATCCGCCGCCTGGCGGAGGAAGGTCAGTTGCGCGAGGGCGCCAGCCAAGGCCGGTTTGTGGTCGTCGCCCTTGACCGCATCGAGCACACTTTGCGCTTCGTCCAGTTCGCCGCGTTCGGCCAGGCAGCGGGCATAGAGGATCAATGCCGGGGCATTTTCGTTGTCTGCGCCGAGCAACTGCTTGAGTAACGCTTCGGCGTCGGCGATGCGCCCTTCGGCGAACAAGGCCTGGGCGGCCTCCAGGGGGTCGGCCGCGGCGGGTGCGGGCTCATTTACGTGGGGCTTGAGCAGTTCGCGGATCGCCGACTCAGGCTGCGCGCCGGAGAGGCCGTCGACCGGCTGACCGTTCTTGAACAGCACCACGGTAGGCAAGCTGCGAATGCCGAAGCGCGCGACCAGGTCCTGTTCGAGGTCGCAGTTGACCTTGGCCAGCAGCAGCTCGCCCTGGTAGCCCTCGGTGATCTGCGCCAGCAGGGGCATCAGCGCCTTGCAGGGCGCGCACCATTCGGCCCAGAAGTCGACCAGCACCGGTTTGTGGAAGGAGTTCTCGATCACCAACTGCTCGAATTGGGCGCTGCCGGATACGTCGAAAATATATGAGGTGTCGCTCATGGTCGGTCTCGCTGGGCGAAAAATGGCTGTCACTATAAATGTGGGCGCCTGATTACGGAAACAAGGCGTATTTCAGTCGCGCTGCGCGTGATACAGGCTGACCTGGCGAAACTCGGCGGGTTCGGCCAGATCTGGCAAGGTGCAGGCGTCCAGCATGCCCAGGCGCCGGTACAGCGGATGCTGAAAATCGCGCACCCGTGAGTCGGCCACCAGCGCCTGGCGCCCGCGGCTGAGGAACTGGTCGAGTAACGGCAGGTTGGCGCGGTCGTAGAGCACGTCGGCGACCAGGATCAGGTCGAAACGGTCAGTTTCCTGGAAAAAGTCCGCCGAGTAGCTCAGCGCCACGTCGTTGAGCGCGGCATTGGCCCGGCAGGCCGCAAGGGCCAGGGGGGCGATGTCGCAGGCCACCACTTCGAGGGCGCCAGCCTTGGCTGCGGCAATAGCCGCGACGCCGGAGCCGGCGCCAAAATCCAGTACGCGCTTGCCGCGCACCCACTGCGGGTGCTCGGCCAGCCAGCGGGCCAGCACCAGGCCGCTGGCCCAGCAGAAGCACCAGTAAGGTGGATCTTCGAGAATGCGTCGGGTTTCCTCCGGGTTGAAGGCGCGCGCCATATTGGCAGCATCGATCAACCAGAGTTTCAGTTCGGTAGCGGGTAAATGCTCAGCCACCAGCCTCGCGTCGCCGAGCAGCTCGCTCAGCGCCGCCTGCAAGACAGCGGTGGTGCTCACGGCGCCGGTACCAGGCGTAACTCACCGAGGTACTGGCTGTCGTTGTGAAGTATCGCTTGCGCGGGCAGGCGCAAAATCAGGCGGCCGGCTTGATTGACCCGGCCGCGCAGTTCGACCTTGACCCCAGGAATAAATGCCTCGGGGTTGAAGGGCAGGCGAAAGGGCAGTGCCGCGCCGCTGCCGGTCAGGCGAAGATTGCCGAGCAGGCCCTGCGGCAGGCCGCGCGCATCGACCAGCAGCAGGGCCAGTTCGACTTCGCCTCCGCTGGGTACGCCGAGCAGGCTGCCGCTGAGTTCGCGCAGGTACGCCGGCAGGGGCGCAGGAGCCGCAGCGATGCTTGCTCCCGGCGCCTGGGTGATCGTGGGCTGGGGCGGCACGGCGGGTGCGCTGGCGCAGGCCGCGAGCAGTCCGGCGAGGGTGAGTGGAGCGAGCAGTCGCATAGCAATGTTCATTTAAAGGGTATGCCTGAAAGAAGGGGCGTGCCGGGGGAAACTGGTTGAGCACGCGCCTATATAGCGCAAAGTCCTCGGCTTGTCTTGCCCGCGGGATGCGCTACCATGGCGCTTTCCTGTTCAAGGTGGCTGCCCTGCTATGCACTGTCCCTTCTGCGGTGCCAACGACACCAAAGTCATCGATTCGCGCCTGGTCGCCGAGGGCGGGCAAGTGCGCCGTCGGCGCGAATGCCTGGCCTGCGAAGAGCGCTTCACCACCTTTGAAACCGCCGAGCTGGTGATGCCACGGTTGATCAAGCAGGACGGCAGTCGCCAGCCGTTCGACGAAGACAAGCTGCGTGCCGGGATGCAGCGCGCTCTGGAGAAACGCCCGGTGAGTATCGAGCGTCTGGAGGCGGCGATTGCCCACATCAAGCACCAGCTGCGCGCCACTGGCGAGCGTGAGATCAAGTCGCTGGTGCTCGGCGAGTTGGTGATGAGCGAGCTGCAAAAGCTTGATGAAGTGGCCTATATTCGATTCGCCTCGGTGTACCGGCGCTTCCAGGATCTCAACGAGTTCCGCGAAGAAATCGACCGGTTGTCTCGCGAACCCTCGAAAAAACCATGATGGGTTTCGATCATGTCTGCATGGCCCGCGCCCTAGAGCTGGCCCGCAAAGGCCTGTATTCCACCCACCCGAACCCTCGGGTTGGCTGCGTCATCGCCCGTGAAGGGCGGATCGTTGGCGAGGGCTGGCATGTGCGCGCCGGTGAGCCGCACGCCGAGGTGCATGCGCTGCGCCAGGCTGGCGAGCAGGCACGTGGCGCTACCGCCTATGTGACCCTGGAGCCCTGCAGTCATCACGGTCGTACCCCGCCGTGCGCCGACGCACTGGTCGCCGCCGGCGTCGCGCGGGTGGTAGTGGCCATGCAGGATCCCAATCCACAGGTCGCCGGTAATGGCCTGGCGCGCCTGCAACAGGCTGGAATTGAAGTGCACTCTGGTGTGCTGGAAGCCGAAGCGCGGGCGCTCAACGCCGGCTTTATCAAGCGCATGGAGCAGGGCTTGCCCTTCGTCCGGGTCAAGCTGGCGATGAGCCTGGATGGCCGTACCGCCATGGCCAGTGGCGAAAGCCAGTGGATTACCGGGCCGGCTGCCCGCGCCGCTGTGCAGCGTTTGCGGGCCCGCGCCAGCGTGGTGCTGAGCGGCGCCGACACCGTATTGGCGGACAACGCCCGCCTGACCGTGCGCCCCGCTGAACTTGGCCTGGACGCCGAACTGACGGCGCTGGCCGCGACTCGACCGCCGTTACGGGTGCTGGTCGACGGTCGCCTGCGGGTGCCACTGGATGCCCCGTTCTTCCAGGCTGGCGCGACGCTGGTGGCGACCTGCTTAGCCACTGCGGCGCATGAGGGCTACCAGGGCGCCGGCCATGAATTGCTGGCCGTGCCGGGCAGTGGTGGACATGTCGATCTGCACCAGCTGCTGGGTGAGCTGGCCGGGCGTGGTGCCAACGAAGTGCTGGTCGAAGCCGGGCCGCGTCTGGCCGGTGCGTTCGCCCGTGCGGGCCTGGTTGATGAGTACCAGTTGTTCGTCGCGCCGAAGTTTCTTGGTTCCAGTGCGCGGCCCTTGCTTGAGCTGCCGTTGGCGCGTATGGCCGAGGCACCGGCACTGAAGATCGTCGAGATGCGCGCAGTCGGCGATGACTGGCGGATTATCGCGGTACCGCAGCGCGAAGCCTGATGCTGTCGGTTGGGCTGGGTGCCCCCGCCGCTCCTACGGGTGGCTAGCCCACTAGAGCGTTGCGCATCAGAACCCTGGGCGGGCATGCGCGCTGTGGCATATCGGCCACTACAAACCGTCGCGCGGCGATGCAGTCGGGCGGCAATTATGGTAAAACGCGTCTCGGCCACTGCGGTGGCCATAACGTTCTCAGGGCGGGGTGCGATTCCCCACCGGCGGTAATGATGCAGTGCATCTAGCCCGCGAGCGCTTGCTGGCAGCCCTTGGTCGGGCCGCCAGCAAGGTCAGCAGACCCGGTGTGATTCCGGGGCCGACGGTATAGTCCGGATAAAGAGAGAGCGGGATTCCCTCCTCGGGCGCCGTGTGCGTACCCGTGAAATCCCTATCGATCGGCAGTGCTCTGTTTTGCTCAAAACAGGAGTTCATTCATGCTGTTCAACACCACCATCACTCGAGTACCGGAGGGCGCATGTTCACCGGCATAATCGAATCCATTGGTAGCATTCGCGCGCTGACGCCCAAGGGCGGCGACGTGCGGGTCTATGTGGCTACCGGCAAGCTCGATCTGAGCGACGTCAAACTGGGCGACAGCATTGCAGTCAACGGCGTCTGCCTGACCGCGGTGGAGCTGCCCGGCGACGGGTTCTGGGCTGACGTCAGCCGTGAAACCCTGGCGCGCACCGCGTTTGTCGACTTCAAACCTGGCAGCAAGGTCAATCTGGAAAAGGCCCTGACGCCGACCAGTCGCCTCGGCGGTCATCTGGTCAGCGGGCACATTGATGGCGTCGGCGAGATCGTGGCCCTGGCCGAAAACGCCCGCGCCTGGCAATTCACCGTGCGCGCACCGAAAGAGCTGGCCAAGTACATCGCCCATAAAGGTTCGATCACCGTCGACGGCGTCAGTCTGACCGTCAATTCGGTGAATGGCGCCGAGTTCGAGTTGACCATCGTGCCGCACACCCTGGCCGAAACCATCATGCTCGACTACCGCCCCGGGCATAAGGTCAACCTTGAGGTCGACCTGCTGGCGCGTTACCTGGAGCGTTTGCTCCTCGGTGATAAGGCTGCCGAGCCAACTGCCTCGGGCATGACAGAAGGTTTTCTGGCCGAACACGGCTACCTGAAGAATTAAGGAATCGCGAGCATGGCTCTCAACAGTATTGAAGAACTGATCGAAGACATCCGCGCCGGTAAAATGGTCATCCTCATGGACGATGAGGACCGCGAGAACGAAGGTGATTTGATCATCGCCTCCGAGTGTGTGACGGCCGAGCACATCAACTTCATGGCGCGCTTCGCCCGTGGCCTGATCTGCATGCCGATGACCCGCGAGCGTTGCGAAACCCTCAAGTTGCCGCTGATGGCGCCGCGCAATGGCTCGGGTTTCGGCACCAAGTTCACCGTATCGATCGAGGCTGCCGTCGGGGTGACCACCGGTATTTCTGCTGCCGATCGTGCGTGCACCGTGCAGGCAGCTGCAGCCAAGAATGCTGTGGCTGATGACATCGTCAGCCCCGGCCATATCTTCCCGCTGATGGCTCAGCCTGGCGGCGTGCTGGCCCGTGCCGGCCACACCGAAGCGGCCTGCGACTTGGCGCGCATGGGTGGTTTCGAGCCGAGCGGGGTGATCTGCGAAATCATGAACGATGACGGCACCATGGCCCGGCGTCCCGAGCTGGAAGAGTTCGCGGCGCTGCACGGGATCAAGGTCGGCACCATCGCCGATTTGATCCATTACCGGCTGATCCATGAACGCACCGTCGAGCGTGTCAGTGAGCAGACCCTGGACAGCGAGTTGGGCCAGTTCAACCTGGTGACCTACAGCGACTCGGTGGAGGAGGACGTGCACATGGCGCTGACCCTGGGCACCATCTGCGCCGATGAGCCGACCCTGGTGCGGGTGCACAACATGGACCCGCTGCGCGACCTGTTCATGGTCAAGCAGCCTGGGCGCTGGAGCCTGCGCGCAGCCATGGCCGAAGTGGCCAAGGATGGCAGTGGCGTGGTGCTGTTGCTGGGCAATCCGCTGACCGGTCCGGACTTGCTGGCACACCTGGAGCGCCAGTTGGGCGGCGAGGGGAAAGTGGCCAGCCCGACTACCTACAGCACCGTCGGTGCCGGATCGCAGATTCTGCGTGACCTGGGTGTGCGCAAGATGCGCCTGATGAGTTCGCCAATGAAGTTCAATGCGATATCCGGTTTCGACCTGGAAGTTGTAGAATACTTGCCCTCTGAATAATCCCAAGGGCCGTCCACGACGGCCCGGCTCTTTAAATAGACGAGACCCGCTATGACACTGAAGACCATCGAAGGTACTTTTATCGCCCCCAAGGGCAGCTTTGCCCTGGTGGTCGGCCGCTTCAACAGCTTTGTTGTTGAAAGCCTGGTAAGCGGTGCCGTTGACGCGCTGGTTCGCCATGGCGTCAGCGAAAGCAACATCACCATTATCCGCGCTCCAGGTGCTTTCGAAATTCCGCTGGTTGCGCAAAAAGTCGCTCAGCGTGGCGATTTCGACGCGATCATCGCCCTCGGCGCAGTAATTCGTGGCGGTACCCCGCATTTTGAATACGTGGCAGGCGAGTGCACCAAGGGCCTGGCCCAGGTGTCCATGGAGTTCGGCGTACCGGTAGCCTTTGGTGTATTGACCGTCGACTCCATCGAGCAAGCCATCGAGCGTTCCGGCACCAAGGCCGGTAACAAAGGTGCGGAAGCTGCAATGTCCGCCCTGGAAATGGTCAGCCTGCTGGCGCAGTTGGAGGCCAAGTGAGCCTGAACGACGGTAGCCCGCAAAAGCCGCAGCCAGCCAAAGGCCCGAAAGCGCCGAGTGGCAAAACCCTTGCGCGCCGTCAGGCGCGTACCCTGGCCATGCAGGCGCTGTACTCCTGGCACATGGCCGGTCAGCAGGTAAACGAGATCGAGGCACAGTTTCGCGTCGATAACGACTTCACTGCAGTCGACGGCGCCTACTTTCACGAAATCCTGCACGGCGTGCCGCGGCAGAAAACCGAGATCGACGGCGCTTTCGAGCCTCTACTCGATCGCCCCATCGCAGAAATCGATCCGGTTGAATTGTCGATCCTGCGCCTGTCGACCTACGAGCTGAAGAACCGTATCGATGTGCCTTATCGGGTGGTGATCAACGAAGGCATCGAGTTGGCCAAAGTGTTCGGCGCCACCGACGGGCACAAGTTCGTCAACGGCGTACTGGACAAGCTGGCGCCGCGCCTGCGCGCCGATGAAGTCCGCGCCAATCGGCGCTGATAGCCTCTTGAACAGCTGCTGCGAGTGTTGTGTGCCAGGCGATCCGGGGATTCGCCTGATCGCTGCACCTGACGCGGTGCTGTTGTCAGGCGTTGCTGCCTGTGGGTGAGTTTGAGCTGATCCGTCATTACTTCGCCGCTGCGTCCTGCGCGCAGGCCGGCGCAGGCGTGGCGCTGGGGATCGGCGATGACTGCGCCCTGCTGGAATTACCAGTCGGCGAACAGCTGGCGGTATCCACCGACACCCTGGTTGCCGGGGTGCATTTTCCCGATTCATCCGATCCGTTTCTGCTGGCTCAGCGTGCGCTGGGCGTGTCGGTCAGTGACCTGGCCGCCATGGGCGCGACGCCGATCGGCTTCACTCTGGCGCTGACCTTGCCCCATGCCGAACCGGCCTGGTTGCAGGGCTTTGCCCGTGGTCTCGATCAGATGGCCCAGCACTGTGCGCTGCGCCTGATCGGTGGTGATACATCGCGTGGCCCGCTGGCCCTGACCCTGACGGTGTTTGGCCGGGTGCCTAATGGCCTGGCGTTGACCCGTACCGGCGCCCGAATCGGCGACTTGCTCTGCGTGGGCGGCGAGTTGGGTGACGGTGCCGGTGCGCTGCCGCTGGTGCTCGGCCAACGTCAGGCTGCGGCGGCGATTGCCGAACCCTTGCTGGCGCGATACTGGTCGCCGCGACCGCAGCTTGACCTAGGCGTGGCGCTGCGCGGCAAAGCCACGGCCGCGCTGGATATTTCCGATGGCCTGCTCGCCGACTGCGGGCACATTGCCGCTGCCTCGGGCGTGGCGCTATTGATCGAGCAGGCGCGCCTGCCGCTGTCGCAGGCCCTGCTGGCCTTGCTTGGCATCAGTGGCGCGCGTGACTGCGCGTTGAGCGGCGGTGACGATTACCTGCTGGCCTTTACCCTGCCGGCTGAGCAGCTTGCCGGTCTGCAAGCGCAGGCTTGGCCGATTCACGTGATCGGTCGCGTCGAGGCCGGCTCAGGTGTGCGGCTGCTGGATCAGCACGGTCAATGCATCACGCCGCAGGTACGCGGCTATCAACATTTTGGGAGTGACGGTGACTGAACCGCTAAACGTGCCGCCATCGGTATGGCGCAATCCATGGCATTTCATCGCCTTTGGCTTTGGCTCGGGCACCTTGCCAAAAGCGCCGGGGACCTGGGGCTCGCTGGTGGCGCTGCCATTTATCCCGCTGTGGCAGATGCTGCCGGACTGGGGCTACTGGTTGATGCTTGGCGTCACCATACTGTTTGGCTTCTGGTTGTGTGGCAAAGTGGCCGAAGACCTGCGTGTGCATGACCATGAAGGTATCGTCTGGGACGAAATGGTCGGCATGTGGATCACCCTGTGGCTGGTGCCGGCAGGCTGGGGCTGGCTGCTGGTGGGGTTCTTGCTGTTCCGTCTGTTCGATATTTTCAAACCCTGGCCGATTAGCTGGATTGACCGGCATGTACATGGCGGTGTTGGCATCATGCTTGACGATGTGCTGGCCGGGGTGTTTGCCTGGTTGGCCCTGCAGTTGCTCGTATGGGGTTGGGCCAATGGCCTGGCTAGCGGCTTGGGCCTGTAGCTGGCCGCCGACAAGCTACCTGTGTCGCCGGCACTGCGTAAAATAGCCTGTTAAGTCTGCCGAGAGCGATCATGGCAAGATGGTGGTTGGCAATACTCCTTAGCCTATTGGCCTGCTCACTCAGCCATGCTGAGCCTGCTGTGCCGAAAGAAATCCGTCTGGCCAGCGAGGTATGGGAAGGCCATACCCATGCCGATGGCAGTGGCCTGGCGTGGGATGTTTTGCGTCAGGTGTTCGAGCCGGCAGGCATCGCGCTGGTGATTCAAAGCGTGCCCTATACCCGCTCTATCGGCCTGGTTCAGCGCGGCGAAGCCGATGCTTGGGTCGGCTCCTATCGCAATGAGGTCGGAGAGGGTGTGCTCTATCCACGCTGGCACTACGACGCCGATCAGATCAGTGCGCTGGGCCTGGTCGATCGGCCGGTGCCGAGTCAGGCAACGCTGGGCGAGTTTCGGCTGGTATGGGTGCGCGGCTACGAATATCAGCGTTATTTGCCAAACCTGAAGCACTACCGGGAAATTCAGCGCCGCAACGGTATTCTGCCCATGCTCGATTACGGCCATGCGGATTTTTACATTGATGCGCAGACCGAGGTCGATGAGGTGCTGGCGGGGGCGGCGGATCAGGCCCGTTACCGCGTCACCCCGTTGCTTCGCTTGCCGCTGTATCTGGGCTTTGCCGATAACCCACGGGGGCGGGCATTGGCTCAGTTGTACGATCGACGCATGGAGCAATTAGTCGAGCTGCGCAGCTTGCGCCCGCTGTTCGAGCGTTGGCAGCAGCCCTACCCCTTCGATTGACCGAATGAGAGAGCCCGATGGCTGGACTTAAATTATTGGCTGTCGCTGCGCTGTTCCTGGCCTGCGGGTTGAGCTGGGCGGCACCGCAGGTGTTGGTGGTCGGTTTGTTCCCTGGCGCCGCGGTGCTCAATGTCGACGGCCAGCGCAAGCTGGTGAAGGTCGGCCAGACCGGCCCTGGCGGCGTGGTGGTGATCAGTGCCGACAGCCGTGGTGCCGTGCTGCGAGTGGATGGCGTGGAGCGCGCGTACAGCCTGAGTCGCGAATACAGCAACGGCTTTGCCGCGCCGAGCACGCGCCAGCTGAGCATTGCCAAAGGCATTGGCGGGCATTACTGGATTGCGGGCTCGGTGGACGGCCATCCGCTGCAGTTCCTGGTCGACACCGGTGCCACCTCGGTCGCCCTGAATGAGGGTCACGCTCGCCGTCTGGGCATCGACTACCGGGTGGTCGGTCGGCCCCTGCAGGTCAATACCGCCAGCGGTACAGTGCGCGGCTGGCGGGTTACGCTCAACAGTGTGAAGGTTGGCACTCTGGAATTGCTGGGGGTCGAGGGGGTTGTGCTGGAAGGCGGCTCGCCCACCGAAGCACTGCTCGGCATGAGTTTTCTCGGTCGGGTCGGCTGGCGGGTGGAGCAGGATCTGCTGGTGCTGGAATCGAAGCTATAAGCGTCGCTTGAATGCTCAGACGGCCGGCGTGGTATGCGGCATATGGTTTATCCGATCCTTATCATCGGTAATTCAAGCTGACCCGCTGGCGGGGGCTGCTGTTACAATGCTGCCTCGAAAATTTTCAGCCCTTATCTATTTAGGAGCATTCGGTGTCTGTCGTATTCGTCGCCGCCTCCCAGCTGCCTACCCCGTTCGGGGTGTTTATCATGCATGGCTTTCTCGAAACGGCCACGGGCAAGGAGCATGTCGCGCTGACCTTCGGCGATGTTGCCGATGGCGAGCCGGTGCTAGGGCGCCTGCATTCCGAGTGCCTGACCGGCGATGCGCTGTTCAGTCTGCGCTGTGATTGCGGCTTCCAGCTCGAAGCCGCCATGCGTGCGATTGCCGCCGAAGGGCGTGGCGTGCTGCTCTATCTGCGTCAGGAGGGCCGTGGCATTGGCCTGCTGAACAAGATCCGCGCCTACGAACTGCAGGATGGCGGCGCCGATACGGTCGAGGCCAACGAGCTCCTCGGTTTCGGTGCCGATCAGCGTGAATACGCGATCTGCCTGCCGATGCTTGAACACCTGCACATCAAGGCACTCAAGCTGATGACCAACAACCCACGCAAGGTCAAGGCGCTGGGCGATATGGGCATCAACGTGGCCACCCGCGTACCGTTGCAAATCGACCATAACCCGCATAACAAGAAGTACCTGGCGACCAAGGCCGGCAAGCTTGGGCACATGCTCGGCAGCCTGCATCAGGGCGAGGTCGAGGGAAGCCTGTGACCCGGAGCAATCTGCGCCGTCGACTGGCGCTTGAGTGGTGGCGGCAACTGGTGCTGACCCTGGCGCCGTTGTTGGTACTCAATCTGCTGTTTGGTGCTGGACGGTCGCTGACTGTCTTCGCCATGCCCTTGTTCGTCGCCGGGATGGCCGCGATGTTCGTCAGCCTGCCGCTGTTCCATGCTTACAAGCGCGAGTTGCTGGCGACCGAAAAGGCCCTGGATAGCCCCGAAGAGCCAGCTGCCTGGATTGCTTTGGCTGCTCGGCGTCGCCTGGCGTTGTTTGGCGCCGGCCTGCCAGCCTGGATTGCCGCCCTCGCGGTGTTTGCCGGGCTGGAGGCGATCCCGTTGATTCTCCTGGCGCTGTCCAGCGTCGTGATCCTGTACCTCTACCGCATCCCCCGCCAGCTCGGCTGAGCTCCCGTCGCGGCGCCTGACTGTCCTTCCTGAGCTGCGGCGTGATGGTGCTGGCGGTTGCGCTGACACCCACGCCGGCACCGCGGCCGGATGTAATCCGGGACTGCTCCTCAGCCACTGCAGCGAATGGGTAATAACCGTTGCCCCGGCCGAACCGGCTGCCCGCTTGAAGTTAGCCGGAGGTTGTAGGAGCCAGCTTGCTGGCGATCCGCTGACAGATCACACAGATCGCCAGCAAGCTGGCTCCTACAGTGTGCTATTGAGCACGACTTGGTCAGGCTCCTTGCCGTTTGCGCCGGGTTAGAAGCGATAGCCGACGCTGAGTTGCACGTCCTCTTCTGGTGCCGGATACAAACCCTTGTTGCCAGCCTGCCAACTTACATAGGTGGCAAAGCTGTCATAGCGCTTGCCGGTCAGGTTATTGACTCGCAGTTTGGCGTTGAACTGTTGGTACTCATACTTCAAGGCAGCATTGAACAGGGTGTAACCCCCTTCGCGGGGAAGAACATGGGCATCATCGCTGGAGAGGTAGCGCGGCCCGGTGTAGATCGCCTCGAGGTAAGCATTCAACCCTGAAATGACCAAATAGTTGAGGTGCGCACTGGCACTGTGACGGGAGACCCAGGGCACCTCGTTGCCCTTGTTCACTCCTGCGCGGAACTCGGAGTCAGTGAAACTGTACTGACCGCCAAGGGCCAGGCGCTCGCTCAGCTGGTAATCGGCTTCGAGCAATGCGCCTTCCCGGCGGGTCCTGTCTAGGTTGATATTGGCGCCAGCGCCCGGTCCATACTTAGCGTTGTCGGCGAAGGGGTCATAGAGCAGTTCATCGTCGAGGTCGAGGCGGTACAGGCTGGCCTGGTAGCGCTGGATGCCGTCGCTCCATTCGATACCGCTTTCCCAGGACTCGCCGGCCTGCGGTTTGAGGAAAGTCATCCCTGGCTCGACAGAGGAATTTTCATTGACGTTAGCCCAGCGCAGCACATCTTCGCGCTTGATGAACAGGCGGTTTTGCTGGTTCGCCTGCCATTGCAGGGCGACGCTGGTGCTGCCTTCGCGGTCGGTATGCTGCTGGTCGCTGAGTTTGTTGCGGTCTTCTGCTTCGCTGGCGCGGTAGCCGAGGGTCAGGTTGACGTCCTCAGCAAGTGGTTGGCTGAGCTGGGTATACCAGTCGCGCTGGGTTTGCCGGGCAACGCTACTGTATCCGGGGAAGCGGGCATAGAGCGCCTGGTAATCACTGGTGATGTGATCGTGGCCGATCAGCCATTCGCCGCGGCCCAGTGTACTGTCCCAGTGAGTAGTCAGGCGTGGGCTGAAGGTTTCCACGCGAGTGCCGTCCTGGAACGGGCTACCGGAAATCAGGCCGACGCCATCGCTGTCGCGGAAGCTGTAGTCGAAGTTGCCGTTCCAGTTGGAGCCGAAGCCTTGTTCCGCGGCGAAGCGGTGGACCTGGGTCTTGTTGTCGTTCCATTCGCTAGATGTACTGGCCTTGCGGTCGGCGCGGCGTTCGTCAATGGTCAGGGCGCCAGGGTAGAGCAGTTCGTCGTCGATCGTCTGGTATTCGTAGAGTGCCCAGCCACTCTCATGGTCGTAGCGTAGGCGGCCGAACGCGTTGCTGTAGTTGGCATTGTTATGGTTGCGGTAGTTGTCGGTATTGCGTGTCTCGCCGCTGGCGAAAGCGGAGAAGCCTGCGCCGAGCTGCTGGAATACATGGCCCCGATAGGCTTCCAGATCATGACTGCCGTGGGTGGTCTCGATGTAGGCCTCGTTGCTCCGCGGCGTGCGCGTGATGATGTTGATCACCCCGCCCACTGCCTGATCGCCATAAAGCACGGTGCCGGCACCGCGGATGATCTCGATGCGTTCGATATTAGCCAGCGGCACGCTGTTTAGATCCGGGCCGGTAAAGCTAGGGTTGTTCAGGCGGCGACCGTCCACCAGTACCAGAGTATTGTTTGCCGCATTGACGCCGAAGCCACGCAGGCTGATCGAAACGCGGTTGCCATCACCCAGAGTATCGCGCACTTGGACGCCGGCCTGGCTGCGCAGCACCTCTATCAGGCTGCTTGCTGCACTTTTTTCTATATCTTCGCGATCAATCACCCGCACGCTGGCAGGCGCCGGTTTTTGCAGGGGCGTGCCGCGAGTCACCACCAATGGTTGGGCCTCATATGGGGCGACTTCTTGAGCATGAGCACCCAGCGGCAGCAGCGCTACAGCCAGGGCAATTCGGGACAATTTCATTGGTAAATCCTCAAAAGGCAGAAAACTTTTGAGGAGGGCAGGGACAAGCACCGGGCAAGGAGGCGATAGCCAGCGCTTGACGGTGATGCCCTCCGCAACACCAGTCACATTGCGCCGAGGCAGGTCTCCGGGCTGCCGACTGGCACTTTCCCGCCTTCCCGGGCGAACCCAGTGGCGTATCGGGAAAATGTGCGCCCTGACCGTGCTGGTTGGGGCTGTCGGTTACCGTTGCGGGGGCAGCGCAGGCATTGTGGCTGTCGAGTCGACGGCTACGCACCTGCTTCCCTTTTCACGCCTGGGCCTTGCGGCTGTCGGCGACCTCGGACAAGTAAAACGCCGCGCACCATAAAGTGCTGCGGATAGAAGTACAAGCCGCGCCTACGTTTGCGGCGTTTCCAGCAGCGTGCGGCGCTGGCGCACGGCGGCTTCGATACCGGCGGCGTCGAGGCCGCATTCGGCGAGCATTTGGGTCGGTTTGGCGTGCTCGACGTAATAGTCGGGCAAGCCGAGGTGCAGCATCGGCTTGAGGATGTTTTCCTCGGCAAGGAATTCGCTGACGGCACTGCCGGCGCCGCCCATGATGCTGTTTTCTTCGATACTTACCAGCAGGTCGTGGTTGTCGGCGAGCTGTCGAATCAGGGCTTCGTCCAGCGGTTTGACGAAGCGCATGTCGACCACCGTGGCGTTCAGGGTCTCGCCGACTTGCAGTGCTTCGGCCAGTTGCACGCCGAACACCAGCAGGGCGGTGCCTTGGCCATGGCGGCGCACGACGCCCTTGCCGATTTCCAGTGGCGCAAGGCCCGGCTCTATCACCGCGTTGGGGCCACTGCCGCGTGGATAGCGCACCGCAGCCGGGCCGTCGAACAGGTAGCCGGTGCTGAGCATGCGGCGCAATTCGTTCTCGTCACTGGGGGTCATCAGCAGCATGCCGGGGATGCAGCGCAGGTAGGACAGGTCGAAGCTGCCGGCGTGGGTCGGGCCGTCTTCGCCGACCAGGCCGGCGCGGTCGATGGCGAACAGTACGTCGAGGTGCTGCACCGCGACGTCGTGGATCAACTGGTCATAGGCGCGCTGGAGAAAGGTCGAGTAGATCGCCACCACTGGCTTGATGCCATCGCAGGCCATGCCCGCGGCCAGGGTCACCGCGTGCTGCTCGGCGATGGCTACGTCGAAATAGCGCTCGGGGTAGCGTTCGCTGAAGGCCACCAGGTCCGAGCCTTCCTTCATCGCCGGGGTGATGCCAACCAGGCGCGAGTCTTCGGCGGCCATGTCGCACAGCCACTGGCCGAACACACCAGAGTACTTGGGGCCGGCGACTTTCTTCGGCGCGGCGAGCGGGGCGTTGATCGGCTCCAGCTTGGTGATTGCGTGGTAACCGATTGGGTCGGCCTCGGCCGGCGCGAAACCCTTACCTTTCTTGGTGATCACGTGAAGGAACTGCGGGCCATCGAGGTCGCGCATATTGCGCAGGGTCACCAGCAGGGTGGGCAGGTCATGGCCGTCGATCGGGCCGATGTAGTTCCAGCCCAGTTCCTCGAACAGGGTGCCGGGCACCAGCATGCCCTTGGCGTGTTCTTCGGTCTTGCGCGCGATTTCCCAGGCGCCGGGCAGGCGCGAGAGGATCTTCTTGCTGCCCTCGCGCATGCTGGCGTAGGTGCGGCTGGAGAGAATCTTGGCCAGGTAGTTGGACAGGCCGCCGACATTTTGCGAGATCGACATGTCGTTGTCGTTGAGGATCACCAGCATATTGGCATTGACGTCGCTGGCGTGATTGAGCGCCTCGAAGGCCATGCCGGCGGTCAGCGCGCCGTCGCCGATCACTGCCACGCTCTTGCGCTTGCTGCCCTGGATGCGTGCGGCGATGGCCATGCCCAGGGCGGCGCTGATGCTGGTGCTGGAATGGCCGACACCAAAGGTGTCGTACTCGCTCTCGGCGCGCCGTGGGAAGGCGGCGATGCCGTCTTTCTGGCGCAGGCTGGACATGCGTTCGCGGCGGCCGGTGAGGATCTTGTGTGGATAGGCCTGGTGGCCGACATCCCATACCACGCGGTCATCCGGGGTGTCGAAGACGTAATGCAGGGCCACGGTCAGCTCGATCACGCCGAGGCCCGCACCGAAATGCCCACCGGTCTGGCCGACCGTGTAGAGCAGGTACTGGCGCAGTTCGTCGGCCAGGGTTTCCAGCTCGGCCTCGCCCAGTCGGCGCATTTCGTCCGGCGTATTGGCGCGGTCGAGCAGGGGCGTCAGTGGGCGTTCGCGAGGAATCTCGTGGAAGGTCGTCGGCATCAGGCTGATCGTTCGTTCTAGGTGCAAAAGATGCAGCAGTTTACCCGAAGCGCCGGTAACTGCCCAAACAAGCTTCGGATCGGCGCAACCCTAGATCCTATGTTCATGTGCAAGGTCTGCGACATCCACCCGGCTCTAGTAGCCCGGATGCAATCCGGGGAATGTTGTCCGGGGCTCCCCGGATTGCATCCGGGCTACTTCGAACCTGCTACCAACTATCGACGCAGCGCTTCTTACCCGCGCGTGGCGCCGGCTTGGGCGTTGCGTTCAGCCCGCGCACCAGCCAGGCGCGGGTTTCCAGTGGGTCGATCACCGCATCGATCTCGAGAAAGCTGGCCATGTTGATGCCCTTGCCGCTCTGGTAGGCCTTGGCCACCAGTTTGTCGAACAGCTGCTGGCGGGCGCCAGACTCCTCGACGGCTGCCAGTTCCTTGGCGAAACCCAGGCGCACCGCGCCTTCCAGGCCCATGGCGCCGAATTCTCCGCTGGGCCAGGCGATGGTGAACAGCGGTGAATGGAAGCTGCCGGCGGCCATGGCCTGGGCGCCGAGGCCGTAGCCCTTGCGCAAGACCACAGTAAAAAAAGGCACCGTCAGGCTGGCGGCGGCGACGAACATACGCGACACATGGCGCACCGTGGCCTGTTTCTCGGCTTCCGGGCCGACCATAAAGCCGGGGGTGTCGCACAGCGACAGCATGGGGATATCGAAGGCGTCGCACAGTTGCATAAAGCGCGCGGCCTTGTCGCCGGCCACGGCATCGATGGCGCCGCCCAGGTGCGCGGGGTTGTTGGCGAGCAGGCCAAAGGGCCGGCCCTCGATACGCACCAAGGCGGTGATCAGGCCGGGGGCGAACTGCCGGCGCAGTTCCAGCACCGATCCGCTGTCGGCCAGGATGGCGATCACCTGGCGAATGTCATAGACGCGCAGGCGGTTCTCCGGGATGAACTGGCGCAGCGCGCGCTGATCCGCACACTGCCAATCCGTTAGCGCGCCCTGGAAGTAGCTCAGGTACTGCTTGGCCACGCGCACCGCCTCACGCTCATCGGCCACCTGCACATCGATCACCCCGTTAGGCCCTTGCACCGAGACCGGACCGACCTGCTCCGCGGTGAAGCTGCCGAGGCCGCCGCCTTCGATCATCGCCGGGCCGGCCATGCCGATAGTTGCGTTCTCGGTGGCGATAATCACATCGCAGCAGCCGAGCAGCGCCGCATTGCCGGCGAAGCAGCGCCCGGAGACCACCCCCACCAGAGGTACCAGCCCGGACAACCTGGCCATGCCGACGAAGGTGTGGCAGTCGAGCCCGGCGACGCCGACGAAATCGCTGTCACCCGGCCGGCCGCCACCGCCCTCGGCGAACAGCACCAGGGGCAGGCGCCACTGTTCGGCGAGGCCGAGCATGCGGTCGGTCTTCTTGTGATTCATCACCCCCTGGGTGCCGGCGAATACCGTGTAGTCGTAGGCGATGGCCATGCAGCGCGCCGCCTGGCTGCCGAACGCCTCGGCGTTGACCGTGCCGATGCCGGCCACCAGGCCATCGGCCGGGCTCTGTTCGATCAGCTCCTCCAACGAACGCCGCCGGCGTTGCGCGGCCAGGGCCAGGGCGCCGTATTCATTGAAGCTGCCGTCATCGAGCAGCTCGGCGAGGTTCTCGCGCACCGTCCGCTGGCCGGTCTTGCGCCGCTTGGCCACGGCCAGTGGGCGGCGTTCGTCGCGGGTCATGGCGTGACGCTCGAACACCTCGGCGAGATCCGCGCGGATATGTTCGAGGTCCAGGCTTTGCTCGCTTTGCGCCTGATCGCCGTCGACCTCGGCCGGCTCGATAAACAGCAGCGGCTGGCCTTCGCCGACCACGCTGCCGGGCTGCACGGTGAGGGCGCGGATGATACCGCTGTGACTGGCCCTGACCACGAACTCCATCTTCATCGCCTCCAGCACGGCGATGCTCTGGCCGACCGCCACGGCATCGCCCTCGGCTACCTCCAGGCACACCAGTACGCCGCTGCTCGGCGCGTGCAAGGACAGGCAGCCGGGCGGCGCATCGATCGCCTGCTGCGCCGCACCGGCCGCCGCTGGGCTGCCGGCAAAGAACAGGTGGGGATGGGCCTGCTGCTGGGGCGCCAGCAATTGCGCCAGCCGGCCTTCGACGAAGCGTGTGCTGACCTGATTGGCGGCAACTTCTGGCAAGCGCAACAGGTTCTGCAGCAGGTGCAGGTTGCTCGCCACGCCCTCCAGGCGGAACTCGCAGAGCGCGCGGTAGGCGCGGCGCAGTGCGCTCGGGTAGTCCGGCGCGTGGGCGATCAGTTTGGCCAGCAGCGAATCGTAGCTGGGGCTGACCGGGTAGCTGGCGTAGCCGTAGCCGTCGACACGCAGGCCGGGGCCGCTGGGCGGTTCGTAGGCCGTCAGGGTGCCGGCGGCCGGGCGGGTGCTGCCATCGGCGCTCATGCTTTCCAGGTTGATCCGCAGTTGCACGGCGCAGCCAGTGAGGGCTGGCGGCTGCAGCAGGTTCAGTTGCGCCAGGCTGTGCCCGGCGGCCAGCCTGAGCTGGGTCTGCAGCAGGTCGATGCCGGTGACCTGCTCGGTGACCGTGTGCTCGACCTGGATGCGCGGGTTGGCTTCCATAAAGTAGAAGCGTTCGGGCTGCTGGTTATCCAGCAGGAACTCGAAGGTGCCCAGGCCCTGATAGCACGCCGCACCGGCCAGCTTCAGCGCGGCGGCGATCATCCGCGCGCGGGTAGCCGCTGGCAGGTCCGGGCTGGGGGCGATCTCCACCAGCTTCTGCTGGCGCCGCTGCAGGCTGCAATCGCGCTCCCACAGGTGGCTGACCGCGCCCGTATGGTCGCCCAGCACCTGGATCTCGATATGCCGGGCATCGCTCACCAGCTGCTCGATATACAACGCGTCACTGCCGAAGGCCGCACGGGCTTCCGACTGGCAGCGGGCGAAGGCCTCGTCCAGTTCCGCTGCGGCGAATACCGGGCGCATGCCGCGACCGCCGCCGCCGGCCAGGGCCTTGAGCATCACCGCGCCACCGTCGCCCAGACTGCGCAGGAACTCGCGGGCCTGATCCAGGCTGACTGCGTGATTGAGCCCGCGCACCAGGGGCACATCGCAGCGTTCGGCCAGTGCGCGCGCCGCCGCCTTGTCGCCGAACAGTTCCAGCACCTCGGCAGCGGGGCCGATAAAGCACAGGCCGGCAGTCTGACAGCGGCGGGCAAATTCGGCGTTTTCGGCGAGAAAGCCGTAACCGGGATGGATCGCCGCGCAACCCTGTTCCTGGGCGATGGCGATCAGCTGGTCCATGTCCAGATAGGCCGGCACCCCGCGACCCTTGAGGGCGACCGCGCTGTCGGCCTTGCGCACATGCAGGGAGGCTGCGTCGTCCTCGGCGTACACCGCCACCGAGCGAATGCCCAGTTCGGCGGCGGCGCGGGCGATGCGGATGGCGATCTCGCCGCGGTTGGCGATCAGCAGGGCGGTAAAGGGCATGGTGGCTCCATAGGGTGCGGCGTGCGCACCGGCTGGGTTGGTTAGGGGGGGGCTAGAGCCTGTCGGGCGAACGGGCAAGTCCCGCAGGTTCCTAGAGCAGGGCTTCGAGTTCGTTCTTCTTCACCTTGCCAGTGGCGGTCATCGGCAGGCTGTCGAGCAGGCGGATTTCCGGCACTTTGTAAACCGCCATAGCCTCGCGACACCAGGCCTGCAGGCTGTCCGTGCTGGCGCCGCTGCCGGGCTTGAGCACCACGAAGGCCACCGGGCGCTGGCCGCTGTGGTCGTCGCTGCGGCCGAGCACGGCGCTGGCGAGGATCGCCGGGTGCTGGCCGAGCAGGGCCTCCAGCTCGCTGGGGAATACGCTCATGCCGTTGACCTTGAGCATTTCCTTGCGCCGGCCGAGGTAGCGGATAAAGCCCTGATCAGTGATCTGGCCGATGTCGCCGCTGTGCAGCCAGCCGTCGCGTAGCGTCGTGGCGGATTCCTCCGGGCGATTCCAGTAACCCTTGAACAGCGAAGGGCTACGCAGGCACAGCTCGCCCTCCTGGCCCAGCGGCAGCAGTTCGCCAGTGGCGAAGTCGCAGACCTTGAACTGGGTGCCCGGCACTGGCAGGCCGACGAAGGTCGGCGCGCTCCTGAGGTCGAAGTCGTCCTGCTGCATGCCGGCGGTGAAGGTGTCGCAGGTGTGGCTCTCGGTCATGCCGAAACTGAACTCGAACAGACTGGTTCCGGTCAGCGCGTGCCATCGGCGACGGTATTGAGGGGTGAGTTTCTTGATAAAGGAGATGCTGCCGGTCTGCTGCAGCGAGCCGAAGTCATAATCGCCGACTCGTGGGTGTTCCAGCACCTCGGCGGCATTGTCCACCAGCAGGCCGCAGTGGCTGACCCGGTAGTGCTCGACCGCGCCCATGAAAGCCAGCGCATCCCAGCGCGCCAGCAATACCAGGCGGCAGCCGCTAAATACCGGGAACAGCAGGCCGGCGTTTTCCCCGGCGATCCAGAACTCCGGGAGGAAGTTGAGCAGCACGCTGTCCGGGCGCAGTTGCAGAGCCACCGCAAGGAAGCTGGCGCAGGTGTAGAGCATGTCGCCATGGCTATGCACGCAGCCCTTGGGCAGACCCGTGGTGCCGCCGGTGTAGTTGAGCGCGGCGATGTCGTCGAGCTGCGGACGATGCGTCGGAGTCGGCGCCTTGCAGGCCGACAGCGCCGGGTAGAAGTCGATGAAATCGTCCCCCGTGACCTTCGCCGCCAGCAGCAGATCCGGCACGGGGATACTCGGCTCGGCCGGGCAGAGTTCGGACAGGCTGGTCGCCAGCACATGGACGAGCTGGCAGTCCTCGCGCACCGCCCGGACCAGCGGCAGCAACTGGTCGAAACAGAGGATGGTGCGCGCGCCGCTGTCCTTGAGCTGGTAGCTCAGTTCCAGCGCCTTGCTCAGTGGGCTGACCGGCGCATAGACCGCGCCGCACTTGAGGATGGCGTAGAAGGCGATGTGCAGCTGCGGACAGTTGGGCATGAACAGTGCGACCCGATCCCCCGGCGCAACCCCCAGTTCCACCAGCAGCGCGGCGCAGCGATCAGACAGCCGATCCAGTTCGGCATAGCTCAGGGACAGTCCATAGAAGTCCAGGGCCGGGGCCTCGGGCTGCAGGCGGGCCCAGGTGCGCAGGTACTCGGACAGCGGCTGCTGGCCGTGCGGGTAATCCGGCTCGCGCGGCGTGCCGATCGGCCATGCGGCGGCCTGCAGTGCATGCAGCTGTTGCAGGTAGAGGTCTTCGGTCATCTGTTGTGCCCTGTCGTTTGGCTCTGCGGGCAGCTTAGGCGGTCGGGCTGAGGAGCAGAACTGATGCTTATGCATCGCCATCCATGAATGCTATGCATGGTTGCGCCGAGGCTTGGCACTGCTAGGCTCGGACTGATTCGGATAATGCGGAAATAACCATGAATCAAGCGCATGAATGGCCAACCTTGGAGCGTCTCGATCTCAACCTGTTTCGGGTGTTCGAGGTGGTCTACCGCGAGCGCAACCTGACCCGCGCGGCGCTACTGCTGCACCTCAGTCAGTCGGCGGTCAGTCACGCCCTGGCGCGCTTGCGCGAGCAACTGGGCGATCCACTGTTCGTCCGCTCGGGACGCGGGGTGGCGCCGACGGCCCTGGCCGAGCAGTTGGCGCCGGGCATTCAGGATGCGCTGGAGGGGCTGCGGCGCAATCTCGGCCGCGGCCATGGCTTCGACCCGCAGCGCGATCGGCGGGTATTCAGCCTGAATATGCCGGAGCAGCTGGAACCCCTGGTGCTGCCGGGCATCCTCGGCCAATTGCGCCAGCTCGCGCCGCAACTGGAGGTGCGCAGCAGCAGCGTGCATTGGGCGGCGTTGAAGTTGGAACTGATCGCCGGGCGAGTTGATCTGGCCATCGAGATCGCCCGTCCCACCGATGCCGAGCTGCGCCAACAGTTACTGCTGCAGGAGCCGCTGTGCGTGGTCGCCGGCCCGTCCTTCGCGGGCGAACTGAGTGCCGAGCGCTACCTGGCCGCCGAGCATGTGGCGGTCACCTCGCGCCGCCGCGGGATCTGCGTGGAAGATCTGGCCCTGGGCCATCTTGGTCTGGTTCGTCAGGTGCGCCAGCGCTGCCAGCATTACTTGACCGCTGCGCTGCTGGTGGCGCGCAGCGACTGGTTGCTGACCATGCCCAGACGCTATGCAGAGCTGATCAATGCCGGGCTGGACAACCGCCTACTGGCGATGCCCCTGGTACTGCCGCCGGTGACCCTCAATCTGTACTGGTCGCGCCAGGCCGAGAATGAGCCGGGCAGTCAATGGCTGCGCGGGCAATTATTGGCGTTGGTGCGGCAGCGGTTTTGATCGGGTGACTGCTGTATCCGATTAATGTGAGAGTTCGCTCGCCCTCTTCTACGGAGCGCTTTCGCGCAGCAAACTAGAGGCAATCGTGTCTGTCGGCTTGTGGGTACCTGTAGGAGCGGCGGGGACGTCCAGTTCCATGCCCACGATGGGTTTCGCGGGCATGGCCCGCTCCTACAGAAAACGTCATAACCCATTAAATCAATGATATACGGGTCGCTTGAGCGTTAAACCCGACAGCACTGCCTAGTGCTGGCGCTCGACGATATAGCGAGCCAACTCGCGTAGTGGCTCGGCGGCGTGGTCGAAGGGGCGCAGGGCGTGTAGTGCCTGATCGCGTAGCTCCAGGGCGTAGGCCTTGGCCGCGTCGAGGCCGAGCAGTGCCGGGTAGGTCGGTTTGTCGTGGGCCTGATCCTTGCCCTGGGTTTTGCCCAGGGTGGTGGTGTCGCTTTCCACGTCGAGGATGTCGTCCTGCACCTGGAATGCCAGGCCGATGGCGCGGGCATAGGTGTGCAGTGCTTGCAGTTCGCGATCATCGGCGCGGGCACTGGCCAGAGCGCCAAGGCGCACGCTGGCTTCGATCAGGGCGCCGGTCTTGTGCCTGTGCATAAGCTCCAGTGCCGCTTGATCGAGCTTATGACCGACTGAGCCGAGGTCGATGGCCTGGCCGCCGACCATGCCGGCCGGGCCAGCGGCGTGGGCCAGGCTGGTAATCATGGTCAGGCGCAACTCGGCGTCATGCGGATTGCGTACTGGGTCGGCGAGTACTTCGAAGGCCAGGCTCTGCAGAGCATCGCCGGCGAGGATGGCCAGGGCTTCGTCGAACGCCTTGTGGGTGGTGGGCTGGCCACGGCGCAGGTCGTCATCGTCCATCGCCGGCAAATCATCGTGCACCAGCGAATAGGCGTGGATCAGTTCGACTGCGCAGGCCGCGCCATCGGCCTGTTCAGGCTGGCCGCCGAGGGCTTCACAGGCGGCGTAAACCAGTAGCGGGCGGACCCGTTTGCCACCGTTGGTCACGCTGTAGCACATGGCGTGATAGAGGCGTTGCAACTCGCTATGCGGGGCCGCGAACAGGCTTGCCAGCGCCGTGTCGACACGCTGCTGGCACTGCGCCTGGTAGGTCGCGATCATGCCTGTCGATCCGCGTCGAAGGGGGCTTCCTCGAGTTCGCCATCGCGTTCCATGAGGATTTGTACCTTCTGCTCGGCCTGAGTCAGGGCGGCCTGGCAGTCGCGGGTCAGGCGGATACCGTGTTCGAAGGCAGTCAGTGAATCTTCCAGCGATAACTCGCCGTTTTCCAGGCGCTCGACCAGGGTTTGCAAGTCGGTGAGGGATTGCTCGAAGTCGAGTGAGGCTTTTTTACGGGCCATGGCGGGCATTCTCTGGCAGAGGCTCGGGCGGGGATTGTAACCGGCGCGACACTAGCAGAGCCTCGCCGCGTGGGCAAATCGACGGAATTTACCTACTTCTTGGTTGGCGACCTGGGCCGGGCTGCGCAACGCCCGACACCTGTGAACTGCTGCGCATCAACTCATCCGGCGAAGTAGGTCACCCAGAAATAATAGAGGGTCATGCTGCCACCCACCACAATCACCAAGGTGCGCAGCAGCGTCGGCGGCAAGCGCTGGCCCAGGGCGCCGCCGGCATAGCCGCCAAGGGTTGCGCCGACCAGCAGAATGGCCAGTTCATACCAACTGACCCGCCCGGCGACGATAAAGGTGATGCTGGCGACGCTGTAGATCACCGCCGAAATCAGGTTCTTCAGGGCATTGGCGCGACCCAGCGGGTGGCCTTCGATGGAAAATGCCGCCAGCTGCAGAATGCCCATGCCTGCGCCGAAATAGCCGCCGTAGATCGACACGCCGATATGCGCCCCAAGCGACAGTTTGGTGTGCGGTGGCTGCGCGGCTTCGGCGCGCCGCGCCGCCAGCCAGCGGCTGAGCCAAGGGCTGGCGGCGAACAGTGCGGTGGCGGTAAGCAGCAGCCAGGGGATCAGGTTGGCAAACACATCGTCGCCGCCGGCCAGCAGTAACAGGCCGCCGAGCAACCCGCCCGCCAGCCCGGCCGCCAGCAGCGGCAGCAGGTAGCGACCGAGCGGGCGCAGCGAGGCCCGCGCAGCCCAGGCCCCGGCCAGGCTGGCGGGCCACAGTGCCACGGCATTAGTGGCATTGGCCGTGACCGGCGGCAGGCCGGCAGCGAGCAGCGCCGGGAAGGAGAAAAAGGTGCCGCCACCGGCCAGAGCATTCATGCCGCCGGCGGCGAAGCCAGCCAGGGCGAGCAAGGCAATATCGAACAAGGGCATTGGAATGGGCGAGCCTGTCAGTAATCCTGCGGATTTAATCTAACCAGTTTGCCATCCAGGCGCTTGGCATGACACTGCTCGGCGGGCAATGGGCGCGCATAAAGGAAGCCTTGCAGGCTGGGGCATGCATTCAGGCGCAGAAAGGCCGCCTGGCGCTGGTTTTCCACGCCCTCGGCAACGACATGCAGGCCCAGGTGCTTGGCCATGGTCAGAATACCGCGCACCAGGGCGACCGAGTGCGGGCTGTCTGGCAGGCCGGCGACGAACTGGCGGTCGATTTTGATGCCGTCGAAGGGGAAGCGCTGCAGGTAAGTCAGCGAGGCGTAGCCGGTACCAAAGTCGTCCAGCAGCAGGAGGAAACCGGCAGCTTTAAGTCGGGCCAGGCATTGCTGTACCTCGTCGCCGCTATCCAATAAGGCGCTTTCGGTGATCTCCAGTTCCAGCAGTTCGGCTTCTGCACCTTCTTCAGCGAGGATGCGCAGCAGGTTGCCGGCCAGGTCAGCCTGGCGGAAGTCCAGGGGCGACAAGTTGATGGCAATGCGCAGCCCGCGCCCTTCATCTCGCCACTGGCAGGCCTGGCGGCAGGCCGTGCGGAACACCCAGCGGGTGGTTTCGATGATCATGCCGCTTTCTTCCAGAATGGGAATGAACTCGGCCGGGGAAACCAGTCCGCGAGTTGGCGAGTACCAGCGCAGCAGCGCTTCCATGGCTTGTGGCTGGCCTAGGTTGTCCACCTGTAACTGGTAATGCAGGGCAAACTCCTGCTGGTCGATGGCACGGCGCAGCTCAGTCTCCAGCTGGCGTCGCAGTTCGGCGGCGCTGCTTAGCTCGGCGCTGAAGCTGGCGATGCAATTGCGTCCGCGATCCTTGGCTGCATACAGGGCCAGGTCGGCCTGCTTGAGTAGCTCACTGGCGCTGCTGCCATGGCTATTGCAATGGGTTAGGCCAATGCTGGGGCTGATAAAGCACTCGTATTGACGTACCTGGAAAGGCAGCACGAAATGCCCCACTAACTGTTCGGCAAGCGCATGGGTTTCGCGAAGGCTGGCACCCTCCAGCAGCACGATGAATTCATCACCACCGCTACGTGCCAGCAGGCTTTGTTTGGGTAGGTGCATCTGTAGGCGGCCGGCGATTTCCACCAGCAAGTTGTCGCCGATCTCATGGCCGAGGGTATCGTTGATGCGTTTGAAGTGATCCAGGTCGATAAACAGCAGGCCCAGGCGGCAGTTGGCCAAAAGCAATTGCTCCAGGCGCTGCACCATGGAGTGACGGTTGGCCAGGCGGGTCAACGGGTCGAAGTGGGCGAGAAAGCGCAGGCGCCGCTCAGCCTTGAGGCGATCGCTGATATCGCGCAGCAGTATCAGGGAGTAGCGCTTGCCGTGACGCACAAAGGGCGTGCAGGTGATTTCCAAGGGTACATGCTGTGCGCCGCGTCGACCGGTCAGCTCGATGGCGACATTGGGTGGTGTTTGCCGCAGGCGTTCTACTGCGCTGCTTTCCACCAGGCGATCAGCCGGCAAGTTGCCCAGCAGCTGCGTCGTGCTGCAGCCAAACAGCGCCGCGGCAGCGGGGTTGGCCTGCTCCACACGCAGCTCGTTATCCACCACCAGCATGCCCAGTGGCGCGCTGTCGATCAGGCTACGAAACAGCGCTTCGCTTTCGCGTACATCGCGCTGGCGTTGGTTGAGCTGGGTCATCATCTGTTCAAAGCTGGTGGCCAACTGGCCGATTTCATCGTGGCCTGTAACCTCAATTGTCCGGGGTTGCTGATCTTCGGCAAACTGCGTGGCCGCCTGTTCGATGCGCGCCAGACGCTTGGTCAGCAGGCGGCCATACAGGTGGTTAAGCAGCAGGCCTAGCAGCAATAACAGACCAAGCGTCTGCGCCAAGTGCAGCCAGGCAGTGCGTTTGGTCTGCCACAGCAGGGAGGTGAAGTCCATCTCCACCAAGAGCGCCTGGAGGTCGACACTGGCGTCCTGGTGTCCGCGCTCCAGAGGATAGATCGCCAGGTAGCGCTGCGGATCAAGTTCGAGCCAGCTGGGTTGGCCGCTGGCGATACGCTTATGCAGCTCGGCGCTGTCGAGTTGACTGATCTGTTCGGTGTGCAAGCCCAGGCGACTGGTGGCGATCACGTGTTGATTCTGATCGACCACCATGGCCCAGCGCACACCGCGCAGGCTAGCCAAGTCGGACAGTTCGGTGGCCAGCTCTTCCTGGCGACCCTGGCGGAGATGATCACCCAGGCTGCTTTGCAGCAGCACAAGTATCTGGCTGCTGTGGGTGCGCCAGCTGTTTAGGGCGTTGTCGACACTGCGCGGCAGATAGATCGAGGTCTGCAGCAGCGTGAATACCACGGCGAACAACCCCAGCAGCAGGGGTAGGGACTTGCGCAAGGGCAGGCGGTTCAGCATTCGCGTCTCCCACAGGCTGCGGGCAACATGGCTTCTGGCTGACCAGGCTGTTTGAGTAACTGATAGTCGAGCATGTATTGGTGAACCCGTTGCATGCGCTGCAGTAGTAGGCCCTCATTAAGCATCTGCTGGTTGAGCGCGCGGTCTCCCATCACCAAGCCGTCAAGCGTTACCTTCAGGCTTTGCGAATCCAGGTTCAGGCGTGTGTGCAGATGGAGGTCACTGCGGGCCCGATTTTGCTGCCAGTCGTCCAGGGATTCATACCACAACTGTTTGATGCGCTCGCGGCTCTTTTCGTCAACCCGACTGCGTTCGACCACCAGAACATCGATGATTTCTTCGGGTATTTCCCGGCTGTCGAAGATGCGTCGAGCCCCCAGTGCTTCAAGAGCCGGCCCTTCAGAGGCGAAGCTGATAACCGCGTCGATGCGCGCATGGCGCAGCGCACCGACCTGCTCATGTACGGGCAGATCGATCACTTTTACGTCGCTGCGTTGAAGACCGGCCTTGTCCAGCACGCGGGCAAGCATAAAGGCACCCAGGGCGGTGTTTTCCACGCCGATGCGCTGCCCTTTGAGTTCACTGATACGCATGATCGGCGGCCGAGCGAACAGGGCGTCGGCACCTGCGGAAATATCGGTGACGAGTAGCAACTCCAGATCAAGACCGCTGCTCTGCAGGGCGAGTGCTTCGTCCAGGGTGAGCAGCGCGGCATCCAGCAGGCCGTTTCGAAAACCGCGCAGCACGCCGGTGGCGTTGGGGTACTCGACCAAGCGCAGGCCGCTGGCTTGCAGCTGCTGCAGCTCATCGGCCAAATAGAATGGCGCATAACCCAGCCAGCGGTTGCCGCCGATGCGCAGCTCTTCCTGCTCTCCCTGGCAAGCCAACAAGGTCAGGCAGACAA
>JAUSOF010000006.1 GCA_030656145.1 Pseudomonas sp.
GCCAGCAGGCTGGGCAACGCCGCCTGAGTGCAATGCAGGGCACCAAAATAGTTGACCGCCATAACCCGCTGAAACACCGCTAACTCGGTCTCGGCAAAGCTGCTGCGGTGAGTGATGCCGGCGTTGTTGACCAGCACATCAATACCACCAAAGCGTTCGACGGCCAGGGCCACGGCGCGCTGCACCGCTTCGGCATCGGCGACATCGCACACCAGCCCCAGCGCCTCGGCATTGTGATGATCGGCCAGGTGCTGCACCAGACTGTCCAGCGCCTGCTGCTGCAAATCCAGAATCACCAAACGTGCGCCAGCCTGGGCCAGACGCACGGCCAAGGCGCGGCCGATGCCGGCGCAACCGCCGGTAATCAACACCACCTTGCGGTCGAATACTTTGTTGGCGAAGACCTTGCGATACATGGTTTGCCCCCCGGCTTTACTGAGAGCTTGTGAAAAAACTCTCGCCTACTGCGACCGCCCCTTGGCGTCCGCTCTCGCTACGGCGCTCGATATTTTCACAACCTCTGACTGCTGGTGCTACAGCTTGTTATGGCTGCCGTCGCAACAGGGCGGCGCCTGGGTATGTTTGCAACCGCAAAAGTACAGGGTGTCGCTCTGTTCGGCATGGTATTTCAACGGTGTGATGCCAGTTCCTTTATGGCTGCCGTCACAAAATGGCTGGCTGGCACTATGCCCGCAGCGGCACCAGAAATAGTCTTTCCCAGCCTGCACCTCGACGGCAAAGGGGGCGCGTTGGGCAATCAGCGGCTCAGTCATGTTAGCTCCTCAATTCAGGACATTGCTCGGGCGGCGCACGGCCTGACTCGCGCTCGCCTTCCAGGTTTGCTCAGCATAGTCCAAGGGGCCGACACACTGCTGGGCGACGCCTGGCATTGGCGGCGCACGCACGCACAACAGTGGCACGCGGCGCGTACGCTGAGCGTTGCGCCACATATCACCATCGCCCACACGATAGCCGCTCGCGCCAGCCAGGCTATTTGCGCGGTTTGACCCGCGCGGTGGGTTCGGCGATCAGTGGGTCGTCCGGCCAGTAATGCTTGGGATACCTGCCCTTCAAATCCTTCTTCACCTCGCTGTAGGTGCTGCGCCAGAAATTGGCCAGGTCCTGGGTCACCTGCACCGGGCGCCGCGCCGGCGATAGCAGATGCAGCTTGACCACTTGCTGGCCGCCGGCAATGCGCGGCGTATCGGCCAGGCCGAACAACTCCTGCAGGCGCACCGCCAGTACCGGCGGCTGCTCACTGTAATCCAGACCGATGCGCGAACCGGACGGCACCAGCAGGCTGCGTGGCGCCAGTTCCTCAAGGTGCTGCGGCAGCGGCCAGGGCAGCAGGTTCTTCAGCAGCCCGGACAGATCCAGGTTGGCAAAATGGCTGAGGCGCTTGACCTTGCCCAGGTAAGGTTGCAGCCAGTCCTCCAGACTGACGAGCAGCGCCGCATCGCTGACATCCGGCCACTGGCTGTCGCCCTTGGCGGCCAGATCCAGCGCGCGCAGCAGGGCCACCCGTGCCTGCCACTGGCGCAACTCGGGAGTCCAGGGCAGCAACGCCAGGCCCTTGCGCCGCACCAGGCCGAGCAAGGCGCGGCTGCGGGCGGCTTCATCCAGGCCGGTCAATGGCTCGCGCTCGAGCACCAATTCGCCGACCTTGCGCTGGCGTTCGGCGCGCAGCACGCCTTCGCGCTCGTCCCAGTCCAGCTCCTCATACACGCTGACCTGCTCGGCCAGCACCGTCTCGAACAGCTGCGGGTCGAGATCGGCGGCCAGGTAGATGCGCTCCTCGCGCTGGCCCTGGCGACTGCCGAGATCGGCCAGTACCAGCCATTCATGCTTCATCAGCGCATCGGCGTCGGCAAACAGTGCGGCGCGGCCGTTGGCCAGGCGGTATTCGGCGCCGCTGGCCCGGCGCTGCTGGGCCACCCGGTCGGGGTAGGCGAACGCGAGCAAGGCGCCGAGCCAGCGCGGATGTTCGGGGTCGGCAACCGCAGTGCTTGCAGGGGTGCGCCTGAGGTAGCCCTGGAACTGCCGGGCCAACTGACGCGCCCGCTGCACCCCGCCTTGGGCGCCACGCGCGGCTTTGCTCGCGCCGCCGAGCAAGGCGATGCGGCTGTGCAAGTCGGCGCCTGCGCCTCTTAGAATGTCGCGCTCGCCGAGCAAGGCAGCCAGGTCGCAGGCCAGCGTACCCAGGCCCAATGCCTGGCCGCGCAGCAGCAGATGGGCGATGCGTGGGTGCGCCGGCAATTCGGCCATGGCCTGGCCATGGGTCGTCAGTACCCCACGCTGATCCAGCGCGCCGAGGCGGGTCAGCAAATCCGTGGCTTGGGCATAAGCGGCGGCAGGCGGCGGGTCGAGCCAGGCCAGTTCGGCCGGGGTCACGCCCCAGCGCGCCAATTGCAGGGCCAGACCGGCCAGATCGGCCTGGAGGATTTCTGCCGCGCCGTAGGCCGCGAGCTGCTCGTGCTGATGCTGCGACCACAGGCGATAGCAACTGCCAGGCTGCAGGCGTCCGGCACGACCGGCGCGCTGGGTGGCGCTGGCGCGGGAAATCCGCTGGGTATCCAGGCGCGTCATGCCGCTGCCCGGATCGAAGCGCGGCACCCGCGCCAGGCCGGCGTCCACCACCACGCGTACCCCCTCAATGGTCAGGCTGGTCTCGGCGATGTTGGTCGCCAGCACCACCTTGCGCTTGCCCGCAGGCGCTGGCTCGATGGCCGCGCGCTGGGCGCTCAGGTCCAGCTCGCCATGCAACGGACACAGGAGGATCTCGGCGCGACCGGCCAGCGCCTCGGTCAATTGCTCATTGACCCGGCGGATCTCCGCCTGGCCGGGGAGAAATACCAGCAGACTGCCCGGCTCGTCGGCCAGCGCCTGCAGCACCGTTTGCACCACCTTGGGCTCTAGCCACTCGCCGGGTTGATAGGGCGCACCCCAGCGCAACTCCACGGGAAACATGCGTCCCTCGCTGCGCAGCACCGGCGCATCGTCGAGCAGCGCGGCCAGCTTCTCGCCCTCCAGGGTCGCCGACATCAGCAACACCTTGAGCGCCGGCTCACCGGAGTCCGCGCCGCGAAACATGCTGCGGCCGTTGAGGCACAGGGCCAGGGCCAGATCGGCATCCAGGCTGCGCTCGTGGAATTCGTCGAAGATCACCAGGCCGACCCCTTCCAGCGCCGGGTCGTCCTGCAGGCGACGGGCCAGGATGCCCTCGGTAACCACCTCGATGCGGGTGCGCGGGCCGACCTTGCTGTCCAGGCGAATGCGGTAGCCGACGGTCTCGCCGACCTGCTCGCCCAATTCACTGGCCAGCCGTTCGGCAGCGGCGCGCGCGGCCAGGCGGCGCGGCTCGAGCATGATGATGCGCTGCCCGGCCAACCAGGGTTCATTCAGCAGCGCCAGCGGCACGCGGGTGGTCTTGCCGGCGCCGGGTGGAGCCTCCAGCACCGCTTCGTGGCGGCTCGCCAGGGCCTGGCGCAGCGCAGGTAACAGGACGTCGATAGGCAGGGAATTCATGAACACTCCAATCTGGTCGGCGATTATAGCGGCGAACCAGCTGCGCGCTGCGCCGGTCTTAGCTGAGCCAGATCGTTGCGTAGCAGTTTTGCAAAGGCCGGCTTGCTATAGTTGTACCCACTTTTCCCCGGAGGTATTCAATGCGCACCCCCTACCGCGTTATTAGCGGCGCTCTCGCCGCCGTCCTGCTGACCCAACTAACCGCCTGCGGGACGTTGTTTTTCCCTGATCGACGCGGCCAGATCGATGGCCGGGTCGACCCGGTAGTGGTCGGACTGAATGCCATCGGCATCCTGTTTTACGTGATCCCTGGCCTGATCGCCTTTGGCATCGACTTTGCCACTGGCGCCATCTACCTGCCGAACGGACAAAGCGCCCAGGTCGATCCGCAAGAGCTGCACAAGGTTGTAGATGCCGAGGGCAAGATCGACCACGCCCAACTCAAGGCGCTGATCGAACAGCAGACGGGTCACAGCCTGCCGCTCGACGACCCACGGCTGATCCACAGCAACGCCAGCGCCGAACAACTGGCGGCCTATGGACTGCGCCCGGCGGCTTGAGCATTTACTGACGCGCAACAACCCCTAGCCACACCCCTGGCTTGGCCCTCTCGGCCAGGCCTGACATAGAGTGCGAGACCCGTGACCATATTGCCGCAGCATGCTCGACTGATGCGCCAGGCCACCTTTGCGGCGCTGGCCGTGGCATTGACCCTGGCGCTGGCCAAAGCCATCGCGTGGTGGTTGAGCGGCTCGGTCAGCCTGCTGGCGGGTCTTACCGACTCACTGCTGGACGGCGCTGCCTCGCTGCTCAATCTGATCGCTGTGCACTATGCCTTGCGCCCGGCGGACGAAGATCATCGCTACGGACACGGCAAAGCCGAGGCCCTCGCCGGGCTTGGCCAGGCACTGTTTATCGGCATCAGTGCAGTGGTGGTCGGCCTGCATGGCGTAGATCGCCTGCTCAATCCGCAACCACTCGGCGCCGCGACCCTGGGCGTGGTGGTGATGCTGTTGTCGCTGGCACTGACCGCCGCCCTGCTGATGTTCCAGGGCCATGTGGTGCGCGAAACCGGCTCCACGGCTATCCGCGCAGACTCGCTGCACTACCGCTCCGACCTGCTGCTCAATGCCAGCATCCTGCTCGCCCTGCTGCTGGCCAGCTTCGGCTGGCCGCAACTGGATGCGCTGTTCGGTATCGGCATCGCCTTCTTCATCCTCTGGAGCGCAGTGAGCATCGCCCGCGAGGCTTCGGCTGTACTGATGGACAAGGAGCTGGCACCGGAACTCAGCGAGCGCATGCACCTGCTGGCCTGCGGCATACCCGGGGTGCTCGGCGCGCACGACCTGCGCACGCGGATGTCTGGCACCCGCTGGTTCGTCCAACTGCATGTAGAGCTGGACAGTGAGCTGAGCCTGTTGCAGGCCCATGAACTGTGCGAGCAAGTCGAATTCGCAATTCGCGCCGAATTCTCCCGCGCCGAGGTGCTGGTACACGCCGATCCCCTCGAGCCGGCTCAGCATTGAGAATGGCGATGCACCCCCTTTCTCAAGGCAAAAAGCCGTTGCGGCGCGGCGTCTGAGGAACAGAACGCCAACACTCGTTGGGCTCAAGGCGCCCGCCGCACGCCACTTCTCACACTGCAAAGCATGCGGCTGCACTAAGGTCGCGCCGCTGGCGCCATGACGACAGACTGACGAGAGGCCAAACGCATCGCAAAACGGATTTCCCGCTTATGCTGATAGGGCGCATCAGCTTTGTGGACAAAGCCCCATGAAAAAAACCAGCCTCGAGACGCTTCACCGCGAACACCAGCCCGACGCCATCGAGAAGCGCCTGAACCAAAAACACAGACCGCAAACCATTTCCGATGCCGTACTCGGCGGCATAGACGGTTGCGTCACCACCTTTGCCATCGTCGCCGGCGCGGTCGGCGCCGGATTTTCCGCCTCGGTCGCGTTGATCATGGGCTTTGCCAACCTGTTTGCCGACGGTTTCAGCATGGCCGTGAGCAACTATGAGGCGATCAAGGCTCAGCGCGAGGTCCGCGAGCAGGCCCGCCGCATGGAAGAGGAACACATTGACCGGGTGCCCGACGGTGAACTCGAAGAAATCCGCCAGGTGTTCTACCGCAAGGGCTTCAGCGGCGAAATACTCGAGGCGATCGTCACCACCATCAGCCGCGATCGTCAGCTCTGGGTTGAAACCATGCTTATCGAAGAGCACGGCCTGCAGACCGTCGAGCTGCAGCCTGCGCGCTCGGCCGCCGTGACGTTTACAGCCTTTCTGATCGCCGGGGCCATCCCGTTGTTACCCTTGCTTTTCTCCAGCCTGGGTATCCAGCGCCAATTCATGTTGAGCACGGCCCTGGCCGCAGCGGTGTTCTTTTCCATCGGCATGCTGAAGAGCCTGGTGTTTGCCAAACCGGTGCTGCGCGCCGGACTTGGCACCCTGCTCACCGGCGGCGCGGCGGCCTCTCTGGCCTACCTGACCGGCTACCTGCTGCGCTACGTGTTCGGCATCGAGTGAGGCGATGAGCCGTGGGAGCGGCCGGACGGCGTTGCGCTTTAGCCGAGAATGCCTTCGCGGCGCAGTAAACGCTGCGCGGCTAAAGCCACTCCTACGAGGACGCTGATGCCCTGGGATTGCGCACAGAAAAAAGGGAGACCTGGCGGCCTCCCTTTTTTCTTGCCTGGGGCAAGTGTCCGCTACTGGCAATTCTGTCGCCGCTTTCGTCGCCTGCCTGGTTGGGCAGTGCGGACCCGGGTGCCGTGACGACCTGGTAAGGCCGGCGGCGCCGATTCGCCTGATTGGGCGAGCCGGGTGGACATGTCGTCCGGGCCGTGAAACTGAGATAAATACTACCGAAGCAGGCGCAGTTAAAGATTGCGGATATTGCTGATTAACTCGCCACTTGCGCAATTTTTAACTAATAGCGCATGATTAATCGCAACCAACAGATAAAAGCGCACCAATCATGACCAGACTTGACCGATACGACCTGAATATTCTCGCTGAACTGCAGCGCGACGCCACCCTGTCCAATCAGGATCTGGCCGAACGCATCGGCCTGTCGCCATCGCCCTGTTCGCGGCGGGTCAAGCAACTGGAGGAAGACGGCTACATCCTCGGCCAGGTCGCCTTGCTGGATCGCAAAAAGCTCGGCCTGACCCTTACCGCCTATGTGTTGATCGGCATGGACAAACACACCCCCGAGCGCTTCGAGCACTTCCAGGAAATGATTCGCCAATGCCCGCAAGTGCTGGAATGTAGCCTGGTCACCGGCATGGATGCCGATTACCAGCTAAAGGTGGTGGTACCGGACATGGACCATTACCAGCAACTGCTTCTCGGCACGCTGACCCGTATCGAAGGTGTCTCCAGTGTGCGCTCGAGCTTCGTGCTGCAGCAGATCCTGTCCAGCACCCAGTTGCCACTGCAACACCTGCGACATTAAGTCCGAGAGGCTGCCGGGCCGCATAGGTATAATCCCTAGCATTCAGCTGTGCCTTGTGCGGCCCGCCATAAAGAGCCTTGCGCTCAGACAATAACAATCGCCCTGCCCACCTACTGCCTGTTATGGCGGCACAGCCTCGTTTTGCCAATGAGGCCACCATGGAACCGCATGTATTCGAAGAGTTGATGATGACCGTACTGGTCGGCGGCCTAGTGCTGTTCATGGCGTTCATCGTCTGGGACCTGGCAAAGAAGTCCAAGGCCGGACGCTTTGGCACCATGATCCTGTTTCTGGCCCTGGGCCTGGGCGTGCTTGGCTTTGTCATCAAGACCGTGGTGATCGCCGGGATGGAAGGCGTCTGAGCAGTCGCTGAAAACGACCATAGCCGCTCAACTGTCGCTCCCTCACGCCACGCTCCGCGTAGGCGCAATCAAAGCCATACGCGGTTCCCCTGTGGGAGCGGACTTGTCCGCGAAGCTCTTGCCTTGCCCGCACCGCCGATCACACAAACAGCCCACACCCTACAGCCGCGCCTCGACCTCTTTCCACTGGCCGGGCTGCAGGCCGTCCAGGCTCCAGGGGCCGATCCGCACGCGCACCAGGCGCAGGGTCGGCAGGCCCACCGCAGCAGTCATGCGCCGCACCTGGCGGTTGCGCCCCTCACGAATCACCAGCTCCAACCAGGCGGTCGGCACGCTCTTGCGAAAACGCACTGGCGGGTCGCGCGGCCATAGCGATGGCTCAGCCAGCACGCGCGCCTCGGCCGGTAGCGTTGGCCCGTCGTTCAACTCGACGCCAGCGCACAGGCGCTGCAACTGCTCGGCCGTCGGCTCACCTTCAACCTGCACCCAATAGGTTTTCGCCAGCTTGTGTTTGGGATCGGCGATGCGCGCCTGCAGGCCGCCGTCATTGGTCAGCAGCAGCAAGCCCTCGCTGTCACGGTCCAGACGCCCGGCCGGATAGACCCCAGGCACTGCGACGAAGTCCTTGAGGGTGGCGCGACCCTGCTCGTCATTGAACTGGGTCAGGACATCGAAGGGCTTGTTCAGCAGCAGCAAGCGCGGCTCGGCCGGGGGCGCCTTGGCTACCCGACGGATGGCGGGCTTGCCAGCAGTACGCGATGGCGCGGCAGAACGGGGCGGGCGTGACATGCAGGCTCCGGGAGCAGGAAACGGGATCGCCAGTGTAACCGAGACCACTCCTCGACCATCAGCCTGGCTTATCGGCGATTCTTTCACGCGCACGGCCGGCTATGCTGAAGGGGCTTTGTCATCCGTATCGAGGGAATCCGCATGAGCTCGTCCGAAACCATACTCGACACCTTCACTGGCTGGGCCGCCAAGGCACCCGGTGCGCGCCTCGAACAACACAGCTATGACCCCGGCCCACTGGGCGCCGAGGAGGTCGAGGTAGCGGTCGAGTACTGCGGCATCTGCCACTCCGACCAGTCGATGATCGACAACGAATGGGGCAATGCGCGTTACCCGTTCATCCCAGGCCATGAAGTGGTCGGCCGCATCGTGCGGGTCGGCGAGCAGGTACGCGGCCTCGAACTCGGCCAGCGGGTCGGTATCGGCTGGTACAAGGGTAGCTGCATGCATTGCCACTCTTGCATGGAAGGCGCGCACCAGCTCTGCGGCTCGGTAAAACCCACCATTGTCGGCAGCAACGGCGGTTTTGCCGACCGCCTGCGCAGCCATTGGGCCTGGGCCATCCCGCTCCCGGACGGTCTGGAACCCAGCCTGGTCGGCCCGCTGTTCTGCGCCGGTTCGACAGTGTTCAGCCCGCTGCTGGAGTTCAACGTCAAACCCACCGACAAAGTTGGCGTGGTCGGCATCGGTGGCCTGGGTCACTTGGCGCTGGGCTTTCTCAATGCCTGGGGTTGCGAAGTCACCGCCTTCACCTCATCACTGAACAAGCAGGAAGAAGCCAAGCGCCTGGGCGCGCACAAGGTCGTCGCCTCGACCGACAGCGCAGCGCTCAAAGCCATCGCCGGCAGCCTGGATTTCCTGCTGATCACCGCCAGTGCGGATCTGGACTGGAACGCGCTGATCGGCACCCTCGGCGGCAAGGGCCGCTTGCACTTCGTCGGCATCGTGCCGAGCGCGATTCCGGTGCATGTGTTCAACCTGATCCCGCGCCAGCGCAGCCTGTCCGGCTCACCGGTAGGCTCGCCCGCCAGCATGGCGACCATGCTGGAATTCTGCGCGCGTCACCGGATTCTGCCGCAAGTCGAGCTCTTCCCCATGAGCCGGGTCAACGACGCCATCGACCACCTGCGCGCCGGCAAGGCACGCTACCGGGTGGTGCTGGACGCCAGCAAATAACAGTCGATCCCGGTTGCGTCCGCTCCCGTAGGGTGCGCCATGCGCACCGGGCTCCCGCAACCAAAGGTGCGCACGACAAGGAGCAGGCCATGCCCGAGAACCGCGACGGCTGTCAGCCAGCTCCCGGAACGGCGGCTCATCATCAGCCGCGCAGCTTGCGTGCACGTAGCACGTCGGTCAGCTCCACCAAAGGAATCGGCCTGGCAAACAGAAAACCCTGACCCTGGCTGCACCCTTCGGCTTGCAGATACGCCAGTTGCTCCTGGGTTTCTATGCCTTCCGCTACCGTATGCATCTGCATGCCGCGGGCAATACCGAGGATGGCATGGATGATCGACTGATCACTGGCGTTGCCCGGCAACCCGCTGACGAAGGAGCGATCTATCTTTAGCTTGTTGAACCGCAAGCTCTTCAAACGCCCCAACGACGAGAAACCGACACCGAAGTCGTCCATCGCCAAAAGAACCCCATGCGCCCTCAGCTCCTGGGCATTCTGCATCACCTGCACCGAAGAGCTCATGGCGATATCCTCGGTAATTTCAATCTCCAACCGATTGGCCGGCAGGCCGCTATCGCTGAGCGTTTTCCGCACCAGTGGCACGAAATCTGCGCCGCTAAACATGGGCGCGCAGATATTCACCGCCATCGTCACATCCAGCAGTCCCTCGGCGATTAACCGAGCGTTATCTGCGCATGCCTGACGAATGACCCACTGACCTATTGTAGGCATCAGTCCATATTTCAGAGCAATCGGGATGAATTGTCCCGGCGCAATCAAACCACGACTGCCATCGCGCCAACGCAGCAGCGCCTCCATACCGGAGGGTTGCAGCGTCTGCAGGTCGACCTGTAACTGGTAATGCAACTCGAACTGCTCGAGCTCAAGCGCCTTACGCAGACGACTAACGACCCGGTATGTCTGCTCGGACTTTTCGCGCAACGCCTGACTGAACAGGCAAATGCTATTACCACCGTCCACCTTGGCCTGGTACATGGCAATATCCGCCTCATTCATCAACCCATCAGCGGACTCACAGTGCCCTGGGTAAATGCTGATCCCGATGCTGGCCCTGACCAACAAACAGAAACCGCCGATGACAAACGGCTCGTCGAGGCTGGCGATCAAACGCTCTGCAATCTCCTCAGCGCGGTTTGCTTCGCCATCAAGGAGCAGTGATGCGACAAACTCGTCGCCGCCAACACGTCCCAGCATGTCGGTATCACGCAGGCTTTTCTGGAAACGCTCGGCCGCCTGTTTGAGTACAAGGTCGCCGATGCCATGGCCGTGATGGTCATTAATCTGCTTGAAGCCATCCAGGTCGATGAACAAGACTGCAAGCTGCCTGCCAGCGCCCTTGCAGGCCTGCATCCCCAAGTCGAGAGCCTGGAGAAAGCGATGACGGTTGACGCAGCCGGTCAGTGTGTCGTGGGCGGCCAGGAAGGTGATGTGCTCGGTGAATTTACGCCGGTCACTAATATCGTGGCAGATGCCGACGAATAACCGTTGCCCATCCAGCTGGAATTCGCCAACGCTCAAGTGCAGCGCAAAGCAGCTTCCATCCTTGCGCCGCCCCGTGACTTCCCGACCGATGCCAATGACCTTACGCTCACCGCCCGCGCAGTAGTCGTGCAGATAGCCATCATGCGCCCGGGCATGCGGCTCGGGCATCAGCATGGAAATATTCTTGCCGAGCAGTTCGTCCTCGGCAAAACCGAAAGTCTGCACGGTCGCCTGGTTCAGTGCCTGGACGATGCCATGCGCGTTAATAACCAGCATGCTGTCGACTGCCGCATTGAAAATTGCACCGGTAAGCGCCGACTCGAGACCATCCTGCCGACCCAGGCCGCAGCCCAAGCCTTCGGCAACGCCTACTGCGTTGTCTTCCCTATTGTTCATGTGAGTCTCAACGACTGAAGCGCTCGACCAACGCATGCATGGCACGCGACGTTTGTTCCAGATCGCTACCGACCTGCGCAGACTCCCCGGCCAATTGGGCATTGTGATCAGAGGCCTGGGCAATGCGGGTAATCTGCCGGGAAATATCCTCGGCAACATGGGCCTGCTCCTCGGACGCCGCCGCCATCTGCTGCCCCATGTCATGGATCAGGTCGATGGCACTGCTGATCCCCTGCAGAGCATTCTGAGTGGCGATCACTTGCTGCACGCCTGCAGCGGCCTCTTGCGTGCCGGCCTGGGCAATCGTTACCGCATTCTGCGCGCCCGCCAGCAGCGTTTTAATGATGCCCTGGATGACACCCGTCGATTCCTGAGTCTTCGAAGCCAATGCCCGCACTTCATCAGCAACCACGGCAAAGCCCCGGCCCTGCTCGCCGGCCCGTGCCGCCTCGATGGCCGCGTTCAGAGCCAGCAGATTGGTCTGCTCGGCAATTGCTCGAATCATGCTGGCGGCCTGCTGAATGGACTGGGTATCGCGAGCCAGCTCCTCCACCGAGACGCTGATACCTGACACGGTGCGCGCCAGTTTTTCAATCACCTCGCGGGTCTTGCCGGCTTCGGCCGAACCATCATGAGCCAGTGCGTTAACCCGCCGAGCCTCATCGGCGGTGCGATGAACATGGCCCGACACCTCGGCAATAGAGGCCGCCATTTCATGCATGGCGGTTGCCGCCATGTCCGCTTCGCCGCGCTGCGCTTGCAGCGATGCCTCGGAGCTAGTGGTCAGCTGACCACTGCGCTGAGCCAGTTCCGCGCTGTGATCGGCATAGTCCTCCAGGCGGCTGAGCACCGTCCGTATGCGCGCCTGCTCACTGATCATGGCCATCTGAACCTGTGCGGGCTTGCCGGACAAGTCGGTATAGGTCTGCGCGATCAACTCGCTGTCGAAAGCGCCTTTCACGCTGGCGTGCAAATGATCGAGTAACCCTGCGGTCTGCCGACCGTGCAGGCCCTGCAGGGCAAATACCCCTAACAGGGCACACCCCAAGCCCATCGCCGGCGTAATCAGTTGATAGGCGGCCAATGCAGACAGCGCAATCAATGTGGGCCAGGTCAGCGCATGGAGCAGACGCCGAGCTCCATCCCGCTGGTCCTGCGAGCCCCCCTTGCGCATGCGTGCATAAAGCAGGCTGGCCCTGCGCACCTGGTCGGCACTCG
Source organism: Pseudomonas sp. (assembly GCA_030656145.1). Taxonomy (GTDB): domain Bacteria; phylum Pseudomonadota; class Gammaproteobacteria; order Pseudomonadales; family Pseudomonadaceae; genus Aquipseudomonas. The sequence goes on from JAUSOF010000006.1 coordinate 12,425, forward strand.
GCTTGACCCGTACCGACTCATAACCAGTCACCCGACCGCCTTCAAGAATCGGCGTCACATAAGCGCTGACCCAGTAAAAGTCGCCGTTCTGGCAACGATTCTTGACGATCCCCATCCAGGCCTTACCGGACTTGAGATGGCTCCACATGTGCGCAAACACCGCTTCCGGCATATCGGGATGGCGCACAAGGTTATGCGGTTGCCCCAGCAACTGATCGCGCTCAAAACCGCTGATGCTGACAAACTCATCGTTGCAATAGGTTATGGTGCCTTGAGCATCGGTCGCCGAAATCAAGCGCTGCGAAGCTGGAAATTCGCGTTCCCGCCCTGTTACAGGGGCATTTAGCCTCATCGAATTACTCACTTTGTGCGCTTGTTAACGGAATCTTGACGATAGCACTGCATCACCATGGGCGTGACAGTTAGTTACGCTTTTAGGTTAATCAGCCCCGTCAATCGTGTTACGCCACACCGGAGTGATACTCCGTAATGTTCCCCCTATGGAAAAAACTCGCCAACGATTCGCCAACCGCCTGTGCTGCGCGCTCGCACAAGCTGGCTACGCGGCAAAACCTGCTGTTCTGGAACGTGAGTTCAACTTGCGTTACTGGGGCAAACCCGTGACCTTGCACGGTGTGCGGCGCTGGCTAAAAGGTGAAGCACTGCCGACGGAGGACAAGCTGCTAGTGCTTGCGCAATGGCTGCATATAGACCCTCGTACCCTGAGGTTCGGCGAAGAAGTCTCCAACCAGATCACCAAGCAAAAAGACCTCTACCAGTCCATCCCGCCTCAGGAGCGAGAGGCTATAGATGCTTTCCTGAAACTCTCAACGACCTGCCGCCGGCTCGCCCGCGAGGTGATAATGACCTTCGTACAGGCTGAACGCGTGCAGGCCCAGGAAAAGCAAGAGCAAGAGCAAGAGCAAGAGCCAAGCCCCGCCAGCCCTGTCGATAAAGACTTGAGCTAATTCGGCTGTAAAGATACCGAACACCTGAAGCGGGGCCTGGTCAGGCTGCAGAAGGAAGTTGACTGTCTGTCGCGATCTTTCACCGATCGAACAGATGACAACCCGCAGCTTGCCAGGCTGTCACCACTGCGCCAAACCGACACTTACTGGAACGGCGGCTCGTCGAAGCTGCGCAGCTTGCGCGATGCTGGGTCACTGCCGATCCCGTAGGGTGCGCCGTGCGCACCAGGCTCCCGTAACCCAAGGTGCGCACGGCAAGGAGCAGGCCATGCCCGCGAACCATTAAGGCTGTCAGCCAGCTACCGGAACGGCGGCTCGTCGAAGCTGCGCAGCTTGCGCGAGTGCAGTGAGTTGAGCTGGCTGCGCAACAGGTCGAGGGCGGTGATGCCGATATGCAGGTGCTGGGTCACCGCGCGCTCGTAGAACGCCCCCGCCGCGCCGGGCAGTTTTATTTCGCTGTGCAGCGGTTTGTCCGACACGCACAACAGGGTGCCGTAGGGCACCCGTAGGCGATAACCCTGGGCGGCGATGGTGCCGCTTTCCATGTCCACCGCCACGGCACGGGACAGGTTGATCAGCGGCCGTTCCTGAGCCCAGCGCAGTTCCCAATTACGGTCGTCATAGGTCAGCACAGTGCCGGTGCGCAGGCGTTTTTTTAGCTCGTCGCCCTGCTCGCCGGTGACCTGCTTGGCTGCCTCCTGCAAGGCCATCTGCACTTCGGCCAGGGCTGGCAGGGGAATATTGGGCGGCAGCACCCGATCGAGAATCCCGTCGCGGCGCATATAGGCGTGGGCCAGCACGTAATCGCCGATGGTCTGCGATTGGCGCAGGCCGCCGCAGTGGCCGATCATCAGCCAGCAGTGCGGACGCAGTACGGCCAGGTGGTCGGTGATGTTTTTCGCGTTGGACGGGCCGACGCCGATATTCACCAAGGTAATGCCGTCACCCGGCTTGGCGCCTTGCAAGTGGTAGGCCGGCATCTGGTAGCGGTGCCAGACCACGGTCTCGATGATCGCCTGCATCTCGCCTTCGGCCATGCCGCGCTCGATCACCACGTTGCCCGGCAGCACCATGCGCATGAACCGCGAATCCGCCTGCAGCACATCCAGGCCATGGCGAATGAACTGGTCGACGTAGCGGTGGTAGTTGGTCAGCAGGATCCACGGCTGCACATGGCGCCAATCGCTGCCGGTGTAGTGCACCAGGCGGCGCAGGGAAAAATCCACCCGGGCAGCGTCGAACAGGGCCAGCGGCAATTGCTCCGCGCCCTCCCAGTCGTACAGGCCATCGGCTGTGCCGTCGCTGGCAGCGGACAGGTCAGTACTGGGGAACACCCGCGCCAGTTCGGCGGCAGTAATCCCCGACCCTGCCAGCTCATCGCCATGCTCGACCACATAGGGATAGGGAATATTCTGCTGACTGACGCCCACTTCGACACACACAGTGAAGTCGTGCATCAGCGGCTGCAGTTGCTCCAGCAGGTAATTGCGGAACGCCTCGGGGTGGGTGACGGTGACACTATAGGTGCCGGGCACTTGAACCTTGGCATAGGCACGCACAGTCGCAGGCACCTCGCCCTGGCACAAATATGTCAGCCGCAATTCGGGGTAATGGAACTGTCGTAGTTGCTCGGCATCTGGCTTGATCCCTTCTTTGACATAGCGCTTGAGCGCACGACTCAGGGAACTGGTGGCCTGCTGATGCAGAACGGCCAGGCGATCCACAGCCTCTTCGGCAGTAGTGGCAACAACAAAGTCTTCTGAACTGGGGGTCACGGCAGATATTCCTGGCTGAATACACGCGCCTATCTTGCCCTGATCACCGCGCCGTGGGATAGCGCGACGTGGCTGCAGCAACAGTCGCCAGAGATCCTCCGGTAGCGGCTGCGCGGTCAAGGCCCCCGACCCGCGCGCCGCCCACTATCGCGCCAGTGACCCGTATCTGGTCACCGCAATACCGGCAAGCTGATCTGGCAGCGTCGCCGCGGACCGATCAGGCCGCCTGGTGCAGGCGCGTGCTGAACAGCGGCCCACGAGTATAGCCAGACAGGGCCTTGGCTGCGGCCAGCACACCCAGATCGACCAGCGGCTCGATCAGGATCACGCTCATGTAGGCCAGGCCGAAACTGCCCACGGCCGCCAGGTTCTCGCCGGAGAAGCCGTCACCATAGAACGCCCAGAAGCCGACCCAGGCAACGATCCCACCCTGATAGGCGGTGGACAGTGCCAGCGCCTGCTTGTAAGAGAGATCCACATAGGCGGTGCCCGGCGCGATGATGCGCTTGGCCAGCAGGCTGATGCCCCACAGCGGCACCAGCAGCGTGGTGACATTCATACCGTACTGCGGCAGGTCAAACTGAGCGAACAGCAGCCCCTGCAGCAGCAGACCGAGGGCCAGACCAACAGCCGCGGCCCCCGCGCCGAACAGCAGCAGCAGGGTTGAGCCGAGGATCAGGTGCACCTCGGAAACCCCAACCGCATGATGCGGAAAGACCTCGAAGAAGCAGAACACCAGGACAGTGGTCAGCAGGCTGCGTAATGCCAGGGCAGCAGCGCCGCCATTGTCGCGTACGCTGTCGAGGGCAAGCTTGGCGCAAAGGCCAAAGGCACCTGCGGCGGTTGCATAACTAAGAAAGATTTTGGCGCCAGTAACGACTTCGGGTTCGATGTGCATATAGATTCCTGTACCGCGCCCACCGCGCGATGATCTGGATTGAGGGAGTAGGCATAAGCGCCCGGCTTCGATGGCAGGTCTCCTGGCTCACGGCTTGACACTTCGCCCGCCTTCCCAACCTTGCGGCCAGTGGCATCTGGGCGTTATTCACCGTTTACAGTTGCGGGGGCAGCCATGGCTTCGACACCTGTTGTGGTGCCATCCATGTTCCCTTTTCATCCAGTCGCATAAATGCGAACCGGAACCATCGGCGGCCACCTTACCCGGCGGCAGGGAGAAATGACAGAGCCCGGCGCAAAGGCCGGGCTCAGAGGGAGAACCGCGCGAGCACTCATGCAATCGCGCTTGTTAGTGAGTCAAACGCCTTAGATCAGATGCGGCGTGCTGCGCGCCACCAGGGCCTGCACATCCACGCCGCGCGGCAAGGTGCCGTAGACCCGCCCGCCCTGCCCGCCCAGACGACTGGCGATAAAGGCGTCGCTTACCGCAGCATTGCCGGCCTCCAGCAGCAGTTTGGCCTGCAGCGCCAGGGCCACGCCTTCGGTGAGCTGACGAGCGCGGTACTGGATGTCGGCGCTGTCGGCAAAATCCGCCTGCAGCGTGGCGATATGCGCCCTGAGCCGTGGATCGCCGTGGCCGTCGCCCAGTTCGGCGAACAGTGCATCGAGCACGCCGGGTTCCTTGGACAGCGCACGCAGCACGTCCAGGCACTGCACGTTGCCGGAGCCTTCCCAGGTCGAGTTGACCGGCGCCTCGCGGTACAGCCGCGGCAGGATGCTGTCCTCGACATAACCGGCGCCGCCCATGCACTCGGCGGCTTCGTTGATCATCGCCGGCGCGCGTTTGCAGATCCAGTACTTGCCCACGGCGGTGACCAGGCGGGCGAATTTTTCTTCCTGCGGGTCTGCGGGGTTATCCAGTGCCTTGCCCATGCGCATCGTCAGGGCCAGAGCCGCTTCGCTTTCCAGGGCCAGGTCAGCCAGCACGTTCTGCATCAGCGGTTGTTCACTGAGCACGCGACCGCCCACCTGGCGATGGGCGCAGTGGTGCGCGGCCTGGGTCAGGGCCTGACGCATCAGGGCGCTGGAGCCAACCATGCAGTCGAAGCGGGTCAGGGCAACCATCTCGATAATGGTCGGCACGCCGCGGCCTTCCTCGCCGACCATCCAGGCCAGGGCACCGCGATACTCGACTTCGCTGGAGGCGTTCGAGCAGTTGCCCAGCTTGTTTTTCAGACGCTGGATATACAGTTCGTTGCGCGTGCCGTCGGGGCGATGGCGCGGCAGTAGGAAGCAGGTCAGGCCCTTGTCGGTGTAGGCCAGGGTCAAAAAGGCGTCGCACATCGGTGCCGAACAGAACCATTTGTGGCCGACCAGCTCATAGGCCTGACCGGGGCCGCCGGCGCCGACCGGGTAGGCACGGGTGGTGTTGGCGCGCACGTCGGTGCCGCCCTGTTTCTCGGTCATGGCCATGCCGATGGTGGCGCCGGTTTTCTGCTCAATCGGCAGGTTGCGTGGGTCGTATTGGGTGGCGAGAATTTTCGGCAGCCAGATCTCGGCGAGGTCCGGCTGCAGCCTCAGCGCAGGTACGCTGGCGAAGGTCATGGTCAGCGGGCAACCGCTGCCAGCCTCGGCCTGGCTGTGCAGGTAGCTCATGGCGGCGCGGGCCACCTGGGCGCCGGGGCGCGGATCGGCCCAGGGCATGGACGGCAGGCCATGGGCGATGGCCGCACTCATCAGTTGGTGATAGGCCGGATGGAACTCGACCAGGTCGGTGCGCTGACCATAGCGGTCATGACTCTTGAACACTGGCTTGTTTTCGTTGGCGAGAAAGCCCGCAACCATCAGCTCGCCGCCGGCCAGGGCGCCATAGGCGTCGATGCGCGCCTCGGCCCAGCCGCCGCCGAAGCGCTGGTTCCACTCCTGCAAGGGCAGGTCGATGCGGTACAGGTTGGCGCCGTCCAGCGGCGGCACCTGATTGAACACTTCATGGGTTTCGGCATGCTGACTGGCATTCATGACTGCGGTTCCTTTTCGGGCAGCGGGGCGCCGACGGCGCGTAGACAGAAGGTGACCAGGCCCTGGCTGACTTCACTCAGGCTCAGGGCGGGATAACCCGCTTCGCGGGCGGCGCGAGCGGGAGGCGACAAGGGACCGACCAGGGCTTCGGCAATAGCACCGACCAGGCAGGCAGCACTCAGACCGGGATGACTGACGCGGAATGCGCCTGTGGCGGTGCCTTCCTTGAGCAACTCGGCTAACGACTCGGCATAGGCTTCGCGGTAGAGCAGACGCTGCTCATCGACCTGCGGCTCGACCGGCTCGGCGATCAAGGCAAAGGCCAGACGCCGGCTGGCCCAGGCACGCGCGGCAAATTGTTGCAGGCCGGCCGCCAGGCGCTCGGCTGGCTGGCCGGGACCACGCAGGGCTTGCGCCAACGCCTCCAGTTCGCCCTGACTGGCGATAGAGAATACTTCGGCGGCCAATTCGCCCTTGTTATGAAAGTGGCGGTACAGGCTGCCGGTGGCGATACCCACGTCCTCGGCCAGCGCCTGCATGGTCAGGGCGGCAAAACCGCCCTCGGCAACCCGCGCCAGGGCACTGGCGAGGATTCGCTCACGCAGCGCCTGGTCACGGTCGATACGCAGGGCACTGGTGCGATAAGCCATGACCTGAATCCCGGTTCATTAATTGGATTCAGTGAATCATGCTTCAGCGTGTGCGCAAAGGGGCATTTCGGCCAAGAGCGAGGGCTGGGGCCGAGGCGTGAAATTATTGTTTCGGTGTGCCTGGAGCGCACAGCACACCCTACGCTGGCCCACCGCCGCTGCCTGAGCAATGAATAGTGCGAGACGGCAGACTAGCCTGGGCGGCTTAACACCCAGTCATGCAGCAAACCGCGCAATGTGTCGAACTTCAACGGCTTGGCCAGGTAATCATTCATACCGGCCGCCAGGCAACGCTCGCGGTCACCACTGTGACTGTGAGCGGTGATCGCCAGCACCGGCAACTCGGCACAGCCGGGCAAGGTGCGTAGCGCACGACAGGTGGCGAAGCCGTCCATGACGGGCATCTGGCAATCGAGCAGGATCGCATCGACCGCCTCCCCCCGCAGCACCTCGAGCGCCTCGACGCCGTTGCTGGCAGAGCGCACGCGGTAGCCGAGCTTGAGCAACATGCCACGGGTCACCAGTTGGTTGATCAGGTTGTCCTCGACCACCAGCACCGTGCATTGCTCGGGACGGCGCACGGCCTGAGCGGGTGCCTTCGCTGCAGGTGACAAGTGCGTGACCAGCGGGCGCGGCAGGACCAACGGCACATGCAACTGGAAACAGCTGCCCTGGCCGGGCTGCGACTCATGGCTGAGGGTCCCGCCTTGCAGGCCGACCAACTGCCGGCAGATTGCCAGGCCGATCCCCAGGCCGCCGTACTCACGGGTCATGGACCCATCCAGCTGATGGAAGCGCTGATACAACCCCGCCTCCTGCGGCACGCTGAACCCCACGCCAGTGTCGATCACCTCGATGCTCAGCGGCAGGCTATCGGGCCGGGTGCCGGCGCGCCTGACCCGCAGACGAACCTCGCCGCGAGCGGTGAACTTGATGGCGTTATCGAGCACATAGCCAATGCTCTGCGCCAGCTTGCCAGCATCGCCTTCGAGGGTATCGGGCAGGCTTTCATCCAGATCCATAATAAAGCGCAGCCCCTTGTCTTCGGCGCGCGGCGCATGCTGCGCGCGCAGGCCGTCAAGCAGCCCGCGCAGGCTGAAGGGCTGACGCTGCGGATAGAGCTTGCCAGCCTGCAGTTCGCTGAGGACGAGGATGTCATTGACCATGCGCATCATGTCGCGCGCCGAACTGGCGGCGGTCGCCTGGTATTGCGCCAGCTCGGCGTCCAGGCTGACCGTCTGCATCAATTCCAGCGAGCCGATCACGCCGTTCATCGGCGTGCGCAGTTCGTGGGTTACGGTGGCGAGGAACTCGTCCTTGAGCCGATTGCTGTTGGCCAGTTGCAGGTTCAGTGCTTCCAGCTTGCGCCCGCTATCCTGAAGAATCCGCGCGCGCTCCTCCTTCATTGCGTTGATTCGGTCGGCCAGGGCCAGCGACAGCAAACCGACCTCCAGCGCCGAGCCAATCTGGCTGGCATACATGGTCAGGAATACATTGGGCAGGTAGCCAAGCACCATCAGGCTGTTGATCGCCCCGCCAAGCAAGAAGGCGCTCCAGGCGATGATGAAGTAGCGCGCCACCCCCATGCCACGCAACCAGGCGAGAACCCCGGCGACGAAGATCACCACGGTGAACAGCAATGCCAGGTAGGTGGCCAGGCGCAGCGACAACGCGTAGCTGACGGTCAGCGCCAGGACCATTACCCCGACACCGCTGGCCATCATCAGCAACAGCGTGCGGTCGACCCAGGGACTGTGCGCGGCGGTATGCAGGAAACTGCGCGCGAACTGGCAGCCGAACAGCGCTGCCGAGCCAATCAGAAAGGGCGTTGCAGCATTCGCCCACCACGGGTTATTCGGCCAGAAATACTCGATACCGGCACCGTTGACCGACACCTGATAGAGGCCGAACGAGGCGATATAGAGAATGTAATAAAGGTAGCTGGCATCCCTGACGCTGAGAAAGATGAACAGGTTGTAGATCAGCATCACCAGCAGCACGCCGTAGATGATGCCGAGCACATAGTTGCGCGCAGGCTGCTCTTCCAGATAGGCATTGGGCGCCCACAGGCTCAGCGGTGCCTGGATCGAGCCCTGACTTTGCAGGCGCAGATAGACGCGCAGCGGCTGGTGCGGCTGCAGGTCGAGTTGAAACAGGTAATTGTGGTGCTTGATCTGCCGACTGGCGAAGGGAAAAGCGTCGCCGGTACGCTGGGCCAGCTGGAAGGTGCCCTGGGCATCCGGCAGATACAGGTCCAACTGGTCCAGGGGCGGATAAGCCAGCTCCAACAGCCACGATCGCGGGCCATTCGCCTGCTGCGGCCGGTACTCAAGATCCAGACGCAGCCAGAATACCGAACGCGAATAACCGGCATTCAGTACCGGCTTGTGGTGCTGGCGAAAACTCGCTTGCAGGGCCGACGAGGTAACCTCATTGATAGTCGCATCGCCGCGTACATCCTCGAACACATGCATGGCCTGGCCAAGCGGCAGCATGCGGGCATGCTCATCAAACACCACAGCAGAGGCGCACAGCGGCCAAACTGCGAACAGAAAAATCAGGAGGTAGCGCATGCGGACTCACGAAGGCAAAGTCGGGTAATGTCGGGCTGCGTCACAGAGCCTTCCCTCCTGACTAACGCCGCCTCGCCTACCCGGTTATTTAAGTGCCCACCACTCTAGCACAGGCTTTGCGGGGCGAAACGCCAGCTGGCACATAGATTCTGAGCAGGCCAAAACAACCCCTGAAACCGGCACCCGCGGCCAACGACAACACCGTGATCACGGCCTTCAGCAAAACTGCCGACCTGGCCGGGGCCACCGTGCGGCGGCGGGCATCTCGATGCGTCGCCGCGAGTCTGGCCTGCGCGGCAAGATGCACTGCGTGAAAAGTGAAAGGGCCGCAGAATCGGCGGCCGCCGACGAGCGTTTTGTCACAGCTGCTCACTGCGGCCTGGCGGATTGAGGTGATCAGCGCGCATTCCCCGCGATTCAATCTGGCCGGTTTAATGCTAAGCTCGCGCACCATGAAAATGCCTACTTCTCGCCCCGTAGTGCTCTGCTTGTCCGGCCATGACCCTAGTGGTGGCGCCGGCCTGCAAGCCGATATCGAAGCCCTGCTCGCGCAAGGCTGTCACGCCGCCCCGACGGTAACCGCACTGACCGTACAGGACACGGTGGATGTCTCCGACTTCCGCGTGCTTGATCGCGAGTGGGTGCTGGCGCAAGCCAATGCGGTGATCGCCGATCTGCCGGTAGAGGCCGTCAAGCTGGGCATGCTCGGCTCGGTCGAGATGGTCGAGACCGTGCTGGAGATCATGCACAAGCTGCCGGGCATTGCGCTGGTCTGCGACCCAGTCTTGCGCGCAGGCGGCGGCGGCGCCCTGGGCAAGGATGAAGTCGGCTACGCCATGCGCGAACGCCTGTTTCCCGTCGCCACCATCGCCACGCCAAATCTGCCCGAAGCGCGCATTCTCGCCGAGTTGCCGGACGGCACCGCCGATGAATGCGCGGAAAAGCTTCTACCTTATATCCAGTACCTGCTGATCACCGGTGGCCATGGCGATGAACATCAGGTGCATAACCGCCTGTATTGCCGCGACGGCAGCCGTCATACCTTCACCTGCCAACGCCTGCCGGGCAGCTACCACGGCTCAGGTTGCACCCTGGCCAGCGCCTTGGCCGGTCGCCTGGCTCTCGGCCAGGAACTGGTCAGCGCCGTGCAGTTCGCCCTCGATTACACCTGGCGCACCCTGCGCGACGCCGAGCAACCCGGCCACGGCCAGTACATCCCGCGCCGCCTGCCCCTGGACTTATCCTGATGAACTGCCGCTGATGGAGAGCCGTCGATGAAACTGCGTGGTCTGTATGCCATCACCGACAGCCAACTGCTGGCTGACGGCAAGCTGTTGCCTTACGCCGAAGCGGCGCTGAAAGGCGGCGCCATCCTCCTGCAATACCGCGACAAGTCCAGCGACGACGCACGCCGCCTGCGCCAGGCCGAAGCCCTGCGCGAGCTGTGCAATCGCTACGGCGCCGGACTGATCGTCAACGACGACGCTGAACTGGCCGCACGCCTGGGCGTCGGCCTGCATTTGGGCCAGACCGACGGTTCGCTGTCCGTCGCCCGCGCCTTGCTCGGCCGTCAGGCGATCATTGGTGGCACCTGCCATGCACAGCTGGAGCTGGCCGAAGCTGCTGCCAAGGACGGCGCCAGCTATGTTGCCTTCGGTCGCTTCTTTGACTCCAACACCAAGCCTGGCGCGCCCAGCGCCACGCTCGAGCTGCTGGATGAGGCAAAGAGTCGCATCAACCTGCCAATCGTCGCCATCGGCGGCGTGACCCTGGACAATGCCGGCCTGCTGATCGCGCACGGCGCCAGCATGGTCGCCGTAATCCACGCGCTGTTTGCTGCCGATTCGGCCGCCGAAGTCGAGCGCCGTGCCCGCGCCTTCAGCGCCCTGTTCGCCACTCATTAACTGATTTGCCGAGGCGGCCCACTCGCCCCGATTAAATATTTGAGAGACCCTGCCATGTCCCGTTCCGAAATCCTCTTCGCCCATGCCCAGAAGCACATCCCCGGCGGCGTCAACTCGCCGGTGCGCGCCTTCAAGAGCGTTGGCGGCACACCGCTGTTCTTCAAGCACGCGGCCGGCGCCTATATCACCGATGAGGATGACAAGCGCTACGTGGACTACGTCGGTTCCTGGGGCCCGATGATTCTTGGCCACAGCCACCCCGACGTACTCGACGCCGTGCGTCGCCAGCTGGAGCACGGCTTGTCCTACGGCGCGCCAACCGCCATGGAAACCGAGATGGCCGACCTGGTCTGCGCCATGGTGCCCTCCATGGAGATGGTGCGCATGGTCAGCTCCGGCACCGAAGCCACCATGAGCGCGATCCGCCTGGCGCGCGGCTTCACCGGGCGTGACAGCATCATCAAGTTCGAAGGCTGCTACCACGGTCACTCCGACAGCCAGCTGGTGAAGGCCGGCTCCGGCCTGTTGAGCCAAGGCGTACCGAGTTCCGCCGGGGTGCCGGCAGATTTCGCCAAACACACCCTGACCCTGCCGTTCAACGACCTCAACGCGGTCGCACAGATGCTCACCGAGGTCGGCCAGGACGTCGCCTGCATCATCGTCGAGCCAGTGGCTGGCAACATGAATTGCGTGCCACCGGCTCCGGGCTTCCTCGAAGGCCTGCGCGAACAATGCGACAAGCATGGCGTGGTACTGATCTTCGACGAAGTGATGACCGGCTTTCGTGTGGCACTCGGCGGCGCCCAGGCGCATTACGGCGTGACCCCGGACTTGACCACCTTCGGCAAGATCATTGGCGGCGGCATGCCGGTCGGCTGTTTTGGCGGCAAACGCGAGATCATGCACTGCATCGCCCCGCTCGGCCCGGTCTACCAGGCCGGCACCCTGTCAGGCAACCCGCTGGCCATGGCCGCCGGCCTGACCACCCTGAAGCTGATCAGCCGCCCGGGCTTTCATGCCGAGCTGAGCGATTACACCGCCTGCATGCTGCAGGGTCTACAGGATCGTGCCGATGCCGCCGGCATCCCCTTCGTCACCACTCAGGCGGGCGGCATGTTCGGCCTGTACTTCAGCGGTGCTGATGACATCGTCACCTTTGACGACGTGATGAGCAGCGACGCCGAGCGCTTCAAGCGCTTCTTCCACCTGATGCTGGACGGCGGCGTCTATCTGGCCCCTAGCGCCTTTGAAGCCGGCTTCACCTCCATCGCCCACGGCCAGACGGAGCTTGCGATCACCCTGGACGCCGCCGAGCGTGCGTTCGCCGAGCTGAAAAAAATCTGATGCAGTACAGCACGCTCCTGTCCGGCGGCATACTGACGCTCGCCTGCCTTGCCTGTGCCCTGCTCATCGGCAAAGCGCGCAAGGGGTATGGTGAAGCCGATCAGCCGGCGCTGTTCTGCGCCCTGCTCGGTTTTATTATGGCGGCCGCGGCAGCCAGCGCTGGGGTTATGAGCCTTGCCGGCGACCCGAGCTGGCAGGCAGCCCACCTGTGGCTGAGCCAGGCCAATAGCTTCCTCGGCTTGCCGCTACTCGGCGTGGCGGCCCTGACCCTGGGCCGCGGCTGGGCCTGGAGCCGACCGAACTGGGGCCGCGTGGTACTGGGGCTGTGCGCCTTTTTCGAGCTGTTCCGGCAGATGAACCTGCTCGACGACTACCACCTGCTACTCAACGTGGCGACCCTGTTACTGATTGTTTATGCCGGCGCCGTACAATGGCCGCGACGCACACCGGCATTCGCCGCACTGGCTGCGGTCAGCCTGTTTTTACTGGCCGACCTGGCTGTTGATGGCGACGGTTTTATCGGTCCGCTACGGCGCATCGACCTGCTGCATGCCGTGCTGACCCCGGCCTACCTTATACTGGCCGGGCTGCTGCTGAGCCTGCCGGGCAGTACTGACGATTGCGCCAACCGAGAAAACTCGGTAAAGACTTTGTAAGAACGCCACTGCTTATTTCATAATGCCAACGCCGCCTTACCTTGTCGGCCAGGCGCTACGCCTGCACTGCTTCCTGAGGCACACGGATTTCCATGACTTGCACCGGCCGCACCCTATCGCTGGGCTGCCTGCTGCTTCTTCTGCCGCTATTCGCGCTCGCAGGTGGTAATACCCTGCTGATCCCCGCGACCGGCAGTTGCTCGCTGAATACTTCACGCGAAGACCTGCCCGACGCGCTGGCCGCCTGCCAGCAAGCGGCGCAAAACGGTGACCCGCAAGCCGAATACGAGCTGGGCGAATTCTTTTACGACGGCAAGCGCGCGTCGCGCGACCTGGCTCAAGCACTCAACTGGTTCGAACAGGCCTCACTGCAGGGTCATGCGCAGGCGCAATATCGCCTCGGCATGATGTTCTTCCGCGGCGAAGGCGTGCCGGCAAACAATGTGCAGGCGTTTATCGTGCTGAAGATGGCGGCGGTGAATGGCTCGGATGAAGCCATGGACAGCGCCGATCTGGTTGCCGAGCGCATGCAGCGCGAGGAACTGGAAATTGCCAGCCAGGTACTCGGCGAAATATTCCGCAACTACCTGCTCGAACTGCAGGCCGCCGACGGCCAATCACCGTTCGCACCGCTGCCGTAGGGTGGACGGCCTCCCCGAGGATAACCGCCAAGGGTTTTCCAGCGCGCGGCTTTAAACAGCGCACCGACGCAGGACGGTGGCTGTAAAAAGCGACACCCACCCTGCGAGCTCGAACCAGCTGAACCGCTACTTATCAGGCATCGGCATAGGGAACGGCATGACGTTGCCACCGCCCTTGGCTTCGCTAATTTTTGGCGTGCCCAGACGCTCGACTTCGTCGATGCGGATGATCGAGTTCATGGGCAGAAAGCTGCGCACCACGCCATCGAACTGAGCCTTGAGCTTTTCTTCGCTAGGGTCGACCACCACTTGGGTTCGCTCGCCGAAGACAAACTCCTCTACCTCCAGGAAGCCCCACAGATCGCTCTGAAAGATCTGCTTGGCGTACATTTCGTACACCTGACTCTGGTTGAGGAAAATCACCTTATAGATGGGTTCGCGCTTGCTCATGGGTGGCAGTCTGGACTGGAAGGAAAATAAGAGGGCGCAAACTATAGCACAGCCACCGGACAGGCAATGCCAGCAGCGGGTCAGGCTCAACGCTGTCCGACTGCTGACACTTAAGTGCGACAGCACTGCTAGGAACCCAGCCGTTCGGCCACTATAATGCGCGGTTATTCGAATCACCCTTTGAGCGAGCATGACCAAGAAGCTTTATATCGAAACCCACGGCTGCCAGATGAACGAGTACGACAGCTCGCGCATGGTCGACTTGCTGGGCGAACATCAGGCCCTGGAAGTTACCGCACGCGCTGAAGATGCTGACGTGATCCTGCTCAACACCTGCTCCATTCGCGAAAGAGCGCAGGACAAGGTGTTCTCCCAGCTTGGCCGCTGGCGCGAGCTGAAACTGGCCAACCCGGACCTGGTAATCGGCGTCGGCGGTTGCGTAGCCAGCCAGGAAGGCGCGGCGATCCGCGACCGCGCGCCCTATGTCGACGTAGTCTTCGGCCCGCAGACCCTGCATCGCCTGCCGGAAATGATCGCCGCCGTGCGCAGCACCAAGTTGCCGCAAGTGGACATTTCCTTCCCCGAGATCGAAAAATTCGACCGCCTGCCTGAACCGCGGGTCGACGGCCCCAGCGCCTACGTTTCGGTCATGGAAGGTTGCAGCAAGTACTGCACCTTCTGCGTGGTGCCCTACACCCGCGGCGAAGAGGTCAGCCGCCCACTGGCCGATGTGCTCGCCGAAGTGCTGCACCTGGCCGAAAACGGCGTGCGCGAAGTCACCCTGCTTGGCCAGAACGTCAACGGCTACCGCGGCGCCACCCCAGAAGGCCAACTCGCCGATTTCGCCGAACTGCTCTACGCCGTGGCCACCATCGACGGCATCGACCGCATTCGCTACACCACCAGCCACCCGCTGGAGTTCTCCGATGCGCTGATTCAGGCCCATGCCGAGATTCCCAAGCTGGTGAAATACCTGCATTTACCTGTGCAGTCTGGCTCCGACCGCATTCTCGCCGGCATGAAACGAGGCCACACGGCACTCGAATACAAGTCCCGCATCCGCAAGCTGCGCGCTGCGGTGCCGGACATCCTGATCAGCACCGACTTCATCATCGGCTTCCCCGGCGAAACCGAGAAAGACTTCGAGCAGACCATGAAGCTGGTCGAGGACGTCGGTTTCGACTTCGGCTATTCATTCATTTACAGCGCGCGCCCCGGCACCCCGGCGGCAGAGCTGAGCGATGACACCCCGGAAGAGCTTAAAAAGCAGCGTCTGGCGATCCTGCAGCAGCGCATCAGCCAGCAAGGCGCCGAAAACAGCCGACGTATGATCGGCACCGTGCAGCGCATTCTGGTCAGCGATTACTCGAAGAAGGACCCGGGCATGCTCCAGGGCCGCACCGAGAGCAACCGGGTGGTCAACTTCCGCACCGACAACCCGCGCCTGATCGGCCAATTCGTCGACGTGCATATCGACGACGCCCAACCCAACTCGCTGCGTGGCAGCCTGCTTGGCGAGTGAACAGCCCCGGATCATTGAAGCCAACCCATCGCCCCGCAGGGTGCGTCACCCGCACCCCGAGCAGACCAACCACAGGCGATGCTAAAGTCGCAACAGTCCGGGCTTTCCCACGCGCACGCCTGGCGCTATTCTTCGTATCACTACCCAGCCGACTGGCGGCCATTAAACGACCTTGAACGCACCCATAGAACCACATCGCTTTATCCTCGAGCCCTTTGAGGCACGCCGCTTTGCAAGCCTTTGCGGGCAATTCGATGAGCATCTGCGTCTGATCGAGGCGCGCCTGGCCATCGAAATCCGTAACCGTGGCAACCAGTTCGAGCTGATCGGCGCGCCGGAGCAGACCAACTCCGCCGAACAATTGCTGCGCCGCCTCTACCGTGAGGCCAAAAGCACGGAACTGTCACCGGACATGGTGCACCTGTTCCTGCAGGAATCTGGCATAGAAGAGCTGGCCAATCCCGTGACCGAGCCCGGCATCGCCCTGCGCACCCGCAAGGGCATGATTCGCCCGCGCGGGTTAAACCAGCAGCGCTACGTCAAAGCCATCCTCGAGCATGACATCAACTTTGGCGTCGGCCCGGCCGGTACCGGCAAGACTTACCTGGCAGTGGCCTGCGCCGTGGACGCCCTGGAACGCGAACAGATTCGTCGCATTCTACTGGTACGCCCCGCAGTAGAAGCCGGCGAGAAACTCGGCTTCCTGCCCGGTGACCTGTCGCAGAAGATCGACCCCTACCTGCGCCCGCTGTATGACGCGCTGTACGAGATGCTTGGCTTCGAGCAGGTAGCCAAGCTGATCGAGAAGCAGGTGATCGAGGTCGCCCCGCTGGCCTATATGCGCGGGCGCACCCTGAACAACAGCTTCATCATCCTCGACGAAGCCCAGAACACCACCCTGGAACAGATGAAGATGTTCCTCACCCGCATCGGCTTTGGCTCCACCGCGGTGATCACCGGCGACATCACCCAGGTCGACCTGCCGCGCGGCACCAAGAGCGGCCTGACCCACGTCATCGACGTGCTGCACGACGTGCCGGGCATCAGCTTCACCCACTTCAAGCCTAAAGACGTAGTGCGCCACCCCCTGGTTCAGCGCATCGTCGAAGCCTACGAACGTTATGACGATCGGGTTCACGGCAAGTTGATCGACGGGCAGGACAACGGTAATGCTTGAGCTGGATCTGCAAGTCGCTACCCAGGCCACCGACTTACCGAGCGCGGCGCAGTTTCGCGCCTGGTGTGAGATCGCCCTGCGCCAGCGCACGGCCGACTCCGAACTGACCATTCGCCTGGTCGATGAGACCGAAGGCCATGAGCTCAATCACACCTACCGCCAACGCGACTACGCCACCAATGTGCTGTCGTTCCCCGCCGACGTACCCGATGAACTATTGGACATCCCCCTGCTCGGCGACCTGGTGATCTGCGTGCCAGTGGTCGAGCGCGAGGCGCTAGAACAAGAGAAAACCCCAGAGGCGCACTGGGCGCACCTGGTGATCCACGGCTGCCTGCACCTGCTCGGCTACGACCACATCGACGATGACGAAGCCGAAGAAATGGAAGCGCTAGAACGCACACTGCTCGCCGAGCTGGGTCATCCCGACCCCTATGCCGACGACAAATAACCACCAATTGCCCATCAGCAAGGATCCCGAGTAACCCCCATGAGCGAAGACCGATCGAGCAACGAGCCAAAGTCCTGGTTGAATAAATTGACCCAGGCTTTTGCTCATGAGCCGAAAAACCGCCAGGAATTGCTGGAAGTTCTGCGCGAAGCGCACCAGAACAAGCTGCTCGACAGCGAAGCACTGGCCATTGTCGAAGGCGCCATCCAGGTTGCAGACCTGCAAGTGCGCGACATCATGGTCCCGCGCTCGCAGATGATCAGCATCAAAGCCAATCAGACGCCCAGAGAGTTCCTGCCCTCGATCATCGAAGCCGCCCACTCGCGTTACCCGGTAGTGGGCGAGAGCCTGGATGACGTAATCGGCATTTTGCTGGCCAAGGACCTGTTGCCGCTGGTACTGCTGAGCGAGCAGCCGAACTTCAACATCAAGGACGTGCTGCGCCCGGCGACCTTCGTCCCCGAGTCCAAGCGCCTCAACGTGCTGCTGCGCGAATTTCGCGCCAACCACAACCACATGGCCGTGATCATCGACGAATACGGCGGCGTGGCCGGTCTGGTGACCATCGAAGACGTACTCGAGCAGATCGTCGGCGACATCGAGGACGAGCATGACGTCGAGGAAGACAGCTACGTCAAGCCGCTGCCCAGCGGCGACTTTCTGGTCAAGGCGCTGACCCCGATCAACAGCTTCAACGAATCCTTCGACACCACATTCTCCGACGACGAATACGACACTGTCGGCGGCCTGGTGATGAGCGCATTCGGCCACCTGCCCAAGCGTAACGAAGTGACCGAGATCGGCGAGTTTCGTTTTCGCGTGCTCAATGCCGACAGCCGCCGCATCCACCTGCTGCGCCTGACCCCGCTGGTGCGCTGAAGCTCTGCCCGCCGTTGTAGGAGCCAGGCCTGCGTATTCCGCCTTCTCCTGGCGCCACTCCCAATCCAAGGATCTGCATGCAATGCACTGGATAACTCGCTCCGGCTGGCCGGGCAACCTGATCGCACTGACTGCTGGCGCCATCACTACACTGGCGCTGGCGCCGTTCGACCTGTGGCCGCTGGCCCTGCTCTCGATTGCCCTGTTTTATCTTGGCCTGCGCGACCTGCAGCCACGCCAGGCGGCGTGGCGCGGCTGGTACTACGGCTTCGGCCTGTTCGCCGCCGGCACCAGCTGGGTCTATGTCAGCATCCACGACTACGGCGCGGCCTCGCCGGCCTTGGCCGCCTTTCTGACCCTCGGCTTTGTCGCCGGCCTGGGCCTGCTGCTGGCCCTGACTGCCTGGCTGTGGGCGCGCTGGCTACGCCGCAGTGAAGCGCCGCTGGCCGACGCACTGGCCTTCGCCGCGCTGTGGCTGGCCCAGGAAGCCTTCCGCAGCTGGTTCCTCACCGGTTTCCCCTGGCTCTACGCCGGCTACAGCCAGCTCGACGGCCCACTGGCCGGACTCGCCCCCGTCGGGGGCGTGTGGCTGCTGTCCTTCCTCCTGGCCTTGAGCGCCGCATTGCTGGTCAACCTGGTGCAGTTGCGCAGGCAAAAAGCCATGCTCGCGACCGCCATCCTGTTGCTGGCCGCCCCCTGGCTCGCAGGCCTCGCACTCAAAGGCCACGCCTGGACTAAGCCGGCCGGCGAACCACTCAGGGTCGCGGCCATGCAGGGCAATATCGAGCAGAACCTGAAATGGGATCCGGCCCAACTCAATGCCCAACTCGCGCTGTACCGCGACCTGAGCTTCAGCGCCGAACCGACTGACCTGATCATCTGGCCGGAGACTGCGGTGCCTATACTCAAGGAGCAGGCCGCCGGCTACCTCGAGGTCATGCAGCGCTTCGCCAATGAGCGCCAGGCCGCGCTGATCACCGGCGTACCAATCCGCCAGGCCAATGAACGGGGCGAGCAGCGCTACTACAACGCAGTGAGCGTGTTTGGCCAGGGCGACGGCGACTACCTCAAGCAAAAACTGGTGCCTTTCGGCGAGTACGTGCCCCTGCAGGAGGTGCTGCGCGGGCTGATCGCCTTCTTCAACCTGCCGATGTCGGACTTTGCCCGCGGCTCGGCCGAACAGCCGCTGCTGCAGGCCAAGGGGTACAGGATCGCCACGTTCATCTGCTACGAAGTGGTCTACCCGGAGTTCGCTGCGGGGCTCTCGGCGCACAGCGAACTCCTGCTGACGGTGAGCAATGACGCCTGGTTCGGCCGTTCGATCGGCCCCCTGCAGCACCTGCAGATGGCACAGATGCGCGCCCTCGAGGCCGGGCGCTGGATGATCCGCGCAACCAACAATGGCATGACCGTGCTGATCGACCCCTTCGGCCAGATCACCGAGCAACTGCCACAGTTCGAACAAGGCGTGCTCTATGGCGAAGTGGTGCCCATGCAGCAATTAACGCCTTATTTGTACTGGCGCGGCTGGCCGCTGCTGATTCTCTGCAGCCTGCTCCTCGCCTGGGCACTGCTGGCCGCACGCATGGCCAGGACGCTGTAGAGCACAGGCAGGCTTGCGGATCCGGCAGCCTGCTTTCGTAGCCCGGATGCAATCCGGGAAGTTCGCGGACAGAGCCTCTCCCCCGGCTTTATCCGTATATGGACTCCCCCCGTTTTGCCAGTGATACGCTCTTCAAACGAACCTAGGTACGACTGCTTCCGTATATCCGGCTTCTAATTAAGGCATTAGGTGCCTTGAGCCATAATGAAAATCCGCTCATGTGCTCCTGATC
>JAUSOF010000010.1 GCA_030656145.1 Pseudomonas sp.
TCGTCAGCAGGCTGATGATGACAGCCCTGAGCGCGTCCCCCAGGGGGATGAGGGGTTGGTCCGTGAGTATTTGCTGGAGGAGGTGATCGAGCAGCAGTCGGCCGAGGTGCAGAGCTTTTTGTTCGACACCGCCTGCCTTGAGCGTTTCAGCGTTGAGTTGTGCGATGCCTTGCGTGAGCAGCACGACAGCGCGGCGATTATCCAGCACCTGCAGACCCACCAGGTCTTTCTGGTGCCACTGGACGAGCAAGGCCACTGGTTTCGCTACCACCACCTGTTCTCTGATCTGTTGCGCTCGCGTCCTGCAACTCAGCGCACTCAGTCCCAGGCAGCTTTGCATTTGCGTGCCTGTCGCTGGTTCAGCAGCCAGGGGCTGCATGAAGAGGCCGTCGATCAGGCGTTGCGCGCTGGTCAGCCGGAAGTTGCGGCCAATCTGGTGCAGAACCTGTCGGAGGAGCAATTGCTCGGCGAGCAGAATGTTGCGCGCCTGCTGCGTTGGAAGATGGACTTGCCCGACAGTCTGTTGGCCAGCACGCCGCGCCTGCTCGTACTGTACAGCTGGGCGCTGGCGTTAGCCTGCCAGCTGGATGCGGCCGAAGAGTTGATCCGGCAGTTGGGGCGTTTTCTGCCGGCCCCTGATGCGCAGGAGCAGGAGGACCTGTTGGCCCAGTGGCTGGCCTTGTCCGGCATCATCGCCCGCGGTCGTGGCCAGGTGCCTGAGGCTGAGCGCTATTGCAGCGAGGCACTGGCCTTGCTCAGCGCCAAACGCTGCGGGCCGCGGCTGATGTGCCTGTTTACCCTGGCCAATCTGGCGATGACCAAGGGCGACTTGTGGCGTGCCCGGGGGCTCAATCGCGAGGCCTTGGAGTTGGCGCAGCGGATCGATAATCCCTTGTTCGAGGGCCTGGCGCATGCCGAACGGGCAAGAGTGCTGCATGCGCGCGGCGAGGTTCAGCGCGCGTTGGTCGAGGTGCGTCTGGGCTTGCATCGGTTGCAGGGGTTGTCGACCCAGCGGGTATATTCGGTGCGTGCTCGACTGAATTTGTACGAGGGCTATCTGCTCAGTGTGTCGCTCGATACCCAGGCCGCGCGCACTAAATTGCTGGCCGGGATCGGTGAGGCGCGGGCCTGTCGCGATATCAGCTTGCTGGTGGGATATTGCGTACTGGCCGGGGTTGAAGGGCGTGAAGGACGTCTCAGCGAGGCCTTCGCTCAGTTGGCTGAAGCCGAGCGGTTGATGCATGCCTGGGATGTGCCTTCAATTTATTATCTGGCGATGATCACGGTGCTTAAGTGCGAGCTGTGGTTGTCTCAGGGGCAGTTGGAGTTGGCTGAAGTCTGGCTGCAGCGGCTGGCCGAAACCTATTGCGGCGAATCGCCTGGCGCGGCCCCCGAGTTCCATCCGCAACTGGCCTTGCATATCGAGTTACAGCAAGCTGCGCTTGAACGTTTGCAGGGGCGCCTGGAAATTGCCGAGCGGCGCCTGCGTACACTCAGTCAATGCGCTCAGTCTGCATCAGGCCAATTGTTCGTGGTGGCTGCGCAGGTGCAATTGGCCTTGCTGCTCAAGGCATCAGGGCGCGACCGTGAGGCTGTCAGCTGGCTGGTTAGCAGCCTGGACGCGGCGCAAGGGGGGGCTTTACTGCCTTACCAGGAATTGTTCGTGCACCAGCCGCAATGGCTGCGCGAGCAACTGCTGGTTCGTCCGGATTGCGCGGTGGCGGTCGAGTTACTCAAGTATCTGCCGCAGGCTCCGGCAGGTGTGTTGCCCAGACTCGATAGTCAGTTGACCGAGGCCTTGAGCTCACGCGAGTTGGCAGTATTGCAACTGATCGCCCAGGGGTGCTCGAATCAGGAGATAAGTGAGCAGCTATTCATCTCGCTGCACACGGTGAAGACCCATGCCCGTCATATAAACAGCAAGTTGGGCGTCGAACGGCGTACTCAGGCTGTGGCACGCGCCAAGGATCTGGGGTTGTTGCGCTGAGCGAGGTGTAATCGCTGAATTTCCCCGGATTGCATCCGGGCTACCAGAGCCGGAGAGGGCGGATGACGCCTTTCTCATCATCACCGCTATTGGTGGATGGATAACGTTTTATCCACCCTGCGATCTCGCAGGGGCTGTAGACAAACAAAAGACCTACAAAAATGCCGCTCACCTAAACCAGGTGAGCGGCATTTTGTCTGCTGCGTGCTAATTAGCCCGCGTTTGTGGCGCTACGTGGTGCAATCGGCTGGTTGTCGTTGGAAATCGTGACCTCGACCCGGCGGTTCATCGAACGGCCAGATGAGGTGTCATTTCCCGACACCGGGTATTCCTTGCCGTAACCCTGGGTGACGATGCGCTCTGGACCAACGCCCATTTTTATCAGCGCCATGCGTACCGAGTTGGCGCGCAGTTGCGACAGGCTCAGGTTGTAAGCGGCGGAGCCGGTGCTGTCGGTGTAACCCTCGACGATCACCTTGCGCTCCGGGCTTTGCTGGAGGAATTGAGCGAGTTTGTTGATGTTGTTCATACCGCCGGGCTTCAGTTCCGCACGGTTCAGATCGAACAGCACATCGCCAAAGGTTACTAGCGTGCCGCGTTCAGTCTTTTTGGCGTTCAGGCTGTCTTGCAGTTCCTTGATTTGGGCATCGCGCGCATTGAGTTGAGCGTCACGAGCATCGATTTGCGCGTCACGTGCACTCAGGCGAGCGTTGGCACGTTCGGCGGAGGCTTTGCCCAGGTTCTGTTCGGCGTTGCGCAAGGCGATGGTCTGCTTGGCAACTTCGATGCGCTGGTTGGTCAGGTAGGCCAGTTGATCCACTTTCTGTTCATTTTCGCTGGCACGGTAGGCTTGCTCGGTCTTTTCCAGCATCTCGCTGGCGCCCTTGGTTTCCAGGGCGGCGACCTTGCTGGCTTGCGGGTCTGACTGCAGCGTGGAGAAGTTGCTGCGTGCCTCTTCCAGATTGACGTTGGGCTGCGAGGAGCACGCGGCCAGGCCTACGCTCAATGCCAGTAGGGCGGGAATCATTACTTGAGTACGCATCTTCGGGTAATCCTTTATTTGTTGGCGGAGGTTGTGTTCAGCGTGTTTGGCAGCTGGGGTTAAAGGCTGCTGCCACGCATGCTTTCCTCGCGCATTTCCTCAACGCCCTGGCGGGCATCATTCAGGGCTTTCTCGGCCTTGGCTGCCTGGGATTTGCGTTCTGCCAGGCGGGCATCCCACTCGGCCTGTTCGGCCAGGCGTTTGGCTTCTGCATAGTTTTGGTCGTGCATTTGCTGTTCGGCTTGCTTGAGCTTGTCTTGGGCCGATTTCATTTCTACCGCAGCGAACTCGGTGCCGCCGGCAGTGACTGCAGAGTTTATGGCCGACGTGGTCACGGCGAGCTGCTCGTTAGGTGGATTCCCGGCGCAACCGGCCAGCAACAGACTGCCGCCGAGGGCGAGGGCAGCGAGCGTCCAGGTTGACCGGCGAGTACGTTGTTGCTGTGCAGGGGCGATGATCATGGTGTTCAGTTCCATTGGAAGTTTCCTTGCATGCAGTGGTTCCCATGATGGTCACCAGCCAGCGTTTTGACTGAGGGAGCGGACGCATTTGGATAAGGCGAAACACGCCATCACCAGCGACCAATCGCCAGAACGCTACGAAACTTTGAGTGCGGTTATAAAAAATCGTTCAAAAAAAACAACAAAGATAATCATGTGAGTCGCGATGGCTGCTTTTTCTATGGTGATGCCCCTGTTACGTGTCGCATAAGCGGAGGCACTTTTGGAAGAGCGGATTTGCCCGCTAAAAACGTCTAAATGCCCGAAAAATTAGTGGCATGCGCGGAATTTCATGCGGCCGCTCCTGCTGGAAGATGTCCACTCCGCGGGGCTATACAGCAGTTGGCTGGGGCATGGTCTTGTCTATGGGGTGTTCATTTTTATTAACGGTTTGCGCGCGTGTACACCGCGCAGATGCTGGGGCCTGCGGTTCGCTCAGCGGGGTGCTTAGCAACTGAAAAATAGGCAGCGTCAGCGCCAGGCTGCCTATCGACTCACGGCCGTTCCTGCTGGTGCCAGCAAGCGCTTTTGGCCCTCGTCAGCAGGTGGGGATTTTCTGCCTGCGTCGAGGTGCATTAAGCGCCGGGCAAACAATCCTGCTGACGAGTCTGCAGCGTCTTAGCCTGGCGGAGCCTGGGCGAACTCCCGGGAGCGGTTCCCTGCATTTTGCAGGTACTTTGAGGTCGGTGATGCCTTTAGCTTTTGAGGCGGTTGCCCGCACATCAGGCAATCAGGCGACCCGTGCGGGCGCTAATGCCGCGGCGTCAGTGCCCGCACGGGTAGAGCTATCAGCTATTGCAAGTTGAACACTTTGAGCAGGAAGGCATATTCCAGCGCCACATCCCTGAGCGCCTGGTAGCGTCCACTCATGCCACCGTGGCCGGCATCGAGGTCGGTCTTGAGCAGCAGCAGGTTGCTGTCGGTCTTGCTGGCGCGCAGCTTGGCCACCCACTTGGCGGCTTCCCAGTACTGCACGCGACTGTCGTTGTAGCCGGCTACAGCAAGGAGCGATGGGTAGGCCTGGGCTTTGACGTTCTCGTAGGGCGCATAGCTTTTGATCCGCTCGAAGACCTCGGGTTGATGTGGGTCGCCCCATTCGTCGTATTCGGTGACGGTCAGTGGCAGATCGGGGTTCTGCATGGTGTTAAGCACGTCGACGAAGGGCACCTCGGCAATGGCTGCTGCGAATAACTCGGGGCGCTGGTTGAGCACTGCACCGATCAGCAGGCCGCCAGCGCTGCCGCCGCTAATGGCGAGTTGAGCCGGGCTGGTGTAACCACTAGTGACAAGGTGTTCAGCGCAGGCGATGAAGTCGCTGAAGGTATTCTGTTTATGCTCCAGCTTGCCGGCGCGGTACCAGGCTTCGCCCAGCTCACCGCCGCCGCGCACATGGGCGATGGCAAAGACGAAGCCGCGCTCCAGCAGACTCAGGCGCGCGTGGGAGAACCAGGGGTCTAGGCTTTCACCGTAGGCGCCGTAACCATAGAGGTAGAGCGGGGCGGGTTGACCAAGGACTTCACGCTTGGCCACCAGGCTGATCGGCACCTGGGTGCCGTCTGGCGCTGTGGCCCAGAGGCGCTGGCTTAGGTAATCGTCGGCGTTGAACGGGCCGAGTACCGGGGTTTCCTTGAGCACTTGCTGGGCGCCGTCGACGAGGGTCAGTTGGCGGATCTGCGCTGGGCGGTTGAGCGCTTCGTAACGCAGGCGAATCACCTTGCTTGCGAATTCCAGAGTGTCTTGCACGTAGAGGCTGTAAGCAGCATCAGGCAGGTTCACTCGGTAGCTTTGCTGGCCGTGGGCGTGTACCTCGATGATCGGCAAACCGCCCTCGCGCAGGCTGAGGACCAGCGCACTGTCGTTCAGGCTCACGCCTTCGAGCATCACCTGCGGGTCATGGCCGCGCAGCTCGACCCAGCGCTCGCGGGTCGGGGCGTCTGCTCCTGTCACGCAGTACAGGGCGAAGTTGATTCCGCTCTGGTTGCTGCGGATCAGCCAGGCCCAGTCGCCATCGACCTTGCCGTGGTCGACGTAATATTCGTGGCCTTCCTCGCGTGGCGCCAGGCAGGCGAACACCGCTTGCGGCGTGTCCGCATCCAGCACCCAGGCCTCGCTGGTGGTCTTGCTGCCCAGCAGCAGCACCAGCTGGCGCTCGGAGCTGGCGCGGTAGCAGTTGAGAAAGAAGCGCCCATCGGCCTCATGGAATACCAGTTCGGCAGAGTCACTGCCGAGGCGATGGCGGTACAGCTTGTGCGGGCGATGGCAGTCGTCCAGCTCCCCGAAGAACAGGGTCTGGCTGTCGTTGGCCCACGTCATGCTGCCGTCGCAGTCGGCGAACGGCAGTTGGCTGATGGCACCGGTGGCCAGTTCCTTGACGAACAGCTGGTAAACCTCATCGCCGCTGGTGTCCAGGCTGTAGGCCAGACGCTGGTGGTCTTGGCTGACACTAAAGGTGCCAAGCGAAATAAAGCCGCCATCTGCCAGGGCGTTGGGGTCGAGCAGCAACTGCTCGGCGCGCTCATCGACGTCGAGTGAGCCGTCGGCCGGGCGCGGGCAGCGGAAGTGGCGCGGGTATTCGTCGCCAGCAGTGGTGCGTTGGTAATACAGCCAGGGACCCCAGGGCGAAGCCAGTGACAGGTCGGTCTCGCGAATCCGGCCCTTGATCTCCTGAAACAGCGTTTCGCGCAACTCGCGCTGCTCGGCCAGTTCGGCTTCCAGGTAGGTGTTTTCTGCCTTGAGGTATTCGAGCACGTCCTCGCTGTCGCGCTTCTCCAGCCAACTGTAAGGGTCGGCAGCGTCGTCGGGGCGGGCGATGGGGGCGAGGGGCATCTGGTAACTCCAATTCTGTTCGGTCGGCAGTCGGGCCGCGGAAAAGCCGTTATCATAAGCCGCACTGCGCCAGCAGGCCGCTGAAAAATGCAGCCTTCACTGGCTGACGGCATCAGCCGTCCAGCCTTGTCATGTTTAGAGATCTGCGCGTTATGACTGAGAACGATTATTTACTTGCCTGGGGCGCCTATGCCGTCGCCGCTTTGGGTTGCCTGCTGGTGTGGTTCCGCGTGACCCGCTGGATGTGGCGTTATCTGCGCGAGCCCCTGCGTTTGCTGGCGGCGGTGCTGCTGTTCAGCCCGACCGTCGTCGATCCGGCCAGGGAGGAGGTGCTCGCCCCGGCGATTGCCATCACCGCGCTGGATCTGCTGCTGAATGTGGGTACCAGCGTTTGGCGTGCAGTCGCCGATCTGGCGTTGTATGGCCTGATCGCATTCACCCTGTATGTGCTGTTCATCGCCATTCGTTGGCCCCTTGAGCGCTGGTGGCAGGGCCGGCGTGAGCCGCAACCGGAAGCGGATGACGAGCACGCGCCGACCCTGCGCGAGATCATGCAGCGTGAGGACATCGATAGCCGCCCTGCCCAGGCTGGCGATCGCCGTTTACGCGTCGAACCGCGACTTTGAGTCGCTGGGCGGGCTGCGCCCAGTCGTAGGTTGGGTTAGCGGCGATCATATTTCCGAGTAATGCCACAGGTTCAAGCGGCCGCGTAACCCAACACAGCGCCAGCAGGTTCGCCGCCAGGATGGGTTACGCCGTGCAGAGCATGCGGTATTGCCGCGCAATATCTAGGCGACCAACCTGCGCGCCCCGACCCGTCCGACGAGCCTGCAGTCGCTGTCGCGACGCTGCTCGATATTTTCACAACCTCCGAGTCGAGAGCTGTAATCATGTGTGAATTGCTCGGCATGAGTGCCAATGTGCCCACTGATATCGTGTTCAGTTTTACCGGGTTGATGCGCCGCGGTGGCGACACTGGGCCGCACCGTGATGGCTGGGGCATCGGTTTTTATGAGGGGCGCGGCTTGCGCCTGTTCCAGGAGCCGCGTGCGAGTAGCGAGTCGCAAGTGGCGCAGTTGGTGCAGCGTTACCCGATCAAGAGCGAAGTAGTGATCGGCCATATTCGCCAAGCCAATGTGGGCAAAGTCAGCCTGGCCAATACCCATCCGTTCGTGCGCGAGCTGTGGGGGCGTAACTGGTGTTTCGCGCACAATGGCCAGCTAGCGGAGTTTTCTCCAGAACCGAGCTTTTATCGACCGGTTGGTGACACCGACAGTGAGGCGGCTTTTTGCGATCTGCTCAACGGTCTGCGCCAGGCATTCCCGGAGCCGGTGGCGGTTGAGCTGTTCTTGCCCAGCCTGGTGGCTGCCTGTGTGGCCTATCGTCAATACGGCGTGTTCAACTGTCTGCTCAGTAATGGGGACTGGTTGTTCAGCTTCTGCTCGACCAAGCTGGCACACATCACCCGGCGTGCACCCTTTGGCCCTGCGCAGTTGAAGGATGTCGACGTGCGCGTGGACTTCCAGGCCGAGACCACCCCGAACGATGTGGTGACGGTGCTGGCCACCGAACCCTTGACCGATAACGAACGTTGGGACCTGTATTGCTCCGGCGAATGGCGCCTGTGGCGCGGCGGTGAGTGTGTGGCCCAGGGTTTGACTGACTGAGCAAACGGGTATCTTGGATTCAGGGAGAGGGGCGATGTTCAGAAGTTATCTACGCTTGGCGCTGTTTGCCTTGGGCCTGTTGGTCGGGGTGCAGGCGCCGGGTTTTATTGCCGATTACAGCAAGCGCGTCGACGCGCATCGGCTGGAGTCAGAGCAGGGTCTGAAGAGTTTTCGCGACACCGCCAAGCGATTTTTCAACGGTGATCTGTACGCGCTCGTGAATCACTATGAGGCCAGTGACGACCCGGTGATGCGCAGCGATGCGCAGAGTGTGGGTTATCTGGTCGACCGTGCCAGTTACCTCGAGCTGGAATGGCAGGCCATGCAACAGCCGTGGTACGGCCAGGTCTGGCACCTGGCCACGGCTGCCGATCGCGAGTTGATGGACGAGACTTACAGCGCCTACCGTTACCAAGTACTGCTGGCGCCAGAAGCCATCGCCTGGGGGCTGGTGTGTGCCTTGCTATTGGCTTGGCTAGTGGAAAGCCTGCTGCTGATTGGCTTGATGCTCGGCGGCGGCCGCACCCGGAATGTGCAGCGCAGGCATTGGCGTTAGGCGCTGACGCATCGCCGTAAACCCCAGCACCGTAGCCCGAATAAGCCTTGGGGCCATCCGGGAACGGTTGAGCAGGCGATCAATCTCCCGGATTTGATCGAGGCCTCTTATATCGCCGGCGTGTGCCTACTTGGAGAGGAACTTCATGCCATCTTCCAATCCTTGCAGCGTCAGCGGGTACATCTTGTCTTCCAGCAGTTCACGCATGAGGTTGGTCGAGGCGGTGTAGCTCCAGGTGTCCTTGGGGTAGGGGTTGATCCAGATGAGTTTCTTGTACTTCTCCATAAAGCGTTTGATCCACACATAGCCCGGCTCCTCGTTCCAGTGCTCGACGCTGCCGCCGGCCTGGGTGATTTCGTAGGGGGCCATGGCTGCATCGCCGACAAACACCACCTTGTAGTCGGCGCCGTATTTGTTCAGCAGGTCCTGAGTGGAAAAGCGCTCGGAGCTGCGGCGCAGGTTGTTCTTCCACACTGACTCGTACACGCAGTTATGGAAGTAGAAATACTCCATGTGCTTGAACTCGGTCTTGCAGGCGCTGAACAGCTCTTCGCAGACCTTGACGTGGGCGTCCATCGAGCCGCCGATGTCGAACAGAATTAGCAATTTCACCGCATTGCGCCGTTCCGGGCGCATCTGGATATTCAGCAGGCCACCGTCCTTGGCTGTGTGGTCGATGGTACCGCCCAGATCCAGTTCGTCCTGAGCACCCTGGCGGGCGAATTTGCGCAGGCGGCGCAGGGCCACCTTGATATTGCGCGTGCCCAGTTCTACCTGGTCGTCGAGGTTCTTGTACTCGCGCTGGTCCCAGACCTTGACCGCCTTGCCCTGGCGCTTGCCGGCATCACCCACGCGAATGCCTTCCGGGTTGAAGCCGCCGGAGCCGAACGGGCTGGTGCCGCCGGTGCCGATCCATTTGTTGCCACCGGCGTGGCGTTCCTTCTGCTCTTCGAGGCGCTTCTTGAATTCCTCGATCAGCTTGTCCAGGCCGCCCAGGGATTCGATCTTGGCGCGTTCCTCATCGGTCAGCGAACGCTCGAATTCCTTGCGTAGCCATTCATCGGGGATCAAGGCCTCGATGTGCTGGTTGAGATTTTCCAGGCCCTTGAAGTAGGCCCCGAACGCCCGGTCGAACTTGTCGAAATGGCGCTCGTCCTTGACCAGTATCGCGCGGGCGAGGTAGTAGAACTCGTCCATGTCGGCGAACACCACGTTGTGCTTCAACGCGTTGATCAGGTCGAGCAGCTCGCGCACCGACACCGGCACCTTGGCGGCGCGCATTTCATTGAACAGGTTGAGCAGCATGGCTGCGTCCTCACTTGCAGAATCATTCCCCGGTCGGGGCGCTCTATGTAGGAGCCAGCTTGCTGGCGATCCGACGTGCTGCGGATGCCATTGATCGCCAGCAAGCTGGCTCCTACAGGTCGAGATCTGTGCAGCCTTAGCGGTTGGCGCGGCGGCTCATGAATGCCAGGCGCTCAAGCAGCTGCACGTCCTGTTCATTCTTCACCAGCGCGCCGGCCAGTGGTGGGATGGCCTTGGTCGGATTGCGTTCGCGCAGCACGGCTTCGCCGATGTTGTCGGCCATCAGCAGTTTGAGCCAGTCGACCAGTTCGCTGGTGGACGGCTTCTTCTTCAGGCCCGGGACCTTGCGCACGTCGAAGAACACGTCCAGCGCTTCGGCCACCAGGTCTTTTTTGATGTTGGGGTAGTGCACATCGACGATTTTCTGCAAGGTCGCGCGATCGGGGAAGGCGATGTAGTGGAAGAAGCAGCGACGCAGGAAGGCGTCCGGCAGTTCCTTCTCGTTGTTCGAGGTAATGATGATGATCGGGCGCTTTTTCGCTTTGATCGTCTCGTCGGTTTCGTAAACGTAGAACTCCATCTTGTCGAGTTCTTGCAGCAGGTCGTTGGGAAACTCGATATCGGCCTTGTCGATTTCGTCGATCAGCAGGATCACCCGCTCCTCGCTCTCGAAGGCTTCCCACAGCTTGCCCTTCTTGATGTAGTTGCGCACATCGTTGACTTTGTCCGGATCCAGTTGCGAGTCGCGCAGGCGGCTGACCGCGTCGTACTCGTACAGGCCCTGGTGGGCCTTGGTGGTGGACTTGATATGCCAGGTGATCAACTTGGCGCCGAAGGACTCGGCCAGTTGCTCGGCGAGCATGGTTTTACCGGTACCCGGTTCGCCTTTTACCAGCAGCGGACGCTCCAGGGTAATTGCGGCGTTGACCGCCAGCTTGAGGTCGTCGGTGGCGACGTAGGACTGGGTGCCTTCGAACTTCATCGGTAAATCCTCGAACGGTAGCGTGCAGGGTAATACCCGCGGGTTCAGTATTTAAAAAAGCGACTATACCGCGCAGCCTCGGTGACTGTGAACGCAGACGCGCCATTCAGTCACTGAATGGCGGGTCACGTTGTGTACGTCAGGCGACAGGCCTGTTGCCTGTGTCGGTCTTCGCTGCACTGGACGCGTGTCCGCGTGCGACATAGGCTTGTGGGCTTATCCGGCAACTCACTTGCAAGGACACCGCCATGAGCCGCATTTTCGCAGACAACGCACACACCATCGGCAATACCCCGCTGGTGAAAATCAATCGCCTCGGCCCTGCAGGCGTGACCATCCTGGCCAAGATCGAAGGGCGCAACCCGGCCTATTCGGTAAAGTGCCGGATCGGCGCGAGCATGGTCTGGGATGCGGAAGAGCGTGGCGTACTCAAACCGGGCATGACCATTGTCGAGCCGACCTCGGGCAACACCGGTATTGGTCTGGCCTTCGTCGCAGCGGCCCGTGGATATAAGCTATTGCTGACCATGCCCGCGTCCATGAGCCTGGAGCGGCGCAAGGTGTTAAAAGCCCTGGGCGCCGAACTGGTCCTGACCGAGCCGGCCAAAGGTATGAAAGGTGCTATCGAACGCGCCACTGAAATCGCCGCTTCCGACTCAGCCACGTACTTTATGCCGCAACAGTTCAACAACCCGGCCAACCCGGCGATTCACGAGAAAACCACCGGCCCGGAAATCTGGAACGACACCGATGGCGCGGTCGATGTACTGGTTTCAGGCGTCGGTACTGGCGGTACGATCACGGGTGTGTCGCGTTATATCAAGCAGACTCAGGGCAAGGCGATGCTCTCGGTGGCGGTCGAGCCGATCAGTTCGCCGGTGATCAGCCAGACCATCGCTGGCGAGGAGGTCAAGCCCAGCCCGCACAAGATCCAGGGCATCGGCGCCGGCTTTGTGCCGAACAACCTCGATTTGACCATGGTCGACCGCGTCGAACAGGTCAGCGATGAGGACTCCAAGGCCGTGGCACTGCGCTTGATGCGTGAAGAAGGCATCCTCTGCGGCATCTCCTGCGGCGCTGCCATGGCGGCAGCCCTGCGGATTGCCGCCGAGCCGGCCATGCAAGGCAAGACCATTGTGGTTATCCTGCCCGACTCCGGTGAGCGCTACCTGAGCAGCATGCTGTTCAGCGATATGTTCAGCGACCAGGAACTGGTGCAGTAAACCCCTGCCGGGCGCGCAGGCGCTTGCGAGTCGTGTGCACATACCGTGCCTTGCCGCTCTGGGTGGCCATCGCTGCGGTGCCTGGGTGCTAAACTTCAGTGTTTAAATGTGGAGGCCTGCGGATGCTCCCTGAATGCCAACTGTTCGGCACCCTCGGCTGTCATTTATGTGATGTGGCTGAGGCGATGCTGATGCCTTTTGTCGAACATGGTTTGCTGGTGGAACTGGTCGATATCGTCGAGCGCGAAGACTGGCTTGAGCGCTATGCCTTACGCATCCCCGTATTGCGGCGTTGCGATACCGGGGCTGAACTCAACTGGCCTTTCGAGGCCGGGCAGGTTGTTGAGTTCTTGCGCTGAGAGGGGCTGCACATGGCGAGCGCTGCCACGGAGGCGTATCCAGGCAGTCGATCTTTTCACAGCCTTTGCGGCCGCTAGTCAGATGATTTTTAGTGGGTGGCGCAGCCTTGGTCTTTAGGCTTTGAGTGTATGCGCGCCTGAATTAGAAGCGGAGTGTGGTTGATGAGTGTGGTGTTGGGAGATGCGTTGTCGCTGCTGTTGTTCCGTTTGCAGAGTGGCCGGTTGCTGGGCATTAACCTGCTCAAGGTTCAGGAAATAATTCCGTGTCCAGCTTTGACCAAGCTGCCCAACTCGCATCCCCATGTGCGCGGTCTGGCGACCTTGCGCGGTGCCCCCTTGACCGTGGTCGACCTGGCGCGGGCAATTGGTGAGCGTGGTGCTACCGGCAGTCGGGACGGCTGCCTGATCGTCACCGAACTGAGCCGTTCGCGGCAGGGGCTGCAGGTGCAAAGTGTCGAGCGCATCGTCCAGTGCTCCACCCGCGACGTGCGCCCGCCGCCAGCGGGTACCGGGGCGAGAGCCTTTATCACCGGCGTGACCCAGATCGATGGCGTCATTGTGCAGATCCTCGACATCGAAAAAGTACTGCATGAAATCGCACCCGCACCTCCCGAGGCGGTCGACGAGCAACTGCTCAGCGAGGCCGAGCGCAAACTGCTGCGCGGTCGGCGAGTGCTGGTGGTGGACGACTCCCAAGTGGCCTTGCAGCAGACGCTGGTTACCCTACGCAAGCTCGACCTGGATTGTCAGGCAGTGAGGAGCGCGGCCAGTGCCTTGGATGTGTTGCAAGCCCGATATCAAGCCGGCCTGCCGATCGAGGTGCTCGTCTCGGATATCGAAATGCCGGAGATGGATGGTTACAGCCTGGTTCGGGAAATTCGTCAGCGTAGCGATATAGGCCAGACCTACGTGCTGCTGCACACCTCGCTAGACAGCATTATGAACACCGAAAAAGCGCGCTTGGTGGGCGCTAATGCTGTGCTCACCAAGTTTTCTACCGTGGATTTGAGCAAGGCGCTGCTGCATGCCTTTCAGAACCTTTGAGCGCGTGGTGCGCCTGAGCAGCCAAGGGCGCACCAGCGGCAGTGTGCCGGCCATTTACAACGCGCCAAATACCTTCTTCGCCAAGCTGGTCGCCGCGCCTGCCGGGTTCTGCCGAATATTGGCTTCCTGCTCTGCGATCATCGCGAACAGGCCGTCCAGCGCCTGTTCGGTGACGTAGTTTTCAATATTGGCGCTCTTCGCGTCGAGTACCCCGAAGCTCGCGGCCTGGCTGGCGAAGGTGTTGTACTGCTTAGCCAGGCCAACCTGGTCGGTGGCCTGCTTGACGATTGGCAGGAAGCGCGCGCGGATCTGCTCGCGGCTGCTCTGGTTCAGGTATTGAGTGGCAGAGTCTTGCGGGCCGGCGAGGATGCTCTTGGCGTCTTGCACGGTCATTTTCTTCACCGCATCAACCAGTAAAGCCTGGGCCTGGGGTACGGCGGCTTCGGCTGCCTTGTTCATGCTGGTTTCCAGCTGGCTCACCTGGGCGCCCATGCCCATCATCTTCATGGTTTTCGCCGCCTTGCCGAGGTTGCCCGGCAGCTCGATGCGCACCTGCGGGTTATTGCTGAAGCCGCCAGGTGCGCCCAGTTGCTTGACCGCCACCTGGGCGCCCTGGATCAAGGCATCCTTGAGTCCGCCGCTGGCGTCCTGCTGGGTCAGGTCGGCCAGTGACAGGGCAAAGGCGCTGGCAGACAGGGCCAGGCCGGCAACGAGGGCGGTGATGCGGAACATGAGGCGATCCTTCTTGTGCTGAGGTATGTAGCGAGGGTAGCGGAGCGGGGCCGCAGTGCAAAGCCCGGGTGCAGACGTTATGCCCGCCCGCTTGATCTGGGGCAAGTCACCCTCAGTAGGCTGATACTCGCCCACCATGGTTGATCGGCTCGGCACACATCTGGCGGGCTGTTGCTGCGCTCCGAACGGAGCGCCGCCCGGACCGCCCTGCGAACCATCGAGTCCAGGCTTAATGTTCGCCGCAACTGTTGGCCTGCAATCAACCACCGACGGCAGCAATTACGGAGATTTCTACCAGCAGTTCAGGGCTGGCCATCGCGGCTTCTACACAGGCGCGCGCGGGGGCGAAGCCTGGCGGTACCCAGTTGTCCCACACGCTGTTCATCTCGGCGAACAGGCTCATGTCTTTCAGGTAGATGGTGGCGGAGAGAATTTGTTGGCGATCGCTGCCGACCGATGCCAGTAACGTGTCGACCTTGGCCAGCATGGTGCGCGTTTGTTCCGCAATTCCGGCGCTGCGGTCTTCAGCCACCTGCCCGCATAAATAGACGGTCTGGTTATGCACCACGACTCGGCTCATGCGTGCGGTGGTTTCGTATCGGCTAATGCTCATAACGGCTCCTGGGTCAGTTCGCTAGGGGGATGACGGGCTACTGTAGCGAGCTTCGCGGGGCAGGGCGTATAAGCCTATGCTTAAACGCTGAAAGTAATCTGGCGCAGTCATTCGGCCTCTTACCCGAAGAGACGCTAACCCCATGTCGCGCATGCTCTCGCTCCTGGCAATGCTTGTCGCCTTGTACCTGGCGATCTGTGTCGCTGTGTGGGTGTTTCAGCGCAGCCTGATCTACTTCCCGCAACCGCTTGCCATCAGTCACCCCGACACCCTGCTCAGGCTGGCGGGGGACGATGGCGAGGTGCTGGTTTCGGTCCGGCCCCACGCCGGTCCGAATGCCTTGATCTACTTCGGCGGCAATGCCGAGGATGTTTCGCTCAACCTGCCTGAGTTCGCTGAGGCGTTTCCCGAGCATGCGCTCTACTTGCTGCACTACCGCGGCTATGGAGGCAGTGCCGGCTCGCCGTCCGAGGAGGCGATCCAGCGCGATGCCCTGGCCCTGTTCGACCGGGTGCATGCCATGCACCTGCAGACTGTGGTGATGGGCCGTAGCCTGGGTGCGGCGGTCGCCATTCGTCTGGCTAACCAGCGCCCGGCGTCGCGCCTGGTGCTGATTACGCCGTTCGACAGTTTGCTGGCGTTCGCCACGCGTCAGTTTCCCTACCTGCCGATCAAGTGGCTGCTCAGGGACAAGTTCGAGTCCCTGAAGTACGCGCCGGGTATCAGCGTGCCGACCCTGCTGGTCGTGGCCGAGCAGGATGAAATCATCCCGCGTGCCAGTAGCGAGGCGCTCTACCGGCATTTCGCGCCCGGCGTGGCTGCGCTCAAGGTGATCCCGGGCAAGGGCCACAACTCGATCTCCGAGAGCCCGGTGCACCTGGAGCTGCTCCGCGCCGCGCTGTAATCCCCCGTTTTTTTGCCCGGATTGCATCCGGGCTGGGCGCCTACATGTTTTAACGGTCTGCTGGTGATGGATGAATAAAGCCTCAGAACAGGCCAAGCTGGCCGCCTACCAGCTGGGAGAAGTCGTCACCGACAAATGGCAGGATGGCGTCTGCCACCGGCTGCAGTTGGCGGGTGAGGTAGTGGTCGTAGTCGATGGCCGTGCGCCGGGTTTCCAGCGGTTCGGGGCCGGCGAGGGTGATCACGTAGCTGATCCAGCCGCCGTTCTGGTACTGGCGCGGGCGGCCCTGTTGGTCGTTGTACTCATCGGCCATGCGCGCCGCACGCACATGTGGCGGCACGTTGCGCTGGTAGTCGTCCAGGCGGCGACGCAGGCGCTTGCGGTAGATCAGCAGTTCATCCAGTTCGCCGGCCAGGGTGCGGCGCACGTAGTCGCGGATATAGTCCTGGTACGGTTGGCGGTTGAAGATCAACAGGTACAGCTCACGCTGGAACTGCCGGGCCAGCGGCGACCAGTCGCTGCGCACCGTTTCCAGGCCTTTGAAGACCATCTCGCTGCTGCCGTCCGCCGCCACGACCAAGCCGGCGTAGCGCTTCTTGCTGCCCTCTTCGGCGCCGCGGATGGTTGGCATCAAAAAGCGGCTGTAATGGGTCTCGAACTGCAGTTCCAGCGCGCTTTCCAGGTCGTATTCCCGGCGCAGGTGCTCGCGCCACCACTGGTTGACGCGCTGCACCAGGGCGCGGCCGATCTGCGCCGCCTCGTCCTCGCCGTGGGCGCGCCTGAGCCAGACGAACGTGGAGTCGGTGTCACCGTAGATCACCGCATGGCCTTCGGCCTCGATCAGCTCGCGGGTCCGGCGCATGATCTCGTGGCCGCGCAGGGTGATCGAGGACGCCAGGCGCGGGTCGAAGAAGCGGCAGCCGCTGGAGCCGAGCACACCATAGAAGGCGTTCATGATGATCTTCAGCGCCTGCGACAGTGGCGCGTTGTGCTCGCGCTTGGCCGTCTCGCGCCCCTGCCAGACGCTCTCGACGATGGCCGGCAGGCAATGCCGGGTGCGTGAGAAACGGGCGCCGCGAAAGCCCGGCACCGACGCGTTGTCCTCGGGATGACGCATGCCTTCGATCAGCCCCAGCGGATCGATCAGGAAGGTGCGGATGATCGACGGGTACAGGCTCTTGTAGTCGAGCACCAGCACCGACTCGTACAGGCCGGGTTGCGACTCCATGACGAAACCGCCGGGGCTGGCTTGCGGTGGCCGCTCGCCGAGGTTCGGCGCGACAAAACCCTGACGGTGCATCAGCGGCATGTACAGGTGGCAGAAGGCCGCGACCGAGCCGCCGCTGCGGTCGGCGGGCAGGCCGGTTACGGTGGCGCGTTCGAGCAGAAAAGTGAGGATCTCGGTCTTGGCGAAGATCCGCGTGACCAGCTCGCAGTCCTTTAGGTTGTAGCGCGCCAGGGCGGGCTTGTCCTCGGCGAACATGCGGTCGATCTCGTCCATGCGCTGGTAGGGCGTGGCGATGTCCTTGCCTTCGCCGAGCAGGGTTTGCGCGACGTTTTCCAGGCTGAACGAGGCGAAGCTCCAGGTCGCCGAGCGCAGCGCCTCGATGCCGTCGATGATCAGCCGTCCGGCGGCTTCGGCGAAAAAGTGATTGTTGCCGCTACCGTGCTCGCGCCAGCCCATGGCATCGCCGCCGCGGCCGAGTATCAACGGCACCTGCAGGCGCTGGGCATGCTCGTGCAGTATGCGCAGGTCGAACTGCACCAGGTTCCAGCCGATGATCGCATCGGGGTCATGGGCGGCCAGCCACTGGTTGAGCCGCTCCAGCAGTTGCTTGCGGCTGGCGCAGTACTCGAGGGCAAAGTCGCGCGGCATGTCCACGCCATTGGCCGGCCCGAGCATGTACACCTGCCGCTGGCCACAGCCTTCCAGGGCGATGGAGTACAAATCACCTTGGGCGTTAGTTTCGATGTCCAGGGACGCCAGCCGCAAGCGCGGACGATAGGCCGGCGCGGGTTTCATCTGCGCATCGAGCAGCATGCCACTGGCGTCCGGCTTGCCACTGACGCACACCGGCGCGGTGATGAAGCGCTCCATCAGGTAGCGCTCCGGCGGGCGGATATCGGCCTCGAACACCTCGACCCCGGCCTTGCGCAGCAGTTTTTCGATAGTCATCAACTGGCGATGCTGACGGCAATACAGGCCGAGCACCGGCCGATGCTGGAAGTCGCATAGATCCAGTGGGCGTAGCTCGACGTCACGTTCGCCGCGCAGCAGCGCCTCGGCCAGCGCACGCTGCTCGACCGGAATAAAGGCCACCGACGGCTGGTAAGGCAGGCGCAGATGCCGCGGCCCCTCGTCGGTTGCCAGCCAGAATTCGACCTGGGTGCCGGCGGGCGTATCGCGCCAATGTCGGGTCAGGACGAAGCCCTGCTGTAAATCCACCGCTGCAACCTCAGAGCTTGTTTCACGGCGCGATTCTACGTGGCATGGGCCGCGATTGCGCGGTCAGGGCAGCTAGGCGAGTTTTCCGCTAGTAACGGAGCAGGGCAGGGTTAAAACCGTCCATAAGAGGCGTCCATGTTGAGGAATGGTCAGGGTCAACACATATGCCTCCGTGCGCTCAGCCACTGCTGCTTTGCCCAACGGCCTGCTAGTCCGGCTGTGCGTCCTGCGTCCTGAGTGATTTTTTCAGGTAGTGACGTTGGTGGCCGGGCGGGCAGTCTTCGAGTACTCCCATGAGCTGATAGCCCTGTTTGTGGTAGAAGCCCGGCGCCTGGAAGCTGTAGGTATAAAGAAACACGCCCTGGCAGCCGCGGCGCCGCGCTTCGTCCTCTGCTGCATGCAACAGCTGTGTACCCAGGCCATGGCTGCGCTGGTTGTCGTCCAGCCACAGGTAGTCGATGTACAGCCAGCCCATGCCTGAGTGGCCGAACAGGCCGCCCACTACCTGGCCGGCACTGTCGCGGGCATACAGCTGGAAGTCCTCATAGGCATAAGCGCCAATCTGTTCCACATTGAAGCGTTCAAGGCCCTGGCGCACCACGGCCATGGCCTGTGGGTCGGCACCCAGACTCAAGCGGTAAGGTGTGTCTGTCATGTGCTTTCCTGTGTG
>JAUSOF010000011.1 GCA_030656145.1 Pseudomonas sp.
GTGGAAGTGCGCCTGTATGGCTCGTTGTCGGCCACCGGCATCGGTCACGGCAGCGACACAGCGGTGATCATGGGCCTGATGGGCGACTGGCCGGATCAGATCGACCCGGCGCAGATCGCGCCACGCATCGCGGCGTTGCGCGACAGCGGCCAACTGTTGCTCGACGGCAATCTGCCGGTGGCCTTCGACTGGGCGCGCGACATGCTGCTGCTCGACGAGAACCTGCCTTATCACCCCAATGCCATGACCCTCACGGCCTTCGCGGCCGACGGCAGCGAGCTGAGCAGCGGCACCTATTATTCGGTTGGCGGCGGTTTTGTGGTCGACGCCGAGCAGGCGGCCACCGGCCAACTGGATCAGGATCACACCCAGTTGCCTTACGACTTTTCCAGTGGCGACGAACTGCTGCGCCTGTGCAAGGAGCATGGGCTGCGCGTGTCCGAACTGATGATGGCCAACGAAAAAGCCTGGCGCAGCGAGACGGAAATCCGCAGCGGCCTGATGCGTCTGTGGCAAGCCATGCGCGACTGCGTCGAGCAGGGTCTCAAGCACGAAGGCATCCTGCCCGGCGGGCTCAACGTCAAGCGCCGCGCGGCCAAGCTGCACCGCAGCCTGCAGGAGATGAGCAAGCCCAACGTGATCGGCTCGACCCTCAGCGGCATGGAGTGGGTCAACCTGTTCGCCCTGGCGGTCAACGAGGAAAACGCCGCCGGCGGGCGCATGGTCACCGCGCCGACCAACGGCGCGGCCGGGATCATTCCGGCGGTACTGCATTACTACGTGCGTTTCAGCCCGGCAGTGAGCGAGGCGGACGTGGTCGACTACCTGCTGGCCGCCGCCGCGGTGGGCATTCTGTGCAAGAAGAACGCCTCGATCTCGGGTGCCGAAGTCGGCTGCCAGGGCGAGGTCGGTTCGGCCTGCGCCATGGCCGCGGCGGGTCTGGCGGAAATCCTCGGCGCCACCCCGGAGCAGCTGGAAAACGCCGCCGAGATCGGCCTGGAACACAACCTCGGGCTGACCTGCGACCCGGTCGGCGGCCTGGTCCAGGTGCCGTGCATCGAGCGCAACGCGATCGCCGCAGTGAAGGCGATCAATGCCGCGCAACTGGC
>JAUSOF010000053.1 GCA_030656145.1 Pseudomonas sp.
GCCTTACCACCCAGCGGCTGCTGAGTAACCAGGCTGTAGGAACCCGTGGAACGCGCGTGCATCTTGTCGTCCACCAGGTGGTTCAGTTTCAGCATGTACATGTAGCCAACGGTGGTCGGACGCTCGAACTGGTTACCAGTACGGCCGTCGATCAAGCGCATCTGACCGCTTTCTGGCAGATCTGCCAGTTTCAGCATGGCCTTGATTTCGCTTTCCTTGGCGCCGTCGAACACCGGAGTGGCCATCGGCACACCGCCACGCAGGTTCTTCGCCAGGTTGAGGATTTCCTGATCGCTCAGTTCATCCAGATTTTCCTGACGGCCGCCGATCTCGTTATAGATCTGCTGCATGAACTTACGCAGCTCGGAGACCTTGCGCTGCTCTTCAAGCATGCGGTTGATCTTCTCGCCCAAGCCTTTGGCCGCGAGGCCCAGGTGGGTTTCGAGGATCTGCCCGACGTTCATCCGCGATGGTACGCCCAGCGGATTGAGGACGATATCGACCGGCGTGCCATGCACGTCGTGCGGCATGTCTTCAACCGGCATGATCACCGAGACCACACCCTTGTTACCGTGACGACCGGCCATCTTGTCGCCCGGCTGGATGCGACGACGGATTGCCAGGTAGACCTTAACGATCTTCAGTACGCCTGGAGCCAGGTCATCGCCCTGCTGCAGCTTGCGTTTCTTGTCTTCAAACTTGTCGTCGAGCAGCTGGCGGCGGTCGGAAATGTAGGCCTGGGCCTTTTCCAACTGCTCATTCAGCGCATCGTCAGCCATACGCAGCTTGAACCACTGACCGTGCTCGAGGCCGTCGAGGAACTCGTCGGTGATCTCTGTGCCCTTCTTCAAGCCAGCGCCGCCATCGGCCTTCTTGCCGAGCAGAGCTTCACGCAGGCGCTCGAAGGTTGCACCTTCAACGATGCGGAACTCTTCGTTCAGATCCTTGCGGATCTCATCGAGCTGGCTCTTCTCGATTGACAGTGCACGCGCATCACGCTCAACGCCGTCGCGGGTGAAGACCTGCACGTCGATAACGGTACCTTTGGTGCCAGTCGGCACGCGCAGGGAGGTGTCTTTAACGTCAGACGCCTTCTCACCGAAGATCGCACGCAACAGCTTCTCTTCCGGCGTCAGCTGGGTCTCGCCTTTCGGGGTAACCTTGCCGACCAGAATGTCGCCAGCGCCCACTTCGGCACCTACGTAAACGATACCGGCTTCGTCCAGCTTGTTCAGCGCAGCCTCACCGACGTTCGGGATGTCGGAGCTGATCTCCTCCGGCCCGAGCTTGGTGTCGCGCGCCACACAGGTCAGTTCCTGGATGTGGATGGTAGTGAAACGGTCTTCCTGAACCACACGCTCCGAGAGGAGGATGGAGTCTTCGAAGTTGTAGCCGTTCCACGGCATGAACGCGACGCGCATGTTTTGACCCAGCGCCAGTTCACCCATGTCGGTGGACGGACCATCGGCCAGGATATCGCTGCGCTCGACCTGATCGCCTTTGCTCACCAGCGGACGCTGGTTGATGCAAGTGTTCTGGTTGGAGCGGGTGTACTTGGTCAGGTTGTAGATGTCGACACCGGCTTC
Organism: Pseudomonas sp.; assembly: GCA_030656145.1. Taxonomy (GTDB): domain Bacteria; phylum Pseudomonadota; class Gammaproteobacteria; order Pseudomonadales; family Pseudomonadaceae; genus Aquipseudomonas. The sequence continues at coordinate 1,587 of JAUSOF010000053.1, forward strand.
ACCAGTCTCAACTTCATCATTGTTGACCCGAACCACGATGCGACTAGCGTCAACCGAGTCGATCACACCACCACGGCGTGCCACAACACATACACCGGAGTCGCGCGCTACGTTGCGCTCCATACCGGTGCCGACCAACGGCTTATCGCAACGCAATGTCGGTACAGCCTGACGCTGCATGTTCGAACCCATCAACGCACGGTTGGCGTCGTCGTGCTCGAGGAACGGGATCAGCGAAGCGGCAACCGAAACTACCTGCTTGGGTGATACGTCCATCAGCGTAACGTCTTCAGGCGCCTTGACGGTGAATTCGTTGAGATGACGCACGGCCACCAACTCATCAACCAGCTGACCCTTGTCGTTCATCGTCGCCGAAGCCTGGGCGATCACGTGATCGGCCTCTTCGATTGCCGAGAGAAAGACAATCTCGTCAGTCACCAGGGTGTCGTTCACCACACGGTACGGACTCTCGAGAAAGCCGTACTGATTGGTGCGCGCATAGGCAGCCAGGGAGTTGATCAGACCGATGTTCGGGCCTTCCGGCGTTTCGATCGGGCACACACGGCCGTAGTGGGTCGGGTGTACGTCACGGACTTCGAAGCCAGCACGCTCACGAGTAAGACCACCCGGGCCAAGAGCCGAAACACGGCGCTTGTGGGTAATCTCGGAAAGTGGGTTGTTCTGGTCCATGAACTGCGAGAGTTGGCTGGAACCGAAGAATTCTTTCACCGCCGCCGCAACCGGCTTGGCGTTGATCAAATCCTGTGGCATCAGGCCTTCACTTTCGGCCATCGACAAGCGCTCTTTAACTGCGCGCTCGACACGCACCAGGCCTACACGGAACTGGTTCTCGGCCATTTCGCCAACGCAACGGACGCGGCGGTTACCCAAGTGATCGATGTCGTCGACGATGCCTTTGCCGTTACGGATATCGACCAGGGTCTTGAGGACCGCGACGATGTCTTCCTTGCACAAGACGCCCGAACCTTCGATCTCGGTGCGACCGATACGACGGTTGAACTTCATTCGCCCAACTGCCGACAGGTCGTAACGCTCAGGACTGAAGAACAGGTTGTTGAACAGGGTCTCGGCAGCATCCTTGGTTGGCGGCTCGCCAGGACGCATCATGCGGTAGATCTCGACCAGCGCTTCGAGCTGATTGGTGGTGCTGTCAATCTTCAAGGTATCGGAGATGAACGGACCGCAATCGATGTCGTTGGTATACAGCGTTTCGATACGCACGACTTGAGCCTTGACCACTTTGGCCAGGATCTCGACGTTCAACTCGGTGTTGCACTCGGCAATGATTTCGCCGGTAGCCGGGTGCACGATGGCCTTGGCCGAGGTGCGACCGATCAGGTAATCGATCGGAACTTCCAGCTCTTTGGTGCCAGCCTTGTCCAACTGGTTGATATGGCGCGCGGTAATCCGACGGCCTTGCTCAACGATGATTTTGCCCTTCTCGTCCTTGATGTCGAGAACGGCGATTTCACCACGCAGACGATGCGGCACCAGTTCCAGGTTGAGGGTCTCGCCCTTCACATGGAATACGTTGGTGGCATAGAACGCGTCGAGCACTTCTTCAGTGCTGTAACCGAGTGCACGCAACAGAACCGATGCCGGCAACTTGCGGCGACGGTCGATACGCACGAACACGGCGTCTTTCGGGTCGAACTCGAAGTCCAGCCAGGAGCCGCGGTAAGGAATGATCCGCGCCGAGTACAGCAGTTTGCCCGAGCTGTGCGTCTTGCCACGGTCGTGGTCGAAGAACACGCCTGGGGAGCGGTGCAACTGAGACACGATGACGCGCTCGGTACCGTTGATCACGAAGGTACCGTTATCGGTCATGAGCGGAATTTCGCCCATGTACACTTCTTGCTCTTTAATGTCTTTGATCGCTTTGTTCGACGATTCTTTGTCGAAAATGATCAGGCGCACTTTTACCCGCAACGGCACCGCGAATGTCACGCCGCGCAACACACATTCTTTTACGTCAAATGCCGGATCGCCCAAGCGATAACCAACATACTCCAAGGCCGCATTGCCGGAGTAGCTGATGATCGGGAAAACGGACTTGAAGGCCGCATGCAGACCGATGTCACGAAACTGGTCCTTGGTCGCTCCCGCCTGCAGGAATTCGCGATACGAATCCAGCTGGATGGCCAATAGATAAGGCACATCCATGACATCCGGCAACTTGCTAAAGTCCTTGCGGATACGTTTTTTCTCAGTATATGAGTAAGCCATCAGCGTTCCCCAGCTTGGTCACCTGCTTATTTGGCCTCTCCGATGGGAGCAGCCAGAAACTCTTGCAAACCCTTTGGTTTGCGCCACCGCTATACAGGGTGGGTTGTCCCCATTGCGGGCCGACTAGTGAATAGGCGACCTACAACGGAAAAAGGCCGGTGGCAAAAGCCACCAGCCATCAGCCTTAAGCGAGTCGCTCAGGCTGTAGACGCAAGGTCGTCGCTTACTTGAGCTCGACTTTAGCGCCAGCTTCTTCCAGGACTTTGACTGCAGCTGCAGCTTCGTCCTTCGAAACGCCTTCTTTAACAACGCCAGGAGCGCCATCAACTACTGCTTTGGCTTCTTTCAGACCCAGGCCGGTCAATTCACGAACAGCCTTGATCACGTTTACTTTCTTCTCGCCAGCTTCCAGCAGTACGACGTTGAACTCGGTCTGCTCTTCAGCTACAGCGGCAACGGCAGCAGCCGGGCCAGAAGCAGCAGCGGCAGTAACACCGAACTTCTCTTCCATTGCCTTGATCAGTTCAACAACCTGCATCACGGACATGTCGGAAACGGCGTTGATGATGTCTTCGTTGGTCAGAGCCATGACTCTAAATTCCTGTATTGGGGGACAGCCTTCGCGGCCATCAAATTAAACAAATAAGATTGAAAGACTATGCCGCCAGCCTTAGGCCGCAGCAGCTTCTTTCTGGTCGCGAACAGCCGCCAAAGTACGAACGAACTTGCTGGTAGCGCCTTGCATCACGCTCATCAGCTGAGAAATCGCTTCGTTGTAAGTCGGCAGAGTTGCCAGTACGTCGATCTGAGTGGCTGCGAGGAACTGACCCTCGAACGCAGCTGCCTTGATCTCGAACTTGTCCTGACCCTTGGCGAAATCCTTGAAAATACGAGCAGCAGCGCCCGGATGTTCATTGGAGAATGCAATCAGGGTCGGGCCTTTGAACACGTCGTTGAGCACGTCGAACTGAGTGCCCTCAACGGCGCGGCGCAGCAGAGTGTTACGCACGACTTTCACGTACACACCAGATGCGCGGGCCTCTTTACGGAGTCCGGTCATTGCAGCTACGGTCACGCCACGGGCATCAGCCACGACAGCGGACAGGGCAGCTTTGGCAGCCTCGTTGACTTCAGCGACGATGGCCTTTTTGTCTTCGAGTTTAATTGCCACGGGTTTACTCCTGGATGTTACCGTTTCGTCCAACCGAGACTGGACGGCGTTTTGGTGTCTGATTCGGTAAGAATCGGGAGCACCATCTGCGTAGGCTGCCAGTGATTACTCACCAGGTTTAAGGCTTGCGCCACCTACGGTCTTGGATAGCCCCCGCCAGGCAGGGACCCCAATATTTCAGGCTGAGGCAATCACTTGCTTCAGCCGTGTTCATTAAGCGTCCAGCGAACCCTGATCAATGATCAGGCCCGGACCCATGGTGGTGCTCAGGGTCACGCGCTTGACGTAGATACCTTTGGAAGTCGACGGCTTCAGACGCTTGAGGTCGGAAATCAGCGCTTCAACGTTCTGCTTCAGCTTCTCGGCATCAAAGCCAACCTTGCCGACGGAACCATGGATGATGCCGTTCTTATCAGTACGGAAGCGGATCTGACCAGCCTTGGCATTCTTAACGGCAGTAGCCACATCAGGAGTAACAGTACCGACCTTAGGGTTCGGCATCAGACCGCGAGGACCGAGGATCTGGCCCAGCTGACCAACAACGCGCATGGCATCCGGGGATGCAATAACCACGTCATAGTTCAGATCGCCACCTTTCATTTCGGCAGCCAGGTCATCCATACCAACGCGATCAGCGCCGGCAGCCAGTGCAGCTTCAGCAGCAGGGCCCTGGGTGAATACAGCAACGCGAACGCTCTTGCCCGAACCGTTCGGCAGCACAGTTGCGCCACGCACGACCTGATCGGATTTACGCGGGTCAACGCCCAGGTTCACAGCCACATCAACGGATTCGGAGAACTTGACAGTCGACAGCTCCGACAGCAGAGCAGCAGCATCAGCAAAGTTATAAGCCTTGCCGGCTTCAATTTTCTCAGCGATTGCCTTTTGACGCTTGGTCAGCTTAGACATTACACACCCTCCACGTTGAGGCCCATGCTACGAGCAGAACCGGCGATAGTACGCACGGCTGCATCCATATCAGCAGAAGTCAGATCAGCCTGTTTAGTCTTGGCGATCTCTTCCAGCTGAGCACGGGTCACAGTGCCAACCTTGACGGTGTTCGGGCGAGCTGAACCGCTGGCAATACCAGCAGCCTTCTTCAGCAGCACGGCTGCCGGAGTACTCTTGGTTTCGAACGTGAAGCTACGATCACTGTATACAGTGATGATAACTGGAGTCGGCAGACCAGGTTCCTGACCCTGAGTCCGGGCGTTGAACGCCTTGCAGAACTCCATGATATTCACGCCATGCTGACCCAAAGCCGGACCTACTGGCGGGCTCGGGTTAGCCTGTGCAGCCTTTACTTGCAGCTTGATATAAGCCGTTATTTTCTTAGCCATGAATCACTCCATTTACGGGTTCTAGCGCCTTACGGCTCCCCGATGATTTACGCATTAATCCCAGTGACGAAAAAACCCCACAGCCTATGACTGCGGGGTGGGGGATGCTTGTTCAGTTACGCCTTCTCGACCTGACTAAACTCGAGCTCTACCGGAGTGGAACGACCGAAAATAGTCACCGCCACTTGGATACGGCTCTTTTCATAATTCGCTTCTTCGACCACACCGGTAAAGTCTGCGAAAGGACCATCAACAACACGGACCATTTCACCCGGCTCAAACATGGTTTTCGGCTTGGGCTTATCACCGCTGTCAGCGACGCGACGCAGTATAGCGTCAGCTTCCTTGTCGGAGATTGCCGCTGGCTTATCAGCGGTGCCGCCAATGAAACCCATGACGCGAGGCGTATCCTTGACCAAGTGCCAAGTGCCTTCGTTCATATCCATCTGGACCAGCACATAGCCTGGGAAGAACTTACGTTCGCTCTTCCGCTTCTGACCATTGCGCATTTCCACTACTTCTTCAGTAGGGACTAGAATCTCACCGAAACCATCTTCCATTCCGGCGAGCTTTACACGCTCGATCAACGAACGCATCACATGCTTCTCGTAACCCGAGTAAGCATGCACGACGTACCAACGCTTAGCCACGGGACACCTTCAACCGACTACAAACGAAACAAGCCAACCCAGCAGGGCATCTAAGCCCCACAACAGCAGCGCCATTACCAAGACAACAGCCACAACAATCAATGTAGTCTGCGTGGTTTCTTGACGTGTGGGCCAAACAACCTTACGAATCTCAACGCGCGCTTCTTTAGCCAGCTCAAAAACCGCTTGCCCCCTAGTCGTCTGCAGCGCTACAAAACCTGCGACGATAGCCAGCACAAGCAAAGCCAAGACACGGTACAGGATCGGCTCAGCAGAGAAGTACTGATTACCAACCACACCCACCACTACAAAAGCGGATACCACAATCCACTTAAGCAGATCAAAGCGCGAATCTTTGGCTTCAGCCTTAACATTCATTTACGAGGATCCTGTGAGAAGACACGCCAAATTCGTTAGAAAATGGCAGGTCAGGAGGGAATCGAACCCCCAACCTGCGGTTTTGGAGACCGCCGCTCTGCCAATTGAGCTACTGACCTAAAACTGAAATCAGGCCGACCATTATGCCGGCCCGACAGGGACAGATCAACCGATTACTCGATGATCTTAGCAACTACACCCGCACCAACCGTACGACCACCTTCGCGAATCGCAAACCGCAGACCATCTTCCATCGCAATCGGGGCGATCAAGGTCACGACCATCTTCACGTTGTCGCCAGGCATCACCATCTCCACACCCTCAGGCAACTCGCAATTGCCAGTCACGTCGGTTGTGCGGAAATAGAACTGCGGACGATACCCCTTGAAGAACGGCGTATGACGACCACCCTCCTCCTTTGACAACACATACACCTCACCCTCAAACCTGGTGTGAGGCTTGATGGTGCCCGGCTTAGCCAGAACCTGACCACGCTCGACATCATCGCGCTTAGTGCCACGCAACAAAATACCGCAGTTCTCGCCAGCACGACCTTCGTCGAGCAACTTGCGGAACATCTCAACACCAGTACAAATAGTCTTTGTGGTGTTGCGAATACCTACGATCTCGACTTCTTCCTGAATCCTGACAACACCACGCTCAATACGACCCGTAACGACCGTACCACGCCCAGATATCGAGAACACATCTTCGATAGGCATCAGGAACGGCTTGTCTATCGCGCGCACAGGCTCTGGAATGTAGCTATCCAGCACACCAACCAACTTGCGGACCGCTGTAACACCCATCTCGTTTTCATCCTGGCCGTTAAGCGCCATCAGCGCCGAACCTATGACGATCGGGGTATCGTCACCAGGAAAATCATAAGCAGAGAGAAGATCGCGCACCTCCATCTCGACCAACTCCAGCAACTCGGCATCATCCACCATATCCGCCTTATTCAGGAAGACCACGATGTAAGGAACGCCAACCTGACGGGACAACAGGATATGCTCACGCGTTTGAGGCATAGGGCCATCAGCAGCAGAACACACCAGTATCGCACCATCCATCTGCGCAGCACCGGTAATCATGTTCTTCACATAATCAGCGTGACCCGGGCAGTCAACATGCGCATAGTGACGAACAGCCGAGTCGTACTCGACATGCGAAGTATTAATGGTAATACCACGTGCTTTTTCTTCTGGAGCATTATCGATCTGAGAAAAGTCACGCGCCGAGCCACCCCAAGTATCCGCACAGACTTTAGTCAGCGCAGCAGTAAGAGTAGTCTTGCCATGGTCAACGTGGCCGATAGTGCCGACGTTGACGTGAGGCTTATTACGTTCAAACTTTTCTTTAGCCATCTCGACTGTCTCCAAAAGAAGAATTGAGCAAGTCATATTGCCATTAAGACAAAGGCAGATATTTTCATATCTGCCTTTGTTGAATGGAGCTCATGAGCGGACTCGAACCGCTGACCTCACCCTTACCAAGGGTGTGCTCTACCAGCTGAGCTACATGAGCATTACACATTGCACAAACCACAAGCATGGAGCGGGTAGCGGGAATCGAACCCGCATCCTCAGCTTGGAAGGCTGAGGTTCTACCACTGAACTATACCCGCCGAGCTTGCAGCTCATACTAAATCTGGTGGAGGGAGAAGGATTCGAACCTTCGAAGTCGATGACGTCAGATTTACAGTCTGATCCCTTTGGCCGCTCGGGAATCCCTCCATTACCAGGCGGCATTCTCTTCAGAACACCCCCAACTGTCAACTAATTTCTCATTAAAAACCTGAGGTTAGCTTAATTGACAATAACTAGGCAGGGCTACAAACAAAGGCCACCTTGCTAAGCGGGCGCTATTCTATTCAATCTAGCCAGATGATGCAATGCTTTCGCACGGCATTATTTGATGCTGCAACCCATTAAAGTCAATTGCCAGGGCCTGCAAGAGCGTATCACCTAGCAGGCGGCGACTTTCAGGGGCAATGCGCAACCGATAAGTACGATGAGCACGCGACAACGCCCTGAGTTTCGACTCGTAGCCAGCATCACCCATCCGCTGCATCACGCTTTTCGCAGAATCTTCACGGGGGAAAATCCCCAACGATATACCGTTGGCCAGATCCCCCTGAGTAATGATGTAGCTGTCAATTTTCCGCGCCTGCAATTCTTTCAGCTGCCGAAGCGAGGCCTGCCGAGACGCGAGCGGGGGCAAATAAACCCAGTATTCTACTCCCGCCGCAGTCTCCACGGGCTGCACACGAGAGCGAATATCAAGGCTGAGTAGACGCTGCTCGACAGCTGCTGCTGTGGCCTCAAGCTCAAAGCCAATTAGAAACAGACAAAAGGTATCGCCACTCCCGTTAACCACGCGCTCTGGAGCGACATGCTTATCAGACTCGCTTAGCAAGTAAATATCACGCTTGCTGTCCTGTGCGAGCATCAGCGGAGCAACCTCTTTAGGTCGCAAAGGTGACTGCTGCTGATGCCATACGTAGTAAAAAAGATTCAGTACGAACAGCAATAAAAACATCCAGCGCATGCAATACCTCAACTCAGCGGACAGGCTACAGCCAAGCCGATAAAAACCAGATCGGGGACTACTTGTGCACCAGGCACCACGCCAGCCACCAAAGAAGCGTCGCCTCCGGTCAGGAAAACTTCGAAACGCTCCCCCAAATAATCGCGAGCCATATTTAGCTGAGCATCAACAAAGCCCTGCAACATCAGCGCGCAACCTCGCTCGACCGCCTCAGCCGTCGAACGCCCTGGAGCCAAATTAAGCATCGCCGGCCCAGCAAGCTGATCGTCATAACGGGTTCGCCGGGTATGCGTTCGCAATTGATTACGCATCAACGGCACACCAGGACAGATAAAGCCACCAAGGTGCTGCCCGCCGGCATCTACAAAGTCTGAGGTAACTGCAGTTCCCAGGTCGAGAACCAGGCAGGCGCTCCGGGCCTGCCGGTAAGCACCAACTACGGCCAGCCAACGATCAAGCCCAAGCTGCTCGAACTGCAGGTAGCCATTACGCACTCCAGCTAATTCCAAAGCCGGATACGCACAAACACACTCCACATTAAATGCTTGCCTTAGCACGCCCACTAGCTGGGCAGTTTCTTCATCCGACCGCACACTCACCAAGCGACAGGAGCACAACGTGACCTCCTGCTGAAGAACTGCCTGCACAAGCTCTGCATGATTGCCTACTACGCCGCCACATACAGCACTCGACTCATATTTGCTGACGACTCGCCATTTGATGAAGCTATTTCCACAATCGAGCTCAAGAATCATTACCTAACCTCAACCCGAGCTCTCCGCCACTGTAGCTTTGCTCCACTCCAGCAACCCGCATACGAATAGCACCCGTCCGATCAACCCCCAACACCACCCCCTTCACCGGTAGCGCACCTGTTGTTAGCGTCACTTGCTGGCCTTGCCATAAATGGCACTCTTGCCACTCACCCCGCAATACCGAAAAGCCATGGGCCCGATGCACGCCTAGATACATAGACAGCTGGAGATTGAGCTCACTGATAAACTTGTTCCGGTCCACAAGGGCCCCCAGCTCAGCCCGCATAGAAGTCCAGGGTTGATCAATCGCGGCTTTGTCGGCGAGCATATTCACGTTGACACCAATTCCAATGACTACATGACACACATCCGCAGGATCGCCAGTCAACTCCAAGAGGACTCCTGCTATCTTGCTATCACCCACCAACACATCGTTGGGCCACTTGAGTCCAGCCCGAACTACCCCTGAAGCCTGCAGCGCACGCAACAGAGCCAAGCCAACGGTTAGACTCAACCCCTCTAGCTGACGCATGTCACCACTTATCTGAAGTGCCAAGCTGTAATAGAGATTCTCACCAAAAGGGCTTACCCAGCTCCGGCCGCGGCGACCACGCCCCGAAGTTTGACGCTCAGCCAACACTATAAAAGGAGGAATCTGCCCTGCCGCCAAACGCCGCAACACTTCAGCATTAGTTGAATCCACTGAGTGCAAAATACTCACAGGCCAGCCGTGTAAAGACTCGCTGGCAGCCAATACCTGCTCATCGAGCAATTGAAAAGGGCTCTCCAAACGATAGCCGCGGCCACGAACCTTATGAATCGGCACAGCCAACTCAGCCTCCAGCACTTGTAATTGCTTCCATATAGCAGAGCGACTTACGCCCAGCAAAGCACCCAGCGCCTCCCCAGAATGAAAACGCCCATCCTGAAGGAGCCTTAGCAATGGCAACATACTGACCTCACTGAGCGACAAGGAACGCATGATAACGGCACGCCCGTGGGTTGCCTACATCGATGTACGCGATCTTTTCCGGCCTGCAAAGACAAACCCCCCACCTGCTTACGCAGATGGGGGGTTTGGAATACAAGCTTGACGATGACCTACTCTCACATGGGGAAACCCCACACTACCATCGGCGATGCATCGTTTCACTACTGAGTTC
>JAUSOF010000014.1 GCA_030656145.1 Pseudomonas sp.
CTGGAACACCTGCTTTGCCAAATCGACACCAATTCGCTTAAATTTCATGGTGACTCCTCCCTTCGTGACTTTTGTTTTGACAACTCTAGTCTGGCGCATAGACGCCGTAGGAGGGGGGAGTCCATTTCATTGGGCTACGGGCTGCCTCTCCATTCCTTCGTTGTAGCCGCTCATCACGCAAACCTATAGTGCTGGGCGGGGCGAGACGACCGGTCATATCCTTGCTGGTATGACTGCTACCCAACGATTCGATAAGCGTGACCTGATCCTCGCCAAAGGCGCCGAGGTGATGACCCGTCGCGGTTATCACGGCGCTGGCGTGCAGGAAATCGTCCAGGCTGCCGGCGTACCCAAGGGCTCCTTCTACCACTACTTCGCCAGCAAGGAAGACTTCGCCCTGCAGGCCCTGCAACAGGTCTACGGGCCGCGACTGCAGCGTTATGCCCAGGCTCTGGCGAACCCGGCCCTGAGTCCATGTCAGCGCATTCTCGATTACTACGGCGAGCTGGTTGAGCACTTCACTCGCCAGGAGAAACGCGAATACCACTGCTTTATCGGCAGCCTGAGCTTCGAGATGGCCGAGTTGTCGCCGAGCCTCGGCGCCGAGGTCGACGCCATCTTGCAGCGCTCGGCAGATATTCTGCAGACCTGCCTGGAGCAGATGCAAAGCAGCGGTGAACTGGCTGCCGAGGAAGATTGCGCCAACCTTGCGAGTTTTATTGCCAGCGCCTGGCAGGGTGCTCTGACCCGCCTGAAAGTGTCGAGCAATACCCGTGTGCTGGATGACTTCATGCAGCGTTTACGGTTGTTGCTGCAGCCCTGATTTTTTAAAAGCCTATCAAGTAGACGACCGGTCATATGGCCGGCTAGAGGAATGATCATGAACGACCCGGTAAAAGCGCTGTTTCAACCCTTCAGCCTCGGTTCCCTGGAGTTGCCAACCCGTGTGGTGATGGCGCCCATGACCCGCTCTTTTTCGCCGGGCGGCGTACCCAATAGCAAGGTCATTGAGTATTACCGTCGCCGTGCCGCAGCGGGCGTTGGCCTGATCGTCACCGAAGGCACCACGGTTGGCCACAAGGCCGCCAACGGTTACCCCAATGTGCCGCGCTTTTACGGCGAAGATGCCCTGGCCGGCTGGCAGAAAGTGGTCGAGGCGGTGCATGCCGAAGGCGGCAAGATCGTTCCGCAGCTGTGGCACGTGGGTAATGTGCGCAAGCTCGGCACCGAGCCGGACGCCAGCGTGCCGGGCTATGGCCCGAGCGAGAAGATCAAGGAAGGCAGTGTGGTTGTGCATGGCATGACCCATGACGACATCCAGGAGGTCATCGGCGCCTTCGCCCAGGCCGCCAAGGATGCCCAGCGCATCGGCATGGACGGCGTGGAAATCCACGGCGCCCATGGTTACCTGGTCGACCAGTTCTTCTGGGAAGGCAGCAACCAGCGCACTGACGAATACGGCGGCGACCTGGCCCAGCGTTCGCGCTTCGCCATCGAACTGATCCAGGCCGTGCGCGCCGCAGTCGGCCCGGACTTCCCGATCATCTTCCGTTTCTCGCAGTGGAAGCAGCAGGACTACAGTGCCCGCCTGGTGCAGACCCCCGAAGCTCTGGAAGCCTTCCTCAAGCCGCTGTCCGAGGCTGGGGTGGATATCTTTCACTGCTCGACCCGACGTTTCTGGGAACCGGAATTTGAAGGTTCCGACCTCAATCTGGCCGGCTGGACGCGCAAGCTCACCGGCAAACCGACCATCACCGTCGGCAGCGTCGGCCTGGACGGCGAGTTCCTGCAGTTCATGGTCAACACCGACAAGGTGGCCGAGCCTGCCAGCCTGGAAAACCTGCTGGAGCGCCTGAACAATCAGGAGTTCGATCTGGTGGCCGTGGGTCGTGCGCTGCTGGTCGACCCGGATTGGGCCGTCAAGGTGCGCGAAGGCCGCGAGCAGGACATCCTGCCGTTCAGTCGCAGTGCGCTGGCCACCCTGGTCTGATTGACGTTTAAGTGTGCGCCGCACAACGGCGCAACACTCGCTAGGCCCCTGCATATAGGGGCTTTTTTTCGTCTTGCGATTTGGTTTATGGCGCTGGCATGGGGCTGTGGATCGAGAGCGGCAGTACCGACTGCCGCGATCCAGCGATTGGGCGATTAACGCGGCGTGGTGACCGCGCGATTGCCACCTTCGCGTACCCAGAACAGCGTAGCGCCGGCCACCGCTGCCGGCATCATCAGGATGTTGACGAAGGGGATCAGCAGTACCGCATAGGTGATGCCGCCGAAACCCAGGGACTGCCAGCGCTTCTCACGCAGCCAGGCAAGCATGTCCTGCCAGCTCATCTTGTTGTTGTCGGCGGGGTAGTCGATGTACTGGATGGCCATCATCCATACGCCGAATAGCAGCCACAGCGGCGCGGCGATCAGGTTGACCACCGGGATGAAGGTCAGGATCAGCAAGCCAATGGCCCGCGGCAGGAAGTACCCCAGCTTGCGCATTTCGCGGCCCAGGGTGCGCGGCACCATGGCCGCCAATTCGGCCCAGCTGAACGGCGGGAACGTGTCTTCGCCGCGCACCACCACCTCGACCTTCTCGGCGAGAAAGCCGTTGAACGGTGCCGCGATGATGTTGGCCAGCATGGTGAAGGTGAAGAACACCATCAGCAGCACCAGCACCACGAACAGTGGCCAGAGGATGTATTCGAGAAAGCTCAGCCAGTTCGGCAGGCTTGGCATGAATGCATCGACCCAGCCGCTGAACTGCTGCACGGCAAAGCCGACCAGGGCAACGAAGAGAATCAGGTTGATCGCCAGTGGCAGCAGCACAAACAGCCGCAAGCCTGGGCTAAGCACCAGTTTCAGGCCTTCGCTGAGGTATTGCGGGCCGGATAGCACAGGAGCAGGCATAAGGTTCTCCGCGAGGTAAAAGTCGCGCCGACCTTACCGGCTTTGTCAGGCCGGGGAAAGACTGTTGCGCTCGCTCAACGTGTCATAGGCATTGGCTATGCGTGGAATTGGTAAAGGGTATTTCCTCGGTTGCCCGCAGGTGCGTAGCCTGCGCAGCAGTTCAACGATTGATCAAGTTTTGGGCTGGCTGCCCGCGGCACTGTTGAAGTGCTTGGCCAGTCCCTCTTTTTATGCGCCCGGCTCAGTGCCCGGCAGGAGTCTTTTATGTCTGCAACACGTCATGCCCGGGTGATCATCCTCGGTTCCGGTCCTGCCGGTTACAGCGCCGCCGTCTATGCGGCGCGGGCTAACCTCAAGCCGCTGCTGATTACCGGCATGCAGGCTGGCGGCCAGTTGACCACTACCACTGAAGTCGACAACTGGCCGGGTGATGTCCACGGCCTGACCGGCCCGGCGCTGATGGAGCGCATGCAGGCGCACGCCGAGCGTTTCGAGACCGAGATCGTCTTCGACCATATCAATGCGGTGGACCTGGCCGGCAAGTCATTCACCCTGGTCGGCGACAGCGCCACCTACAGTTGCGATGCGTTGATCATCGCCACGGGTGCCAGCGCTCGTTACCTCGGCCTGCCGAGCGAGGAGGCGTTCATGGGCAAGGGCGTCTCGGCGTGCGCCACCTGCGACGGTTTCTTCTACCGCAACCGTGACGTGGCGGTGGTCGGCGGCGGCAACACCGCGGTGGAAGAGGCGCTGTACCTGGCCAATATCGCCAGCAAGGTGACCCTGGTGCACCGTCGTGAGACCTTCCGCGCCGAGAAAATCCTGCAGGACAAGCTGCAGGCGCGGATCGCCGAAGGCAAGATCGTGCTCAAGCTTAATGCCGAGGTCGACGAAGTGCTGGGGGATGCCATGGGTGTTACCGGCGTGCGCCTGAGGAACAACGACGGCAGCAGCGACGAACTGAAGGTCGACGGCTTGTTCGTTGCCATCGGTCATACGCCCAACACTGCGCTGTTTGATGGCCAGCTGGCCTTGAAGGACGGCTACCTGGTGGTCAATGGCGGCCGCGATGGCAATGCCACCGCCACCAGCATTGCGGGCGTATTTGCCGCCGGCGACGTCGCCGACCATGTCTACCGCCAGGCGATTACCTCGGCCGGCGCGGGCTGCATGGCGGCCCTGGATGTTGAGCGCTATCTTGACGCCTAAGGGCGCGTAGCCAGCGCGTCACCTATCCAGCAGCGGCGATGGTGGATGAGCGCCACGATCCACCCTACCTTGCTGGCTGGGGTAGGGCGGCCGGGTCGCCGTGCGTTCGGAGCGCAGCGACAACCCGCCAGTTTTTGTGCCGCGCCGATTAACCATTGGCGCACTGCCTGTGGCGAGTGACACCCTGCAGGTCGCGGATTGCTCAAGGCAATTGGTCGCAGCACCAGGCGGGAATTTTCTCAGGCTCTCAGGCCTTGCGCGTGAGTGGTTGCTGCTCGAAGCGCACGCCAGCCAGGCCGGTGGCCATCAGTGCGCGGATGTTGCCGTGGTCGTTGCCGTCCGGGGTGGCCAGCACGCTGCGGTAGTGTTCGCCGAAGCAGCGCAGGGTTTCTTCCAGGGTGAGGCCTTCAAGCAGGGCCAGGCCGAGGGTCTTGCAGGAGCCTTCATTCTGTCCGGCGGGATTTGTCACATCACCATTGCTGAAGGCGTACGGCTGGTAATCGTAGTGCGTGGCGATAAAAGCCAGGGTTTCGCTAAAGGCGAAGGCTTCGCTGTGCAGGCGCGCGCGGAAATCGTTCAGGGCGCTCATGCGTTCTTGCCCTTCTCGCTGGCCTGGTTGAAGGCGGCCTGCTGCTCGGCGCTGGCTTCTTGCTGATACGTGGCTTTCCACTCGCTGTACGGCATGCCGTAGACCTCTTCGCGCGCTTGATCCGGGGTAAGCGCTACGCCGATATCATCGGCGGCGGCCTTGTACCATTTGGACAAGCAGTTTCTGCAAAAGCCGGTCAGGTTCATCATGTCGATGTTCTGCACATCGGTGCGGCTGCGCAGGTGTTGCAGCAGGCTGCGGAAAGCTGCGGCTTCTAGTTCCAGGCGTTCTTGATCAGTCATGGTGATGTTCTCGGAGGCGGGCAGGGCCTCAGCCGGGCGCGAGGTGCGTCTCGGCAGATGGAGTGGCTAAGGCGGTAGGGATGATAAAACCCTCACCGCCTTGCGGCAATGACTCACCCTTGGCTGGGCGAGCCTTTGCAGGCTGATTCGCTGTTCAGCGATGGCCTGCGAGGGTGATTGATACCGACTCGGCAAAGCGCAGGGCGTGCGGTTTATCCACCTCAACCTCTGCGTAGCGCACGGCCGTCTGCTGCATCACCAGATCGAGGATTTCCTGGGTCAGGCGTTCCAGCAGCGCGAAGCGATTGCCTTCGACGTGCTGGATGATCGCCTTGGTGATGGTGCGGTAATTCAGCGCGTGATCGATATCGTTGTCGCGCACCGCTTCGCTGGCCGGGTAAAGGATCGTCAGGTTGATCAACACATCCTGCTTGTTGTTGATCTCCTCTTCCTTGATGCCAATGAACGTTCGCAGGCGCAGATCCTTGACCCGAATGCGCGCCATTCCAGGCTCCAGTCGTGGCATGGCTAGTTGCTCCGTCCAATCAGTTGCAGGAACTCGTGGCGGGTGTTGTAAGACTCGCGGAAGGCGCCAAGCATCACCGAGGTGCTCATCACCGAGTTCTGCTTCTCGACGCCGCGCATCATCATGCACATGTGCTTGGCTTCGATCACCACGGCAACGCCCGCGGCGTTGGTCACCTGTTGAATGGCTTCGGCAATCTGACGGGTCAGGTTCTCCTGGATTTGCAGGCGCCGCGCATACATATCAACGATGCGCGCGACTTTCGACAGCCCCAGGACTTTGCCGGTAGGAATGTAGGCCACATGTGCCTTGCCGATAAAAGGCAGCAGATGGTGCTCGCACAGCGAATAAAGCTCCACGTCCTTGACGATAACCATCTCGTCATTGTCTGACGCGAACAGCGCGCCGTTGACCACTTCTTCCAGGCTCTTGTGGTAGCCATTGCACAGGTACTGCATGGCTTTTGCTGCGCGCTTGGGTGTGTCCAGCAGGCCTTCTCGTTCGGGGTTTTCACCTACGCCCAGGAGGATTTCGCGGTAGTAGGCAGGCAGTTGTTCGTTCATTGATGCAGTCCTCGAGGCGCGCCTCATTTGATATGGCGGCCGCCGTTTACAGTAAGGGTGGTGCCGGTGACGTAAGGGTTGTCCAGCAGGTAGCGCAAGCTTTGGTAGATCACCTGGGGGCCGGGCTCGATGCCCAGTGCTGACTTCTCCAGGGTTTTTGCCCGGTAGGCCGCGTCATCCTCTGCGTTGAACATTATCAGCGCGGGGGAAATGCCATTGACCTTGATCTGGGGTGCGAATGTTGCGGCGAATGACAGCGTGAGACTGTCCAGGCCTGCTTTGCTGGCGCAGTAGGCCGGGTGTCTGGCGCTACCTTTGCGCACCACGTCGTCGCTGATATGGATGATGTCGGCAGGCGCCGAACGACGAAGCATATCGGCGCAATGCAGGTTGATCAGGTAGGGCGCGAGCATGTGTACGTTGAACAGCTGTTGGAACACCGGTGCTTCGGCGCCGGGTGTTTCGACCAGCCACTCGGATGCGTTGTGGACGATGGCACGCAGGCTTTCGGTGTGGCTTTTCAGCTCATCAATAAAAGCCAGAATCCCGGATTCGCCGGAGAAATCAGCCTGGATGGCCACTGCTCCGCGCTTGACCAGGCGCTTGATCCCTTCGCGTTCGTTGCGATAGGTGATAAACAGCTGATGACCGTCATCAAGCAGGCGCTCGGCACAATACAGACCGACGCGTTGGCTGGCGCCTGTGATCAGAACGGGAGATGCGCTAGCGCTCATGATGGTCTCAACAGATGAAATAGTGGGTTCAGCGACGTTGCGCCGGGATACCTGACCAGTAAGACGCTTCGCCGACTGAACCAGGGCTAAAGTTATACCAGCTATCGATTTTGTACAACCATGTGGGCTGTATGGTTACTGCTGTCTGGATGGTTTTTTACCTGTTCTGCTGGGCTGCGTGGCTGATTTAACGGATATGGATGCTCGGAAAAGTTGATTTTATACTGTACAAGTCTATTTTGTTCGTACAGTTATTTGGGGTGGTTATGAGTCCGTGGCAATTGCGTGGCGCCCTGCTGTTGCAGCAGGTTGATCGAGTCGAGGTGCTGGCCCTGCGTTGCAGTGGCTATGCCGTACAGGTGATCGCCGCGGATGGCCGTGCACAGGCCTTGCTGCCAACAGTGGGCGGTAGGCTCTGGCCTTCATTGTCGGCGCTAAAGGCGCGCTTACGCGGTTGTGGGGTGCGTCGGATCTTGCTGCTAGAGCGGCAAACCCATGACGAGATTATTGGCCGGCCCAGCCTGCACGCCGCCGATCCAGGAATCCCGATGCCGTTGTAAGCAGTCTTTGCGCTCGCCGGTGCGCTCGTCATGCGCGGCCACTCATGTTGAGTCGCCATGCTCGGCGTTGTGCCAGGTGCCACAGCGGGCGGCGTCTATGGACTCAGGCAGCGCTGTGCTGCTGCAGGTCGCTAAAGCCTGGGCAAAGTATCGCGACGTTGCTCGTCATCGTTACAGGTGCTTCGAGACAGCGGCTTCAAGATTTTCGGTCGATGTCGCATTGCCCGTTCTGGCAGCGCTTGCCTGCGTCTGGGTGTGGTAGCCAGGTCAGGTGCGGGCGCAGTACGCAGAACAGCCAGTAACCCAGCTCGAAGACCGGACGAAGTGGCCTCCAGGTCAGGGGCGTCGCCCAGCGTCCAAGTCCTGCCGCTCGCCAGCTCCAGAGTGTTGCGTCGAGGCCGGTCACCCACTGGCCGTCGGCGAAGTGGGCGTGCAGCCTGTTGGCCAGGGTGTGTTTATCGATACCGACGCTGTCTGCGTGGAAGGCTTCGCTGCTGATATCGACGAGTAGCAAGCGCTCAGCATTGGCGTGCCGGTTCAGTAGCTGGATCTCCCGGGCGCACAGTGGGCAGTCGCCATCGTAATAGAGCGTCAGCGGCCATTGTGGAGAGTTGGTCATGGTCAAGTTCTCTGTATAAGTCTTGTACAATGTAGGCTGGTGTCAGCTGAGTTACAATGCCTGCAACATTTTTGCGGTGATGCCTCTCCCATGTCTGATCTCGTTGGTGCCTTGTCCCTCGATTCGAGTGCCCTCAAGCAGGAGGAGTTGTTTCCTATTCGCGAGGTGTCGCGGTTGACCGGGGTCAACCCAGTGACCCTGCGGGCCTGGGAGCGTCGTTACGGATTGATCCGGCCGACGCGCACCGACAGCGGGCATCGTCTCTATTCCCTGGCCGACATCGAGTCGGTGCGCAGCATTCTGGCGTGGATCGAGCGCGGGGTGTCGGTCAGCAAGGTTGGCAAGATCCTGGCGAAGAATATTTCGACCCGGTCGGCCAGTACGCCGGTCTATGAGGAAGTCACCTCCGGCGAGTGGGCGGAATGGCAGGCTCAAGTGCGTCGCGCGATCAGCGTTTTTGACGATGTTCGGCTCGATCGTCTTTATGGTCAGATTTTTTCCAGCTACCCGCTGCCAGTGGTGTTCCAGGACATTCTGATGCCGCTCTGGCAGGAGCTGCTGCTGCGCCAGGACGAGTTTGGCCAGACCAGCGAATGGTTGTTCTTCGATACGTTCCTGCGGGCGCGCACCTTGCAACGTCTGCAGGTCTTCCGTACCCAGGTAGAAGAGCGGGTCTTGCTGGCGGCGTTGCCGGGTCACTGTCGTGAGCTGGAACTGCTGGTCACCGGCCTGCTGCTGAGCAGTTCTGAAGTATCGGTCAGTGTGCTTGGGGTGGGGCAGCCGCTGGAAGAGCTGGCCCTGGTGTGCGAGCGCATGCAGCCGCAGGCGTTGGTGTTGTTTACCAACTTGCCGCCCAGTGACGACTTGCCACGCATGCTGGCGCGCCTGGCGCTGGCGCTGGATTGTCCGCTGGTGCTGGCCGGTGATGGCGCCGAGCTTGCCGAGGACAGCCTGAGCGGCTCACCGATTGCCTGCCTGGGCAACGAGGGTCGTCTGATGCAGCGCCGTTTGCAGCAGTTCCTCACCGGGCATCTGGATACCTGATACCCCCTCCGCCTGATCATTATCTGTAGCGGTTGTCGCGCCTTGGGTGCGGCGCTGGGGCTTTGTCGTGGCTGCTATTTGTAAGTGGAAGGGGTTTTCTTGTACAGCCTGTACAGAAAAATGTTGTGCTCATGGTTTTTTGATTGTACAAAGGCTGTACATTATTTCTGTTGGTACAGCTTCTAGCCGCTTGCCACGTTAAAGGATTGAGTACCATGGCCAATTACCGTGCTCCTCTACGCGATATGCAGTTCGTCTTCGATGAAGTGCTCGACGCTTATGCCACCTTGCAGTCGCTGCCTAGTCAGCGCGAGTTCGGCAACGATCTCGGTGGCGCCATTTTGGAAGAAGCCGCAAAAGTTGCGGAGAATGTATTTGCTCCGCTCAACAGTTCAGGCGACAAACAAGGCTGTCAGTACGACCCGCTGACCAAGACGGTCAAGGCGCCGGACGGATTTCGCGCTGCTTATAAGCAGTTTGCTGAAGGCGGCTGGACCGCACTGGCTTGCTCACCAGAGTTTGGCGGGCAGGGTTTGCCCCATGTGCTGAACATGATGGTTGAAGAGATGCTCTGTTCGGCCAACCTGTCCCTCGGTATGTACCCGGGCCTGACTCATGGTGCGATCAATGCGCTAACCGCCCACGGTACTCGCGAACTGCAAGAGCAGTATTTGCCTAAGCTGATCAGCGGCGAGTGGACCGGCACCATGTGCTTGACCGAACCGCAGTGCGGCACCGACCTTGGGTTGATTCGTACCCGGGCAGTGGGTCAGACCGATGGCAGTTACGCCATCAGCGGCACCAAGATCTGGATCACCGGTGGTGAACACGATCTGGTCGACAACATCCTGCACCTGGTGCTGGCCAAGTTGCCCGATGCACCGGATAGCGTTAAGGGTATTTCGCTGTTCCTGGTGCCCAAGGTGCTTAATGACGGCAGCCGTAATCCGGTCTTCTGTGGCGGCCTCGAACACAAGATGGGCATCAAGGGTTCCTCGACCTGCGTGATGAACTTCGAAGGCGCTCAGGGCTGGCTGATTGGTGAGGCGAACCAAGGTTTGCGCTGCATGTTCACCATGATGAACTCGGCTCGCCTGATGGTCGGTATGCAGGGCCTGGGGATTGCGCAAAGCGCGTACCAGATCAGCCTCGGCTTTGCCCGTGAGCGTCTGCAAAGCCGTTCCTTGTCCGGTCCGAAAGCTGCTGACAAGCCAGCCGACCCGATCACCGTGCACCCTGATGTAAGGCGTAACTTGTTGCGTCAGAAGGTCATGATCGAGGGTTGCCGGGCACTGGCCTACTTCACCGGGCTGCATCAAGACGTGGCTCACGATCATCCAGACGCCGAGGTTTGTCAGCAGGCCGATGACCTGGTCCAGCTGCTGACGCCGGTGGTTAAAGCCTTCCTCACCGATGAAGGTTTCAATTGCGCCAACAGTGGCCTGCAGGTGCTGGGTGGTTCTGGTTACACCGAAGATTGGGGCATTGAACAGCTGGTTCGCGACTCGCGGATCACCATGATTTACGAAGGCACCAACGGCATTCAGGCGCTTGACCTGGTTGGCCGCAAGCTAGGCCTGGGTGGCGGACGTGCGGTGCGCAGTTATTTTGCCCTGGTCGACGGCTGGCTAAAGAGCAATGCCGATTCAGCCTACGTGGACGCTGTTCGAAGCGCACTTGTACAACTGCAGCAGGCCACTCAATGGGTCGCCAGTGAAGGCCTGAAGGACGCGGAGCAAGCGGCGGCGGCTGCAACCCCGTACCTGCGCTTGTTTGCACTCACCAGCCTGGCCTGGATGTGGGCGCGCATGGCGGTGGTAGCTCAAGACAAGCTGGACCAAGGCAGCCCGGAAACCCAGTTTTATGGTGCCAAGTTGAAGTCGGCAGATTTCTTCATGGCCCGCATTCTAACCGAAACCGACAGCCTGCTGGCTGAGGTAAGGGCAGGCAAAGCAACGCTGATGGCGTTCAGTGACGAGGAATTTGCTGCCTAACGACTGCGCAATCCGATAGCAATTATCTTGCTACACCTTTGGCTATCGGATTTTTTTATCCCGTAACAGGGGCCAGCCCCTGCAAAACTTGACCCGCCTTATGGCGGGTTTTTTTTATGGCTATGTACCAGTTAAGCGTTGCCTCGGTGCTTGGAGGAGTACAGCGCTACTTGCAATTGCAAAGGCCGCAATGTGTAGGGTGCGCTGTGCGCACCAACTCAGACGGCAAATTGCTGGTGCGCACGGCGCACCCTACGGCCTCAGACCCTCTCACGCTCAGCGGCGAAGCTGAACGCAACAGGCTATTGGTACATAGCCTTTTTTATGTGCCTGTTGGGCTTCGCTGCATCAGCTAACGGTTACGCGGCCTTTTTGCTGGCCGACGCCTGGCGCAAGCAGGCATGAAAGACGGCGTCCCGGCGAACTATCGCAGACAAGTCCGCTCCTACATGGATATGCGCTGACCTTGTGGGAGCGGACTTGTCCGCGAAGCGTTGATGGGCCCGACAACTGTTGCGAGGCCATGAGCCTGGTGGTGTTGCCTAAGGGGCGCCGCGACCAGGCCCGGCGGACGTGCCACTGCCTGTTGGGCTTCGCGGCGCTCAACCTGCGCGCTATGCGGCAACCGACTCATTGCTGCAGCGGCTAACGGCTACATGGCCCGCGCCAGCCGACGGAGTGCAGGGTCAGTGCGTCAATTCACCTCATACCCCCGGGGGTTTATTCGGTTAAAGTTCTTGTCGTAAATACTGTCTATCCTGTCCGGTTAGGCAGTTTCTTAAGTCAGTTCCGACCACAGGATTTTCCCAGATGGAACTCGATCCGCTGTTTCTGTCACGCTTGCAGTTCGCCTTTGTGGTGTGTTTTCACGCCATATTCCCGGTATTCACCATAGGCCTGGCCTCGTTCATCGCGTTTTTGGAGGGCATGTCCTACCGCACCGGTGATCCGACGTGGGAGCGCTTGTCAAAGTTCTGGATTCAGGTCTTTGCCGTGGTGTTCGGCATGGGCGTGGTCTCCGGCATCGTGATGGCCTTCCAGTTCGGTACCAACTGGAGCAACTTCTCCTACGCGGCCTCGAACTTCCTCGGGCCGGTACTCAGTTACGAGGTGATCACCGCCTTCTTTCTGGAAGCCGCGTTCCTCGGTGTGCTGCTGTTCGGTCGCGACAAGGTGCCCCAAGGCGTGCACCTGTTTGCCGCCTGCATGGTGGCGCTGGGCACCTTTATCTCCTCGTTCTGGATTCTTTCGGCCAACAGCTGGATGCAGACCCCGGTGGGCACCGAGCTGCGTGACGGCATGATCCATGTCTCATCCTGGTCGGAGGCGTTGTTCAGCCCCTCGTTTATCTACCGCTTCATGCACATGGGCCTGGCTTCGTTCCTTACCGGTGCCTTTGTGGTGGCCGGTGTCAGCGCCTGGTACCTGCTGCGCAAGCGTGAGGTCGAGCTGAACCGCAAGGCATTGTCGGTGAGCCTGTGGATGATCCTGATCATCGCGCCGACCCAGGCGGTGGTGGGCGACTTCCACGGCATCAACACCCTGCAACATCAGCCGACCAAGGTGGCGGCGATGGAGGGCAACTGGGAGCGTTCCAGCGGTGTACCGCTGCTGCTGTTTGCCTGGCCGGATCAAGACGCGCAGACCAATCATTTCGAGATCGCCATTCCCAAGCTGGCCAGCTACATCCTGACCCATGACTGGAATGGCGAGTTGCCTGGCATCAGCGAAGTGCCGCGCGCAGAGCAGCCACCGGTATGGATCGTGTTCTGGTCCTTCCGGGTGATGGTTGGCATCGGCCTGCTGATGATTGCCTTCGGGCTGGCTGGGCTGGTGCTACGCCGCAGTGGCCGCTACTGGCAGACCCCCTGGTTCCTCCATGGCATGCGCTGGATGAGTGTTACGCCGTTCCTCGCGGTGCTGGCCGGTTGGGTCGTGACCGAGACGGGCAGGGCGCCCTGGCTTATCTACGGCATCATGACCCATGCCCAGGGCCTTACTCCATCGCTGACCGGAGGCATGGCGCTGTTTACCCTGATCGGTTACATCCTGGTCTATGCGGTGGTCTTTAGCGCAGGTCTCTACTACCTGATGCGTGTATTGCAGGATGGCCTGGAAGAAGAGCTGAGTGCCGAGGCAACCAGTGAAGTGGAGCGGGCATCGCGTCCGTTGTCTGCAACCCATGTGCGTTTAGAGCAGGGAGGACACTGACATGGAACATTTCGATCTGTCGATGATCTGGGCGGTGATCATCGCCTTCGGCATCATCATGTACGTACTGATGGACGGCTTCGATCTGGGGGTGGGCATTCTGTTTCCCTTCGCCCCGGACGAGCAGGCTCGCGATGTGATGATGAACTCGGTGGCGCCGGTCTGGGACGGTAACGAAACCTGGTTGGTGCTCGGTGGTGCGGGGTTGCTGGCGGCTTTTCCGCTGGTCTATTCGGTGCTGCTGCCGGCCATGTATATCGGCGTCTTTCTGCTGCTGGCGGGTTTGATCTTCCGCGGCGTGGCGTTCGAGTTTCGCTTCAAGGCCAATCGCTCGCGCTACCTGTGGAACTGGGCGTTTGCCGGCGGTTCTATCGTTGCTTCATTCGCCCAGGGGGCGGTGGTCGGTGCCTACATTCAGGGCTTCAACACTGAAGGGCTGGTGTATGTCGGTGGCGCGCTGGACTGGCTCACGCCCTTTACTGTGCTGACCGGCATCGGTCTGCTGGCCGGCTATGCGTTGCTCGGTTGCACCTGGCTGATCATGAAAACCGAAGGCTATATCCAGGACTGGGCCTACAAACTGGCGCCCAAGCTGCTGGCTGCGGTGCTGCTGGTGTTTGTTGCCATCAGCATCTGGACGCCGTCGGTTGATCCGTCTGCCTACGCGCGCTGGTTCTCGGCCATTGGCCTGATCTGGATTTTCCCGGTACTGGCCGGCTTGTGTGCGCTGCAGATTTTCCGCAGCCTGCGCGCACGCCGTGAAGCCATGCCCTTCATGGCCACCATGGGCCTGTTCATCTTCACTTACCTGGGGCTGCTGGTTACCAAGTGGCCTTACATCATCCCGCCGAACCACACCATCTGGGACGCCGCCTCGGCGCCGGAGTCGCAGTTGTTCCTGCTGCTGGGCCTGCTGTTTGTCATCCCCATCGTGCTGACCTACACCGCCTGGACCTACTGGGTGTTCCGCGGCAAGGTGAGGGCGGGTGAAGGCTATCACTGAGCAAAGCCGCAAACGCCGGAGCCGCCACTGGCTTGAACAGCGACAGGCTGCGGTACGCCCCCTGTTGGTGGGCGCTGTCGCTGCCGGGGTAGTCAGTGCACTGGCCATCATCGCCCAGATGGGCCTGATTGCCTGGCTGGTGCACGCCGTGTTTATCGACGCGGCAGCGCTCAGCACACTCTGGCCCGCAGGGCTCGCTTTGGTGTTGGCTGTGTGGCTGCGGGTGCTGGCTCAGGGCCTGCAGGAGCGGCTGGGGCAACATGCCAGCGCTGCCGTGCGCCAGCAGGTCAGGGTTGATGTCAGTGCCCTGTGGGCCAGGCTCGGGCCGGTGCGCCTGGCCGGCTTTTCCAGCGCCAGCCTGACCAACCAGTGGGTCGAGCAGGTGGATGCGCTGGATGGCTACTATGCCCGCTACCTGCCGCAGCAGTGGCTGGCCTTGCTGGTGCCGGGGCTGCTGTTGTTAGTGGTGTTTCGACTCGACTGGCTGGCGGCGTTGTTCCTGTTGCTGGCAGCGCCGCTGATTCCTCTGTTCATGGCCTTGGTTGGCATGAGTGCCGAGCAGGTCAGCCAGCGCCACGTACTGCAAGCCGGCCGTCTGGCCGGACAATTTCTCGATCGCGTGCGCAACCTCACCAGCTTGCAGCTGTTCGGTCAGGTGCCCAACGCTATTGCAGCTGTCGACTCTGCCGCGCAGGCCTACCGCAACCTCAGCATGGCGACCCTACGGGTGGCCTTTCTGTCCTCGGCAGTGCTGGAGTTTTTTGCCTCGGTGGCGATCGCCGTGGTGGCCATGTACATCGGTTTCGGCCTGCTCGGCCATATCGACTACGGTCCTTCACCTGGACTGACCTTGTTCAGCGGGCTGTTCATCCTGCTGCTGGCCCCGGAGTTCTTCCAGCCTCTGCGCAGCCTGGCCCAGCATTACCATGACCGGGCGGCGGCGCTGGCTGCGGCCGATGTGCTGGCCGATCTGGCGCAGGGTGAAGTCGCGGTGCGCGAAGCCGACACCAGCGGCGCCGACGCCACTGTCATCAGCGTGCATGACCTGAGCCTCGCTTATCCGGGGCGAGGGTTGATCCTGCAAGGCTTAGACCTGCGGGTCGCGCGCGGTGAAGTGATTGCCCTGACCGGAGCCTCCGGTTCCGGCAAATCGAGCCTGTTGCATTGCCTGGCGGGTTTTGTGCAGCCGGATAGCGGTAGCGTCAGTCTGTTTGGCCAGGCTGCTGGCGTCATGCCGCTGGCCTGGATGGGCCAGCGGCCGTTTCTGATCAAAGGCAGTTGGGCAGAAAATCTGCGTCTGACCGCACCTGATGCCGATGAGTCAGCCATGCGCCGGGCCATTGCTGCGGTCGGTCTGAACGAGGTGTTGGCCGCGCAGCCCAATGGGTTGGAAAGCCCCCTGGGCGAGGGCGGCCGTGGGTTGTCCGGCGGGCAAGCGCAGCGGCTGGCGCTGGCGCGGGTCTGGCTGACAGATGCGCAGCTGGTCTTGCTGGACGAACCCACTGCCAGCCTCGACGAGCAGAGTGAAGCGGAGGTGGTCGAGGCCTTGCACGCATTGGCCGGGGCTGGACGCACGCTGATCATCGCCACGCATCACCCGGCGCTGGTGCAAATGGCCGATCGGGTCGTGCAGTTGTCCAACGGGAGCCTCAACGATGCATGAACTGCTGCCCTGGCTGCAGGGCATGAAGCACTGGCGCGGCCGGTTGCTGATTGGCGCGTTATTGATGGCGCTGACGCTGCTCAGTGCGGTGGGGCTGCTGGCCTTGTCCGGCTGGTTCATTACCGCAACCGGCGTCATTGCGCTGCTGTGGGCGGGCGGTTATCAGGCGCTGTTCGATATTTACGTACCGGGCGGCGGCATTCGCCTGTTTGCCCTGTCACGCACCGTGGCGCGCTACAGCGAGCGAGTATTCAATCACAACACGGTACTCGGGCTGCTGGCGGATCTGCGGGTCAAGCATTTCTCCGCCTTGGCGCAGCTCGATGGCGTCACCCTCGCACGCTTGCGCGCGGCGCAATGGTTGAACCGCCTGACCGCCGACATTGATGCCCTGGATACCCTCTACCTGCGCCTGCTGGCACCGCCTGCGGTAGCCCTGCTGGGGATCGTGCTGGTTTGTGGACTGATTGCCCTGTTTTACCCGCTCCTGGCGTTGGTTTTGCTGCTGCTATTGCTGGCCGTGTTGTTGCTGGTGACTGCAGGCATGGCCGCGGCGGGCCGGCAGCTCAGTGCCCGTCGCGTGGAGCAGCTCGATGCGCTGCGCGTGCAGTGCATCGACCAGCTCCAGGGGCTGGCGGAACTGACCGCGGCGGGCAGTCTGGCCGTGCACCGCCAGGCCCTGTTGCTCAAGAGCCAGCAGCTGCTGGACGACCAGTTGGCCCTGCAGGGACGCATTGTCTTGGGCCAGGCGCTGGGGTTGCTTGGGGTATTGAGTGCCAGCTTGCTGGGGCTGTTTGCCGGCATGTTGGCCTACCAGCAAGGGCTGCTCAGCGGGCCTGTGGTGGTGATGATCGTGCTGGCGCTGATGGCCCTCAACGAAGGCTTTGCCGGGTTGCCTGCAGCCTTTGCCCAGTGGGGGGCTACCGTGGCTGCGGCGGCGCGCCTGAATCGCCAGGCCGCCATGGCCGGCCGGTTGCTCAACCCGACTGTCCCCGTGCCTGTACCGCACGATATGAGTCTGCGCTGGCAGGCAGTGAGCGTCGCGCATGCCGGTATGCAGCAGCTTGATCTGCAGCTTGCCGCCGGTGAACGCCTGGCTATCACCGGGCCGTCCGGGTGCGGCAAGTCCACCCTAGCGGCACTGGCAGCCAGGCTGATTGATCCCGACAGCGGCGTTGTCAGCGCCGGTGGCATCGCGCTGCCGCACCTTGCGCTGGAGGCCTGGCGCGGGCAGTTGGCCTACTTGCCCCAGGAGACCGAACTGCTGCATGACAGTATTGCCGCCAACCTGTTGCTTGGCCGTCCGGATGCCAGCGACGAGGCGCTCTGGTGGGCGCTGGAAATGGTTGACCTGGCGGGCAGCGTGGACACCTTCCCCCAGGGCTTGAATACCTGGGTGGGCGAGACCGGCAAGCAACTCTCGGGTGGTGAAGGTCGTCGCCTGGCCCTGGCGCGGGTGCTGCTCAGGGATGCACCGGTGGTGATTCTGGATGAGCCGTTTTCCGGCCTCGACCACGCCACCCGCGACCGCATCAAGCCGCGTCTGGATGCCTGGCTACAAGGCCGGACGGTGCTCATGCTCGGGCACGCGGCACAAGCCCTGCCGACCGCCGACCGCGTGCTTGCCTGGGGTGCGCTGACCGCACGGGGCTGAAACGCTCGCCTGCCAAGGCCGCTGTACATTGGCCATGCCCCCCATGGCCGCGACCGCCGTTTCGCGGGCATGGCCCGCTCCTACGATGTGAGCCATGCCACTGCCTGCCGGCGCGCGCACTGTCCGTTGCATGCCACTGCATGGACGCCCTCCCGATAATCCCTTGCAACCCTGTTGCGGGCAGGACTGTGCGCGTCATACCGCCGCTTGCGGTTGTCCATGGACATTATGTCGCAGCACTTTTGGTGGGCATTGGCATGCTTTGCGGCTAGGATGGCTTGTATACCCCATGGGGTATATTCCCCGAAGGAGATCGACCATGAAGAAACTGGTTTTTGCGTTTTTTGGCTGCTGCCTCAGCCTGTTGGTGCAGGCAGATGAAATGGGCTTGGCCGCCTGACGTGCAGGCGCGCATTGCGGCGGGAGACAACGCCTTTTTGTTTGTCGATGTGCGCGATCCGGTCGAGATCATGTTTGTCGGCTTTACCGACAGCGTGCACGTGAACATTCCTTACCTGCTGGTTGATCGCCGCGTGTGGAACGAGCAGCGC
The DNA here is from genome assembly GCA_030656145.1 of Pseudomonas sp. Taxonomy (GTDB): domain Bacteria; phylum Pseudomonadota; class Gammaproteobacteria; order Pseudomonadales; family Pseudomonadaceae; genus Aquipseudomonas. Next base: position 18,121 of record JAUSOF010000014.1, read on the forward strand.
GGTGCGTTCAATACCACCCGCAACCCGGACTTCGTCGCCCAAGTGGCCGACGCACTTGAGCAGCGCGGCCTGCCCGCCGATGCCGAGATCGTCACCCTGTGCCGCTCGGGCAGTGAGCGGGGCGAACCAAGCGCCCAGTACCTGCGCGACAACGGCTTTCCCAATGCGCGCTACGTGATTCACGGGTTTCAGGGCGACAGCATCAAGGAAGGCGAGCGCGCCGGTTTTCGCTTGCTCAACGGCTGGCAAAACGAAGGGCTGCCGTGGAGCCCGAAAATGAACCCCGAGAAAATTTATCGCAGCCAGTAATCCTTCTGGCGCACACAAGGAGTCATCAATAATGAAAAAATTACTCAGTGCGATCGTGCTTTGCAGCGTCTATTCCCTGGCATCGGCCGAGGGGCAGCCGGTTACCGTGATTCTCAGTGATGCCAGCGGCATGACCCAGGGCATGGCCATGGTGCTGGCCAATCAGATGCAGGCGCAGGGTGCGCAGGTCGATATCCTGCTGTGTGATCAAGCAGGTGATCTGGCCCTGAAAGACGCTGCTGGCGAACCGCTCAAGCCGAACGACGTGACGCCTGCCCAGCTGCTCAATGCGGCGATGAGCAAAGGGGCAACCGCATCGGTGTGTGCACTCTATCTGCCCAATAGCGGGCATGCCGTCGAAGCACTCAAGGACGGCGTAAGTGTTGCCAAGCCCGATGAAATGGGGCGCGCGATGCTGGAGCCAGGGCGCAAGGTGTTCAGCTTCTGATTACGCGGCGATAGGCCGGGGCACGCGGCCTGACACTACACACGAAGCCCAACAAGCCTGTGTATTTTCTTGTTGGGCTTCGCTGCGCTCAACCTACGGGATCCGCGCCAACCAACTCATTGCTGCAACAGCTAACGGGTACATGGCCTTTTTGATGGCCGGTGCGGGGCGCAAGCGCGCATGAATGACGGCGTCCCGGCGTCCCGGCGAACGCTATCGCGGACAAGTCCGCTCCTACATGGTTGTGCGCTGACCCTGTGGGAGCGGACTTGTCCGCGAAGCTTTTTCTGGGCACGCAACCTTTCTAAAGGCTGTGTCCCAATATCGTGTTGCATGGGAGATTCAGGCCCAAGCCCTTTTCGCATAGCTGGCAACGGGTAGGGTGACGCGGGGCCGCCCAGGCCGTGCGCACCAACGCAGGCAACGAACACGGGTGCGCACGGCGCACCCTACAGGCCCAGGCCGCCTCAAATGCTGTGGCGATAACTGAACGCAACACGCTATTGGTACATAGCCTTTCTAAAGGCCATGCGTACGCCAATCTGCCTGCGGGTCGTTTTGCCAGGCCATCTTGGGCTGGGCGGTTCTTCGTTGAGGCGCCTGGGGAAATATGCGACGAAGCCCGACCAATATACTGTCCGGGGGTATATTGGCCCTTGTTCTGGCGCGGACCTTAGCCAGGTGCTGGTCAGCCAATATCTGAGAGGACGACATCACATGGATGCACAGATCGAACGCTGGACCGAGCGATACGACAATAGCGAGGGTTACCTGTTCGGGAAGGAGCCCAATGCTTTTCTGGTCAGTCAAAAGGCCTGCTTTGCTCCGGGCATGCAGGTGCTGTCCGTGGCTGATGGCGAGGGGCGCAACAGTGTCTGGTTGGCTCAACAGGGCGCCGATGTGCTGGCGGTCGAGGCGGTGCCGCGTGCAGTGGAAAAAGCCAGGCAGTTGGCCGCCGAGCGTGGTGTGACAGTCAGTCATGCGTGCGTCGATCTGCTGACCTGGGACTGGGGCGAGGAACGCTTCGACGCCATAGTGGCGATCTTCATTCAGTTCGCTGGCCCCGAGCAGCGTGCGCAGATGTTCGCCAATATGCAGCGGGCGCTAAAACCCGGTGGCCTACTATTGCTCGAGGGCTACGGCCTCAAGCAGTTGGGTTATGGCACTGGCGGGCCGAAGGATCCGGCGAATCTATACAGCACCGAGTTGCTTGGCGAAGCCTTCGCCGATCTGGAGATTCTGCATCTGGCAGAGTACGACGCGCATATCGAGGAGGGCAGCGGCCATAGCGGGATGTCGGCGTTGATCGACCTGCGGGCACGCAAGCCGGAGGCTCCCAGCGCCGCTCCTCCCAGCCGCTGATCATCGCCTTGATATGCGCCGGTGGAGTGCCTCCAGCGGCGCTCAGGCACACCTGCACGATGGCCAGCATCAGCTCAGAGTAGGCCGCTCTGCAGGCATGCATTCATGGCGCCTTGTTACTCGAAGGTCGGCAGGCTCGGCGTGACCACCGGCTTGCCTGCCGCGCTCCAGGCATCGAAGCCGCCTTCGATCGACTGCACCTGCAGGTAACCCATCTCTTGCAGGGCGCAGGCAGCGAGTGCTGCACGGCCGCTGGTCTTGCAATACAGCACAATCTTCAAATCGCGGGCCGACAGCTCCGGGGTGTTGCTGAGCTTGAACTCCAGCAGGCCGCGGGAGATGTTGATCGCGCCGGTGATATGCCCAGCGTGAAATTCGTCGGCTTCGCGCACGTCGAGCAATACGTCAGCCTCGCGAATGGCCGCTTCGGCGGTGTCGAGGTCAATTTCAGTGATACGGGTTTTGGCTTCGGTAACCAGGTCGTGGGCACTTTTCACTGTTGATTTCCTGCAGGGCGGATGGCGAAGGGATAAGACCATTGGTGAGCGCAATGCGTCGTAAGCCAGGAATGCATCAACAATCAACCTGGGCATCCGAGCCGCGTGCGGCTTACCTGTGTCACCTATACCCTATGGGGTATAAGCGGCACAAGCATGGCTGAATAATTTACGTCCCAGGATTGACTCGGCCCAGCGTCTCGGCGGAGGCCAGAGACCGCATGCGCGCTGCAGTCAAGATCACGCCGCGTCTGCACATGCCAGCCGACCGCAGGTGCGATCAGCCCCAGCTTGCTGCAGTACCCACGTCATCCAGCCGGCACGGGGTAGATGGTGTTTCGCACGGTGGTGAAACCACGGCCCGTTGCCACTGCAGAGATGCTTTACTTGAAAGCGGCAGCCGCAGTGAGCGAGTGTGTTGCGCTGCTGCTGACTATTTTACTAATCCACCCGGTGAAGGATTCCCATGCGATTGATTTGTGCAGTGTTGCCCTTGCTGGCGCTGGTCGGCTGTTCTTCCTTTCAGGCCGCCCCGGAGAAAGTCACCCAGGTGCCCGGCGAACGGCTACTGGCGTATCAGCAGCCGACAGAGGGCAGTGGGGAAGTTGTGGTCAACCGCGACCTGGGCATGCTCGGCGGTGGCTGCTACGTCGCGGTGCTGATCGACCGCCAGGTGGCGGCGCGCATCGGTATGGGTGAGGAGGTGCGCCTCCATGTGCCGCCAGGTAAGCGGATAGTCGGCATCGGCATCGATAAGGCTGACGACACCCTCTGCGGCAAGGGTCGGCTGCGACGCGAGCTGGCTGTACGGGTAGAGGAGGGCGCCAGCCAGCACCTGCGCATCGTCAGCGAGGCCAAGGGTGGCTTCGATATCCGGGTTGCCACCCCATGAGCCGTCAACTGTTGTGAGGCGATAAATCGTAGGTTGGCGTGAGCGCTCCGCCGTCGGCGCTTAAGTGTGAAAGGGCCTGATCTTGTAGGGTGCGCCGTGCGCACCGGGACCAGTTGAAGATTCTTGGTGCGCATGACCTGGGCGCCCCTCCGCGCCTACAGTCACCTGCAAGCCGATGGACGCAATTGCTCCCCCGGCGTGCTGCGCGACAGCGCGGCATCGAAGAAGGAACGACCCCTCGTTCATGGGATTACTGCATGCAGCACATAACGGGTACATAGCCAAGAAAGGCCATGCCTCACGTTGGCCTTGCCAGCGGTGCTGTCGGGCTCTGGAGCAGTCGCAGGAGCCCTTTTCGACCAGGCGTCGCGCTGTCGACGTTAACTGTGAGCCGGGTTGCTATTGCCGTCCTCAATGGCTTTGGCCGTGTGAGCCCGCGCTGACGGTCAAGCCAGGAGGCGCGCGGCCTATTGCCCTCCACTGTTTTACCTGGCTTGCCGTCTAGCTATTGCCTACTGGCCGCGTATGAGGTGCGCGCTGGGCCCCGGCCCGTCCCGTCCCTGCTCGCTGCGTGCATAAGGTGCTGCCTGGTGCAATGCTCGACTGTCTGCCGGGCGCTGCAATCAGGCAGTGGCTGGGGGCAAGGAGCTGGGTCTATTGACCCCGGAGGGAGAGGACAAGGCGGATGCGATGAGGCAGACTTGGTTTTGTTTTCAGACGCTGGCACCAAGGCACGCGAATGTGTGCTGTGCCGCTTGTTGGTTGTGACGGCGAGCATGGTCCGTCTGCTGTTTTCATTTTGGAGGTTGTTGTTGCGCATTCTTTTATGTTGGCTGTGGCTGTGTCTCCCGGCCCTGGCTTCCTCAGCCGTTGTGCTAACCAATGAGCAGCAGGCGTACCTGGCCGAAAACCCGGTCGCCAGTCTGTGTGTTGATCCGGACTGGGTGCCCTTCGAGGTGATCAATGCCCGAGGCGAGCATGAGGGCATCGCTGCAGACCTGTTACGCCTGGTCGCCGAGCGGGTCGGCTTGGGCCTGCAACTGGTGATGACCAACGATTGGGATGAAAGCCTGGCCACCTCCCAGGCAGGGCGCTGTCAGTTACTCAGCTTTCTCAACCTGACCCCGGAGCGGCAGGCTTGGTTGACCTTCAGCGAGCCCTTGTTCACCGATGTAAATGTGCTGATCGCCCGCGAGGATCACCCTTTTGTAATGGACCCGGCGGCCCTGTCGGGCAAGAGCCTGGCTCTGCCGTCGGGTACGTCCATCGAGGAGCGGGCGCGGCGTGACTTTCCCAATCTGCGCATCATTACCACCGAAAACGAGGCCCAGGCCCTGGCGTTGGTCAACGAGCGCAAGGCCGATCTGACCATGCGCTCGCTCACCGTAGCGGCCTATACGATCAAGAAAGAGGGCTGGTTCAACCTGAAAATCGCCGGTCAGGTGCCAGGCTATGAGAATGCCTTCCGTATCGGGGTGCTCAAGGACCAGGAGCTACTGCGCGATATCCTTAATCTGGGTATCGCCACTATTACCGCGGCCGAGCTGAACGAGATCGCCAACCGTCATGTATCGATTCGGGTCGAGTCGCCTACTGATCACCGCCTGATCGGCAAGCTGGCTGTGGTCTTCTTGATCATCCTGCTGACCAGTCTGTTCTGGGTGGTCAAGCTGCGTCGCCTTAATCACCAGCTGCAGATCAAGTCGCACACCGACAGCCTGACCGGCCTGGCTAATCGTGCAGCTCTGGATAGCCGCTTCGCCATCGCCCATGAGCAAGCCCAGCGTTATGGGCGGCCCTTGTCGTTGATCATGCTGGACATCGATCATTTCAAACGGGTCAACGATGACTTCGGCCACCAGATTGGTGATCGGGTGTTGTGCGAATTTACCGAGTTACTCAAGCGTTGTGCCCGAGCCAGTGACGGTCTGGGCCGTTGGGGTGGGGAGGAGTTTTTGTTGCTTTGCCCGGAAACCGACTTGCAGCAGGCGGTGGCGTTTGCCGAACGTATCTGCGCCAGGGCTCGGGAGCAAGCTTTCGCCAGTGGCAGGCAACAGACCCTCAGTGCCGGGGTGGCGGAGCTGGTGCCCGGCGATACCCTGGATGCCTTGCTGCAGCGCGCCGATGCCGCGCTGTATCAGGCCAAGCACGAGGGGCGTGACCGGGTCTGTAGTCGCTTGCCGGAGTATTGGCCAGCAGCCTGATGCACTCCAGTCCCGCTACAGGAACCTCATGACCTGGGTCACACACGCGGCTGCAGACAGTCTCTATGCGGCGCCATGCCGACAGTCAGAGCGGCGCGGATAAAGCATAACGGCGGCGCGCCTGGCTGCCATACTTTGCTGCAGATAGCCCGGCAAGTCATCGTTACCGGTAAGGATCATATCGAAATGCATCGGATGCCTTCACTCAGTCTCTGGCGCTGGCTGATCAGCCTGTTGCTACTTAGCCTGCAGCCATCGCTGCAGGCCAATGACGCAGATGTGCTGCGCTACCCAGTCTGGGCAGATGGCGATGCACAGCGTTCCCGCTATGTGCTGGAGCAGTTACAACTGGCCCTGGACAAAGCAGGCAGCCCACTGCACTTGCAGCCTTCGAACTATGGCATGGAGCAGGGGCGTGCCCTGGCTGATCTGGAACGTGGCCGAAACCTCGACGTGGTCTGGAGCATGACCAGCAGCGAACGTGAAGCGCGCTTGCTGCCGGTTCGCATCCCCCTGGATAAAGGCCTGCTGGGCTGGCGTATCGCGCTGTTACCCAGCAACCGCGCGACCCTGCTGAAGGATGTGCGCAGCCTCGACGATCTACGCCAGTTCACCGCCGGCCAGGGCCATGACTGGCCGGATCATCTGATCCTCAGCAGCAACGGACTGCCGGTCAAGGTTTCCTCCAGCTACGCGAGTCTGTTTCAAATGCTCAAGGCGCAGCGCTTTGATTACTTGCCGCGTTCGGTAATGGAAATATGGGATGAGCTGGATCACCCGCGCAGTGAGCAGCTTGTTGCGGACGAACATCTACTGCTGCGTTATCCCACCGCGCTGTATTTCTTCTTCTCGCCGCAGCGGCCAGAGCTGGCACAAACGGTGCGCGAGGGCATGGAGGCGGCCCTGGCAGATGGCTCATTCGACCAGCTGTTCCACCAGCACTTCGGCGCTAGCCTGCAGCGCGCCCGGTTGGCCCAGCGTCACGTTATCCACTTGCACAACCCGCTGCTGCCGGCAGCCACGCCCTTGTACCGCCCGGAGCTGTGGTTCAACGCGCAAGAGCAGGCGCCCTGACAAATCGAGAAAACCAGGCGTTGTGTCCGTTAGCCGTCGCAGCAATCAGTAGGTTGGCGAGGGCCGCAGAGGTTGAGCGCAACCCAACAAGCCGCTGCATATCCGTCGGCCTTTGTCGCGTTACCCCTCAGGCGACGCGCCCCGGCGTATCGCCTCGCCACGGTTAACGGGATGCATCAAACGCTTCGCGGACAAGTCCGCTCCCACAGGTTCAGCGCATCGGCAAAAATTAACCGTAGGCTCCACATACCCCGTTCCAGGAATAAGCACGTCGCCGTCTGCGCAAGTACCCAAGGCAATAGCTGATCAGAATCTGCCCCCTTTATTCTGATTCAAATGTTACCCTCCGCCCGGCGGCTGGCGAGACCTATACCACCACATATATGAAGCATGACCACACTGTCATACCGTGGTGTTCTCCTTACGGGTGGTAGTGGGGATATTGTGGTCGGTGGGTTGCTCGGCATGCTGGCAATCGATCCACTCACGGGCGCCATGTTCAGCCTGCAGCGGTTATGCCTGGCGAACCAAGTGAGACCGTGCCCGCAGCCGAGGTGATCATAAAGCGCTGGAAATCGTTAATATCGACAGTCAAAACGCAGAAGAACGCACCCATGTGCAGTCCATTAAATAAAAGGAATTAGCGTGATGAACAACAACCCGAACCCTGCAGAAGTAGCTGCCGCTGAACCCGGCGCGCCAGTCGTAAGCCAAAGCAACATGGCGTTCATCGTATACATTTTGTACATTGCCGGATTCTTCACCGGCATTACTGCCCTGATTGGTGTGTGCCTTGCGCACGGCAACTCCAGCATCCAGGACCCTGTACTGCGCAGCCACTTCTCCTATCAGATCCGTACGTTCTACTGGGGGCTGCTGTGGTGCGTGATTGGCTGGGCAAGCAGCGTAATCATCATCGGCTGGTTCGTCCTGCTCGCCTGGATGGTGTGGACCATCGTGCGCATCGTGAAGGGCATGAATGCCCTCAACCTGCGCCAGGCCATCAGCTAAAATCGCGCCATTAAAAAACCCGCCTTCAGCACTGCTGATAGGCGGGTTTTTTATTGTCGAAGGAAAAGAGGGTGGATGTATGGCTGGCGTATTTTTGCTGGGAGAGACGGTGTTGCTGAATGAATCAATAAATAGTCACCGTTTTTCTAAGCCGACGCTTTTGTGTGCGACTCAATGGTGGGCATAAATAGATAAAAAGCTATTAGGGGGCAGAGCACGATTAATTGCGGTTCATTGCTCTTTATTTGCCAGGCCATAACCGTGGTCTGTGCCCTAATATTTAGGCATAGGCCTAACGTATGGTTATGGGGTGGGCGTTAGCCCGTCCCCGTGAGCGAGGCGAACGGTTCGAATACCAGTTGTTAGATGCTTTGTGTACGGTCTTCGTTGTGGTGCCATATACGAAGGATTACGACTGTTTCTGTGTGGGCTGAATAACGGATTATGTATTTTCCGAAAACTGCATCGCGAATAACGTTTGGGGTTGGAGCAAGCTCAACAGTGCGGCCCATTTCTGGAAATAGACAAAGATTCTCGATGCGAGAAATGAGCTCTGCTGCAACGCGTGCAGCAGCAAGAGGATCTTTCTCTGCTATGAATTGGCGCAGTCGAATTAGGTCTGACACAGCGTTTTCTGAGTAGGCCAGCCTCATTGACCAGCCTTCGGTGGCGATAGCTCATTGGCTGTGCCCCAGCTTTGGAGCCAAGCATTTACTGCTTCGCCGGAGACGACCCTGCCTTGTGCCACTGACTCCATAGCTTGCAGTGTTTCCTGCCAGCGAGTCTGCTCTAGCTCCTGGCGCTCAAAAAACTCTCTAAGCGCTTGATTAATAAGCCAGCTTTTACTTCTGTGCAGCTTCTCGGCCATGGCGGCAAGATTTTCTTCGAGCTCTGGTTGGAGCCGGACGGTTGTGACGCTCATCGAGGTGCCCTCCATACTGATGAATGCAATGTATTACATGGTATTCGTGGGGGCAAGCGAGCGCGACTCGATCGCAGCCACGTACGAGGAAACGGGTTCGACCGGCCAACTAACCAGGTTCGGGGTTGGGAACACTCGGCTATTAAAAGCAGAGCGGATTGCTTTGAGTCTTGACGGTGGGTCGGCTAATGGGTGTCCCCTTTATCCTGTCAGGCCCGCACGCCAGAAAAACTAACCCAGTTACAACGCTGGGCCGTCGAGACGGCAGCCCGTAAAAGCGGCCGTGGCCCTGGCCAACAAATTGACCAGGATCTGCTGGGCGGTGTGGTGCCATGAACGGCGTTTCAGCGGTAACTGGCAAAGCGTAAAGCCCGCCTGACGGCGGGGGTAATCAGTAAGGCGTGATGGTTTTCTTGTGGTTGTGGTGAGCAGCAGCACTGTCGGAACAGGCGAGTCCTGCAGCGGAACAAGGCCGATAACAATGATGATCCCAGGGATCGATTGAACGCTTGGCCCCCGCTGCGCGAACTACAGAATGGCCAGGGCGGAAAAGCCCAAAACAGGCCGGAT
>JAUSOF010000020.1 GCA_030656145.1 Pseudomonas sp.
AAGCAGTTCGGCAAGGGTGCAGTAATGCGCATGGGCGACCATGAGCGCCAGGCAATTCCGGCCATTTCCACCGGTTCGCTCGGTCTGGACATTGCCCTGGGCATTGGCGGACTGCCAAGAGGCCGGATCGTCGAGATCTACGGCCCTGAGTCTTCAGGCAAAACCACGCTGACCCTGTCGGTGATCGCTGAAGCTCAGAAGCTTGGCGCCACCTGCGCCTTCGTCGATGCCGAGCATGCTCTCGACCCCGAATACGCCGGCAAGCTGGGGGTCAACGTCGATGACCTGCTGGTATCGCAACCAGATACTGGCGAGCAGGCGCTGGAAATCACCGACATGCTGGTGCGTTCCAATGCCGTCGACGTGATCGTCATCGACTCCGTGGCGGCCCTGGTGCCGAAAGCGGAAATCGAAGGCGAGATGGGTGATATGCACGTGGGCTTGCAGGCTCGCCTGATGTCCCAGGCGCTGCGCAAGATCACCGGTAACATCAAGAATGCCAACTGCCTGGTGATCTTCATCAACCAGATCCGCGTGAAGATCGGCGTGATGTTTGGCAGCCCGGAAACTACCACCGGTGGTAACGCGCTCAAGTTCTACGCATCGGTTCGTTTGGACATCCGCCGTACCGGCGCGGTGAAAGAAGGCGATGAAGTGGTCGGCAGCGAAACCCGCGTCAAGGTCGTGAAAAACAAAGTGGCGCCGCCGTTCCGCCAGGCTGAGTTCCAGATTCTTTACGGCAAGGGCATTTACCGCAATGGCGAGATTATTGATCTCGGCGTGCAACACGGCATGCTGGAAAAATCCGGTGCCTGGTACAGCTACCAGGGCAATAAGATCGGTCAGGGCAAGGCCAACTCGGCCAAGTACCTGGAAGACAATCCAGAAGTGGCACGCACCATCGAGGGCCTGATTCGCGAGAAGCTCCTTGTTGCAAGCACGCCGGCCAAAGCTGGCGCAGATGCACCGGTCACCGCTGAGGCTTGAGTCGTAGAGTATGCCTGTCGTGCTGGATAACCTCGTCGCGGTGCGTCGAGTAGCCATGGATCTACTGGCGCGTCGCGAGCATGGGCGCGTCGAGTTGACGCGAAAGTTGCTTCAACGTGGCGCGCCGCTTGAGTTGATCGACACAGCGCTCGAGCGCTTGGCGAACGAAGGTTTGTTATCCGAGGCGCGTTATCTGGAAAATTTTGTTGGCTATCGCGCGCGGTCCGGTTATGGGCCGTTGCGTATTCGTGAAGAGCTGACCCAGCGTGGTTTGCTGCGTGCGGATGTTGAGCAGGCGTTACGTGACAGCGGTATCGATTGGAGCGAACAGTTGGAGCAGACCTGGCGTCGCAAGTTTGCCGGTCAACTGCCGGGCGATGCTCGCGAACGTGCTCAGCAGGGCCGCTTCCTCAGCTACCGTGGTTACCCACCAGACCTGATCAGTCGTTTGTTACGCGGCATTGATCTGGATTGAAACACCCTGTTAACCCGGAGCCAGTGCTCCGGGTTTCGTGTTTCTGGGCGGTGGGTATTTGCGCGGTGATCTTGGCGGCCCGCGCTACGCAAAGCGGACCTTGTCCTCAGGCGTTATCCGCTTGGCTGTTGCCAGTGCTGCGGCAGGTTGATCAGGTCGAGCAGTTCGCGCAAACGACCGTGGTCGCGGCTATTGAAGGCGAATGCCAGACGGGTCAGGTGGCAGAGTTCCGGCTCGTCCAGTTCGGATTCGCAGTAAGGCTGCTGCTGGAAGCCACCGCTGGTGCACAGGCCGCTGAACTCGAGGTTCAGTTGCTGCATGGCCTCGTCATTGAGCGCATGGTTGAGGCGGATCACATAGCGATCCTTGATCCAGCGGCTGGAGTGATAATTACCGTAGAAGTGTGCGATTTCCGCGGCTGCCTCGGCGGCGCTGTGTGCTAGGCGCACCAGGCGCAGGTCACTGGGCAGGATGTAACGGTTACCCACCAGCTGATTTTCGATAAAAGCCATGGCATCTTTCCAGAAACTGCCACCGGGTTGATCGAGCAGTACCACGGGTACCAGTGGGCTTTTGCCGGTTTGCATCAGGGTAAGCACTTCGAGCGCTTCATCCAGGGTGCCGAAACCGCCAGGGCATAGCACCAGGCCATCTGCTTCCTTGACGAAGAACAGCTTGCGCAGGAAGAAGAAGTGGAATGACAGCAGGTTGCTGGTGCCATGTACGGTGGCATTGGCCCCTTGCTCAAAGGGCAGGGTGATATTGAAGCCAAGGCTGTTTTCCAGGCCCGCGCCTTCATGGGCGGCGGCCATGATGCCGCCACCGGCACCGGTAATCACCATCAGCTCGTGCCGCGCCAGGGTGGCCCCGAGTTCGCGCGCCAAGGTATACAGCGGGTGACTGGGCGGCGTGCGCGCCGAGCCGAATACCGTAACCTTGCGCCGCCGTTTGAACTGCTCGAGGGCGCTGAATGCGTGCTCCATTTCACGCAGGGTTTGCAGCATGATCTTGGCGTCCCAGCGATTGCGGTCGGCCTGTGCCATGCGAATCACGGTGATCAGCATGTCGCGATATAACGGCCGGTTCGGGCTTTCTCCCGGGGCGACCAGGGCGATCAGTTCGTCGACTTTGTCGGCAAGATCAATGCCGCTGGTCTGGAAATGACGGGATAAATAATCATCCAATTCATAAGGCATTCAACTTCTCCTTTCAGGATGCCGGCCGGGCTCATTCGCTGTTATGAACGCCCAGCCATGCCCAGAGTATTACCCGAACTTGCGCTTTGGAAGTGCTAAATACCTGATTGGTATGCAGAAAATTTCAAGCTCGGGAAGGCTGTGTCAGATTCTAGCGGCCTGCTGCCGAAGCGCGAACCGGCTCGCCGGGACGACGCGCGAGAGGATGTAAAAATAAGGCGCTGTCCCAATATCGTGTTGCATGGGAGATTCAGGCCTAAGCCCTTTTCGCATAGCTGGCAACGGGTAGGGTGACGCGGGGCCGCCCAGGCCGTGCGCACCAACGCAGGCAACGAACACTGGTGCGCACGGCGCACACTAGTGTGCCCCAGACCACCTCAAATGCTGTGGCGATAACTGAACGCAACACGCTATTGGTACATAGCCAAAAATAACACTCGCCTGTTGATACCTGGGCACGATTTCAAGGTCGCCACAGGCAGTGCCTCGGCCGCCTTCAGCTCCGTGCTGCGAATTCTATCGCTGGGTTTGCGGGGGGCTGATTGGCTTGGTCCGGGATGCGCGAGTCAACACAGTAAAGAGTCTGCTGGTCGAGAACGCTGCAACCTCAGCACCTGCACTCTCTGAGGAAGGTGCACGTGCTGAAATGTCGCGTATGGGCTCAGATGGCGATCTGCTCGCCTGGCTCCGGGATGCTGGCAATCCAGTTCAAACGCTCACGCAAAGTTTGCTGCAGTATCTGCATTTTCTCCAGTTCGCCATGTACCAGGTACAGCTCGGGATGATGGTCGAAGTGACTGACCCAATCGAGCAATTGCGACTGCCCGGCATGGGCGGAGAAGCCACCGAGGGTGTGGATTTGCGCTTTGACAGCGATGCGTTGGTGGAGCATTTTCACTGAACTGGCACCGTCGACGATCGCGCGGCCTGGGGTTCCTTTGGCCTGGAAACCGGGGAACACCACGTGGCAATCCTCGCGCCAGAGGTTGTGTTTAAAGTGGTGGGCAATGCGTCCGCCAGTGCACATGCCACTGCCGGCGATGATGATGGCGCCGCTCTTGACCCGATTGATCGCCATGGACTCTTCCGGGGTTGGCGTGCAGCGCAGGATCGGCAGCCAGTCCTCGATGCGCCTGGCGGGCTTGTGCGCAATGGCGGCGTGATCGTCCGGGTCGAACAGGTGTTGAAAACGCGAATAGATGGCGTTGGCGCGAATCGCCATCGGGCTGTCGAGGAACACCGCTTGCTGCGGCAGTCGGCCCTCTTGGTAGAAGCGGCCGAGGTAATAGATCAGGTCCTGGGTGCGGCCGACGGCGAAGGCCGGTATCAGCACGTTGCCGCCGTCGCGATGGGCCTGTTGCAGGATCTCGGCCAACTCATCCAGCGTGTCTTGGTTGTTACGGTGATCGCGATCGCCATAGGTGGATTCAAGCAGTACCAAATCGGCGCGGTCGAGTGTGGTCGGGGGGTGCATCAGCGGCGAGCAGGTGTTGCCGAGGTCGCCGGAAAACACCAGGCGCCGGGTGAGGTGGTGATCCTGCACCTGCATTTCGACGATCGCCGAGCCAAGAATATGCCCGGCTTCGTGAAAGGTGACCTGTACGCCCTTGGCCACTTCGACCTGCGCGCTATAGGCTTGCGGACGACGTTGCTTGAGGGCCTGCTCGGCATCCTCGGTGGTGTAGAGCGGGCTCAGTGGCGCTTTGCCCTGGCGCGCACGCCACTTGTTTTCCCACTCGGTATCTTTCTCCTGGATTTGCGCGGCATCCAGCAGCATCAGTTCCAGCAGCTCACAACTGGCCTCGGTGGCGAAAATTGGCCCGCGATAGCCGGCGCCAACCAGTTTTGGCAGTAGACCGCTATGGTCGATATGGGCGTGGGAAATCACCACCGCGTCGAGGGTCAGCGGGTCGAAGGGGAAGGGCGCGCGGTTGCCTTCATCCTCCTCGCGACGGCCCTGGCGCATGCCGCACTCAAGCAGCACCTTGGCGCCATCGCGGCTTTCGATCAGGTAGCAGGAGCCAGTAACTTGCTGAATGGCGCCAAGGAAACTGAGTAGAGCCATGTCGGAAATCCTTGCTGATGGTTAATGAGGACAGAGTGCCGCGAATGACGCTCGGCGGCCTTGATGCAGGTCAGGGAGAGGCTTGCTTGGTTTGTCCTAGACTGTGCGAAAAGTTCAGGAGAGCGCCCCATGTCGCAACTATTGCCGAGTGCTGGCGAGTTGGCCGCCCACGCATTAGTACAGCCTGGTTTCGCCGCCTGGCAGCAGGGCTACGGTCCTGTTCAGCATAGTCCAGAGACTTGTGCTGCGGTCTTCCGTATGGCCCATCAGCTGGTGCAGGCGGGCCTGCAACCGGATCTGGCCAGTGTCTATGCTTTGTTACACGCACTGGACCGGCTAAACGCTGCCGGGTTATGGCTGGTGGTGCACATGACCTATGCCCGGCGCGTGCGCCTGGACGGCGTGGCCCTGGAGTCTGATGACTTCAAGGCCATGCCCGAGGGGCATACCGGTGGCGCCCTGAACATGGTGCCTGGCTATGCGGCCTACCTGACGCTGAATGTTCTGACAGGGGAAACCCGTGGCTGGTTGATGGGCCAGGGGCACTGTGTGGCAGCGGTCGAGGCGCTTAATCTGCTGATCGCCAACCAGCACCCCGAACAGGCCGAGCGCTACACTTGCGATGAGTCCGGGATGAGCCGGCTGGTGGCAGATTTCTACAGCTATGCCCAGGCCGCCGATGGTGCGCCGGGTGTGCCCGTGGGCAGTCACGTCAACCCGCATACCGCGGGTGGGATTGCCGAAGGGGGTTACCTCGGCTTTGCCGAGTTGCAGTACTGCCATTTGCCGTTGCCCGGTGAAAAACTGGTGGCTTTTCTGTCAGATGGTGCGGCCGAAGAACAGCGCGGTAGCGATTGGATGCCGCGCTGGTGGCGGGCGCAAGACTGCGGGGTGGCGCTGCCGGTGATGATCGCCAACGGCCGGCGTATCGAGCAGCGCACCGAGCTGGGCACGCTGGAAGGGCTCGAGGGCTTTCGTCAGCACCTGCGCCGCTGCGGATTCGATCCGATCAGCTTTGATGGGCGTGATCCGGCGGCGTTTGTTTGCGCCCTGTGGCAGATGGAGCAACGCCTGGGGCATCGGGTCGCCGAGTTGCGCAGCGGTATCCTGGATTACCCGCTGCCGATGCCCTATGCGATTGCCGAAACCGAGAAAGGCTTCGGCTTCTATGGCGCCGGCAGTAATGCCGCGCACAATTTACCGCTGCCGGCCAATCCGCATAGCGATGAGACGGCGCGTGGTCTGTTCAATCAGCATGTTGCCGGTCTGTGGGTCGCGCCTGGCGAGTTGGAGCAGGTTTGTGCGCAGTTCCGTCATGGCCGTGGCGAGCGTCCGCTGGAGCGTGATCATCCGTTGGCGCAACGCCGGCCGGCAGCGCTCCAACTGCCCGCCTTGCACTATCTCGGGCACGCGCAAGACGGTTCGCCGATGTCGGCGCTGGATCGCTTTTTCGTTGAGCTGGTACAGGCCAATCCGCACCTGCGCCCGCGCGTAGGCAACCCGGATGAGTTGGCCAGCAATCGCCTGGAAGGTGTGCTGCAATCCCTCAAACATCGGGTCTGTGCGCCTGAAAGCGAGCTGGAAGCATTCAATGGCGCGGTTATTACCGTGCTCAATGAAGAGGCCGTGGTGTCCGCCTGCCTGGCCAATCAAGGCGGCCTTAACCTGGTGGCGAGTTATGAAGCCTTCTGCGTGAAGATGCTCGGTGCGGTGCGTCAGACCCTGATTTTTGCCCGGCAGCAGAAAGAAGTCGGGCGCCCGGCCGGCTGGTTTGGCTGGCCGTTAGTGGCAACTTCGCATACGTGGGAGAACGGCAAGAATCAACAGTCGCATCAGGACACTACCTTCTGCGAAGCTCTGCTCGGTGAAATGAACGACATGGTGCGAGTGGTGTTTCCGGCCGACCATAACGCGTTGCTGGCCCTGCTGCCGGCGGTCTACCA
This sequence comes from Pseudomonas sp., assembly GCA_030656145.1. GTDB lineage: Bacteria > Pseudomonadota > Gammaproteobacteria > Pseudomonadales > Pseudomonadaceae > Aquipseudomonas. Next base: position 6,667 of record JAUSOF010000020.1, read on the forward strand.
GGCGCGCGGGCAGCTGACCTGCATTGTCAGCCCCAAACGTGTGCGCCCGTATCAACTCGACCAACCGCAGGCCGAGCAGCTGGCTCGTGACGGCGCCATCCTGCTGGATCAGTCCGAGGGTGCCGATCCTGTGCTGTTGATCGCCTGCGGTGCTTATCAGCTGACCGAGATGCGCCGTGCGGCGGCACGCCTGAGGGCGAAGAAATACGCCTGGCGCCTGATCTATCTGCAGGAGCCGGGGCGCTTTCGCGAACCGCGCGATGGCTGGGAAGCACAAACGCTGGCGCCTGCCGCACTCTGCCGGACGTTGTTCCCCGAGCAGCATCCACGCCGCGTGCTACTGACCCACATGCGTCCGGAAGTGGCGCGTGGGCACCTCTGGCCGATCCTTGGCGATGCCCGTTACAACAGGGTGCTGGGTTATCGCAACCGCGGTGGCACCCTGGATGAGGCCGGCATGTTGTTTGCCAATCAGGCGACGTGGGCGCACGTGTTGCAAGCAGTCGCAGAGGTTCTGGGCGTGTCCGTACAGAAGCTCTTGAATGGCGAGGAGCGTGCTGCGCTGGCTGGCAAGGGCAAGCCCGATTGCTTGCGCTGAAGCGGTCCGGCGGGTTGGCTGGCGACCGGGCTTATTCGCCGCAATCACGCTTGCTGAAACGCTCGCTGACGACCGGGCGATTGGTCTTGTACTCGCTGAACTCGTAACGCAGAACGGCGCCGCGGTTCAATAGCTGGCGATAGCCCGCGTTGCGGCACACGCTGTTGGCCAGCTGCGCGCGTACGCTATCCGGGTTGCCACGCATTTGCGCAGCATGCTCGGGGCGCACGCTCAGGTGGTTGACCAGCTCATTGCCGTCGACGCTATAACCCTGGTCGAGAATGTCTTCGTTGATCGCGCGGGGCGTTCCAACACTGCTTTCGCGGGCGACGCTTTCGAGAGCCTTGCTCAGCTCGAAGTTGCTAAGCGATGCGCCCTGGGCGAGCGCAGGTAGGGCGAGGGTTAGAGCGATCAGGCGCAGCATGGGGTTCTCCAGCGTCAGTTAGGAACTTATGACAGGCAGTCGCCTGCAGAGGTTCAGTAGGCCACCATCTTACTTGGCCATCGGGGTTTGCCCCACCTGCAATAGTGGGCGCTTTGCTAGACTGGCCGGCTAACCAAGCCAGGATTCAACATGCCTTCCATTTATCGCTGCGCACTGCTTTACACATGAGTCATGCCGTCGCTCGTTTGCGTGCCGCACGCATTGCCCGTAGTGAAAAGCCCTTTCTTGCCCGTGGTTCCAAGGCGGTGCGTTGCCAGCGTTGTCGGCTCGCACTGAGTCATTGCCTGTGCGCCTGGCGTCCGCAGGTGGAGGCGAGGTCAGGCATGTGCTTGCTGATGCATGATGTCGAGGCGCTCAAGCCGAGCAATACCGGTTGGTTGATTGCCGATGTGGTGGGCGACACATCGGCCTTTGGCTGGTTGCGCACCGCAGTCGAGCCTGACTTGCTGGCGCTGCTGAGTGATCCGCAGTGGCAACCCTATCTGGTCTTTCCCGGTGAGTACGTCGCGCCTGAGCGGGTGGTCAGTGAGGTGCAGTCTGTGCCCGGTAAGCGGCCATTGTTCATCCTGCTCGATGCAACCTGGACCGAAGCGCGCAAGATGTTCCGCAAAAGCCCCTACCTTGAAGGCTTGCCGGTGCTCAGTCTGCAGCCTGAGCAGTTGTCACGCTATCGTCTGCGCCGCTCCACGCGTGATGACCACCTGTGCACCGCCGAGGTGGCGGCGCTTTGCCTGGAACTGGCCGGCGACCAGCAGGCCGCCGATGCGCTGAATGCCTACCTGGATGTTTTCAGCCAACACTACCTGGCGGCTAAAGCCCCGCGCGCGGTTGACCTGAACGACTCGCTGCATCAGCACTTGCGGTTGTTTCTGTGAGTCTGGCTACCACGCTAAGTTTTCTCGGCCATAGTTGCGCCAACAGCATGCCAGAGAGCATCAGCGCGCAGCCGACGTAACCGCGCAGATGCAAGGCTTCGCCCAGTAGCCAGGCGCCGGCAATGGCGGCAAACACGGCTTCCAGCGAGAGGATGATTGCGGCATGCGAGGCAATCGCATGCTTTTGCGCGACCACCTGCAGGGTAAAACCGATGGTCACGCCGAACAGGCCGCCATACAGAATCGCCGGTCCGGCAGCGATGATCGCGTCAAGCTGGATGTCCTCGAAGATCAGTGCCAACAGCAGGCTGATCAGCGCACAGGTGGCAAATTGCACCACGGCCAGGCGCAATGGGTCATGCCGTCTGGCGAAAACCCCGACCAGCAGCACATGCACGGCCCAGACAAATGCGCCAGCCAACTGTAGCCAGTCGCCATAGGCGACTTGAAAGCCTTCGCCGACGCTGAGCAGGAACATGCCGACCACCGCCAGTGAAGCGCCTAGCCAGATGCCCAACCCCGTCTTGTGGCCAATCAGCAGGCCGAGCAAGGGCACTATGATCACGTACAGGCCGGTAATGAAACCGGCGTTGGTGACACTGGTGAAGAGCAAGCCAGCCTGCTGCAGGTTGATGCCCAGGGCCAGCGCCAAGCCCATCAGGCCGCCACCCAGCAGCAAGTGACGGTTCAGCGGCACGGTCGGCGTGCTGCGCGAGCGACGCTCAAGCAGCGGTAGCAGGGGCAGCAGGATCAATACCGCCAAGGCAAAGCGCAGGCCGCTATAGAGGAAGGGGCCTATTGAGTCCATGCCTAGGCGCTGGGCGACGAAGGCCGAGCCCCAGATCATCGCAGTCAGCAGCATCAAGAGGTCAGCGCGCAGGGCCTGGCTTCGCATAAAGCAGCCTCGTTGGGCAAAAGCGCGCACTGTGCCGCAAAGTAACGCGCTTGACCACTCCGTGATCGCTCGGCATGCTGGGCGCCGCCTTAGGCGCATTGGTGCTTGCCCGTGTACTATGCGTGGCTAAATTGAGTTGGCTGTTGAGTATTGCTCGACAGACCAGCGCCAGCGGTACCCACATAACAAGAACAGGATCTGCAATGGCCTATGAAATCCTGATTGCCGACGACCATCCACTTTTTCGCAGCGCTCTTCAGCAGGCGCTGACCCTGGGCCTTGGGCCGCAGCTACGACTGGTAGAAGCTGCCAGCATTGCCGAATTGGAAACCTGCCTGGCGGAAAAGTCAGATTGGGATCTGGTTTTGCTCGACCTCAACATGCCCGGAGCCTATGGCTTTTCCGGTCTGGTTCTGCTGCGCGGGCAATACCCGCAAGTGCCAGTGGTGATGGTTTCGGCGCAGGAAGACGCCGCGGTTGTGGTCCGGGCTCGCGAGTTTGGCGCCAGTGGCTTTATTCCCAAATCCAGCTCCCTGCAGAGTATCCAGCAGGCCGTGCAAGTAGTGCTCGATGGCGATACCTGGTGGCCAGAGCAAACCGAGGAGGCCGCTCAGGTGTCTGCCGAGGCCAAGGCTGCCAGCGCCGGGCTGGCCAGCCTGACCCCGCAGCAGTTTCGGGTGTTGACCATGGTCTGCGATGGCTTGCTGAACAAACAGATCGCCTACGAATTGAGCGTTTCCGAGGCTACTGTCAAGGCGCATGTCACCGCGATTTTCCGCAAGCTCGGCGTACGCACCCGCACCCAGGCGGCGTTGTTGTTGCAGCAGATGGAGTCGATCCCCAGCAGTTGAGCAGGCTAATGCGACAAGTCTCGCGCATTCTTAGCTTCTTGCTCCAACAGCCAGCGCAGCAGGACCGGGCCGGTTTGTTGGTGCCGGTCTATAGTTCTCCTGCCAGCCGGCTTTTTACACACTGGGCCATCTTCCTATGTCGCCATTCAAGGGCCAGACCGGCCTCAAGCGTATCGTTAATGCTGCGGGTTATTCGTTGGCGGGTTTGCGCGTCGCAATTTCCGGCGAAGCCGCATTTCGGCAGTTAATGTTGCTCAATCTGGTGTTGATTCCACTGGCCTTCTACAGCGACGTGAGTCGGGGCGAACGCGCCCTGATGGTCGGTGTCTGTCTGTTGGCGTTGATCGTCGAACTGCTCAACTCTGCGCTGGAGGCGGCGGTCGATCGTATCTCCCTGGAACTGCATCCCTTGTCGAAAAACGCCAAGGACATGGGCAGTGCCGCGCAATTCATGTCCCTGGCGTTGATCGCCAGTGTCTGGACAGTGATCCTGCTGGGCTGATGACCGGCGGCCTGAGAGTGCCAGCGCTGGTCAGGCAATATTCGGCAGAACGATCTCGTCGCTGCGTTTGACCCCGGCCGTCAACGCCCGGCATAGCTCGATAAATTCGCGCATGGCTGCGGTCTGGTACTTTTGCTTGTGCCAGATAAAGTAGAACTGCCGACGTAGATCCAGTTCGGGGGTTTCCAGCGCCACCAGGCTGCCACGGCGAAACGCATCCCGCAGGGCCAGGCGGGAAATGCAGCCGATCCCCAGGCCGGACTCCACCGCGCGCTTGATGGCTTCAGTGTGTTCCAGCTCCAGACGGATATTCAGGCTGCTGGGGTGATGGCGCATGGCCTGATCGAAGGTCAGGCGGGTGCCGGAGCCTTGCTCGCGCAGAATCCACGCCTCGCGAGCCAGCTCTTCCACGCTGGCTTCTCCGCGTTTGGCCAGAGCATGCTGCGGCGCGCAGAACACCACCAACTCGTCCTTGACCCAGGGTTGCACCTCGATATCCGGATGCTGGCAGTCGCCTTCGATCAAGCCCATATCCAGTTCGTAGTGGGCGATCTGTTGCACCACATAAGCGGTGTTGTGCACCTGCAGTGTCACTCGACATTCCGGGTGACGCTGCATAAAACTGCCGATCCGCAGGGTGGCCAGGTAATTGCCGACAGTCAGAGTGGCGCCGACGTTCAATGAGCCAAAGCCGCTTTTGCCGCCCAGCAGGCGCTCGATTTCCCTGGCCTGGTCGAGCATCGCTACCGCCTGTGGCAGCAACTGCAAGCCCAAGGCGTTGAGGTTGAGACGCTTGCCGGCCCGGTCGAACAGTTGGCAGTCGGATTGACGCTCCAGCTCACTCAACGAGGTGCTGGTGGCCGACTGCGACAGGGCCAGCGATTCGGCGGCGCGCGAGACGTTGCCCTGCTGGGCGACGGCAACGAAAATCTGCAGTTGTCTGAGGGTAAATCGCATATCTATATAACCGATAACCTATATCTTGATTATTCACTTAACAGATATTCTGCGCCCGCCTAGAATCTGCTGCAACCGCAACTATGCCAGCGCTTCTTGAGGAACCAGCATGAGCAATCTGAACGTCGAGCGCGTACTCAGCGTCCACCATTGGAACGACACCCTGTTCAGCTTCAAGACCACCCGTAATACCGGGTTGCGTTTCGAAAACGGTCAGTTCGTGATGATCGGCTTGCAGCAGGACAATGGCCGCCCGCTGATGCGTGCTTATTCGATTGCCAGCCCCAACTACGAAGAGCATCTGGAGTTTTTCAGCATCAAGGTGCAGGACGGCCCGCTGACCTCGCAGTTGCAGCACCTCAAGCCGGGTGACGAACTGATGGTCAGCCGCAAGCCCACCGGCACACTGGTGCTGGATGACTTGCTGCCTGGCAAACACCTCTACCTGCTCAGCACCGGCACTGGCCTGGCGCCCTTTATGAGTGTGATTCAGGACCCGGAAACCTACGAGCGCTACGAGAAAGTCGTGCTGGTGCACGGCGTGCGTTACGTCAACGAAGTGGCCTACCGCGAGTTCATTACCGAGCATTTGCCGCAAAACGAATACTTCGGCGATGCCCTGAAGGACAAGCTTATCTACTACCCGACCGTGACCCGCGAAGAGTTCGAGAACCAGGGCCGTCTGACCGATCTGATGCGCAGTGGCAAACTGTTCCGTGATATCGGCCTGCCGCCGATTAACCCCCAGGACGACCGTGCAATGATCTGCGGCAGCCCGAGCATGCTCGACGAAACCGCGGCAGTACTCGACAGTTTCGGTCTGAAGATCTCGCCGCGCATGGGCGAGCCAGGCGATTACCTGATCGAGCGCGCCTTCGTCGAGAAGTAAGCCCCTGGTGCTGAAAAGGCTTGCTGCAGCTGCAATCCCGTTCCCTTGATTCAAGTGAGCGGGATTTTTTTTGCGCGGATGTAGTTCGCTGAAACGTCCTGCGCCGACACATTGCCCGCGCATTACATCCGATCTATGTGTTGTACCGCCGTGCCCAACTGTCGAGTCCGCGCTGGACCGGGCAGCGAGCTCTCAGCGTGAGCTTGGCTCACGCGTGACGTGAAAGCGGTTCCCGCCGTTTCTCTTCGCAATATACATGGCGTTGTCGGCGTGGCTGAGCAACTGTCGGGCATCATCACCATGCTGCGGATAGAACGCCACGCCGATACTCGGTAGAACCCTGTGCGCCTGACCATTCAGGTCGAAGGGCTGGTTGAGTGCCACGCGGATTTTCTCGGCGACCAGTAGCGCATGATCTGGCGAGTGAAAGTCTTCGAGCAGCACCACGAATTCGTCGCCACCCAGGCGTGCGACCGTATCGGACTCGCGAATACATTGCTTGAGGCGAGTGGCAACCCTCTTTAGCAATAGATCGCCGATGGCATGGCCGAAGGTATCGTTGACCTGCTTGAACTTGTCCAGATCGAGGAACAGCAGCGACAGTTGTACTTGCTCCCGGCGTGCCCTGGTCAGTGCCGTGTGCAAACGGTCATGCAGCAGTGCACGGTTAGGCAGTTGGGTCAGTTGGTCGTATTGGGCCATAAACTGCAGGCGACTGAGCATCTGCTGGCGTTCGATGGCAGATGCCACCTGGGTCGAGACGTATTGCAGCAGCTCTTTGTCCTTGTCGGTGTAGCGTGCCCCATGGGTATAACTCTGGACTACCAGGGCGCCAATGGTGCCGTTATGCGAGGTGAGCGGCACGCCGAGCCAATACAGTGAGGTGCAGTCGATCGCCCGCACATGCTCGGGCAGTGTTGCCAGCGTTTCGGCTGAGCGCAGCAAGGTTTGCCCGGTGCGGATGATCTCGGCGCTGAGGGTGGGTGCGTCGCGCGCGTGTGGGGCAGGAGCCTGATGGCGCTCATCAATATGATAGGGGAAGCTCAGTTGGTCATTTTGCTCATCGTAAAGGGCTACGGAGAAGTTGATGGCGGGCAGTAGTTCACCGACGATCGAATGAATTTTTTCAAACAGTCCAGGTAGGTCTTTGGCCAGATGCGCGGCCTCGGAAATGGCATAGAGCGCTGCTTGCATGGTCTCGCTGTGTTTGCGCTCGCTGATGTCGTGAGCCACGGCAACCCGCAGTTGATCGTTCGCGGACCAACGGGCCGACCACATGATGTGAACGATCTGCCCATCCTTGCGTACATAGCGATTTTCAAAGCTGGGTTTGTTGGTGCCCGCCATGATCTCGTTGGCCGCTTGCAGCGTTCTGGCGCGGTCTTCCGGCAATACCAGTTCGATCATGTTCCTGCCGACCATTTCCTCGGCCGTATAACCAAAGATCCGCTCGCAGGCCGCACTGACAAACACGAAGCGTCCTTCCTGGTCGACCACGCAGATGGCGTCGAGCAGAAGGTCTACCAGGTCGCCTGTTTGTCGATAAGGCTGTTTTTTCATAAGGTAAATTACGCTGTCTCGGGATCAGCCATGGTTTGCAGAGAGAATGTAGCGATATGCCGCCAAGTTGCTGGTCACACTTGAACTTTAGTCGCAGCCCAGGCGTTGCGAAAACAATACGTCAATCAAGGTCTGCCGTGGCTTCGCACCCGTGAGTGATGTGCCCATGGTTCAGCAGCTCGCCACCACTTCCAGCACGCAGATCTTGCCCGGTTCAGGGTAGTGCCAGCGTACATCGACATCCCAGAAGCGCACGCCATAGCGCCGCTCGGGCAGCGGGGTCTGATAGGCCGGGCGCGGATCCTGGGCCAGGCATTGCTCGATCAGCTCGACCAGGGGCTCGCCCAGGCGCAGGCCGTGGTTATGCGCCTGGCTGAGGGCATCATCCAGCCATTGCACCTCGATCAGTTGTGGCGCAGCGTCGGCGATGCGGTTGTAGGCGCACGCGACGCTATCGGCATAGGGCACATAGGGTTTGATATCCAGTACCGGAGTGCCGTCGAGCAAATCGATGCCTGACAGCCAGAGCTTGCCGGGTTCGACCTTGTCCAGTTTGACCACCGATTGACCGATGCCGTTGGGGCGATGGGTGGCGCGGGTGGCGAAGACGCCCATCGATTTATTCCCGCCGAGGCGCGGTGGGCGCACTTTGAGGCGTGGCTGGTCTTCCAGCGCCTGGTGAAACAGGAACAGCAGCCAGACATGGCTGACCTGCTCCAGCCCCTGCACGGCATCGCCGCTATCGAAGGGCGCAACCAGTTCGAGTACGCCACGCGCCGCCGGTGCCAGTTGCGGCTGGCGGGGGATAGCGAACTTTTCCTTGAAGCAGGAACGGACGAAGCCTATGGGGGAGACGGAGTAGGGCATGATGGCGTGATCAAGAGAGAACGCCGCCATAGTACCTGACTCGTGCCGCGCCACAGACTTGCCGCAGCGTCTCATGCGTCGTTAGTCATCGGCCTGCTAGAGGTGAAAGCCGCCGTCGATTGGGATGATGTTCCCGGTCATATAGGCACCGGCGGTGCTGGCCAGGCTGATTGCCAGAGCGGCCATTTCTTCCTCGCGACCCCAGCGCTGCATCGGGATCAGTGCGGTATCTTCAGCCATGGCCGCGTCATCCTGGATGATGTGTTGGGTCATCTTGCTCGGAAAACGCCCCGGGGCGATCACGTTGACGTTGATGTGCTGGCCGACCAGCTCGCGGGCAAGCATGCGCGACAGCTGATGCAGCGCAGCCTTGCTTGGGCCATAGGCATAGGCGTCTTCGCCGTGGGAGCTGATGCCGGCGACCGAGCCGATATTGATCACCCGCGCCGGATTGCTCACCGACCCGGCTTTGCGCAATAGCGGCAACAGTTGCTGGATACAGCTGAACACCGAGGTCACGTTGAGCTGCATGACCTTCTCCCAGCCTTTGGTTGGGTAGGATTCGAGCGGTGCGCCCCAGGTGGTGCCGGCGTTGTTGACCAGGATATCCAGTTGGCCGATTTCGCCCGCTAGCTGCGTGGCCAGTGCCTGCACGCCTTCTTCGCTGGCGAGGTTGGCGGCGATACCGTGACAGGTGCCGAAGGCTGAGAGCTCTGCGGCGGTTTGCGCGCAGGCCTCGCCATCACGGGCGCAAACATAGACGCTGGCGCCGGCTTCGACAAAGGCCTTGGCAATCATTTTACCGATACCGCGAGTGCCGCCCGTTACCAGGGCAGTACGGCCTTGCAGGGAGAAGTAAGGGTGCATGGCGAATCCTTTTAACGGATGAGTGCCATTACCCTAATCGCCTGACTGCGTGGTGGCAGTCATCATTGGCCTTGGAAATACGCCACCATGCGGCAGGCAGTGCAGTGCAGGAGCCCTGCGGGCTCTAGCCGACAACGCAGAGCTATAACCCTCGCGCTGCGCGCCTCCCCCCCCCTACGCACTGACTCAGCCGCGCACGCGCAGGGTCAACCCCTTGAGGAAGTTGCGCAGGAACTGATCACCGCAGGTGCGGTAGTTGCTATGGCCGAACTTGCGAAACAGGGCGCTCATCTCGGGTTTTGAAACCGGGCACTCAACGCTCTGCATGATTTCGTGCATGTCGTCTTCCTTGAGCTCGTAGGCGACCCGCAGCTTCTTGAGCACCATGTTGTTGGTCACGGGCAGCTCCAGGGGGTGCGCTGGACGGCTTTCGTCCTTGCCACGCTTGAAGTAGACCAGGCCGTCGAGGGCGTAAGCCATCAGCTCGTCGTCGCAGGCGACAAAACCGTCTTCATCTTCTTTCTTGAGCATGGCTGCCAGGTCGTCGAGAGCGACCTGCTTGCCGCCGATCTTGATGATTTCACTCAGCTGCGCATCGCTGACGTCGAGCATATAGCGCAGGCTGCGCAGTACATCGTTATTAAGCATGGGGGTGTCCTGAAGAGGGCTGCTGCACAAGCGGCAGCAGCTGAAAAAGAGTTAGAAGCGTTCTTTCGCGGCCAGATAACGCCACTGGCCAGGCTGTACCTTGGCCATGGGCACGCCGCCAATGCGGATGCGCTTCATGCCCAGCACCTTGAGGTCGACGCTGTTACACATGAAGACGATCTGCCCGGGCAGGGGGTTTTTCAAGGCAAAGCGCAGACGGGTTTCGTTCTGCCAGCTGACCTTGCACGGCGCCAAGGCGGTGCCGTTGAAGCTCAGGCCATGGTTCAGGCGTTTCAGCTGGCTGTTGCTGAGCGTGCCGATCACCTCGACCACATATTCCTGTTCCAGCTTGGCTTGGTCTTCCTTGAGCTTGCGCTCGATCCGCCAGTCCTGGGTCAGGACGTGCAGACCATCGGCGCCGGCCTGCAATGGCAAGCAGGTGATCAAGCGGGCGAAGTGGCTTTTCAGCGGGCGGATGCCAGAGTTGTCCTCAGGCCATTGGCTGGCCGGGCTGACGGTTTCGACCGCGCGATCCGGAAAGTGGCCAGAGGGCACGTGCAGCAGCAGGGTGACCGGCTCGACAGGCGCCAGTACGGCGTCCGGCAGCAGTTCTACGCGCTGCGTTTCGACCTTGAATTGCGGCTCTTGCACTACCACACCATCAACCAGCACCCAGCCGCCCTCGATGTACAACTCGGCCTCGCGGCGTGAGCAGCCGACCAGTTCGATCAGGCGTTTGGACAGGCGTATCGGGTCGGTCATGGAAAGGGTCGTCGGCAAAAAAGGGCGACCATTGTAACTGGCCAGGGGCGTTGTGCGCGGATCAATGGGCGAACGGTGCAGATAAAAAACCGCTCCGAAGAGCGGTTTCTATTGCGCGAGGCAGGCTTGAAACCATGGCGAGCGAGGCATGGTGCGCTTCGCTCGCCGGGTTTTTAGCCGCCCAGGTAAGCGTCGCGCACCTTGGGATCATTGAGCAAATCATGCCCAGTGCCCTGCATGACGATCCGACCGTTCTCCAGTACATAACCGCGGTCGGCCAGCTTGAGCGCCTGGTTGGCGTTCTGCTCGACCAGGAACACGGTCACGCCATCCGTGCGCAGCTGTTCGATGATGCTGAAGATCTGTTGGATGATGATCGGCGCCAGCCCCAGTGAGGGTTCGTCGAGCAACAGCAGCTTGGGCTTGCTCATCAGCGCGCGGCCAATGGCGAGCATCTGCTGTTCGCCACCGGACATGGTGCCGGCGCGCTGGGTCAGGCGTTCCTGCAGGCGTGGAAACAGGTGCAGGACCTTGTCCAGTTGCTCCTGGAACTCGGCCTTGGCGGTAAAGAAACCGCCCATGACCAGGTTTTCTTCTACGGTCAGGCGGGAGAACACACGGCGACCTTCTGGGACCACGGCAATGCTTTTACGCATGATGTCCGGCGTATTCTGGCCGATCAGTTCTTCACCCTGGTAGCGGATGCTGCCGCTGCTTGCCTGGGGCGAACCACAGAGGGTCATCAGCAGGGTCGACTTGCCGGCGCCGTTGGCGCCGATCAAGGTGACGATCTCGCCCTGGCGCACTTCGACGCTGATGTCGTGGAGTGCCTGAATCTTGCCGTAGAAGGTGGAAACATTGTCGAAATACAGCATCAAGCTTCCCCCAGGTAGGCTTTGATCACGTCCGGGTTGTCGCGGATCTGCTCCGGCGTCCCCTCGGCCAGGGGGGTGCCCTGGTTGATCACATAGATATGGTCGGAAATGCTCATGACCAGCTTCATGTCGTGTTCGATCAACAAGACGGTGACGTTATGTTCATCACGCAGCATGTGGATCAACGCCTTGAGGTCATCCGTTTCTCTTGGATTGAGGCCAGCCGCCGGCTCGTCGAGCATGAGGATGCGTGGTCGCGTCATCATGCAGCGGGCGATCTCCAGGCGGCGCTGCTGCCCGTAGGCCAGGGTGCCGGCAGGACGGTTGGCAAACTCGGTGAGGTTGACCTTATCCAGCCAGTACGCGGCGAAGGCCATGGCATCGCGTTCGCTCTTGCGAAACGCCGGGGTCTTCAGCAGTCCTGCCAGGTAGCCGGTGTTGAGGTGGCGGTGCTGGGCGACCAGCAGGTTTTCCACCGCGGTCATTTCCTTGAACAAGCGCACGTTCTGGAAGGTGCGCACTACGCCCTTGCGGGCGATCTTGTGGCCCGGCAGGCCCTCGATCTGCTCGCCATCGAGGCGGATATTGCCGCTGGTTGGCTGGTAGAAGCCGGTCAGGCAGTTGAATACCGTGGTCTTGCCGGCACCGTTCGGGCCGATCATCGACACTACTTGCTTTTCATTGACGGTCAGTCCCACACCGTTGACGGCCAGCAGGCCACCGAAACGCATGGACAGGCCGCTTACTTCCAGGATCGGCCGGCTCATTGTTTCAACTCCAGATGCGGACGCTGCATGGGTAGCAGACCTTGCGGACGCCAGATCATCATCAGCACCATCAGGGCGCCGAACATCAGCATGCGGTATTCGTTGAATTCACGTGCCAGCTCCGGCAGCAGAATCATCACGATGGCTGCCAGGATGATCCCCAGTTGCGAGCCCATGCCGCCCAGTACGACGATGGCGAGAATGATTGCCGACTCGATGAAGGTGAAGGATTGCGGGCTTACCAAGCCTTGGCGTGCGGCGAAGAAGCTACCGGCAAAACCGGCGAAGCAGGCGCCGATGGTGAAGGCCGAGAGCTTGATTGCGGTGGGGTTCATGCCCAGGGCACGGCAGGCGATTTCGTCTTCACGCAAGGCTTCCCAGGCGCGACCGATCGGCATGCGCAGCAGGCGGTTGATCACGAACAGGGTCAGCAGCACCAGCACCAGAGCGATCAGGTAAAGAAAAATCACCTTGTTGATCGAGTTGTAGGCCACCCCGAAGTACTCGTGGAAGGTCTGCATGCCTTCGGCGGCCTTGCGGTCGAAGGACAGGCCGAACAGGGTCGGCTTGGGGATCGAGCCGATGCCGTTGGGGCCGCCGGTCAGCCAGGTCATGTTGTTGAGCAGGATGCGGATGATCTCACCGAAACCCAGGGTGACGATGGCCAAGTAGTCGCCGCGCAGGCGCAGCACCGGGAAACCCAGGATAAAGCCGAAGAACGCCGCCATCAGACCAGCGATGGGTAGGCAGATCCAGAAGCTCAGGCCAAAGTAGAACGACAGCAGCGCATAGCTGTAGGCGCCCACGGCGTAGAAGGCCACGTAGCCGAGGTCGAGCAAGCCGGCCAGGCCGACCACGATGTTCAGGCCAAGGCCGAGCATGACGTAGATCAGGATCAGTGTGGCGATA